>NZ_CP034783.1:4871317-5527934 GCF_006094435.1 Pseudomonas sp. MPC6 | reverse complement strand
TGGCTTTTAACCAATTGGTCGTAGGTTCGAATCCCACACGACCCACCATTTTTGTAGCAGTTTTAAAAGTCTGGAAGGCCCACGCAAGTGAGGATTTCCGGATTTTTTTTTGCCTGCGATTTAGTGCTGGCAGGCCTGGAGGATAGGGCTTTAGCTAAGGAAGTAGTGGTTGCTTGGTTTACCTGGTCGCCGCGGTTTTCAATTCCCACGGTTTAAAGCTCAGCCACAACATCACTCCCGGTACCTGCAACGCAATCATTACCCCCATCGACCACTGATAAGCCTCCACGGGATACCCTTGCCCGGCTGCTGGCCACAGGTTCAGAATTTCTCCCATCAACCATTGCAAGACAAACGCCAGCACGAACACGACCAGGTTGAACGACGAACTGACTCGCCCGGCCAGTTCAGGGGATACCGACTGAGCCACGATTGCGTAGTTCATGGTGGTGGAGGTACCGAAGAAACTGAACCCCATGGCGATCAGTAACGGCGATACCGGTAGTCCGCTGATCATCAGTGATTGAAATACGATGAAGATTGAAACCCCGGCACCGCACACCATGATCGGCTGCACACCAAAGCGCCGCAGGAAGTCGGTGATCGAGCCGAAGGCCAGCGAGCCTGCCACCATCGCCACGGTGCCCCAGAGCAAGGTATTGGCCATGCTGGACTCGTTCAACCGGGCGACATCGCGTAGCCACGGTCCCATCCACAGCGACAGTACCGACATATAGATCGCATGGGCGAATACCGAGTACAACGCCAGTCGCCAGAATACCCACGAGAAGTAAAGCGTTCCCACGGCCTTGGTCATTTCAGCGAGCGTGGTGTGTTTGGGCTTGTAGGTGCGTGGCACGCTCAGATGAATGACTACGCAGACGAGCAAAGTCAACAACGCCAGAATCAGGAATGCTTCACGCCAAGAGATCCACTTGAGCAGCTCATGCAACGGCGTGGTGGACGCCATGGCGCCCAAGCCCCCTACCGATAACAGGCATGCCGTACTCAGCGGCAGGCGTTCGACAGGCAGCCAGATGGCGCACGCCTTGATCGCACTCATCAGGGAGCCGGCAACACCCAGGCCTATCAGACCGCGACCAATGATCAGGCCCAGTTCCGTATGGGCGAAGCTGAAAATCAGCGAGCCCATCACCGCAAACAACAGCATGGGGGCTTGCACGCTGCGCGGACCGTAGCGGTCGAGCAGGACGCCCAAGGGAATCTGCGCCGCGGCGAAAGTCAGAAAATACACACCCGTCAGCAGGCCCATGCTGTTGGCGGACAGGTGCAGTTCCCGTTCCAGATCCACATAGATCAAGGCGTTGACCGTACGAAACAGGTAGGACACAAAATGCCCGAGGCCAAAGGGGATGAATATGGTCAGAAACAGATACCAAAACGTGTGATTGACTTCTTGGTCGGCCTTGGAGCAAGAGCCTGTATTCTCATTGCTCATGTCGAAGAAGTCTCGCATGTGGAAAAGGGGAATGGCACAGTTCACCATTCATTTTCTGCGCGCGATACGTGTCTGGCATCTGTTTATTTTGTAGGAGGTTTCCCAGGGTAGTAAGTCAGTGCTCCCGCCGGCCCGCGCAAGTGAGGATTTGTTGATTTTTTTGCCTGCGATTTGAATTCGGTCCGGTCCTGGGCTGCTGCTCATCACACAGGTCAAAATCATCTTTTGCATCAAGGGGATATTCTGTAGCCTTGCGCAGCTTCAACGTTGTCCGTGCCTGACGATACTCACTTTCCCGGCGGTACCCTGAAGGGTCCGGAGCCGGGTGTATACTCGACTTTCGCGCGAAAGCGCCTGCAGGTCTTGCGAACATGACGCAGATTTCCGAACGCCTACTGGTTCAAGCCCACCTCGACGCCAAGCAGCCCAAACCGCTGACGGCCGAAGAAGAGGCTTACTATCGCACCGCCATTGCTGCCGAGCTCAAGGCTCAGGACGCGGTGCTGGTTGCGCATTTCTATTGCGATCCGGTGATTCAGGCCCTGGCCGAAGAAACCGGTGGCTGCGTCTCCGACTCGCTGGAGATGGCCCGCTTCGGCAATGCTCATCCGGCCAAGACCGTGGTGGTCGCCGGTGTGAAGTTCATGGGCGAGACGGCCAAGATTCTCAATCCTGAAAAACGCGTGCTGATGCCGACCCTGGAGGCCACCTGCTCCCTGGACCTGGGTTGCCCGGTGGACGAGTTCTCGGCGTTCTGCGATCAGCACCCGGAACGCACGGTGGTGGTGTATGCCAACACCTCGGCGGCGGTCAAGGCGCGGGCGGACTGGGTGGTGACGTCCAGCTGCGCGCTGGAGATCGTCGAGAGCCTGATGGATAACGGCGAAACGATCATCTGGGGGCCGGACAAGCATTTGGGCACCTACATCCAGCGCCAGACCGGTGCGGACATGTTGCTGTGGGACGGTGCCTGCATCGTTCACGAAGAGTTCAAGTCCAAGCAGCTCGAAGACATGAAGGCGCTGTACCCCGATGCCGCGATCCTGGTGCATCCGGAGTCGCCGACGGCGGTGATCGAACTGGCGGATGCCGTCGGTTCCACCAGCCAGTTGATCGCTGCGGCGCAAAGCCTGCCGAACAAGACGCTGATCGTCGCCACCGACCGCGGTATCTTCTACAAGATGCAGCAGCTGTGCCCGGACAAGGTCTTCATCGAGGCGCCAACGGCCGGTAACGGCGCAGCGTGCCGCAGCTGCGCACATTGCCCGTGGATGGCGATGAATACCCTTGAGCGCACGCTGAAGAGCTTGAAGGAGGGGACGAATGAGATCTTTGTCGATCCGGCGTTGATTCCGCAGGCGATTCGGCCGTTGAAGCGGATGCTCGACTTTACCCAGGCGGCGCGGATGAAATTGGCCGGTAACGCCTGAGATCGATCATCTAGCGCAAAAAACTGTGGGAGCGAGCTTGCTCCCACAGTGGTTTTCGTATGGCTGAATTACTTGGTCTTCTTCGGAATACGAACGAGCTGGGTATCGGAATACATGTCATGCCAGCTGCGCTTCTGTTTATCAAACAGCGGCCAAAGAAACCCCAGGCCCACGCACAGCCAAGACCCGATCGACACCACAAAGCGCAACAGCGCCTGCCACAGGCTGATGGATGTGCCGTCGGCGTTCTGCACGCGAATGCCCCAGACCTGCATGCCCAGGGTCTGGCCGGACCAGGTCCAGAACTTGGCGAAGAAACCGAACAGCACGAACAGCAGCAGCGTCGACAGCAACGGGTCACCGTCCAGCGCGCCGGCTTCGGTCAGGGCGCGCATTTTGTCTTCGCCGATGATCGCCATCTGGATGATCTTGTAAATGCCGCTGGTGACGATGAGCAGGGCGGTACACAACAGGAAATCATAAAACATCGCTGCCAGGCGACGCCCCAGGCCAGCGGCGGGAAACTCGCCCTGGGGTTTGAGCAGGTGTTTCGACATGGCAGGGCTCTCGGCGGAAAAAAGAAGCCATTTTACGGATTTATGCGCACAAAAAAGCCCCTGATGTCACCATCAGGGGCTTTTTCGTAACAGAAGGTTAGGCTTCTGCCTGTACCTCGTCAGCCTGCATGCCTTTCTGGCCTTGCACGGCGACGAAAGTCACTTTCTGGCCTTCTTTCAGGCTCTTGAAGCCGTTGCCCTGGATAGCGCGGAAATGCACGAACAGATCCGGACCGCTTTCAGGAGTGATAAAACCAAAACCCTTCTCGTCGTTAAACCACTTGACGG
Organism: Pseudomonas sp. MPC6; assembly: GCF_006094435.1. NCBI lineage: Bacteria > Pseudomonadati > Pseudomonadota > Gammaproteobacteria > Pseudomonadales > Pseudomonadaceae > Pseudomonas > Pseudomonas sp. MPC6. Next base: position 5,524,200 of record NZ_CP034783.1, on the reverse strand, counting down.
TACCGCTCTGACGTTGGGACATTTCTTATTTCCTTTGACGCAAAAAATTAATGACAGTCTCCTTCTCATGAAAGAGTACTGGGGCTGGTTGCAGGAGAGTAAGAAGACGTCGAACGGGATGTAGCTAACTTGTAGGCTACTGCCCAGGTCACGATTCCAAGCGACCCATGCAAACACAGTGAACAAACTCTACGCCAACTACGGGAGAAAAAACAAGCCCTGTGCACACCCCGGATTTGCTGGCGTCGGCGCGCATAGGCCGCAACTAGTGCGGGCTTATGCGTTGGCGTTGTTCAGTTGTTTTCAATCGTTATAAGCAAGGTTCATAAACGAAGCTTAGAGCGGGCGGCATGCACTGTTTTATGGCGATTGCGTTACACATTAGTGCACTGTTAACGCAATCGCGTTACTTATAGAAACAGTCAATCAGCCACGGTAGTAGCGTTGTGGAACAAATGGCAATTTGCTTACAAGCAAAGGCACTTTTTTCCCACGTACGATCGCCCATACCGGGGTGTCGAGCGCGGTGTAGGCCGTGTCGAGATAACCCATGGCCAGCGGGCCACCCAGGGTCGGACCGAAACCGCCGCTGCAAACGGTACCGATGATGTCGCCTGCCTCGTTGACGATCTCGGCCCCTTCGCGCACTGGCGTGCGTTCCTGAGGCAACAGGCCAACACGCTTGCGGCTGACACCGGCTTGCTGATGGGCGAATACGCTTTCAGCGCCAGGGAATCCACCGGCCCGCGCACCGTCGGCACGCCGAGGTTTGGAGATGGCCCACAGCAGGCTGGCTTCGATCGGGGAGGTCTGGGTGTTCATGTCGTGGCCGTAGAGGCACAGGCCGGCTTCCAGGCGCAGGGAATCGCGAGCGCCAAGGCCGATGGCCGCCACTTCGGGTTCGGCCAGCAGGGCGCGAGCCAGGGCTTCGGCGCTGGCGGCCGGGACGGAGATTTCGAACCCGTCTTCACCGGTGTAGCCCGAACGGCTGACAAAGCAATCCGCGCCCAGCAGTTGCACGCGGGCAAACTGCATGAAGGTCATCTTCGCCACTTCCGGCGCCAGGCGTGCGAGCACGGTGACGGCAGCCGGGCCTTGCAGCGCGAGCAGGGCACGCTCTTCGAACAGCGGCTCGATGGTGCACTGGTCGCCGATGTGCTGTCGCAGATGCGCCAGGTCCTGATCCTTGCAGGCCGCGTTGACCACCAGGAACAGTTCGTCGTTACCCAGGTTGGCGACCATCAGGTCGTCGAGAATGCCGCCGGTCTCGTTGGTGAACATCGCGTAGCGCTGCATGCCCACCGGCAGGTCGATGATGTCCACCGGCACCAGGGTTTCCAGGGCTTTGGCGGCATTCGCGCCAGTCAGGCGGATCTGGCCCATGTGCGAGACATCGAACAGCCCGGCCTGCTCACGGGTGTGCTGGTGTTCTTTCATCACGCCCAGTGGATATTGCACCGGCATGTCATAGCCGGCGAACGGCACCATGCGTGCGCCGAGTTCGATGTGCAGTGCGTGCAGCGGGGTTTTCAGCAATGGTTCGGTGGACATATTCAGCTCCTGAAAAAGTGTGCGGATGCGCGTGAGCATCAGCACTCGATAATGTTGACCGCCAAACCGCCACGGGCGGTTTCCTTGTATTTGCTTTTCATGTCGGCGCCGGTCTGGCGCATGGTGCGGATGACCTTGTCGAGGGACACAAAGTGCTGACCGTCGCCGCGCAGGGCCATGCGTACCGCATTGATCGCCTTGACCGAGCCCATGGCATTGCGCTCGATGCACGGCACTTGCACCAGTCCGCCGATCGGGTCGCAGGTCAGGCCGAGGTTGTGTTCCATGCCTATTTCGGCGGCGTTTTCCACTTGTTGCACAGTGCCGCCGAGCACTTCGCACAAGGCGCCGGCCGCCATCGAGCACGCTACGCCGACTTCACCCTGACAGCCGACTTCGGCGCCGGAGATCGAGGCGTTTTCTTTATAGAGAATGCCGATGGCTGCGGCCGTCAGCAGGAAGCGTACGACGCCATCTTCGGTGGCGCCGGGGATAAAGCGCATGTAGTAATGGAGTACAGCCGGGACGATTCCCGCTGCACCGTTGGTAGGCGCCGTGACAACACGCCCGCCGTTGGCGTTTTCTTCGTTGACCGCCAGGGCGTACAGATTGACCCAGTCCAGCACCGAGAGCGGGTCACGCAATGACGATTCCGGGTTCTTGCACAACTGCCGATGCAGCGCAGCGGCCCGGCGTTTGACCTTCAGGCCGCCGGGCAGGATGCCTTCGTTGCGGCAACCGGCAGCGACGCAGTCCTGCATGACTTGCCAGATGTTCAGCAGACCGGCGCGGGTTTCCGCTTCCGGGCGCCAGGCACTTTCGTTGGTCAGCATCACCTGGCTGATCGACAAGCCGTAGGTGCTGCAGTGACCGAGCAGGTCCTTGGCGCTTTTGAACGGGAAGGTCAGTTTTGTGGCGTCTTCGACGATCCGGTCGGCGCCAGCGGCGTCTTCATCGACGACGAAACCGCCACCGACGGAGTAGTACTCGCGGCTGCGGACCTGTAGGCCGGCGGCGTCGAATGCGCGAAAGATCATACCGTTGGGGTGATAGGCCAACGGTTTGCGGATCATCGCCAGGTGTTCTTTTTCGTTGAATGCAATGCTGTGCTCGCCGAGCAGGTTCAAGCGACCGCTGCCGCGAATTTCTTGCAGGCGAGCGGCGACTGTTTCGGTGTCCACGGTGTCGGGGTGTTCGCCTTCCAGGCCGAGCAGCACCGCCTTGTCGCTGCCGTGGCCTTTGCCGGTGGCGCCGAGGGAGCCGTAGAGCTCGATCTTGACGCAGGTGGTCGCGGCCAGCAGCCCTTCACGGCGCAAACCTTCGACGAAACGTGCGGCAGCACGCATCGGGCCGACGGTATGGGAACTGGAGGGGCCGATGCCAATCTTGAACAGGTCGAACACGCTTAAAGCCATGGTTGTTCTCCGGTTTCTTGTTATGGGGTCAGCATCAACTTTGAGTGAAATTCGATTTTGTAGGAGCTGGCTTGCCAGCGAAGGCGGTGTGTCAGGCAACATTTGTGTCGGCTGATCTTCCGTCTTCGCTGGCAAGCCAGCTCCTACAGTGGTTTTGTGGTGTTCTTGAACAGGGGGGCGAGCGAACCCGCCCCCTCATTCGTTTAAGCGTAGCTTTCGATCGACGGGCAGGCGCAAACCAGGTTGCGATCACCAAACACGTTGTCGACCCGGCCGACCGGTGGCCAGTACTTGCCTTCGATCAGCGACGCGACCGGGTAGACCGCTTGCTCGCGGCTATACGGGTGCGTCCACTCGCCCACCAGTTCCGCGGCAGTGTGCGGGGCGTTTTTCAGTGGGTTGTCGTCCTTGTCCAGGGTGCCGTTTTCCACCGCGCGGATTTCTTCGCGGATGCGGATCATGGCGTCGCAGAAGCGGTCCAGTTCTTCCTTGGATTCGCTTTCGGTCGGCTCGATCATCAGCGTGCCGGCGACCGGGAAGGACATGGTCGGGGCATGGAAACCGAAGTCGATCAGCCGCTTGGCGACGTCATCGACGCTGATGCCGCTGCTGTCTTTCAACGGGCGCAGGTCGAGGATGCATTCGTGCGCCACCAGACCGTTGCTGCCGGTGTACAGGACCGGGTAGTGCTCTTCGAGGCGACGGGAAATGTAGTTGGCATTGAGGATCGCCAGCTGCGAGGCGCGCTTGAGGCCGGCACCACCCATCATGCGGATGTACATCCAGGTGATCGGCAGAATGCTTGCGCTGCCGAAAGGGGCGGCGCAGACCGCACCTTGCTTGCGTTCCATCTGGGCGTGGCCCGGCAGGAACGGGGTCAAGTGCGACTTGACGCCAATCGGGCCGACACCCGGGCCGCCACCGCCGTGGGGAATGCAGAAGGTCTTGTGCAGGTTCAGGTGGGACACGTCGCCGCCGAACTTGCCCGGGGCGCAGAGGCCGACCATCGCGTTCATGTTGGCGCCGTCGATGTACACCTGGCCGCCATTGTCATGAATGATGCCGCAGATTTCGCGGATGCCTTCTTCGAACACGCCGTGGGTCGAGGGGTAGGTGATCATCAATGCCGCGAGATGCTCGCGGTGCTCGATGGCCTTGGCCCGCAGGTCTTCGATGTCGACGTTGCCGCGGGCATCGCAGGCGGTCACGACCACGCGCATGCCGGCCATGTTGGCGGTGGCCGGGTTGGTGCCGTGGGCGGACGACGGGATCAGGCAGATGTCGCGGCGATCTTCGCCACGGCTCTGGTGATAGGCACGAATCGCCAGGAGGCCGGCATATTCACCTTGGGAACCGGCGTTCGGCTGCAGCGAGATCGCGTCGTAACCGGTGGCGGCGCAGAGCATCGCTTCCAGCTCATCGGTCAGTTGCTGGTAACCGGCGCTTTGCTCGGCCGGGGCGAACGGGTGCAGGGCGCCGAATTCGGCCCAGGTCACCGGGATCATTTCGCTGGCGGCGTTGAGTTTCATGGTGCAGGAACCCAGCGGGATCATGGTGCGATCCAGCGCCAGGTCCTTGTCGGCGAGCTTGCGCAGGTAGCGCATCAGCTCGGTTTCCGAGTGATAACGGTTGAACACCGGGTGGCTGAGGATCGGCGACTGGCGCACCAGCGCGGCCGGGAGGGTGTTTTGCACGGAGGCGGCGAGGGTGGCGAAGTCCGGCAGGGTTTTGCCGTCGGCCAGCAGGGCCCACAGGGTTTCCACGTCAGCTTGCGACGTGGTTTCGTCGAGGGACAGGCCCAGACGCTCGGCGTCGACGACGCGCAGGTTGATCTGCCTGGCGCGCGCCTGGTCGTGCAGCTTGGCGGTGTTGGCGCCGGTCTTGATCGTCAGGGTGTCGAAGAAGCTTGCCTGCTCGACAGCCAGACCGAGTGTGCTCAAGCCTTGGGCCAGAATCGCGGTCAGGTGATGAATGCGGTTGGCGATCTGGGTCAGGCCTTGCGGGCCGTGATAGACGGCGTACATGCTGGCGATGTTGGCCAACAGCACTTGGGCGGTGCAGATGTTGCTGGTGGCTTTCTCGCGGCGGATATGCTGCTCGCGGGTCTGCATCGCCAGGCGCAGGGCCGGCTTGCCGAAACGGTCCACGGAGACGCCGACCAGACGGCCCGGCATGTCGCGCTTGAATGCATCCTTGGTGGAAAAATACGCCGCGTGCGGGCCACCGAAGCCCAATGGCACGCCGAAGCGTTGCGCACTGCCGATGGCCACGTCGGCGCCGAATTCGCCCGGCGGGGTCAGCAGGGTCAGGGCCAGCAGGTCGGCGGCGACGGCGACCAAGGCGTTGGCAGCGTGGAAGCGCTCGGTCAGCTCGCGATAGTCGAACACATCGCCGTTGCTCGCCGGGTATTGCAGCAGGGCGCCGAAGAACGGCGTCACGTCAGTCAGTGCTTGTTCGTCGCCGACCACCACGTCGATGCCCAGCGGCTCGGCACGGGTGCGCAGCACGTCGAGGGTTTGCGGGTGGCAATGCACGGAGGCGAAGAAGGCGTGGCTGCCCTTGTTCTTGCTCAGGCGTTTGCAGAAGGTCATGGCTTCGGCGGCGGCGGTGGCTTCATCCAGCAGCGAGGCGTTGGCGATCGGCAGGCCGGTCAGGTCGCTGATCAGGGTCTGGAAATTCAGCAGCGCTTCGAGACGGCCCTGGGAAATCTCCGGCTGGTACGGGGTGTAGGCGGTGTACCAGGCCGGGTTTTCCAGGAGGTTGCGCAGGATCGGCGACGGCGTGTGGGTGCCGTAGTAGCCCTGGCCGATGTAGGTCTTGAACAGCTGGTTCTTGCCGGCGATGGATTTGATCAACGCCAGTGCGTCGGCTTCGCTCAAGCCGTCGTCCATGCCGAGCACGCTGGTGCCTTTGATGCTTTCCGGAATGACGCTGGCGCTCAGGGCTTCCAGGGAGTCGAAACCGAGGCTGTTGAGCATGGCTTGCTCATCGCCTGCACGCGGGCCGATGTGGCGGGCGATGAATTCGTTGGCGGTGCTTATGTTTACAACGGCAGGATTTACTTGAGTCATGTCGGCGCTCCTCAGGCTTCGGCGTTGGCTTTGATCAGGCGGTCGTAGGCGTCCTGATCCAGCAATTTGGCAACAGCCGAGGCGTCGGTTGGCTGGAAGCGGAAGAACCAGCCTTCGCCCAGTGGATCTTCGTTGACCAGTTCCGGGCTGCTGTCCAGCGCCGGGTTCACTTGCAGGATTTCTCCGTCCAGGGGCATGTACACGCCGCTGGCCGCTTTTACCGATTCCACGGTGGCGGTTTCAGCGCCTTTGTCGTAGGACTGCAGCTCAGGCAGTTGTACGAAAACCACGTCGCCCAGGGCATTCTGCGCGAAAGCGGTGATACCAACTGTGACGCTACCGTCAGCTTCGGTGCGCAGCCATTCGTGATCTTCAGTAAAACGCAATTCGCTCATGGAAACTCCTAAGGGGGGCCAGACTCGTCTGGTGGACGCGATGGTGAATGCTGGGGCAATGCCCTGTTTTATGAGTGGTTACTAAGCAAATTCGCGGCCAATGTTGTTTATTCCTTATAAATCAATGGCTTATGTGAATTTGTAAGGCGAGGTGATGTATCGGCTGTAGCGAAATCGCTACAGCGCGAGGCAAAGAAAAAAGCCTAGAGGGATCAAAGCCTTGCACGGCGGTGATCAGAGGAGGGTGTAGCGATATCGTTCCGCTGTAGCGCTTTCCGTACAGGTGGAGGTCGCTTTTGAAGAGGATCTATTGGCCGGACACAAAACCTGTGGGAGCGGGCTTGCTCGCGAAGAGGGCGTGTCAATCGACATTAATGTTGGCTGATACACCGCCTTCGCGAGCAAGCCCGCTCCCACAGGGGGTTTGTATGGGGAATGAGATCGCATTCCCAGGCTTACGGCTTGTTGGGAATCCCGTACTTGCGCAACCGATGGGCGATGGCGGTGTGGGAGGTCTGCAGACGGCTGGCCAGTTGGCGAGTGGAGGGGTAGCTGACGTAGAGTTTTTCCAGCAGCGTCTTCTCGAACTCTTCCATGGCTTGCTCGAGGCTATCGACCTCGCTGTCGCTTTGACGCGCCACGGAAGTACCGGCGATGTCCAGATCGCCGATGTCCACCAGGCTGCTTTCGCAAATCGCTGCGGCGCGGAAGATCACGTTCTGCAGTTGCCGCACGTTGCCCGGCCAGCGGTTACCCAGCAATGCCGGATAGGTGCCCGGCGCCAGGCGACAGACCGGGCGCTGGATCTGCGCGCAGGCCTGCTGCATGAAATAGCGAGCCAGCAGCAGGATGTCCTGGCCGCGTTCGCGCAGCGGCGGGACTTCGACGTTGAGGACGTTGAGACGATAAAACAGGTCTTCGCGGAATGAACCTTCGCTGACCATTTTTTCCAGGTCGCGATGGGTCGCGCTGAGGATCCGCACGTTGACCTTGACCTCACGATCCCCGCCGACACGGCGGAAGCTGCCGTCATTGAGGAAGCGCAACAATTTCGCCTGCAAGTAAGGCGACATCTCGCCGATCTCATCGAGAAATACCGTGCCCTGGTTGGCCAGCTCCATCAGCCCCGGTTTGCCGCCCCGTTGCGCGCCGGTGAAAGCGCCGGGGGCGTAGCCGAACAGCTCGCTTTCGGCGAGGTTCTCCGGCAATGCCGCGCAGTTCAACGCCAGGAACGGTGAGCCGTGCCGGGTACTGATGGCGTGACAGGCACGCGCCACCAGTTCTTTGCCGGTGCCGGTTTCACCCTGGATCAACAAGGGCGCATCGAGCGCCGCCACTCGTTGGGCGCGGGCCTTGAGTGTTCGAATGGCCGGCGACTCGCCCAGCAACGCATCGAAACCCTCGGCATGGTCGTGGTGCAGCGCCGAGAGGCGTTCGCCAATGCGGTTCGGTTGATACAGGGTCAGCAAGGCGCCGGCATTGGTGATCGGCGTGGCGTCCAGCAACAGGGTCTGGCCGTTGACGGTGATCTCGCGCAGCGGAAGACGGAAACCATGCTCCAGCAAAGCGTCGAGCAATAGCGGATCGGCGAATAAGTCGGCGACGCTTTCACCGGCCGGTTCGCGACCGTAAAGCGCGATCAACGCCGGGTTGGCCAGCAATACCTTGCCGGCACTGTCCAGGGCCAGTACCGGGTCGGTCATGGCCGCGAGCAATGCATCGAGCTGCAAATGCCGACGCTGCCCGGGGAGGATGTCGACCACCGTCACCGCCTGCACGCCGCGTACGCTGAACAGCGCATCGCGCAGCTCTTCGAGGACTTGCGGGCTCAGGGTCGGGGCATCGATGTAGACGTTGGGCGGCACCATTTCCACCGCGTCCAGGTTGAGATTGCGTCCACCGAGCAAGGCCAGGACTTCCTGGGTGATGCCGACGCGGTCGATAAAGCTGACGTGGATACGCATGGGGCGGTTTTTGGTTCTGGCGTGCGGAGGGTGGCAAGTATGCCTTGGCGCGGACCAATGATGAAATCCTGCGCAGGACTTAAGGGTGGAGAACGCTGGACCTGTGGGAGATTCTATGTTTGGGGGGAAGCCCCAAAAACTGGATTTGGCTGATATTCGCTCTGGTTCTTCATCAGGGCGAATGCCACCCGTGCCAGCTTGCGAGCCAGGATGACCAGCACTTGAGTCGTCTTTAATCCCCGCTCCAGATAGCGTTCGTAAAACGGCTTCCAGGTCTTTGAGCGACTGGCAGCCATCGCCGCGTTATGCAGCAGGCGCCGTATCTCTGAGTCACCTTTCTTGGTCAGCTTTCGACGTCCGTTCATCTGCCCCGAATCAGAGACTCTCAAATCCATTCCAAGAAACGCGATATAGGCGTCACCACTGGCGAAGTCGCCACGTTGAAATGCCATCGTCAGTGCGGTGGCGGTAAGAAAACCGACCCCCTCTACGGCCTGGCAGCGTTTGACTTGCTCGAGCAGACCCGCCTCTTTTACGACGTCCAACAGCTTCTTCTGGATGAGTAAATCCAATCGGCCCATGGCAGCGATCTGTTGTTTGAATGCCGCTTTCAGCAGCGGTTCGTCGTTCCAGCTTTGAGTCAAACTGACACGCGCCTGGACCAATGTCGCTCGTCTTCGAAGCAGGCTTTGAAGCTTGGTATAGACCTTCGGCGGCGGGCTCCAAGGACGTAGCTCTTCCTCTTCGTTCTTCAAGTAACGCGCCAGTAAACGGGCGTCGCTGGCATCTGTTTTGGCGCGGCCACCCACTCCTTTGCGGTAATTACTCAAACGGAAGCCGTCGATGACATAGACGGTATGTCCCATTGCATGAGCCAGCTCAACCGTATCCAGGTGATAGATATTGGTGGCTTCAATAGCGATGGCGCTGTTTGCAGGTAACGTTTTCAGCCACTTTGTAAGAGACGGTTTATCGTTTGACACGGCCAACAGCAGATCCGTGTCGGCCTGATAGACCACCACTTCGGCCTTGGCGACATCCACTCCGACTACAGAACGCGAGACACTCATTGCCACAAAGAAAGCTCCGGGTTAGGGTTTAAAGGCTTGTCGGGGCTTCACCATTGCGCTGGCTTGCTTCTATCGTCGGTCATGGCCGATGCATTCCTTATCGGCGCTTTGGTGAAGGGGTGGGGCGAAGTCTCCCACGGTCTGTACTGGCTAGAGTCAGATGCTGGCTTTTAGTCCCACCACCCCTACAAGTCTAAACATACAAGCGGGCTTGCTCGGAAAACGGTGTGTCAGGCGATATCGATATTGACTGGGCCGCCGCCTTCGCGAGCAAGCCCGCTCCCACAGGAGATCGAGTTTACCTGGACGAACGCGGACTAATGTGGGAGCGGGCTTGCTCGCGAAGGGGCCGGTATCGTCACCACCACAACGGGCGATGTGAACCCAGTTCCCCAGCCGGAATAGCCCACTGCAGCGGCGTCCCGGTAATTCTCAAAGGAACCTGCAACCGATGCGCCGGCCCCCAGGGCGTTTGCTCGACCAACAACCCTTGATCGCTTTCTTCCTCCGCCCGCAGCGGCTCATCCGTCCCGGCACCACCCTCGACCAACAACTTCGCCGTCCGCGCCAGGGACAATCGCGCCGAGCCGCCCCGTCCGCTGTTCAACCGTTGGGCCAACAACCTGATCGCACTGGCCGCCATCAAATACCCGGTGGCGTGATCCAGCGCTTGCAAGGGCAAGGGCGTCGGTTTGTCCGCCTGCTGCCAGTGCATGCCGGCTTCGGCTATGCCGCTGCTCATCTGTACCAGGCTGTCGAAGCCGCGGCGGTTCTGCCACGGGCCGCTCCAGCCGTAGGCGTTCAGGCAGACGTCGATCAGCCCGGGAGCCAATAGCTGGCGTTCGGCGAGGCCATACCCCAGACGCTCCAAAGCATCGGCGCGATAGCCGTGCAGCAGGATGTCGGCGTCCTTGAGCAGGCCTTCGAACAGCTCGCGATCGGCCTTGTCATGCAGATCCAGACGCGCGCAGCGTTTGCCCAGGGTGACTTCAGGCACCACGCCCGGTTCGTTCCAGGTCGGTGGATCGATACGCAGGACGTCGGCGCCGAGCCCGGCGAGAAAACGGCTGGCGACCGGTCCCGCGAGTACGCGAGTCAGATCCAGCACCTTGATCCCGGCCAGCGGTTGCGCCACCGAACCTTGCCAGGGTTTTGCGTTCCGGCTGCTGTTGGCGGCGAACTGAATCAGCTGTTCGGCATTTACGGCCTGACCTTGGGGATGGGCCTGCCACTGCGCCCAGGATCGCATCTCGGCGGCGCAGCCTCCAGCGTCGACCACCGCCTGTTCCAGATCGGTGTTGGTCCACTGAGCCACCTTGCTCGCCATCGCTGCGCGGTCGGCACAGACACCCAGCACGTGTTCGGCAGCGGCGCGGTGATGGGGGGCGTTGGTGTGCAGGCGGATCCAGCCATCTTTGGTCGCGTAGTCGCCCGCGATCGGGTCCCACAGCGGCGGCACGCTCCAGCCCATCGGGCGGATCGAGGTCCAGAACCAGAACGAGGCCAGGCGCCGGTCGACCTCAAGGTGGGGCAGGCGCCCGGTTTGTTGATTGAGCAATTCGCCGATGGCCTGGCCGGCGGCGGCCATGCTGGCGCACGCCAGGTCTGTCACGGCAAACGCCGAGGGCAGGGCGCCACTGGAAGTGAACGGGATAGGGGTATGAGGCAAGCCGAGTGCGGCTTGAATGGACGTGAGTAGATCAGTCATCGAAGGCCCTCCGGAGCGAGAGGGCAGCATAGATCAAAAGATCGATAGATCGCAGCCTGCGGCAGCTCCTACAGGGATCGGCGCAGGCTGCGATCTATTGCGGGCTACACCCGGAACTGATCCATCAATTCCATCTGCCGGGTGGTCAGGGCGTTGAGGTGGTTGCTGATCTGCGCCGATTCGGTGGCTTGTCCGGTGAGGGTTTCGGTCACGGTGCGGATGGCCGAGACGTTGCGATTGACCTCTTCGGCGACGGCGCTTTGCTGTTCGGCGGCGCTGGCGATTTGCAGGTTCATGTCGCTGATCACGGTGACCGCGTCGCTGATTTTGCTCAAGGCCTGCACCGCCTGCTGGATCTGTCCGGCGTTGCTGTGGGCCTGGGTCTGGCTCGAATGCATGGTGGCCACTACGCCGCGGGTGCCGGTCTGGATGCGCTCGATCACCTGGCGGATTTCTTCCACCGAGTCTTGCGTGCGTTTGGCCAGGTTGCGCACCTCATCGGCCACGACCGCAAACCCGCGCCCGCTCTCGCCGGCACGGGCCGCTTCGATTGCCGCGTTGAGCGCCAGCAGGTTGGTTTGCTCGGCGATGCTGCGGATCACTTCCAGTACCGAGCCGATCTGTTCACTGTTGACCGCCAGGGCTTCAACTTCAGTCACCGCCTTGCTGACTTCCTCGGCGAGCTGATTGATGTCGCGGGTGCTGCGCTCGATGATCGACAGGCCATCGCGGGCCGACTGATCGGCACCTTTGGCTGCGCTCGCGGCATTCGACGCACTGTTGGCGACGTCATGGGCGGTGGCGCTCATTTCATTGGACGCGGTGGCGACCTGGTCGATTTCGCGGAATTGCACCTGCATGCCTTCGCTGGTTTGACGGGCAATTTCCGAAGATTGGTCGGCGGTGCCACGGGCGTCAGTGATGCTTTGCTTGATCTGCGCGATGGTTGGTTGCAGCTTGTCGAGGAAACGATTGAACCAGCTGACCAACTCGCCCAGTTCGTCTTTCTTGTTGTAGTGCAGGCGCTGAGTCAGGTCGCCGTCGCCGCTGGCAATCGCCTTGAGCATCTGGGCCACGCTATTGATCGGCCGGGTCACGCCGGACGCGGTGAGCCAGATCAGCAACAGGCCGATCAAGCCAGCGACTACCGCCACCAGCACCGCCTTGATCGTGCCGCTTTGCTGGGCATCATCGAGCACCGCTTGCAGTTTCACCGAGTCGGCCAGCAGCACTTGTTTGGGCAGGTCGATCACCACGCCCCAGGCTTTGGATTCGGCAATCGGGCTGACCGGGTACACCGCACGGATCAGGTCGCCCTGTTCGAGTATTTTCGGCGCGGCTCCACCCAACAATTGCAGGACGTCCTTGCCATCCGGGCCCAGCGTGTCACTGATGCTTTTGCCGACTTTGCTCGCGTCCGCGCTATAGCCGGCGAGTACGCCGCTGCCGGAGACGATCAGCATGTGGCCGGCGCTATTGAACAGCTCGCGTTGAGATTCGACAGACGCCGCTTGCAAGGCGTCGAGGGCGATATCCACCCCGACCACACCGATGGATTTGCCATCCACCAGCAGCGGTACGGCAATGGTGGTCATCAGCATTTCCTTGCCGGCGACGGTGTCGGCATACGGGTCCAGCAGGCAGGTGCGCTTGCTGTCGCGGGGGCAGGTGTACCAGCTGTTATATGGCGTGCCGCTAAGGCTCAAGGTGGTCTTGGTCATGTCGTCTTCGACCATGATCGTATTGATACCGGCCCCGCCGGCACGGCTCCAGTAGCTGGCGAAACGACCGGCCTCATTGGACTGACGCGCCGCATCGTTGGCGAATTCGCGGTCCTTGCCGTCCAGGCCATCGGGTTCGAAGGCCAGCCAGATCCCCAGCACCTTGCTGTTGCGCTCGAAGGCGGTCTTCAGGCTCTGGTTCAACTCTTCGCGCAGGGCCCCGGCTTCAAGCGAGCGCTTGGCGGCCATGCTGCGCATGTCCTTGATCTGATCAGCCAGGGCGGTCACCACCAGCAGGTTTTCGCCGAAAGTCTTCTGCACGCGCACGGCTTGTTCGGCCGCCTTGGCCTGGAGCAGATCCTGCACGCTGGCGGTGAGCATTTTGCTGCTGGAGGCACTGACCAGCTGGTCGTTCTGATTGGTCTGGTAGATGTTCATGCCGACGATCAGGAGGACCACGCCCAGCAGGCACAGGCCGGACAGCAGGACGATTTTCAGGCGGATGGAGAGAGCGTCGAACATAGGGCGAACTCGCGAATGGATGAGGTGTTGGCTGCGGGTCGGGGGTAGACCCGGTTCGCCAAGTCCATTCAGCGCCAATCCTGAACCATCGGCGCGGGGCCGGGTTGCATGAGGGCAAGCCGACGGGTGGTCGTATGTGGCGAGTGTCAGGCAGGTCGAGAGAGACGTTCCGGCCGCGACCAGATCCACGCATTCCCCAGGCTCATGCCCGCGATCGCCAGGTAAATCGGCCAGCCATGATCGAGCATGAACAACATCAACCCGGCGCACAGCAGCATGCTGACGGTGGCGCTGACCTTGGTTCGACGGGCAATGATTTTGCCGTTGCGCCAGTTGCGCAGGATCGGTCCGAACAGCCGATGGTTTTCCAGCCAGGCGCTCAGGCGCGGCGAACTTTTAGTGGCGGCCCAGGCGGCGAGCAGGATGAACTCGGTGGTCGGCAGGCCGGGTACGACGATGGCGATCAGGCCGATGCCGAGGCTGATGTAGGCCAGCAGGCCGAAGAGGATGCGGGCGAGTCTGGAGGTGGCGGGCAGAGGCATGGGCTCGAGGGGGTTTTTCAAGCTTGATCGGGATCCTGCTGGTTTGCTCGGTCCCTGTGGGAGCGGGCTTGCTCCCACAGGGGATTGCATTCAATCAGGCGAGTTCGGGGGTGGTGGCATAGGCCTGTTCCAGCAACACGGTAAACCGGTTGAACGCATCGACCGCCGCCTGTTCCACTTCGGCTTCTTCCTGTGCCGTGAACGCCAGCCCGTCGAGGGTTTTCACAAAGCTTTTCCAACCTTCGGCACGGCCACCGGCGGGTTCGCCAAGGTGCCGGGCACCGAAGGTGTCGCTCAAGCCCAGGCCAACGGCACGCTTGATCAGAAACGCGGCGCCAAGCTTTGAACCTTCGGAGACGAATAGCCAGCCCAGCGCCTCGGCTTTGGTTGGGTTCTTCACGGCTCCGGCGACTGGCGCTGGCACTTCGGTGTCCAGGTCCGCCAGGTCAGCCTTGGCTGCTTCAGCACGGCAGCGGGCCGGCAGGTCCGGGACGATGGCTGTCAGTTCGGCATTGTTGTACAGCGACACCAGTTCCGACTGGAACAGATACTGCGCCACCACGAAACGCGCGAAGTTGGCCTGGGTTTCAAACGGTGCGTGGGCTTTGACCAAGGCATCAAGCCTGGTGTGAGGCTCGTTAGTGATCTGGTTCAAGCGTTGCGAACGCAGAGCAGGGCGTTGAGCGGTGTCCTGAGGGGTCATGAGAAATCCTTGAGAAAAAGAGGCGCCTGGTAACGAGACGAATGGGCAGGCGCCGGACAGTAAAAAATCCTCACTGTGCGGCATTGAACACCGCGCAGCGAGGTAACAGAGGGTCAGATGTCCCAGATCAGGTTGACCGCGAAATTGCGACCTGGCTGGGTCAGGCGATCAAGGTTGGCCGGGTTGATCACGGCTGCCTCGCCCACGCCGTCGTAACCGCGCACGTCATCCCACAGCCAGTACTTTTTGTCGGTCAGGTTGTAGAGGCCGGCGCTGATGGTCACGTCGCTGGTCACCTTGTAGAAACCGGTGAGGTCGAGCATGCCAAAGCCCGGAGACTTGAACTGGCTGCTGACGCCGTCCGGCGAGTTGAAGTTGCTGTTGTCGACGCGGTCCTTCTTCTTCACCAGCGTCCAGCTGAGCAGGCCGCCATAGTTGTCCTGGTCGTATCCGAGGCCGAACACGCCGGTCATCGGGTTGACACCGTTGAGCGGCTCGCCGGTGTCGTTGTTGCGACCGTAGGCGTAAGCCAGCGAACCCTGGGTGTACAGGCCCTGAGGCGCACCGAAGGCATCGAGGTTCAAGCGGCCCTTGATCTCCGCGCCCTTGATGGTGGCGTGCCTGATGTTGTGGCTCTGGAAGGTCAGTTGGTCGTCGCCGGGTGTGATCGCATCTTCGTTGATGAAGTCACGGTACTTGTTATAGAACACCGCGACATCGAACGAACCGGATTCGAAATTGCCGCGCAGGCCGGTTTCGTAGCTTTTGCTTTTTTCCGGTTCCAGGTCCGGGTTCGGCGCCACTGTGTAGCCGGGGGTGGTGTTCTCGAAGCGCCCGTACAACGCCTTGGCGGTCGGCGTACGGAAGCCTTCGGCGTACTGGCCATACCAGGTGTAATGATCGGTCAGGGCATAGGTCAGGCCGAACTTGGGTGAGACCTTGTGCCAGGTTTTATTCTTGTCGCTCACGGTGCCGAGACCGTCGGCGGCCACGGTGTTGAGGAACTCCTGGGTGATGTGCGGCTTGAGTTGCGTGTAGTCGTAGCGCACACCTGGCAGGAAGGTCCATTTGTCCCAACTGATCTGGTCCTGAGCAAACAGGCTGTAGGTGTTGATGGTCGGGTCCGGGAAGTCGCTGGATTTTTTCAGCACATCGCCCGGGCTGACCGCGCCGATGGCCCGGCAAGTGCCGAACAACGCCAGGCAGGTGCCGTTGCCGCTACGCGAGCCGGTGACTTTCTGCTGCTTGATCGTGGTGCCGTAGGTCAACAGGTGCTCGGTGTCGCCGAGGCTGAAGCCTTTATCCAGTTGCGCATCCAGTATCCACTG
This sequence comes from Pseudomonas sp. MPC6, assembly GCF_006094435.1. Classification (NCBI taxonomy): domain Bacteria; kingdom Pseudomonadati; phylum Pseudomonadota; class Gammaproteobacteria; order Pseudomonadales; family Pseudomonadaceae; genus Pseudomonas; species Pseudomonas sp. MPC6. Next base: position 5,508,210 of record NZ_CP034783.1, on the reverse strand, counting down.
CTTTTCTTCGTAGAGCGTTTCGCGGGTGCGCAGCACCTGGCGGGAGACCGGGAAGTAAAACTCGGCGGTGCTCTGATCGGTTTTGGCGACCTGATGATTCAGGCTCCACTTGACGTTGTCCGCCAGCAGGCTGTCGAGGGCGAAACGGTGTTCCAGGCCGAAGCGCTCACGGGTCACCGTGTCATTACCGGTGCGCCACTGATACATGCCGCCCGGCAGGATGTTCGCGGAAATGGTCGGTTGGCCATTGAAAAAGGGGCCGCCGTAAGCGCTTTTCAGGTCGCTGTCGCGGTCGTCCTTGTACTTCTCGTAGGTCAGGCCCAGGCGTGAATCATCGTTATAGTTCCAGCCGATCTTGGCCAGCACGTTGGTGGTGCGTGCGTCTTCCGGGTTGGCCGCGGTGCGTGCCAGGCCAGTGCCGTTGTTGCTGCCATAAGACTCGGTTTCATGACCGTCGCGCTGGCTGTAATGCAGCAAGCCGTCGAATAGATCGGCCCGACCGGCAACAGTGGCAGACTTGAGCCAGCTCTCATCGACGGAGCTGTAACCGGTCTTGAGGCGTGCCCCGACGTCCTGGCCCGGCTTGATGATGTCGTCCGGGTCGAGGGTGAAGTAACTGACCGCACCACCGATGGCGTTGCTGCCGTAGAGCACCGAGGCCGGGCCGCGGAGGATTTCCACGCGCTTGATGATTTCCGGGTCGACGTAGTTGCGTTGAGTTTTGGCGTAAGGGCCGTTGAAGAAACTGTTGGGGATTTCAACGCCGTCGACCTGGGTCAGGATCCGGGCGCCATCGATGCCACGAATGTTGTAGCCGCTGATCCCGCCGCGCTGACCGGCACCCCCCACCGAAACACCCGGTTCGTAACGCACCAGATCCTTGATGGTGTTGACGTTGTTGCGGTCCAATTCTTCACGGGTGTGAACGGTGACGGTGCCCGGCACGCTTTCCACGCTCTGTTGCTGGCGAGTGGCGCTGATGGTCATCTGCTGCAGGTTGATGGCGCCGCTGCTGGCGCGCTTCTCCAGCACGATGTTGTGGTTGCCCAGTTTGCGATAGCTCAGGTTGGTCCCCACCAACAGGCGATCCAGGGCTTTCTCCGGTGGCAGGGCCCCCCGCACGCCCGGCGAGGCCACACCTTGCGCCAGTTCGGCCGGCAAGCCGACTTGCCAGCCTGTCACCGCGGTAAACGCATTAAGCGCCGACACCAGCGACTGCTGGGGAATGGCGAACGAGTAATCGCCCATGTTGCGGGTCGGCTGCCCGTCGGCGGTGGCCGCCAGGAGCTGCGCGCTGCCGGCCATCAGGATGGCGGCAGTCAGCAACGACAGCATGCGCGAAGGTGAAGAGGATTGGCGGGTAGGACGAGGGGACATCGAATAGCGCTCCGTGTCGCACGAATCTTTATAGGTGCTGATTGGCATTTAGAGATGCGAATCAATTGCATTGGCTATAACGAGACGAACGACCTTCAGCTATCGAGTAAAAATAATTCTCATTCAGTTAATTATGACCAGCGCCGGGAATTCTTGAAGCCGGGCCGAGGTGATGTGGGCCAGCGAGCGTACGACATCCAGCGGCTGATCGAGACGGTAGTTGCCGGTCACCGCGACGTCGGCCAGTTGCTCATTGTTATTGATGATCCAGCCGGGATAGTAGCGACGCAACTCTGCCAGCACCTGGTTCAGCGGGCAGTTTTCGAACACCAGCCGGCCCTGGACCCAGGCCAGGTCGGTGGCGGCATCGAGCTTGGCCGGGCGATCGAAACCGTTGGGGCCGATGCGGATGCTTTCCCCGGCGGACAAACGCACCCGCGCGTCGCTGCGGGTTGCCTGCAAGTCGACGTCGCCACGCTGCACCCGCACCTGTGCCACGCCATCGAGGTAGCGCACCGCAAACGCGGTATCGCGCACGCTGGCCTTGACCGGGCCGGCGTCGATTTGCAGCGGCTGGGCGCGATTGGCCGACACGTCGAAAAACGCCTCGCCCTGATACAGGCGGGCCACGCGCTGCTGATCGTTGATGGTGCTGGAGAACGCTGAATTGGTATTGAGCAGGACTTTCGAACCGTCCTCCAGTTGCAAACGCTGACGCTCACCGACCACGGTCAAATGATCGGCCTGCAGGCGCATCGGCAAGTTGCTGAAGCTGAACAAACCGAGGATCAGCACGGCAGCCGTGGCCAGGGGTTTCCAGTGTGGTCGCAGGCGCGACAGCACGGTCACCTTTGGCGGTTGGGCGGCCAGGCTTTGCGCGCATTGCAGCACCTGCGGGCCGTCCCAGATCGCCTGGGCCCTGGCAAACGCTTCGGCATGCAGGGGATCGGCAGCGAGCCAGACATGGAACTGTCGGGTCTGTTCCTCGCTCGGATTGCCCAGCACGATCAGCCAGTCCAAAGCCTGGTCCATTGCGCTGGCGGGGTCCCGTGCCGGGGAAGGGGCAGGGGAGCGGTGGGTGTCCATCACGGTGTTTCCTCGGCAGCGTCTGCGCACGGCTGTTTTTTTAATCAAGCCCGAAAGAGAGGCAAGGGTAGCAAAGCCTTGCGGGCTCAGTCGCCGTTCACGCGCTCGGCAACACCGATGCAGATCGCCATGATCAGCTTCAGTTCTTTTTGCACGGTGCTCAACGATACGCCGAGCTTCTCGGCAATCTCCAGGTAACTGTGCCCGTGCAGACGGCTGAGCATGAAAATCTGCTGCTGGCGGGCGCTGAGTCGGTTGAGGCTCACGTTCAGACGCTCCAGCAATTGTTCGGCATGGGCGGCGTCCTCGGCGCTGCTCACGGGGGAGGCGACGGCCTGCACCACGTCCAGCGGCACGTCGTCGAGCAGGGTGCGCGAGTGGATGCGACGCGCACGCAGATGGTCCAGCGCCAGGTTGCGGGCGGTCTGGAACACGAAGGGTTCAAGGTGATCGATGGCCCGTTCACTGAGCGCCCGGGTCACGCGCAGGTAGGTTTCCTGCAGGAGGTCTTCGGCGGTGCTGTGATTGTTGACCATCCGCTCCAGGGTGCGCAGCAGTGAGACTCGCTGGGCGATGAAGACGTGATTGAAGCGCGATTGACTCACGGGAGGACCTGATCCATGTAGAGCGAATGATAATGCTTATCATCCGCTCTACTGGTCAAGCACTCAATTGTGAAGGTTTATGCGCGGCTTTGCAGATAGGTGGCGTAATCCGGGATCCGGTGCGGGTGCGCCTGATCCATCAATGGGCTGCTCAGCAGATAGTCGGCGCTGCATTCGTTGCAGGCGACGGGAATGTTCCAGACCGCCGCGACCCGCAGCAGTGCCTTGATGTCCGGGTCATGGGGCTGCGGTTCGAACGGGTCCCAGAAGAACACCAGCATGTCGACCCGCTGCTCGGCGATTCGCGCGCCGAGCTGCTGGTCGCCACCCAGGGGGCCGCTGATCATGCTTTCCACTGGCAAATCCAGGCGTTGTTGCAACAACAATCCGGTGGTGCCGGTGGCGACCAGTTCGTGTTGCGCAAGCTGGTCTTTGTGCCGCTCGGCCCAGTCCAGCAGGAACACCTTGCAGTGGTCATGGGCGACCAGGGCGATACGCTTGCGCGCCGCCAGGGTCTTTTGCGTGAAGCTGATACCGATCATGGGGTGTTCCACAGGCAATGGGTGGGGCGGCTTGGTGGCGATGGCGATCTTTCGGACGTCTTCGCTGGCAAGCCAGCTCCTACAGGAAGCTTCGCTTACTCGGCGTTGCACAGCGCCAGGCAGTTATCGAGCATGCGGTTGGAGAAGCCCCATTCGTTGTCGTACCAGGCCAGGACCTTGAGCAGCTTGCCGCTGGACTTGGTGTGGTTGGCGTCGAAGATCGACGACAGCGGGTTGTGATTGAAGTCGCTGGAAACCAGCGGCAGGGTGTTGTAGCCGAGAATCTTCGAATGCCGGCTGGCTTCCTTGAGCAATGCGTTCACTTCATCCGCCGACGCTTCGCGCTTGAGCTGCACGGTCAGGTCCACCAGCGATACGTTGATCACCGGTACACGCACGGCCATGCCGGTCAGTTTGCCCGCCAGTTCCGGCAGCACCAGGCCGACCGCTTCGGCCGCGCCGGTCTTGCTCGGGATCATGTTCTGGGTGGCGGAACGGGCGCGGTACGGGTCGCTGTGGTAGACGTCGGTCAGGTTCTGGTCGTTGGTGTAGGCGTGGATCGTGGTCATCAGGCCGCTTTCGATGCCCAGCTCGCGATGCAGCACCTGGGCCACCGGGGCCAGGCAGTTGGTGGTGCATGACGCATTGGAAATGATCTGATGCGACTGACGCAGGATATCGTGGTTGACCCCATACACCACGGTGGCGTCGGCGCCTTTGGCCGGGGCCGAGATGATCACTTTGCGCGCGCCGGCAGTAATATGCGCGGCGGCCTTGGCCCGGTCGGTGAACAGGCCGGTGCATTCGAATACGACATCAATCTTTTCCGCCGCCCAGGGCAGCTCGGCCGGGTTGCGAATGGCGCTGACCGAAATGCGGTCGCCGTTGACGGTCAGGCTTTCCAGATCGTGCTGGATATCGGCGGCGAACGTGCCATGAACAGTGTCGTACTTGAGCAGATGAGCATTCATCGCGCTGTCGCCCAAATCATTGATGGCAACGATCTGCAGGTCCTGGCGATAGCCTTGGGTATACAGTGCACGAAGCACGTTGCGGCCAATTCGGCCAAAACCATTGATTGCGATTCGAAGAGTCATTTAACAGGGCCGCCGTCGTTTTGTTGTTGGAATTACAAGATTATTCGCATAAAAATAGAAAACAAGCCTTTTTAATGGCAATATTTTGTTCAATCTACAACGAGTGACCTGAATCAACTGGTCCGACCGATCAAGAAAACCGTCTGTCATCCCAAACACAACGGCCCTTGTTCAGCATAGACAATCAGGTCGCCACATCCGTTAGCCTGGAGTTCTACACATGCATCCCCGCGTCCTTGAGGTCACCGAACGACTTATCGCCCGTAGCCGCGCAACACGTGAGGCTTACCTTGCACTGATTCGTGGTGCCGCCAGCGACGGGCCGATGCGCGGCAAGCTGCAGTGCGCCAACTTCGCCCACGGCGTCGCCGGTTGCGGCAGCGATGACAAGCACAGCCTGCGGATGATGAATGCCGCCAACATCGCAATTGTTTCGTCATATAACGACATGCTCTCGGCGCATCAGCCGTACGAAGTCTTCCCTGAGCAGATCAAGCGGGCCCTGCGTGAAATCGGTTCGGTCGGCCAGTTCGCCGGTGGCACCCCGGCCATGTGCGATGGGGTGACCCAGGGTGAGCCGGGGATGGAGCTGAGCCTGCCCAGCCGTGAAGTGATCGCGCTGTCCACCGCCGTGGCCCTGTCCCACAACATGTTCGACGGCGCGCTGATGCTGGGCATCTGCGACAAGATCGTGCCCGGCCTGATGATGGGCGCCCTGCGCTTCGGTCACTTGCCGACGATCTTCGTCCCGGGCGGGCCGATGGTCTCGGGCATTTCCAACAAGCAGAAAGCCGACGTGCGCCAGCGTTACGCCGAAGGCAAGGCCAGCCGCGAAGAGCTGCTGGAATCGGAAATGAAGTCCTACCACAGCCCCGGCACCTGCACGTTCTATGGCACTGCCAATACCAACCAGTTGCTGATGGAAGTCATGGGCCTGCACTTGCCGGGCGCCTCTTTCGTCAACCCGAACACGCCGTTGCGCGATGCCCTGACCCGCGAAGCGGCGCATCAGGTCACGCGCCTGACCAAGCAGAGCGGTGATTTCATGCCGATCGGCGAAATCGTCGACGAGCGTTCGCTGGTCAACTCGATCGTGGCGCTGCACGCCACCGGCGGCTCGACCAACCACACCCTGCACATGCCGGCCATCGCCATGGCGGCGGGCATTCAATTGACCTGGCAGGACATGGCCGACCTCTCCGAAGTCGTGCCGACCCTGAGCCACGTCTACCCCAATGGCAAAGCCGACATCAACCACTTCCAGGCAGCGGGCGGCATGTCGTTCCTGATCCGCGAATTGCTGGCAGCCGGGCTGCTGCATGAAAACGTCAACACGGTGCTTGGCCACGGCCTCAGCCGCTACACCCTGGAACCGTTCCTCGATAACGGTGAGCTGGTCTGGCGCGAAGGCCCGACCGAAAGCCTCGACGAAACCATCCTGCGCCCGGTCGCTCGTGCATTTTCGCCAGAAGGCGGTTTGCGCGTGATGGAAGGCAACCTCGGTCGCGGTGTGATGAAAGTCTCGGCGGTGGCCTTGGAAAATCAGGTCGTCGAAGCGCCAGCCATGGTGTTCCAGGATCAGCAGGATCTGGCCGATGCATTCAAGGCCGGGTTGCTGGAGAAGGACTTCGTCGCCGTGATGCGCTTCCAGGGCCCGCGCTCCAACGGCATGCCGGAACTGCACAAGATGACGCCGTTCCTCGGCGTGCTGCAGGATCGTGGCTTCAAGGTGGCCCTGGTGACCGACGGGCGCATGTCCGGGGCTTCCGGCAAAATCCCGGCGGCGATTCACGTCAGCCCCGAAGCTTATGTGGGCGGCGCTTTGGCGCGGGTGCAAGAGGGCGATATCATCCGCGTCGATGGCGTCACCGGCACTCTGGAGCTTAAGGTGGACGCCGAAGCATTCGCCGCGCGCGAACCTGCCAAGGGCCTGTTGGCCAATAACATCGGCAGCGGGCGCGAACTGTTCGGTTTCATGCGCATGGCCTTCAGCTCCGCAGAGCAGGGCGCCAGCGCCTTTACTTCTGCCCTGGAGACGCTTAATTGAAACTGGCTTTGGTCGGTGACATCGGTGGGACCAACGCACGTTTCGCGTTGTGGAAAAACCAGCAACTGGAGTCGATCCAGGTGCTGGCGACGGCAGATCACGCCAGCCCCGAAGAGGCGATCAGCCTCTACCTGGGCGGACTCGGCCTGGCGCCGGGTTCGCTCGGTTCGGTGTGCCTGTCGGTGGCGGGCCCGGTCAGCGGCGATGAATTCAAGTTCACCAACAATCACTGGCGGCTCAGTCGCCAGGGGTTCTGCCAGCAGTTGCAGGTGGACCAACTGCTGCTGGTCAACGATTTCTCGGCCATGGCGTTGGGCATGACCCGCTTGCAGCCGGACGAGTTCCGGGTGGTCTGCGAAGGTACCCCGGAACCTTTGCGCCCCGCGGTAGTGATCGGCCCCGGCACTGGCCTGGGTGTCGGTACCTTGCTGGACCTGGGTGAAGGCCGATTCGCCGCATTGCCGGGGGAGGGCGGTCACGTCGATTTGCCCCTGAGCAGCCTGCGCGAAACCCAGCTGTGGCAGCACATCTTCAACGAGATCGGCCATGTCAGCGCTGAAACCGCATTGAGCGGCAGTGGCTTGCCGCGGGTCTATCGGGCGATCTGTGCGGTAGACGGCCACGAGGCCGTGCTCGATACCCCGGAATCGATTACGGCAGCCGGGCTGGCGGGTGATCCGATTGCCCTGGAAGTGCTTGAACAGTTCTGCTGCTGGCTCGGTCGTGTGGCCGGCAACAACGTGCTGACCACCGGTGCACGCGGTGGCGTGTACATCGTGGGTGGGGTGATTCCGCGGTTTGCCGACTTCTTCATCGAAAGCGGTTTCGCCCGGTGCTTTGCCGACAAGGGCTGCATGAGCGATTACTTCAAGGGCATTCCGGTGTGGCTGGTGACGGCGCCGTATTCGGGGCTGATGGGCGCAGGGGTAGCGCTGGAGCAATCCATCCCGGCCTGAAATGCGATCAAAATGTGGGAGCGGGCTTGCTCGCGAATGCGGTGTATGAGGCGACATCTGTGCTGGATGTCAGTCCGCCTTCGCGAGCAAGCCCGCTCCCACATTGTTTCTGCGGTGTTTGTAAAAACGGTGCATCAGGCATAATCCGTCCCAACTCAAATAACAAGGACGCCTCCAGTGAGCTCAGTCAACAAGTCGATTTTGTTGGTCGATGACGATCAAGAGATACGCGAGTTGCTGGACACCTACCTGACCCGCGCCGGTTTCCAGGTCCGGACCACGCCCGACGGTGCCGGCTTTCGCCAGGCGATGAACGAGGCGCCGAGCGACCTGGTGATCCTCGACGTGATGCTCCCGGACGAAGACGGTTTCAGTCTGTGCCGCTGGATTCGCCAGCACCCGCGTCAGGCCCAGGTGCCGATCATCATGCTCACCGCCAGTTCCGACGAGGCCGACCGTGTCATCGGCCTGGAGCTGGGCGCCGACGACTACCTGGGCAAACCCTTCAGTCCCCGTGAGCTGCAAGCACGCATCAAGGCGCTGCTGCGCCGCGCGCAGTTCGGTCAGGAACGCTCCGGCAGTGAAGTGCTGGCTTTCGATGACTGGCGCCTGGACATGGTCAGCCATCGGCTGTTCCACATCGACGGCGAAGAAGTGATTCTCTCCGGTGCCGATTTCGCCCTGCTGAAGCTGTTCCTCGATCACCCTCAGGAAATCCTCGACCGCGACACCATCGGCAATGCCACCCGTGGCCGCGATCTGATGCCCCTGGATCGCATCGTCGACATGGCGGTCAGCCGCCTGCGCCAGCGCCTGCGCGACACCGAAAAACCGCCGCGGCTGATCCGTACCGTGCGCGGCAGCGGCTACCAACTGGCAGCCAATGTGGTTGCCAGTAATGGCCACTGAGTTTTTCCGCCAACTCGCCGCCAAGGTGCCCGTGCCGCGTTCACTGCTCGGGCGGATGTTATTGCTGACCTTGCTGGCGGTGCTGTTCGCCCAGGCGCTGTCGAGCGTGATCTGGGTTTCGCAGCTGCGCGCCACCCAGCTCGAGGGGCTGGTTACCAGCGCCCGCAGCCTCGCGCATTCGATGACCGCCAGCGTCAGCTACTTCCGTTCGCTGCCGGTGGCGTTCCGGCCGCTGGTGCTCGACCAGTTGCGCAGCATGGGTGGCACCCGGTTCGTGGTGACCCTCAACGACAAACCCTTGGGCATGGAGCTGCTGCCGATCACCCCGCGCAAGGCGGCGGTGCTCAAGGCGGTGGATGAAGTGCTGCGCCAGTCCCTGGGGCAGGACACGGATATCTCGGTGACGTTTGTCAGCCCCGAAGACCTGCGGATTTTCAACGGCGGGCTGAAACTCGACGAGTTGCCGCGCTCCTGGGCGCATTACGCGCTGACCCTGGAACCGGTCAATCCGCCGGTGCTGGTCACCCAGATCCAGATGGCGCCGGGGGAGTGGCTGTACATCGCTTCGCTGTTGCCCGAGCCCTATACCAGCCTTGAAGAGCAGGGGCTGCCGGCGCAACAGGTCTGGTTCATCGTCCTGACCAGTGGTTTTTTGTTGTTGTTCATCGGCCTGCTGGTGCACTGGCAGAGCCGGCCGCTCAAGCGTCTTGCACGGGCGGCACGCGATATGTCCCTGGGGGCCGAAGTCGAACCGGTGGCCGAGGGCGGTGGCAGTGAAGTGGTGGAAGTGGGCCGTGCCTTCAACGCGATGCGCGAACGAATCAGCCGTTATCTCACCGAACGCAGTCAGTTGTTCAGCGCGATTTCCCATGACCTGCGCACGCCGATCACCCGCTTGCGGCTGCGGGTCGAACTGCTGGAGGATGAACAGCTGCAAGCCAAGTTCGGTCGCGACCTGGATGAGTTGGAGCTGCTGGTCAAAGGCGCGCTGCAATGCGTGAAAGACACCGACATTCACGAGAATATCGAACCGGTGGACCTCAACCATGTGCTCGATTGCCTGGTGGAACCGTACCTTGCACCCAACGGCAATGGCCGGGTGACCCAGCAAGGTCGGGCACTGGCGCCTTATCCGGGCAAGCCGTTGGCGCTCAAGCGGTGCATTGGCAACCTGATCGACAATGCCCTGAAATATGGGCAGAACGCGCACCTGCACATCGATGACGATGACAGCGCGTTTGTCTTGCATGTCGATGATGAGGGGCCAGGGGTGCCGGAGCAGCGGCTGGAGCAGGTGTTCGAACCGCACTTCAGGTTGGCGGGGCAGCAGCAGGGGTATGGGTTGGGGTTGGGGATTGCGCGCAACATTGCCCATAGTCATGGGGGCGAGGTCAGCCTGCAGAATCTGCGTGAGGGTGGGTTAAGGGTGACATTGCAGTTGCCTCGCAGTGTTGATTAGCAACACCGCGTTATCGTTCTTCGGCGTCAGATCAATCAACTCATTCTCAGGAGAAATGTCACAAAACGGTGACATAACCCACCCCCTTCGTTACAAGCCCGCCACCGCCCGTTGTTTAGACTGCCCCCAGTCATAACAACAAAAAAAGGCACCCCATGGACACCTTCCAACCCGCCTTCAGCAGTTGGCTCAACGCACCGGCCCATCAGCAATGGCTCGCCGCCGAAGGCCTGCGCCTGCTGGCGTTCGCCAAGGCCGCAACGCTCGCCGAAGGCTTCGGCAACCTCGATGAAAAGGGTCGCCTGCCGGCCAACGCCCAAGCCGAAACCATGAACACCGCGCGCATGACCCACAGTTTCGCCATGGCCCACATCCAGGGCCTGCCGGGTTTTGCCGAGCTGGTGGATCACGGGGTCAAAGCCCTCAGCGGTCCGCTGCGCGATGCTGAACACGGTGGCTGGTTCGCCACCCCGGAACACCGCGACGGCAACACCGGCAAAGCCGCCTACCTGCATGCTTTCGTCGCACTGGCCGCGAGTTCTGCGGTAGTCGCCCAACGGCCCGGCGCCCGAGCGTTACTCATTAATGCGATCGACATCATCGACACGCATTTCTGGAGCGAGGAGGAGGGCGCGGTGCGCGAATCCTTCAACCGCGACTTCAGCTGCGAGGAAGCCTATCGCGGCGCCAACAGCAACATGCACGCCACCGAAGCCTTCCTCGCGCTGGCCGACGTCACCCGGGACAACCGCTGGCTGGTCCGCGCCCAGCGCATCGTCGAGCGCGTTATCCATACGCACGCCGCCGCCAACGACTACCTGGTGGTCGAGCATTTCGACCGCGACTGGCAGCCGCTGCGCGAATACAACCACGCCAATCCGGCCGACGGTTTCCGCCCCTACGGCACCACGCCCGGCCACGGTTTCGAATGGGCGCGGCTGTTGCTGCACCTTGAAGCGGCGCGGGTCCGGGCCGGGATGCCGGCGCCAGGCTGGCTCGCCACGGATGCGCAAAAACTGTTCGAGCACAATTGTCGTCAAGGGTGGAGCGTCGACGGTGCGCCGGGCATCGTCTACACCCTCGACTGGGACAATCGCCCCGTGGTTCGTCATCGCCTGCACTGGACCCATTGCGAAGCCAGCGCCGCCGCCAGCGCTCTGCTCAAGCGCACGGGCGAGGAATACTACGAACACTGGTACCGAGTGTTCTGGGAGTTTTGTGACAGTCATTTCATCGACCGCCGAGACGGCAGCTGGTATCACGAGCTCGATCCGCAAAATCGCCCGAGCGCCGATATCTGGGCCGGCAAACCCGACCTGTATCACGCCTGGCAAGCCGTGTTGATCCCGCGCCTGCCGCTGGCGCCCAGCATGGCCACGGCGCTGGGGCAGTTGGCCCAGAGCGTTCCTGTGTAACCATGTGGTGACATTCGAGCGTCCCTTCGTTACCTGCGAAGGGATGACTCCTGTTTAAAATCCATGCAGCGCAAGCACCAGACTTGCATGCATAACAACAAGAAAGGTACTTCTAGATGAATGCGATTTCTCGCCTCGCTACTGTCATTTCTCTTGCCTCGCTGCTTCCCCTTTCTGCATTCCCGCTGAGTGCCCTTGCCGCTGACGCCAAAGGTTCGGTGGAAGTCGTTCACTGGTGGACCTCCGGTGGTGAAAAGGCAGCGGTCGATGTGCTCAAGGCTCAAGTCGAAAAAGACGGCTTCACCTGGAAGGACGGCGCAGTCGCCGGTGGTGGCGGTTCCACGGCCATGACCGTCCTCAAGAGCCGCGCCGTTGCCGGTAACCCGCCGGGCGTCGCCCAGATCAAGGGGCCGGACATCCAGGAGTGGGGCAGCACTGGCCTGCTCAGCACCGATGCGCTGAAAGACGTTGCCAAAGCGGAGAACTGGGACAGCCTGCTGATCAAGAAAGTCTCCGACACCGTGAAATACGACGGCGACTACGTGGCTGTGCCGGTGAACATCCACCGCGTCAACTGGCTGTGGATCAACCCGCAAGTGTTCAAGAAAGCCGGAATCGAAAAAGCGCCGACCACCCTCGAAGAGTTCTACGCCGCCGGCGACAAGCTGAAAGCCGCAGGCTTCATCGCGCTCGCCCACGGTGGTCAGCCTTGGCAGGACAGCACCGTATTCGAAGACGTGGTGCTCTCGGTCATGGGCGCCGATGGTTACAAGAAAGCCCTGGTCGACCTGGATCAGAAAACCCTCTCGGGTGCCGAGATGACCAAGGCCTTCGCCGAGCTGAAAAAAATCACCGGCTACATGGACCCGAACCGTGCCGGTCGTGACTGGAACATCGCCGCCGCCGATGTCATCAACGGCAAGGCCGGCATGCAGATGATGGGCGACTGGGCCAAGAGCGAATGGACCGCCGCCAACAAAGTCGCGGGCAAGGACTACCAATGCGTGCCGTTCCCGGGCACCGAAAAAGCCTTCACCTACAACATCGACTCGCTGGCCGTATTCAAGCTCAAGGCTGACCGCAAAGGCGACATCGCCGCCCAGCAAGACCTGGCCAAGGTCGCTCTGGGTAAAGACTTCCAGAAAGTCTTCAGCATCAACAAAGGCTCGATCCCGGTGCGCACCGACATGCTCAACGACATGAGTGGCCTGGGCTTCGATGCTTGCGCGCAAACCGCGGCCAAGGACTTCCTGGCGGACGAGAAGACCGGCGGCCTGCAACCGAGCATGGCGCACAACATGGCCACTTCCCTGGCCGTGCAGGGCGCGATCTTCGACGTGGTCACCAACTTCATGAACGACAAGAACGCTGACCCGGCCAAGGCCAGCGCGCAACTGGCATCGGCTGTCAAGGCCGCCCAGTAATCCCTGACTCTGAGTGACCCCCTGTAGGAGCTGGCTTGCCAGCGAAGACGGTGTATCAGCCAATACATGTATCGACTGACCCACCGCTTTCGCTGGCAAGCCAGCTCCTACAGGGGACCGCACTCCGATCCTCACTTCTCCACCTGGATTATCCCGATGAGCTCTGTGGCGGTTTTCAGCAAAGCCTCACCGTTCGATGCGCTGCAACGCTGGTTACCCAAGTTGGTACTCGCGCCGAGCATGCTGATCGTATTGGTTGGCTTCTACGGTTACATCATCTGGACATTCGTTCTGTCCTTCACCAACTCCAGCTTCATGCCGAGCTACAAGTGGGTCGGCCTGCAGCAATACATGCGCCTGATGGACAACGATCGCTGGTGGGTCGCGAGCAAGAACCTCGCGCTCTTCGGCGGCATGTTCATCGGCATCAGCCTGGTGCTGGGGGTGTTCCTCGCCGTGCTGCTGGATCAGCGCATTCGCAAGGAAGGCTTCATCCGCACCGTTTACCTGTACCCGATGGCGCTGTCGATGATCGTCACCGGTACCGCGTGGAAATGGCTGCTCAACCCGGGCCTGGGCCTGGACAAGATGCTGCGTGACTGGGGCTGGGAAGGCTTCCGTCTCGACTGGCTGGTGGATCAGGATCGCGTGGTCTATTGCCTGGTGATTGCTGCCGTGTGGCAAGCCTCGGGGTTTGTGATGGCGATGTTCCTCGCCGGCCTGCGCGGAGTCGATCAATCGATCATCCGTGCCGCGCAAGTCGACGGTGCGAGCCTGCCGACCATCTACCTGAAGATCGTGTTGCCGAGCCTGCGGCCAGTGTTCTTCAGCGCCTTCATGATCCTCGCGCACATTGCGATCAAGAGCTTCGACCTGGTGGCGGCGATGACCGCGGGCGGTCCCGGCTACTCCTCCGACCTGCCCGCGATGTTCATGTACTCCTTCACCTTCAGCCGTGGCCAGATGGGCATCGGTTCGGCCAGCGCCATGCTGATGCTCGGTGCCGTACTGACCATCCTCGTGCCGTACCTGTACTCCGAGCTGCGAGGCAAGCGCCATGACTAATCAACTCGGCAAACCGGCGCTCAGCTTCAGCCGAGTCGCGATCTACGCCACCTTGTTGCTGGCGGCGGCGGTGTATTTGATTCCGCTGATCGTGATGCTGCTGACCAGCTTCAAATCGCCGGAAGACATCCGCACCGGCAACCTGTTGAGCTGGCCGACCGTGATCGATGGCATCGGCTGGATCAAGGCCTGGGACGTGGTCGGCGGCTACTTCTGGAACTCGGTGAAAATCACCGTGCCGGCGGTTTTGATCTCGACCTTTATCGGTGCAATGAACGGCTACGTGCTGTCGATGTGGCGCTTCCGCGGTTCGCAACTGTTCTTCGGTCTGTTGTTGTTCGGCTGCTTCCTGCCGTTCCAGACCGTGCTGTTGCCGGCCTCGTTCACCCTCGGCAAGTTCGGCCTGGCCAATACCACCACCGGTCTGGTGCTGGTGCACGTGGTCTACGGCCTGGCGTTCACCACGCTGTTCTTCCGCAACTACTACGTGAGCATTCCGGATGCGCTGGTCAAGGCTGCACGCCTGGATGGCGCGGGCTTCTTCACGATTTTCTGGAAGATCCTGCTGCCGATGTCGATCCCGATCGTGATGGTCTGCCTGATCTGGCAGTTCACCCAGATCTGGAATGACTTCCTGTTCGGCGTGGTCTTCGCCAGTGGCGACGCCCAGCCGATTACCGTGGCCCTGAACAACCTGGTCAACACCAGCACCGGGGCCAAGGAATACAACGTTGATATGGCCGCCGCGATGATCGCCGGGCTGCCGACACTGCTGGTCTACATATTCGCTGGCAAGTATTTCCTGCGTGGGCTGACGTCCGGCGCGGTCAAGGGGTAGAACATGGCAACTCTCGAATTACGCAACGTTAACAAGACCTACGGCGCCGGTTTGCCGGACACCCTGAAAAACATCGAACTGAAGATCGATGACGGTGAGTTCCTGATCCTGGTCGGTCCCTCGGGCTGCGGTAAATCCACGCTGATGAACTGCATCGCCGGCCTGGAAAACATCAGCGGCGGGGCGATTCTGGTGGACGACGCCGACATCAGCGGCATGAGCCCCAAGGATCGTGACATCGCCATGGTGTTCCAGTCCTACGCGCTGTACCCGACGATGAGCGTGCGCGACAACATCGCCTTCGGCCTGAAGATTCGCAAAATGCCCGCCGCCGAAATCGACGCAGAAGTCGCTCGTGTCGCCAAACTGTTGCAGATCGAACATTTGCTCAGCCGCAAGCCCGGCCAGCTCTCCGGTGGGCAGCAACAGCGGGTGGCGATGGGCCGTGCCCTGGCGCGGCGGCCGAAGATTTACCTGTTCGACGAACCGCTGTCCAACCTCGATGCCAAGCTGCGGGTCGAGATGCGCACTGAAATGAAACTGATGCACCAGCGCCTGAAGACCACCACGGTCTACGTGACCCACGACCAGATCGAAGCCATGACCCTGGGCGACAAGGTGGCGGTGATGAAGGACGGAATCATTCAGCAGTTCGGCACGCCGAAAGACATCTACAACAACCCGGCCAACCTGTTCGTGGCGAGCTTCATCGGCTCGCCGCCGATGAACTTCATCCCCCTGCGTTTGCAGCGCAAGGAAGGTCGCCTGGTGGCGCTGCTCGACAGCGGCCAGGCGCGCTGTGAATTGCCGTTGGGCATGCAGGACGCCGGGCTCGAAGACCGCGAAGTGATCCTCGGCATGCGCCCGGAACAGATCGTGCTGGCGGGCAGCGAAGCGAATGGCTTACCGACCATCCGCGCCGAAGTCCAGGTCACCGAACCGACCGGTCCCGACACCCTGGTGTTCGTCAATCTCAACGGCACCAAGGTCTGCTGCCGCCTGGCGCCGGACGTTGCACCGGCCGTGGGCGAGACCCTGACCTTGCAGTTCGATCCGTCGAAAGTGCTGTTGTTCGATGGGGCGACCGGGGAGCGGTTGGGGGTGGCCGGTGTGCCGAAAACCGAGGCCCACGCTGCCAACGTAGCGCAATTCAAAGGCCGCTGAAGATCAACACTGTAGGAGCGAGCTTGCTCGCGATGGACGCCAACGATTACGCGTTTTTTCTGGATAAATGCGTCGCCCTTGAGACCATCGCGAGCAAGCTCGCTCCTACAGGGGGATATGCGCTGAGCAGCCTGTCGCTCTCCGTAACCGATGTCACCGCGTTAAATAAAAACAGTTAATAACAATAAAACGAGGATGTAGGGATGAAGAAGAACAACAACGCTCAGCTTATCTGCCAGTTATCAGCGATTGCGGCAATGACGCTGGCCGGCAGTGTGCACGCGGCTGACGCGTTCAGCGCCGATTCCGAATGGATGACCGGTGATTGGGGTGGCGAGCGGACCCGGCTGATCGAGCAGGGTATCGACATCAAGATGGACTACGTCGGCGAAGTGGGTGGCAACCTCCACGGCGGCTACAACGACGACAAGACGGCGCGTTACGCCGACCAGTTCGGCCTGGGCGTGGCGTTGGACCTGCAAAAGCTGTGGGGCTGGGATAACACCCAGGCCAAGATCCAGCTCACCAACCGTAACGGTGAGAACATCTCCAATGACCGTGTCGGCGACCCGCGTGCTGGCACCTTGAGTTCCTCCCAGGAAGTCTACGGCCGTGGCCACATGGTTCGCCTGACCCAACTGTGGATCAAGCACCAGTTCCTCGACGGTAAACTGGACGTCAAGGCCGGTTACTTCGGCGAAGGCGAAGACTTCAACACCTTCCCCTGCGAGTTCCAGAACCTGGCGTTCTGCGGCTCCCAAGTGGGCAACTGGGCGACCAATATCTGGTACAACTGGCCGGTCAGCCAGGCCGCGGTCCGCGTGAAGTACAACATCTCGCCCGAGTTCTATGCGCAGATCGGCGCGTACAACCAGAACCCCTCGCAACTGGAGCACGGTAACGGCTTCAAGCTCAGCGGCAGTGGCACCAAGGGCACGGTATTGCCGGTGGAACTGGTCTGGTTGCCTAACCCTGGCAACCTGCCGGGCGAATACCGTGTCGGTTACTACAAAAGCACGGCCAAGGCCGATGACGTTCGCGAAGACGACAACGGTGATGATGCGGCCACCAGCGGCAACGCCTACCGCAGCCACAGCAGCAAGTCCGGCTACTGGTTCGTGGCGCAGCAACAACTCACCAGCCACAACGGTGACGCGTCCCGCGGCCTGAACATCGCCGCCAACGCCACGTTCCACGACAAGGACACCAACATCGTCGACAACTACCAGTCGCTGATGTTTGTGTACAAGGGCCCGTTCGATGCACGTCCAAAAGATGACATGGGGATCGGTTTCGCCCGTATCCATGTCAACGATGACGTGAAGAAAAACGCCGAGTTGGTCAACGCGTCCAATGGTGTCAGCGACTACCAGGATCCGCTGTTCTCGCCGCTGCGCAACACCGAGTACAACTACGAGGTCAACTACGGCTTCCACGTGACCAACTGGCTGACCGTCCGCCCCAACCTGCAGTACATCACTCACCCGGGCGGTGTGAATGAAGTTGATGACGCGCTGGTGGCCGGCTTGAAAATTCAGTCGGTGTTCTAACGTTGTTGCGATAAGCTCCTCTCCATGTGCGCATTTTTGCGGACGGCCAAGGCTGTCCGCTTTTT
This sequence comes from Pseudomonas sp. MPC6, assembly GCF_006094435.1. Classification (NCBI taxonomy): domain Bacteria; kingdom Pseudomonadati; phylum Pseudomonadota; class Gammaproteobacteria; order Pseudomonadales; family Pseudomonadaceae; genus Pseudomonas; species Pseudomonas sp. MPC6. The sequence goes on along the minus strand of NZ_CP034783.1, from coordinate 5,490,611 downwards.
TTTGGGGCGGCGCAACCCGCAGAACAAGATGATTTTCAGGATCGCGGCACATGCATGAGCATCCGCTACAACGCTTCTTCAAATCCTTGCGCGAACGTCCGGTGTTCGCGTGGGAGCGCTATCAGATGCGCGATGTGCTGGTGATCGATCATCCGCTGTGTCAGGCGGTGTTCAGTCGGCAGGGCGCGCAGTTGTTGCACTTTCAGCCCCGGGACCAGAAACCCTGGCTGTGGTGCGCAGCCAAATGGCCGCATGTCGGGGCGATTCGTGGCGGGGTGCCGGTGTGCTGGCCCTGGTATGGGCGCCATCCGAGCGAAAACGCCTGGCCGTCCCATGGCTGGGCCCGGCTGCTCGACTGGAAGCTGCTGGACAGTAGCAGTGACGACGCTGGCGTGCATCTGCACTGGCAACTGCAGTTATGTGACTGGCAAGTGGACCTGCATGCGCACCTGGGCGAACGCATGGAATTGCGCCTGTGCACCGAGCATCAGGACAGCCTGCCGTGCCAGTTGAGCCAGGCGTTGCACGCGTATTGGCGTATTGGCGACGTCGGTGAGGTAGCGCTGTCTGGGCTCGAGGGTGCGCACGGCTATGACCACTTGAACCGCCAGGTTTGCCAGCAGGAAGGCGAGTTGCGAGTCGAGGGCGGCTGTCAGCGGGTGTTTCAGCAGGAAGGGGAATTGCAGCTCAACGACCACGCCTGGCAGCGGGCGTTGTGCATCGACACCGGCGACGATGCGGACACGGTGGTCTGGCACCCCGGGTCACGGCCGTTGCTGGGGGTGAGCTGGAATGAGATCGGCGAGTTTGTCTGCGTGGAAGCGGCGAGCGGCGGGACCGATAGCCTGAGCCTGGCGCCGGGGCAGAAAGCGCATTTGAGTTTGCAGGCGCGGGTTGGGGTTTAGGCCAAAATCTTTAGCGCCTGGACTGGCCCCTTCGCTGGCAAGCCAGCTCCTACAGTGTCCGCGTCGAGTACAAAATTTGCGACCGCCGCTCAACCTGTAGGAGCTGGCTTGCCAGCGAAGAGGCCCTGACAGGCAATGAAGATGCCGGCCTAGTTAAACTCATCCCCAATCGGATACCGACTGGCATTCAGGCTTTCTTTGATCTTGCGCAAGTGCGGCTGGAAATCCACGCCCCGGCGCAAGGTCATGCCGGTGGCGAGCACGTCCAGCACAGTCAGCTGAATGATCCGCGACGTCATCGGCATATAGATGTCGGTGTCTTCCGGCAGCGGAATGTTCAGGCTCAAGGTGCTGGCCTTGGCCAATGGCGACCCTTCAGCGGTCAGGCCCAGCACCGAAGCGCCGTTTTCCCTGGCCAGGCGCGCCACTTCCACCAGTTCACGGGTGCGGCCGGTGTAGGAAATGATCACGAACAATTCGCCGGTGTGGGCGACCGAAGCAATCATGCGCTGCATCAGCACGTCCGCATGGGCGGTGACGGCCAGGTTGAAGCGGAAGAACTTGTGCTGCGCGTCCAGCGCCACCGGAGCCGAAGCGCCAAGGCCGAAGAAGTGGATCTGCCGGGCCTGGATCAACAGGTCGACGGCGCGGCTGATCAGGTTCGGATCCAGCGCCTGCAAGGCACTGTCCAACGAGGCGATGGCGCTGCCGAAAATCTTCTTGGTATACGCTTCCGGGTTGTCGTCGGCCTCGACCGCACGGCTGACATACGCCGCGCCACTGGCCAGGCTTTGGGCCAGCTGCAGTTTAAGTTCGGGGTAACCGCTGACGCCGAACGAACGGCAGAAGCGGTTGACCGTCGGCTCGCTGACCTTCGAGGCCTGGGCGAGGGCGGCGATGCTGAACCGGGTGGCCTGCTGTGGGTTGAGCAGGATCACTTCGGCTACTTTGCGTTCAGCCTTGTTCAGGTCTTCAAGGCGATTCTGGATCTGCTCCAGTAAATTTCGCACGCGGTCCATATTGTTTCCTTAGCTCCGCAAACAAGAGAGCAATGCAAATTAGGGCCCCGGCTATGCAATTTGGGACTTTGATCGGGCCCGTCACGGTGGCCTATCCTACTGGTGGCTCCGATCGACCACCACTCGGATTGTCTATTTCGGTAAAATGTTGTGTTTATTACTACATTTTCCCTTGAATCATGCCTTGAAAAAAGGTATTTGTAGCTTAACTTGATAAAAGAACAAACATCATGCCTTCGATAACGGTTGAACCGTGCACCTTTGCCTTGTTCGGCGCCCTCGGCGATCTGGCCCTGCGCAAGCTGTTTCCTGCCCTCTACCAACTGGATGGCGCAGGCCTGCTTCATGAGGATACGCGCATCATCGCGCTGGCCCGTGAACCTGGCAGCGAGCAGCAGCACCTGGCGTTCATCGCCTCCGAGCTGCGCCGATACGTCAGCGACAAAGAGCTGGACGGCGCAGTGGTTGAACGCTTCCTGGCCCGCCTGAGCTACCTGCACGTCGATTTCCTCAAGGCTGACGACTACGTCGCCCTGGCCGAAATGGCCGGCAGCGCCCAGCGCGTGATTGCCTACTTCGCGACCCCGGCCGCGGTTTACGGCGCGATCTGCGAGAACCTGTCGAAGGTCGGCCTGACTGAAAACACCCGCGTGGTCCTGGAAAAACCCATCGGTTCGGACCTTGAGTCCTCGCGCAAGGTCAACGACGCCGTGGCGCAGTTCTTCCCGGAGAACCGCACCTATCGCATCGACCACTACCTGGGCAAGGAAACCGTACAGAACCTGATCGCCCTGCGTTTTGCCAACAGCCTGTTCGAAACCCAGTGGAACCAGAACTACATCTCCCACGTGGAAATCACCGTGGCCGAGAAAGTCGGGATCGAAGGCCGCTGGGGTTACTTCGACAAGGCCGGTCAGCTGCGGGACATGATCCAGAATCACCTGCTGCAACTGCTCTGCCTGATCGCCATGGACCCGCCGGCCGACCTGTCCGCCGACAGCATCCGTGACGAGAAAGTCAAAGTGCTCAAGGCGCTGGCGCCGATCAGCCCGGAAGGCCTGACCACTCAGGTCGTGCGCGGCCAATACATTGCCGGCTACAGCGAAGGCAAGCCGGTGCCGGGCTACCTCGAAGAACCGAATTCCAACACCCAGAGCGACACCGAAACCTTCGTCGCCCTGCGGGCCGACATCCGCAACTGGCGTTGGGCCGGGGTGCCGTTCTACCTGCGAACCGGCAAGCGCATGCCGCAGAAGCTGTCGCAGATCGTCATCCACTTCAAGGAACCGTCGCACTACATCTTCGCCCCCGAGCAGCGCCTGCAGATCAGCAACAAGCTGATCATCCGCCTGCAACCGGACGAAGGCATTTCCTTGCGCGTGATGACCAAAGAACAAGGCCTGGACAAGGGCATGCAGCTGCGCAGCGGTCCGTTGCAGCTGAATTTTTCCGATACCTATCGCAGCGCACGGATTCCCGATGCCTACGAGCGGTTGTTGCTGGAAGTGATGCGCGGCAATCAGAACCTGTTTGTCCGTAAAGATGAAATCGAAGCCGCGTGGAAGTGGTGTGACCAGTTGATCGCCGGGTGGAAAAAATCCGGTGATGCGCCCAAGCCGTACGCGGCCGGGTCCTGGGGACCGATGAGCTCCATTGCACTGATCACGCGGGATGGGAGGTCGTGGTATGGCGATATCTGAATTGAAACTGCCTCAGGGCGTCAGCGCCCGTGAGTTCAAGAGCCCGGTGTTGCTGGCCGAAGGGCTGGCGCTGAACGTGGCCAAGCAACTGAGTGACGCGATCGATGCCACCGGTACCGCAACGCTGGTGGTGTCCGGTGGCCGCAGCCCGGTGGCGTTTTTCCAGCACTTGGCCAAGCAGACGCTGGACTGGTCCAAGGTTGTCGTCACCCTGGCCGACGAGCGCTGGGTACCGGTTGAACACGCCGACAGCAATGCCGGTCTGCTCAAGCGTTACCTGTTGCAAGGTCCGGCGGCCAAGGCGCAGTTCCTGAGTCTGTACAGCGCCACGGCCAACCTTGAACTGGCGGCCGAGCAGGCGGATCGCTTGCTCGCGGAATTGCCGCCGATCGACGTGCTGATACTCGGCATGGGCGACGACGGTCACACCGCCTCGCTGTTCCCCAACAGTCCGAACCTGAGCGATGCCTTGAAAGCCGACGGCACACGTCGTTGCTACCCGATGCTGGCGCCGACCGTGCCGCATCAACGCCTGACCATGAGTCGCGCGCTGCTGGCTTCGGCGAAGAACACGGTTTTATCGATTTCCGGTCAGTCCAAGCTGACCACCCTGAGTGCCGCATTGGCCGGTGACGATGTCGCCGCCATGCCGGTTCGCGCGTTTCTGCAACCTACGTTAGAGATTTACTGGTGCCCATGAGCCAAGGATCAGCCGCTATGACAAACACATCCCCCACCGTTTCCATGGCGGACAAAGTTGCCCTGATCGACAGCCTCTGCGCCAAGGCGCGGATCCTGCCGGTGATTACCATCGCTCGCGAACAGGACATCCTGCCGCTGGCCGACGCCCTCGCGGCCGGAGGCCTGACCGCCCTGGAAGTGACCCTGCGTTCGCAGTTCGGCCTCAAGGCTATCCAGATTCTGCGCGAGCAGCGTCCGGAGCTGGTGACCGGTGCCGGTACCGTGCTCGATCGCAGCATGCTGGCGGCTGCCGAAGCCGCGGGTTCGCAGTTCATCGTCACGCCGGGCATCACCCGTGATCTGCTCGAAGCCAGCGTCGACAGCCCGATTCCGCTGCTGCCAGGCATCAGCAATGCCTCGGGCATCATGGAAGGTTATGGCCTGGGCTACCGCCGCTTCAAGCTGTTCCCGGCGGAAGTCAGCGGCGGCGTGGCAGCCATCAAGGCCTTGGGCGGCCCGTTCGGCGAAGTGAAATTCTGCCCGACCGGTGGCGTCAGCCCGGCCAACATCAAAAGCTACATGGCGTTGAAAAACGTCATGTGCGTGGGCGGTAGCTGGATGCTTGATCCCGAGTGGATCAAGAACGGCGACTGGGCCCGCATTCAGGAATGCACCGCCGAGGCACTGGCGCTGCTGGACTGATTGGCTATACCCGACACTTCGTTGTGTGTTCTACGGCTTTACGGTGCGCTTGGTCGGTGCACCGTTTTTTTTTTGCCCGCAAAAAACCCTTGTAGGAGCCGGCTTGCCGGCGAAGGTCGTCAACGATAATGCGTGTTTAATGGCTAATCCACGGCGACCATGACAACGCCTTCGCCGGCAAGCCGGCTCCTACAGGGGGCGGTATCGTGTGACGTCAGCGCAGTTCGGTCAGCGCCCGGATCAACAGATCAATGTCTGCAGCGGTGGTGGTGAGGCCCGGCGTGATGCGAATGCACGGACCGCTCGCGGCCCCGCTGCGCGCGATGGTGAACAGGTTGTAGTCCTTGAGCATCCGCTCGGCCATCGCCTGTTGATCGGCATGCCGGGTAAAGCGCAGGGACGTGATGCCGCAATACAGGCGCGGGTCATCCGGCGTCATGACGTCGATGCCCGACAGTTCGCGTACCGCGCGGACCCAGCGGTTGCGCAGGTAATTGAGGCGTGCGCCCTTGGCGGCGGCACCGCCCATGGCCCGGTGCTCCTCGAACACCAGTGGCAGGGTCAGCAGCGCCGGGACGTTGGGCGTGCTATGGGGCGTGCGGGCGCGAATGTCGGTGGCCGGGAAATGCATTTCGCCCATGTCCGGGTCGATGTCGGCCAGGCGCTCGGGGCTGATGTAGATAAAACCGAGGGTCAGCGGCGCGCCGATCCATTTGTGCAGGTTGTAACCCGCGAAGGCGATGCCCAGGTCGTCGAGATCGAACTCGATCTGGCCCAGGGCATGGGCACCGTCGAGGATGACATCGACCGCGTACTCCCTGGCCGCTGCGGCAATCGCCTTCACTGGCATCACCAGGCCAGTGCGATGGGTGACGTGGGTCAGGGCCATCAGTTTGAGGCGCGGATAACGCACGAAGGCGTCGCGGTAGGCAGCCAGCACACTGTCGAAACTGGCAGGGTGGCCGTGTTCAATCTCGATCACCTCGACGCCGCGATGGCGTGCCAGCCAACGCATGGCGCCTTTGACCGTGTCGTATTCCAGATCGCAGATCAGTACCTGGTCGCCCGGCTTGAGGCGGTTGTAGTTGCGGATCAACGATTGCAAGCCGTCCGAAGCGTTGCGGGTGAGGGCGACGGAGTCTGCGGGTACGCCGACCAGCCCGGCCACTTGCGCACGGATTTCCAGGCTTTCGTGCTGATCGAAACGCTGGCGCACGTGCACCGAGTTGCTGCGGTTGATGAGTTCGATATTGCGCTGATACTCCTCGACCACCGTGCGCGACATGCGCCCGAAGTAACCGTTCTCCAGATTGACCGGGCCGTGTTCGACAGCGTAGCGGTCGGCAAACGTCAGCCAGAAGGCTTCATCACGGGCGCGGCGGGTGTTATCGGGCATGGGCTACTCAATCAGGGGCAGGTGAGCGGTTGGTTTCAGTGCCGGGGGGCAGGTTTGCCATGTTTGGCGCGAAGCGGTTCGAGCAGCTCCGACAGGCCGTTGTGATCGATTTCCTGCATCAGGGCCAGCAAGCCGCCCAGTTCACCGTGGGGGAAACCTTCCCGGGCGAACCAGTTCAGGTATTGGCCGGGCAGGTCGGCAATGATTCGACCCTTGTATTTGCCGAAGGGCATTTCTCGGGTTACCAGCAGTTCGAGCTTTTCAGGATTCATCTATCGGCCGTCAGGATTCAGTCAGTCTGGAAAATACAGGCATTCTGCATGCAGGCCAAATGACAGATCATGCAAAAAACTCGGACACAGATTTTACGATTAAACATAACTATCTGAAATATAAGAAATAATTAATCAATTCAAAGCTGGCATGCAGGGTGCAATAGCTATTGCATCTTTCATCAACCCGCGAGGAATTGAAAATGACCGACATGAATAAAGAAGCCATCTCTGTACTCAACGACCTGATTGAAACCAGCAAGGACGGTCAGGAAGGGTTCAAGACGTGCGCTGAAGACATCAAGAATCCGGAACTGAAATCGCTGTTCGTGCAGCGTTCCGCCGACTGTGCTACCGCGGCTTCCGAACTGCAAGCCGCCGTGCGTTCGATGGGCGGTGATCCGGAAACCTCCACCAGTGTCAGCGGTGACCTGCACCGTCGCTGGGTCGACGTGAAGTCCATGTTCACCGGCAAGGATGAAGAAGCCGTGCTGAACGAAGCCGAGCGCGGTGAAGACCATGCGCTGAAGGCTTACAAAGAAGCCCTGGAAAAAATCAACAAGCACAACCTGGTGGGTATTCGTGACCTGGTTGAACGTCAGTACCATGGCGTGCAACGCAATCACGATCAGGTGAAAGCCCTGCGCAACCAGGCTCGCGCGCGCTCGTAAGCGCCCATAGCCTGTCAAAAGCGCCAGCCAGTCTGGCGTTTTTTTGTGTCTGGTATTTAGCGCTGGACGGGGTATAGATAGCTAGCTAATAATTTGTTTTTCAAGTTACCCCACCGATCACGTCTATCGTTAAATCGTTCCTTCCAAGAGTGTTTTTAGTGCCTATCACTTTGCAGGCTTTGTTTGCGCCTGACCGCCGCGCCCTACAATTCGCGATCAAGACCTTGCTCGGTGGCGGCCTGGCCCTGTGGCTGGCATTGCGCTGGGGACTGGAGCAACCGGCCTGGGCGCTGATGACCGCCTTCATCGTCGCCCAACCCTTGTCCGGGATGGTGGTGCAGAAGGGGCTGGCGCGTCTGCTGGGCACCCTGGTCGGGACGATCATGTCGGTGGTGTTCATGGGGTTGTTTGCCCAGACGCCCTGGCTGTTTCTTTTGGCCTTGGCGTTGTGGCTCGGTCTGTGTACGGCCAGTTCGACGATGTTGCGCAGTGCCTGGTCCTATTCATTTGTACTGGCCGGTTATACGGTGGCGATCATCGCCTTGCCGGCCATTGCCCATCCGCTGACGGTGTTTGACCAAGCCGTGGCTCGCTGTACGGAAATCTGCCTGGGCATTCTGTGCGCCACCGCCACCAGTGCGCTGCTATGGCCGATGCGGGTGGAACAGCAGCTGACGGATCAGGCGCGGGCGGCGTGGCAGAGCGGGATGAATGCCGCTCGAGCCACCCTGGCCGGCGACGGCCAGGCGCGCAAAGGCCTGCTGGAGATCCTCGGCAGGATCGTAGCGGTGGATGCCCAGCGCGAACATGCCTGGTTTGAAGGCAGTCTTGGCCGTCAGCGCGCGCGCTCGATCAGTGGCTTGAGCCAGAAGCTGTTGATGTTGCTGCGCATCGCCCGTTCGGTGCGCCGGCAGTGGAAGCAGCTGGAACCGCAAGAGGCCGGGCAACTGATGCCGTGGATGAGCGAAGTCCAGGCGGCGCTCGCCCATGCGGATAATGCCACGCTGCAAGCCTTGCGCCCGAGGTTGCTCGATGCCACCCATGACCCGTTGATCAGTTCTGCGCAAAGTTTCTGCCTGGCTCGTTTTGCCTTGCTGCTCGATACCGCGCTGGCGGCGAGCGCGGCGCTGAAGGCGGTGGAGGAGGGCAAGGAAACGGTCGATCCGCCGCGAACCCTGGCCCCGCATCGTGACCTGTCATTGGCGCTGGTATTCGGCGCCCGCAGCGCCTTGGCGTTTCTGGTAGTGTCATGTTTCTGGCTGGCGACCGCCTGGCCCGCCGCCTCGGGTGCGTTGCTGCTGACCTGTGTGGTGTGCAGCCTGTTTGCCAGCCGCGAAAACGGCGCGCAGATCGGCATGAGTTTCATGCGCGGGATTTTCCTGGCCATTCCGGCGGCGTTTTGCGTCGGGCAGATTCTGCTGCCGCAATGGAGCAGCTTTGCCATGCTCTGTCTCGGGATGGGCGTGCCGTTATTCTTCGGTGCGCTGGGCATGGCCAAACCGCAGATTGGTGCCACGGCGACCTCGTTCTGCCTGCACTTCATTGTGCTTATCTCGCCGCTCAACGCGATGAAGTTCGATGTCGCGACGTTCTTCAACAGTGCCCAGGCCATGGTGATCGGTGTCGGCGCGGCGGTGCTGGCTTTCCGGCTATTGATCCTGCGCAATCCGACGTGGCATGGCCGCCGTCTGCTGGTGGCGACGCTTCACGATCTGGTCCGCCTGACCCGGCGCAATCTGCGCGGGGCCGAAAGCTGGTTCGGTGGACGCATGGCCGATCGTTTGCTGCAACTGGCGCGACACTATCCCGAATTGCCGGAACCGGCGCGCAGCCGCTGGGATGACGGGCTGCTGGGGCTGGACATCGGCGACGAACTGCTGCATTTGCGCTTGAGCCTGGCGGTGGCGCAGGCACCGGTCAGTGCGGCGCAACGGCGCTACCTCGATCAATTGGAAAAAGTCCTCGAGCAAGGCCCGGCTGGCAGTCGCGCCGATGTGCTGGAACAACCCAGCGCAGAATTCTTGAACACCTTGTACGCGTTGCCCCCCAGCGATGCGGTGAAATTGGCCCAGGGCGCAGTGCTGCAGTTGCAGAACAGCTGGCGTGCCTGGTGCCGTCAACAGGAGGAAAGTAATGGGCTTGCGTGAGTGGTCGATGGGGGGTGTGCTACTCAGCCCGTTTCTGATTTATGTGCTGCTGGCGCTGCTGGTGACCGGCGGCTTGCGCCTGTTGTTGCGCCTGACGCCGGTCGGCCGCTGGATCTGGCACGAAGCATTATTCGATTGCGCCTTGTACGTCTGTGTATTGACCCTGATCACCGTCGTCCTCGGACCTTTATAAGGAGTTGAACATGCGTACATCCGTACGTGTAGCCGTCACCCTGTGCCTGGTGGTGGTGGCGATCTTTGCCGGTTTCCATTTGTGGCAGTACTACATGTTGACGCCCTGGACCCGCGACGCGCGGATCCGCGCCGACGTGGTGGTCATCGCCCCCGACGTGTCGGGCTGGGTGCGTGAACTCAAGGCGTTCGACAATCAGCAGGTCAAGGCCGGCGATCTGTTGCTGAGCATCGACCGCGACCGCTTCGAAGCCGCGCTGGAGAAAGCGCAAGCGGTGGTCCAGACCCGTCAGCAACAACTCAATCTGCGAGAGCGCGAAGCGAGCCGCCGCGCCAGCCTCGGGCCGCAAGCGATCAGTGCCGAGCTGCGGGAGAATGCGCAAATCAACGCCGGCATCGCCCGTGGCGAACTGCGTGAAGCCCAGGCCGAAGCCAAGGTCGCGCAGCTCAACCTGGACCGCAGCCAGGTCCATGCGCCGCGCAGCGGCCATATCACCAACCTGCGCCTGGCCCAGGGCAACTATGTGAACGCCGGACAACCGGTGATGGCGCTGATCGACGACTCGACGTTTTATGTGCAGGCGTATTTCGAGGAAACCAAACTGCCGCGGATTCGTGTCGGCGACCCGGTGAAGATCTGGTTGATGAGCGCCGGGGAGGCGATGGAGGGGCACGTGGAAAGCATCAGTCGCGGGATTACCGACCGCAACACCACGCCGGATGGGCAGTTGCTGGCGGAGGTGGAGCCGACGTTCAACTGGGTCAGGCTGGCCCAGCGGATTCCGGTGCGGATCAAGCTGGACAAGGTGCCGCAGGGGATCAATATGAGTTCGGGGATGACCGCGAGTGTGCAGGTGCAGGAAGGGCCGTAAGATCAAAAGATCGCAGCCTGCGGCAGCTCCTGCAGGGTTTTGTGTACACCCTTAGCAGCCAGGCTGCCGGCGAAGGCGATCTCAAGGACGCCTTCGCCGGCAAGCCTGGCTCCTACAGACCGGCGATCTCAGCCGATGCTGATTGCCGGCAGGGTCGGCAACGTCACGGTCTGCTGCTTGCGTGGCGCCAGGATCTCCGCCTCGCCGTCCACCACCAGCTCATCGCGCTGGTTGAACACGCGAGTGGCAATCCGCACTCGAAACTTCGGCAGTTTCTCGAGAATCTCCAGGCGTACGGTCAGGGTATCGCCAATCTTCACCGGCTTCTGAAAGCTCATCTTCTGGCCGATATAAATAGTTCCCGGCCCAGGCAGCTCGCAGGCCACGGCCGCGCTGATCAGCGCGCCGCTGAACATGCCGTGGGCGATGCGCTCCTTGAACATGGTGCCGGCGGCGTATTCAGCGTCCAGGTGTACCGGGTTGTGATCGCCGGACATCGCGGCGAACAACTGAATGTCGCGCTCTTCGACCGTCTTGCTGTAGCTGGCGGTCTGGCCGACTTCAAGGGCTTCGTAAGGGGTGTTGGTAACCTGGGTCATCTGCTTCAATTCCTGTGACAAATTAAAAAATCCACAAAAAACTATTCGGATCTGGGTGGCCGTCGATGGCTCAGCGCCTGGGCGATCCAGTTCAGTACATCGGCAATCACTTCATCACGGTTGCTCTCGTTGAACAGTTCATGCCGTGCCTGCGGGTAAATGTTCAGTTGCAGGTTCTGGCTACCGGCGGCGCGCAACGCGTGAGCCAGATCCTTGAGACGCTTGCCTTCACTCACCGGATCACATTCGCCGCCCATCACCAGCAGTGGCAGGCCCGGATCGATCTGGGCGAGATTGGACGCTTTGCTGATTTGCTGCAAGCCGCCAAGCAGATCGATCCAGAACTGGTTGGTGCAGCGAAAGCCGCAAAGCGGGTCGCTGGCGTACTTGTCGACCTCGGCCGGATCGCGACTGAGCCAGTCGAACGGTGTGCGCACCGGTTTGAATTTGTTGTTGAACGAGCCGAATGACAACCATTCGATCAAGGCGCTGCGGCCCTTGGGGCCCTGGCGCAACCGTTCGAGTCGGGCGATCTGGCGGGCCGCTCGATAAAGCGCCACCGGCTGGAAGTTCGAACCGCTGAGGATGGCGCCGTGCAGGCTGGCACTGTGGTGCAGCAGATACGCCTGGGCGATGTAGCTGCCCATGCTGTGACCCAACAAGATGATCGGCACGCCGGGATGGTGTTGACCAATGTGCTGGTTGAGGCTGGCCAGGTCGCCAACCACCTTGCACCAGCCATCGTCGTCGGCGAAATGCCCCAGGGTCCCGTTTTCGGCAGTTTTGCCATGTCCACGCAGGTCCGGTGCATACACGCCGTAGCCCTGCTCACAGCATTTTTCCGCCAGGCGGGCGTAGCGGGCACTGTGTTCCGCCATGCCGTGGGCCAGCAGGATCACTGCGTTCAAAGGCGCAGCAGGCAGCCACTGATTGACGAAGAGGCGGCTGCGGTCACTCGCGGTCAGCCAGAATGTGTCGTGGATCATGGCGATTCCTTTGCGCTGCAGGTGGCATGGGCGTCGCTGCATTGTATAGCGCATCCGTAGCGTGCCGTCTGAACAGCCCACACCACGGGAGGAAGATTCATACAGTCAATGACGGCTATTGGCATATTTGCCTGATTCGTCATAGCTGCTAGTGTCCGTGAAGCTTCGCTTTTCGCTTTTTGTTTTTCGCTGCTGTTTACAGGAAGGACACAAAAGCGCTCCCGGATAGGCTCAGGTAAAGAGGACAAGAACAATGCAACCTGATTTCTGGAATGACAAACGCCCGGCCGGCGTGCCCCTGGACATCGACCTGGGGGTCTATAAGTCGGTGATCGAGGTGTTCGAGCGTTCCTGCAAGAAATTTGCCGACCGCCCGGCCTTCAGCAATATGGGGATCACCCTGACCTACGCCGAACTGGAACGCTACAGCGCAGCGTTCGCCGGTTACCTGCAAGCCCACACCGACCTGGTGCCGGGGGACCGCATCGCGGTGCAGATGCCCAACGTCCTGCATTACCCGATTGCCGTGTTCGGCGCCTTGCGCGCCGGGCTCATCGTGGTCAACACCAACCCGCTGTACACCGCGCGGGAGATGCGTCATCAATTCAAGGACTCCGGCGCCCGGGCGCTGGTGTACCTGAACATGTTCGGGCAGAAGGTCCAGGAAGTGCTGGCCGACACCGACATCCAGTACCTGATCGAAGCGAAGATGGGCGACCTGATGCCCGCCGCCAAGGGCTGGCTGGTCAATACCCTGGTGAGCAAGGTGAAGAAAATGGTCCCGGCCTATTCCTTGCCCCAGGCCGTTTCCTTCAAGAGCGCGCTGCGCCTGGGCCGGGGCCTGGGCATCAAGCCGCTGAATGCCGGTCTGGACGACATCGCCGTGCTGCAATACACCGGCGGCACTACCGGCCTGGCCAAGGGCGCGATGCTGACCCATGGCAACCTGGTCGCCAACATGCAGCAGGCGCGGGCCTGCCTGGGGCAGTTCGGCACCGATGGTCAACCCCTGCTGCGCGAAGGGCAGGAGGTGATGATCGCGCCATTGCCGCTGTACCATATCTATGCCTTTACGGCGAACTGCATGTGCATGATGGTGACCGGCAACCATAACGTACTGATCACCAATCCGCGGGACATCGGCGGCTTCATCAAGGAGTTGAAGAACTGGCGGTTTTCGGCGCTGCTGGGGCTCAACACGCTGTTTGTCGCGCTGATGGACCATCCCGACTTCAAGACCCTGGATTTCTCCAGCCTCAAACTCACCAACTCCGGCGGTACCGCGCTGGTCAAGGCCACCGCCGAGCGCTGGGAGCAGTTGACCGGTTGCCGCATCACCGAAGGTTACGGCCTGACCGAAACCTCGCCGGTGGCCTGCACCAATCCGTACGGCACCCAGTCGCGCATCGGCACGGTCGGCCTGCCGGTGCCGGGTACCACGCTGAAGGTGATCAACGATGAAGGCGTCGAGCAGGCCTTGGGCGAGCGCGGCGAACTGTGTATCAAGGGCCCGCAGATCATGAAGGGTTATTGGCAGAAGCCCGAAGCCACCGCCGAAGTGCTGGATGCCGAAGGCTGGTTCAAGTCGGGTGACATCGCGGTGATCGACCCGGATGGTTTCGTGCGCATCGTCGACCGCAAGAAAGACATGATCATCGTCTCGGGTTTCAACGTGTACCCCAACGAGATCGAGGACGTGATGATGGCCCACCCGAAAGTTGCCAACTGCGCGGTGATCGGCGTGCCGGACGAGCGGTCGGGGGAGGCGGTGAAGCTGTTCGTGGTCGCCCGGGAATCAGGTGTCAGCCTTGAAGAACTCAAGGCCTACTGCAAGGAAAACTTCACGGCGTACAAAGTGCCCAAGCACATTGTGTTGCGTGAGTCGTTGCCGATGACGCCGGTGGGCAAGATCCTGCGGCGGGAGTTGCGGGATATCGCCTGATCATTGAATGGCCGCGCATTGCGCGGGTCGCTGCAGGAGCGAGCTTGCTCGCGAAGGTCGTGAACGATAACGCGTAAAACCAGATGCCCAGCGGTGGTCTCGAGTTTTTCGCGAGCAAGCTCGCTCCTACAGTCTTTGCCTGAAGCCAATATTTACAGGGCTTTCAGCGACTTATAGGTTTTTTGCTCTAAAATGACTGCTTGATGCTCTTGAGTCATTAATGTGACCGTAGAGCCCGCTTTTGGCTCTAGTCGACCCTTGGCAAAGCTGCTACTCTCGGCCCGCTTTGTGACCTCTCGGCCTAAGAAAAAAGCCAGACTCACCAACAAAATAGACACCAAAAACATACACCAATAATAATCGCATCAAATGCGGTGATGAATTCGCGTTGCTGAGGAGTGGGCTTCCATGATCGAAGACTTTTGGAAGGATAAGTACCCTGCCGGGATTGCTGTCGAAATCAATCCAGACGAGTATCCGAATATTCAGGCGGTATTGAAGCGGTCCTGCCAACGCTTTGCCGACAAACCGGCGTTCAGCAACCTGGGCAAGACAATCACCTACGGTGAACTGTACGAACTGTCGGGTGCCTTTGCCGCTTACCTGCAACAGCATACCGACTTGCAGCCTGGCGATCGAATCGCCGTGCAATTGCCCAACCTCCTGCAGTACCCGGTCGCTGTCTTCGGCGCCATCCGCGCCGGGCTGATCGTGGTCAATACCAACCCGCTGTACACCGCGCGGGAGATGGAACACCAATTCAACGACTCCGGTGCCAAGGCCCTGGTCTGCCTGGCCAACATGGCGCACCTGGCCCAGGCCGTCGTGCCGAAAACCGGCGTCAGGCACGTGATCGTCACCGAAGTGGCCGACCTGCTGCCGCCGCTCAAGCGCCTGCTGGTCAACAGCGTCATCAAGTACGTGAAGAAGATGGTCCCGGCGTATCACTTGCCCAAGGCCATCAAGTTCAACGACGTGCTGAGCAAGGGCCACGGCCAGCCAGTGGCTGAAGCCAACCCGGCGAGCAGCGACGTTGCGGTGCTGCAATACACCGGCGGCACCACCGGCATCGCCAAGGGTGCGATGCTGACCCATCGCAACCTGGTGGCGAACATGCTGCAGTGCAAGGCGCTGATGGGGTCCAACCTCAACGAAGGCTGCGAGATCCTGATCACGCCGCTGCCGCTGTACCACATCTATGCCTTCACCTTTCATTGCATGGCGATGATGCTGATCGGCAACCACAACATCCTGATCAGCAACCCGCGCGACCTGACGGCGATGGTCAAGGAACTGTCGAAGTGGAAATTCAGCGGCTTCGTCGGCCTGAACACCCTGTTCGTCGCCCTGTGCAACAACGAAGGCTTCCGCAAGCTGGATTTCTCGGCGCTGAAAATCACCCTGTCGGGCGGCATGGCCCTGCAGCTGGCGGCGGCCGAGCGCTGGAAAGCGGTCACCGGTTGTGCCATCTGCGAAGGGTACGGCATGACCGAAACCAGCCCGGTGGCCACGGTCAATCCGATCCAGAACATCCAGATCGGCACCATCGGCATTCCGGTGCCGTCGACCTTGTGCAAAATCATCGATGACGCTGGCGTTGAACGGCCGTTGGGCGAAATCGGCGAACTGTGCGTGAAGGGGCCGCAGGTCATGAAAGGCTACTGGCAGCGTCAGGAAGCCACCGATGAAATCCTCGACAGCGATGGCTGGTTGAAGACCGGGGACATCGCGGTGATCCAGCCTGATGGCTACATGCGTATCGTCGATCGCAAGAAAGACATGATCCTGGTGTCCGGTTTCAACGTGTACCCGAACGAGCTCGAAGACGTGCTGGCGACCTTGCCGGGTGTGCTGCAATGCGCGGCCATCGGCGTGCCGGACGAGAAGTCGGGCGAGGCGATCAAGATTTTCATCGTCGCCAAGCCGGGCGTGACCCTGACCAAGGAACAGGTGATGGAGCACATGCGCGCCAATGTCACTGGCTACAAGGTTCCACGGTCTGTCGAGTTCCGCGATGCGCTGCCGACCACCAACGTCGGCAAGATCCTGCGTCGCGAGTTGCGCGATGAAGAGCTGAAGAAGCTGGCTGCGAAGAAGGTCAGCGCGTAAAAACAAAAAGCCCCGCAAATGCGGGGTTTTTTTTATCTGGCCGGAAAACTTCAGCGCCTGTCAGGTCGCCTTCGCGAGCAAGCCCGCTCCCACATGTTTGACCGGGTTCCTTCAGTAGGAATGCGGTCACCTGTGGGAGCGGGCTTGCTCGCGAAGCTTTTGTTTTTGCTCTTAGAGGCGGAACTGCGCGAAATTGACGTTGGTGCCCGCCGGGCGCATGTCCTGCAAGTACGAATCCTTGTCTGCACTCAGTTCCAGGCTCAACGCAGCCTTGCGCTTGCCCTGGTTGCGCACCACCAGGCCTTCGAGCTTCTCGCGCAGGAACACCGTCGGCACTTTCAAATGCAACAGTTCGTCGGTATCCGGGGTGTGCATCAGCAGGTGAATCCATTCGTACTGACCGACGGCCAGGCGCGCGACCGGGATATCGAACCACCAGATGTTGCGATTGCGGTTCAATTCGGTGAAGTGGCAGTTGTTGACGCCAAGCACAGCACCGCCGAGTTCCTGGTTTCTGCGGGCAATGGCCTGCTTTTTATCGAGTTTCATAACATTCCTACGGGATTGGATCTTCAGCGCCAAGGCCTGAATACGTTGCGCATTCTCGGGGGTTGATCGGCAAACATAAAGCCCAACCTGCACTGAACGATGAAATGTCGCGGTGAAAATAAATGAAACTCCGCGTAAACGCCTCCGGTCAATCTTTGTGTAACTACTTTCCCGTTCGATTGTTCACAGGAGAAACACCATGGGCAGCACTGGCGATAAAGTAAAAGGCATGGCCAACGAAGCCGCCGGCAACGTCAAGCAAGGCGTCGGCAAGGCCACCGGTAACGACAAAATGCGCGCCGAAGGCGTGGTGCAGGAAAAGAAAGGCGAAGCTCAGCAAGCGGTGGGCAAAGCCAAGGACGCGCTCAAGAAAGGTATCGACAAGGCTTGAATGGGCCTTTGACGATGATCAGGAACGGCCATCTACGGATGGCCGTTTTTGTGTCAGCCTGAACTTGCGCCGGAAAATTGTTTCAAAGTCGCCAATTAGGCTACTTTGATCTAGAAAAACGGCCCCTGAGTCGCCACGACTTCACCCATTGAGCGGCGAATGGAGACGCTTATGATTTTCCCGGACATGAAAGGTCTGCCCATCCACCGCGTGATGGTGCGCACCGTCACCGAGTTCGTCGACGACGAGATGTCGACCTATGCCTCGGCGCTGGCCTATCAAATGCTGTTCTCGCTGTTCCCCTTCATCCTGTTCCTGATCGCCCTGATCGGTTTCCTGCACCTGCCGGACTTCTTCTCCTGGCTGCGCCTGCAATCGGAGCTGGTCCTGCCGCCCCAGGCATTGGAACAGGTGAATCCGGTGATCGACCAACTCCAGCAATCCAAGGGTGGTTTGCTGTCGGTGGGTATCGTGATTGCCCTGTGGACGGCGTCTGCCGGTGTACGGCTGATGATGAGCGCGATGAACGCCGCCTACGACGTGGTCGAAGGCCGTCCGGCGTGGAAACGTTTCCCGCTGTCGATCATCTACACCATCGGCATCGCCGGCATGCTGTTGATCGCCGCCGCGCTGATGGTGCTCGGGCCGCAGGTGATGGGCTGGATCGCGTCGCAAGTCGGCCTTGAAGACTTCATCGTCATCCTCTGGACCATCGCCCGCTGGCCGGTGGTAGTGGTCCTGCTGATGGTGGCGGTGGCGCTGATTTATTACGTCATGCCCGACGTCAAGCAGGAGTTTCGCTTTATCACGCCGGGATCGGTGCTGGCAGTGGTGGTGTGGATCCTCGCCTCCTTGGGCTTCGGGCTGTACGTCAAGGAGTTCGCCAACTACAACGCCATGTATGGCAGTATCGGTGCGATCATCGTGCTATTGCTGTACTTCTATATTTCCGCCGCGGTGCTGTTGCTGGGCGCCGAGATGAATGCAGTGATCGAGCACATGTCGACCGAGGGCAAGAATGATGGCGAAAAAGTCCCCGGCGAACTCGACCACGAACCCAAACACCACGTTTCGGGACTGGGTCGGGATCACTCGATCAAGCCCACCACTGACGAAGTCACCAAATGATCCGTGAAATCCTGAAAATGGGCGATGAACGCCTGCTGCGCATTGCCCCGCCGGTCCCGGCTGAAATGTTCGACAGCCCCGAGCTGTGGCAACTGATCGACGACATGTTCCAAACCATGGAAAGCGTCGGCGGTGTTGGCCTGGCCGCGCCGCAGATCGGCGTCGACCTGCAACTGGTGATCTTCGGTTTCGAGCACAGCGAGCGCTACCCGGACGCCGAAGCGGTACCGCAGACCATTCTGATCAATCCGCTGATCACGCCGTTGAGCCCATTCCTCGAAGAGGGATTCGAAGGCTGCCTGTCGGTACCCGGCATGCGCGGCGCGGTGGATCGTTACCGGCAGATTCGCTACGAAGGAGTCGATCCCAAGGGGCAGCCGATCTTGCGCATCGCCGAGGGCTTCCATGCGCGAGTGGTGCAGCATGAATGCGATCACCTGATCGGGCGGTTGTATCCATCGCGCATTACCGATTTCAGCAAGTTCGGGTTTACCGAAGTGATGTTTCCGGAGCTGGATCCGGCTGCGGACGATTAAACCGAGACCACCACAAAACCACACAGTGGGATCTTCATCAGCCATTAACTTTTATTCGCCTCCAGACCCATGGCAATCATCGGTTTGCTGCGCGCGTAACGGCTCAACCGTTCGACCAGGGCGTAAGGCATTGGCGGATCGAAGACAAAGCCACGCCGCTCGTAAA
Organism: Pseudomonas sp. MPC6; assembly: GCF_006094435.1. NCBI lineage: Bacteria > Pseudomonadati > Pseudomonadota > Gammaproteobacteria > Pseudomonadales > Pseudomonadaceae > Pseudomonas > Pseudomonas sp. MPC6. The sequence continues at coordinate 5,471,648 of NZ_CP034783.1, read as the reverse complement.
AGCCACGCAAGTCCGGATGGCAGAACAACCAGACCGGGCTGTCGAGTCCTTTGACCGCTTCGGCAATCAACGCAGCGGCAATACCCTGTTCCCGGCAGGCCGGATCAATGAACAACCCCGTCAACCAATGCCCGCCCGAGACCGGCCGCAAACACAGCGCACCCACGATATCGTCGCGCCTGGCGACCCACAGTCGAGCATCGCGGACCGCTTTCATCGACGATTGATGGGCGCGATAGAACTTGTTCATCAACGGCCATAATGGCTCGTCGAGCAAGGTGTACTGGATGCTAGGCATGATCTTCGACTGTCGGTGCGCAAAGCGGGCGATTATAAAAGAACGCGGGCGCGAGGATAGGTGTATACCTGATCTCACATCCCGTATGAGTGGAGTACGTATCATGGCCAAAGGCATGGATTCAAAAAAAGCGGCAAAGAAGAAACCGGCGAAAACCGCCGATGAAAAGCGCGCGGACAAGAAGGCCAAGAAGGTGGATGTGTTCGGGCACTGATATGCAGGCTACACAGCTAACGCGATAGTCCTGGCCCCCCCGTCGCCCCTGTAGGAGCCAGCTTGCTGGCGAAGGCGTATCCATGGGCGATGCAATGGTCGAGGTCGCCTTCGCTGGCAAGTCGGATTGCCGCACCGCAGCTCCAACAGGGCGATGATCTAACCGAAAATAAGCTGCAAGATTTTCCTGCGCCATTGCACCGAAGGGCAAGCCTGACTGCGCCGATGGTCGAACCTGTCATTTCTGTCAGTAGACAGACCATGGCAAAAACTGAACTCTGTTCGTGCTCGCGCTGGGTCTTCTCAGCGCTTTCAGGAACGGAGTTTTTTTCATGAAAGCCATAGGGTTCGTTGACTGCATTGCGTTATGCCTCGGCCTGGGTGCGCTGTTCTATTTTTATGCCAATCAGGCGTCGGGCAAGCAGAGCGGGTACGCATTGTTCATTCCCGCGATGACTGCCGAACAAACAGCGACTATTCAGCTGCAGATCGATCAACAACTCAGTCGAAAACCCGCCGGACGCCAGGTCAGTGCCACTCAAGTGGTTTATGACAACGGTGCCGTCGTGATGACATTCCCGGTGCCCGGTGACGCCAATCCGACTGACCCCATCTGTGACTATGGCTATTTTTGTGTCTGGGAGGGCTGGGATTACACAGGCAAGAAATTGTCGCTGGCCAGCACACCGATCAGCCGTCCCGTTAACCTGGCGGACTTCGACATGAGCCGCCAGGTGTCATCCTGGCAGCATAATAATAAAGCTCACTCCATGAAGGTGTTCGGGGTAGAAGGGCCTGGCGCGAAGGGCAACATGGTCATGAGCAATATCAAGGAAATCGTTCTCGGGAGGGGCTGCTGTCCGTTCAACATTCCCGAACAGGCCAGCACCAAAGGCACCTGGACCGAACTCTATGCCCAGAGCAGGCTGGTCGAGCACAACGACAGGATGGTCAGCGTCGCTTTTTCGCCCTTGTTTATTTTGGTTGCCCAGTAGCTGGCCTTTTGATGTCCGCACCGATCAATGAAACCGACTGACTACCATGGATAGGGTTTAAAGACGACGCTTACCATTGAATTGTCGTATTTCAAAGACGATTGAAAATTAAACTCCGGAGGTGGTGCATGCGGGGTTGAGTGCTCGATAGAAAATGGGCAGCACCCGCCTCCAATATGGTCATCCATGGTGTTGGCCATGACCATTTGACCTCCGCCATTTGCTTGCGATGCTCCACCGATGGCTACGTAGAAAAAATTGTTATTATGTTTCCAAGATGAAATTTTGTTGCTCATGTCGTATTGCGCGAGGTTCACGGTGAGTGCACTTTGAGGCGGCTGGCTTCTAAGTGACAATTTTTTTCCCACGTAATTATTATGCTCCCAGAAACACACATAACCAAAGTCGCAGGTCGTGTTTGGGGTGCTTGGTACAGAAAACGTGATCACGGCGTCGCCTTTGTCATAGGCAACCTGAGTTGGGCTGATTTGCTGGCCGCCAGTTTTGAGAAGTAACTGTTTGTCGATTTTCTTCCGAATGTCGATTTTCTGCTGCTTGTTCATCGATGGAGTAAATAAAGTGTACTTGCCTGATGCTTTGGACTCTTGCGCTAAACCGATCAGGGGCATGACCATGCTGGTGATGGCCATGACGCTCGATGCAATTTTACAAACCATTGATACTCTTTTCATATACTGCTCCGGCCTTTTTTGAATTGAAATGCGATAAATAAATGGCAAGCGATGCCTCTTCATCGTTCTGGAACGATTGTCTGAAATGACATGAAACACACACCACGCGCGTATTGAAAAACATGAAGCTAAGCAAAGAATCGCCCAAGGCTCGGAAGATATCTACTGGCAGAAGTAACAGTTGGCATTTGAGTCAGACGTTATTGACGCGCATGAGGCTTGAGTACTTATGAAAAGGGTCCCGGGCAATTAAGAAAGGATGTTGTAAAGCGCGTTTACGAAACGGGGCCAAGGGGGCATTGGCGAACTGGGAAATCAGTTATGTTTTAACTGGCAGGCGGTCGCTGCCGGTTTGCGGGAAACCTTTTGCCGCTGGGCGGGAGCGGTCGACCCCAGGCATGGCATCAAGGCAGGCCGTTGCAGCCATGCTTCAAGAATCCCGGGCGTTGGGCCAGGCGCTGAAAATACTCGTCGATGGCGGGGTAGTCAGGCCGATCCATGGGCGTCATCAGCCAGCGGTTGACCGACAGCCCGATGACAATATCGGCCAGGGTGAACCGTGGCCCGGCGACATACGCCTTGGTGGCCGCGAGCTGATGCTCGAGGATGCCCATCTTCTGATTCCAGCCGCGCACACCGGCGGCAATGTGATGCGGGTCCTGGAACTCCGGATCCTTGCGCACCAATGCCGTGAAGGCATAGCTCCAGGCCGCGTTGAGTTCGGTGGCTTGCCAATCCATCCACTGCTCCACCCGGGCACGTGCCGCCGGTTCGTGCGGCAGCAGATCGGTGTTCTGGTGTTTGCTGGCCAGATAACGGCAGATGGTGTTGGACTCCCACAGCACGCCGGCCTCATCGATGATCACGGGCACCAGTGCATTGGGATTGAGCCGGAGAAACTCCGGCGTGTGCGTCGAGGCATACCCGCCGCCCCAATCCTCGCGTTCGTAGGCAACGCCCAGTTCCTCACAGGTCCACAGGACTTTTCTGACGTTGATTGATGAAGCTTTACCCAGGATTTTCAGTGAATGTTCCATCGGGCTACTCCGTTAGCGGATCAAGGCTTCGGGGATTTAATAGTGTGCCTGCTGAAGGGAGACATCAAGTCAGAAACTGTCAGGTACTCTCGCGTACTTTCAACTCAAACCCCATGTCCTGCACCGGTTTGGCCACCGCGTTGCCAGCCAGCAAGGTCAACATCAATTCCGCCGAACGCCGACCAATGGCTTCGCGCGGCGTGCTGATGCTGCTCAGCCGCGGAACCATGTGGGCCGAGGCCGGCAGATCGTTGAAGCCGAGGATCGCGACCTGCTGGGGAATCTTGATCCCGCAGCGCATGGCTTCGAGCAGGGCGCCCTGGGCCAGGTCGTCGTTGCCGAAGAAGATCGCATCGACATCAGGATGGCTGGCCATCAGTTGCAGGAACAGTTCACCGCCCAAACCGACGGAGGAGGCGCGCGGGGTCAGGACTTCCAGGTCCGGGTCATACAAACCGGCCTTTTGCAGCGCTTTGCGAAAACCTTCGCCACGCAGCAACGTGCGTTGATCCAGCTGCGCGCCGATGTAGGCCAGGCGCTTGCGGCCGCGGGAGAGCAAATGTTCCGCCGCCGTTTCACCGGCGGCAAGTTGCGAAAAACCGACGCAGTTGAGCCCGGCCGCACTGTCCAGCTCCATCATGTAGACGCATGGAATGTTGCTCGCCTCGATCATCCGGCGCGAACTTTCGGTGCGGTCGAAACCGGTCAGCAGCAAGCCGCGAGGTTGATAGGCCATGTAGTTGCGCAGCAGGTTTTCTTCTTCATCGCGCGAGTAGTGGAAGTTGCCGATCAGCACTTCGAAGCCCTTGGGGCGCAAAACCTGATGAATGGCTTCCAATGTGTCGATGAACAGCAAATTGGACAGCGACGGCACCAAAACCACCACGGAATGGCTCTGGGCCGAGGCTAATGCGCGGGCAGCGGGGTTGACCACGTAGTTGAGTTCGAGGGCGGCTTTCTGGACTTTTTCCACCAGTTCGGTGGCGACCGTACTGACGCCGCGCAAGGCCCGGGACGCGGTGATCGGGCTGACACCGGCCAGGCGCGCCACTTCATTCAGGGTAGGGCGGCCAGTGGTGCGAGTATTCTTATCGTTTTTAGGAGAGGTCATCGGGCGGCTTGCCAAACAAAATTCAAGGCACTAAGGTAGCGCTGTCTCGATGCAGCTGCAAATGCTTGAGCGGGGTCTGCCTGATTCCCGCTTTTTGGTATTGGGAACGAACACGCTGCAACCCACAAAAATGACAAGAAGGCGTCGGCAACTTCTGCTTTTGCTCCAGTGTCATAACCAGCAAAGGTAGCGCTGTCTGCGCGCTGAGGTGTTACATGAATCATTCCATCACCGCCCTGGTCATCATGGGCGTTGCCGGTTGCGGCAAGACGTGCGTCAGCGAGGCCTTGTGCCAACTCAGCGGCGCGACCGCCATTGAAGGCGACTCCTTTCACCCTGCCGCCAATATCGAAAAGATGAGCGCAGGTATCCCCCTGAACGACGAAGACCGTGCCGGCTGGCTCGACAGCCTGTGCGATGAGCTGCGCCGCATCGACGCCACGGGTCAACGCCCGGTGCTGACCTGTTCGGCGCTCAAACACATTTACCGTGAACGTCTGCGCAGCGCCTTGCCGGGCCTGGGCTTCGTATTCCTGGAGCTGACGCCTGAAGTCGCCGCCGATCGTGTCTCCCATCGTCCGGGCCACTTCATGCCGTCAACGTTGATCGACAGCCAGTTCGCCACCCTTGAGTCACCCGTTGGTGAGCCCCTGACCCTGGCTCTGGACGCTTCGAACTACAGCGTCGACCAATTGGCGAAACAAGCACATGACTGGTGGCAGGCGCATGGCCTGAAACGCGCCGTATGAATTTGCCTCGAAAAGGTAGCGCTGTCCTGATGGCTCGCGAATTACCCGCTTTAATAACAACAACAACCAGGAGACACCCCTAATGTTTGGCATGTCCCACGAGACGTTCCTGCTGCTCGACGCAGTGGTTACGGTAATCGGGCTTATCGTCCTGATCACCAAGTTCAAGTTCCACCCCTTCATTGCCCTGATCATCGCCGCAGCTTTCCTCGGGCTGACCTCCGGCATGCCGATCGGCACCATCATCAAGGCGTTCCAGGACGGCTTCGGTGGGGTGCTCGGTTTCGTCGGTATCATCCTGGCGCTGGGGACCATGCTCGGCAAAATGATGGCCGAATCGGGCGGGGCGGATCAGATTGCCCAGACGCTGATCCGTGCGTTCGGCAAGGACAAGGTGCAGTGGGCGATGATGTTCGCCGCCTTCCTGGTCGGCATTCCGCTGTTCTTCGAAATCGGCTTCGTGCTGTTGATCCCGCTGGTGTTCATCGTTGCCCGGCGTACCGGCGTATCGATCATCAAGATCGGTATCCCGTTGCTGGCCGGTCTGTCTGCGGTACACGGTCTGGTTCCGCCACACCCGGGGCCGTTGCTGGCGATCGGCGTATTTGGCGCCGACATCGGTAAAACCATTTTGTACGGCCTGATCGTTGCGCTGCCGACGGCCATCATCGCCGGCCCGATCTACGGTACCTTCATTGCCAAGTACATCCCCGGCCACCCTAACCAGGAGCTGGTGGATCAACTGGCGCGCGAACCGGACTCGGCCGAACTGCCGAGCTTCAGCATCACCCTGATCACCGTGCTGCTGCCGGTGTTCCTGATGTTGCTCAAGACCTTTGCCGACGTGGTCCTGCCGGAAGGCAATTTCGCGCGCTCCTTCATGGACCTGGTCGGCCACCCGATCTCGGCGCTGTTGCTGGCGTTGCTGCTGTCGCTGTACACCTTCGGCCACAAGCAAGGCATGGGTTCGAACAAGATCCTGAAGTTGCTCGACGCCAGCCTCGCGCCGACCGCCGCGATCATTCTGATCATCGGTGCCGGTGGTGGTTTCAAGCAGATGCTGGTGACCAGCGGCGTGGGTGACGTGATCGGCCATATGGCAGTGAACGCACAGATCTCGCCGATCCTGCTGGCCTGGCTCGTGGCGGCGGTGATTCGTATCGCGACCGGTTCGGCGACCGTGGCGACCATCACCGGCGCGGGCATCGTGGTGCCGGTGGTCGGGATGATTCCGGGTGTGAACCGTGAGTTGCTGGTACTGGCGACCGGTGCGGGTTCGTTGATCCTGTCCCACGTCAACGACGCCGGCTTCTGGCTGGTGAAGCAGTACTTCAACATGACCGTGGCGGAAACCTTCAAGACCTGGACGGCGATGGAAACCATCCTGTCTATCGTCGCGCTGGGCTTCATCCTGCTGTTGTCGATGTTCGTCTAAGCAACACCGTAAACCAAATGTAGGAGCTGGCTTGCCAGCGAAGAGGGCCTGACATTCAACATTGATGTTGACTGTCCGTCCGCTTTCGCTGGCAAGCCAGCTCCTGCAGGGGCTCTACGTCAGGCGTTGGATTTGGTGGCTAACCCATCCGCCCGGAACATCCCGCGAATCCCGCGCACGGCCTGGCGAATCCGGTCCTGGTTTTCGATCAGCGCAAAGCGCACATGATCATCCCCGTATTCACCAAACCCCACACCCGGCGAGACGCAGACTTTGGCCTCGGCGAGCATTTTCTTGGCGAATTCCAGCGAGCCCAGGTGTGCATAAGCCTCGGGGATCTTGGCCCAGACATACATCGAAGCTTTCGGGTTTTCCACCATCCAGCCCAATTCATGCAGGCCTTTGACCAGCACATTGCGCCGCTGGCGGTATTGCTCGGCAATGTCTTTGACACACTGCTGATCGCCTTCCAGTGCAGCAATGGCGGCGACTTGCAGCGGAGTGAAAGTGCCGTAGTCGTGGTAGCTCTTGATCCGCGCCAGGGCGTTGACCAGTTCGGCGTTACCGACCATGAAGCCGATGCGCCAGCCGGCCATGTTGTAGCTCTTGGACAGGGTGAAAAACTCCACCGCGATGTCCTTGGCGCCAGGCACTTGCATGATCGACGGCGCTTTCCAGCCGTCGTAGACGATGTCGGCGTAGGCCAGGTCGTGCACCACCAGCACATCGTACTGCTTGGCGAGGGCGATCACCCGCTCGAAGAAATCCAGCTCCACGCACTGGGCGGTGGGGTTGGACGGAAAGCCGAGGATCATCATTTTCGGTTTCGGGATCGAACCGCGAATCGCGCTTTCCAGCTCGGCGAAAAAGTCCACGCCCGGTATCAGTGGCACCGACCGCACCTGGGCGCCGGCAATCACGGCACCGTAGATATGGATCGGGTAGCTCGGGTTCGGCACCAGCACGGTATCGCCCTGGTCGAGGGTCGCCAGCATCAAGTGCGCCAGGCCTTCCTTGGAGCCGATGGTGACAATGGCTTCGCTTTCCGGGTCGATGTCGACCGCGTAGCGATCCTTGTACCAGTTGGAAATCGCCCGGCGCAGGCGCGGAATGCCCTTGGACGTGGAGTAGCCGTGGGTATCTTCGCGCTGGGCGACGGTGACGAGTTTGTCGACGATGTGCGGCGGAGTAGGGCCGTCAGGGTTGCCCATGCTGAAGTCGATGATGTCTTCGCCACGACGACGGGCAGCCATCTTCAGCTCGGCCGTGATGTTGAATACGTAAGGGGGGAGTCGATCTATGCGCGCAAAGCGGCGCGGCGAACCTGGGTTAGCCATTGTTGCCTCGGATAACGTGAGCGCCCGGAACCGTCCGAGCGACGCTGGCCACTGCGGTGGCCTGTGGCGGAATGTACGGGCTGTTGTGGCAAACTGTCCAGCCACTTTAGTAAACAAAATTTTGTGAAGGAAGCGGGTCGATGGAATTTAGCAGTGGCTTCTTGCTGAGCCTTTCGCTGTGCCTGGACATAGGCGTGGCCAATATCGCGATGATCACCCTGGCGATGCAACGCGGCTATTTTCAAGGCTTCGCGCTGGGGTTGGGGACCTGCGTCGGGGACCTGATCTATGCGGTGCTGGCACTGGCGGGCATGACTGTTTTGCTGCAGTTCGAAACCGTGCGCTGGGTGTTGTGGATCGGTGGTTCGGCGTTGCTCGTGTATTTCGCGGCGAAGATGATCCATTCGGCGATTCACCATGAGGCGGTGCTGGCCCAGGCAGGGGAGGCGGGGCAGAACTCATACCGCAGGAAGTTTTTCCGCGGCATCTTCCTCGCCATGTCATCACCCAGCGCCATTCTCTGGTTCGCGGCGGTGGGCGGCACGCTGATCGCGCGTTCCGGCGGCAGTGGCGCGCTCGGTTCTGCGCTGTTTCTGGGCGGCTTTCTATGTGCCGGGGTGCTCTGGTGTGTTGGCCTGTGTTTCGCGGCGAGCCATGGCGGCAAGCTGCTGGGCGACAAACTGCTGCGTTATTCATACCTGGCATCGGCGGCGATCTTCTGCTATTTCGCAGTCTACGTGATCCTATCGGGGTATAACGAGTTCATCGGTCCTGGCGCCGTCGAGCAGCTTCACGCACTGTAATTGGGCGAATCGGGATTGGCTTCTATACTCCCAGCCGAACCCACTTTTTCGTACCAGGAGTCGAGTCATGGATGAGCAAACAGGCGTCAAACCGGCCGGGCCACGCTTTGAAAACGGCCACTTCCTGCTCATTGCAGGGCTGGGCGGACGATTTACTGCGCAAACCACTAAAGCGATCCCCGACCTCTGGGAGAAATTCATTCCCGAGATTGGCAACATTCCCGGTCAAAAAAGCGAAGTGACCTACGGCATTTGTTGCAACCCGGATGGCAAGGGCGGTTTTGAATATATCGCCGGCGTTGAAATCAGCAAACTCGACGACCTGCCTGACAAATATCGTTGGGTGGAGGTCCAGCCTCAGCACTACGCCGTGTTCGAACACAAGGGCGCTCTGGATGCCTTGCCCCAGACCTTTCAGTACATCTGGAAAACCTGGCTGCCGCAGTCCGGTTATCACGCGGCGGATGCCCCGGAGTTCGAACGCTACAGCGAAGACTTCAACCCGAAGCTCAACACCGGCGTGCTGGAAATCTGGTTGCCGCTCAAGGCGTAATGGCTGGATCGAGAGGCGGATCAGGGATTCGCCTCTCGATGTCGAGCAGACGCTGCTTTATGATCCCCTGTCTTTCCCCCGCTGATTCGAGCCGACATGAACTCCGTCATTCGCCACGTCACCCCCGCTGACCTGGACCGCTGCTACGCCATCGAAACCCTTGCCTACGAAGGTGACGAAGCCGCGACCCGGGAAAAAATAGCGACCCGCATCGCCACCTGGCCCGAGGGCTTTATCGTGGCCGAAGTGGACGGCGTCGTCGCCGGTTTCATCAACTCCGGCGCGGCGTTTGAAGTGGAAATGTCGGACGAGGCGTTCAAGGAACTGATCGGCCACGACCCGGCCGGCCCGCATGTGGTCATCATGTCGGTGGTGGTGCATCCGGATTTTCAGGGACAAGGCCTGGCAAAACGTTTGATGGCTGAGTTCATCGAGCGGATGCGCGCGGTGAACAAGGCCAGCATCCACCTGATGTGCAAGGAGCGGCATATTGCGCTCTACGCGGGTTTTGGCTTCGCCTACATCAAGCCTTCCGCCTCCGATCATGGCGGGATGGCGTGGCATGAGATGGTGTTGGAGCTCTGATTGAAGCGGCGAGCGCCCACATGAAAAGCCCGCTCTTTCGAGTCGGGCTTTGTGTTTCAGGCAGGCAAGCTCTTTGTGGAAGAAAGCTCAGTAATCGCCTCCCAAACTTATCACAACACCGTAGTGATAAGGTTTATTGGCCATGGTTCGGGTGATCCGGGAGGAGCACCGTAGCGGGGCGTTGCCGACGGATTTGATAGTATGTTCTCTTTGCGCGACGGTGTTCGGCGAAAAGGATAAAGCCTCATAATCTTTCCTTACCTTCAGTCCCGTTGAAAATTCAAATGCCTGGTTGTCGCTTTTATAAGTAAAGCTGTGTCTTGCTTGTGTCGAAGTTCGCCCTCTGGCAAAGAAAGGGATTTCTTCGCGCAGGACGAACGAGAGATAGTCCCAAGGGGCGATGACATATTTTTCCAGCTCTGCGCCTGCGTTCCAGCTGGCAGCAGTCAGTTTGAAAGTTTCAGCCGTACCATTGTAAAAGTACAACATGACGTGGCTATGCGAGGTGACACGTCTAACGTTATTCCAGACGCCTGGTTCTTCTTCCTTGGCTTCTTTGATGATTTCCTTGAACTCGATTTCGAGATTGGAGATATCGGTATCGTCCATGATGTTTTGCTCTTGTTAGTTAGGTGTGTGATTATAAAGATAGTGAGGTTTTAGTGATCTCGCTTATCAGATGTGTAATGATTTATTGCATGTGGCCAGCTGTTGTTGGTGGATGCGGAACTTGTTATGCCGTTAGTATTGAGTTGTCGCATGCAATAAAAAACCCCGGCTCTTTCAAGTCGGGGCTTTTGCGTTTCAGGGGTGAAACTTACAACGTAGGATAGTCGATGTAGCCAACCGGCCCCTTGGCGTAGAACAGTTCAGGACGGGCCTCGTTCAACGGCGCATCCGCTTTCAAGCGTGCTGGCAAGTCAGGGTTGGCAATGAACGGCACTCCGAAGGCGACCGCATCCGCCTTGCCGCTGGCCAGCCAGGCGTTGGCGCTGTCCTTGGTAAAGCGTTCGTTGGCGATGTACGGGCCGCCGAAGGCTTCTTTCAGTTGCGGGCCAAGGCTGTCGCCGGCTTCTTTTTCGCGGGAACAGATGAAGGCGATGCCGCGTTTGCCCAGTTCGCGAGCGACGTAGGTGAAGGTTTCGGCGAGGTTATCGTCGCCCATGTCATGGGAGTCGGCGCGCGGGGCCAGGTGCACTCCGACGCGGCCGGCGCCCCAGACTTCGATCGCGGCATCGGTCACTTCCAGCAACAGGCGCGCCCGGTTTTCCAGGGAGCCACCGTAGTGGTCGGTGCGCTGGTTGGTGCTGCTTTGCAGGAACTGGTCGAGCAGGTAACCGTTGGCGCCGTGGATTTCCACGCCGTCGAAACCGGCGGCCTTGGCATTTTCGGCACCCACACGGTAGGCGTCGACGATGTCGGCGATTTCAGCGGTTTCCAGGGCGCGCGGGGTCGGGTAGTCGGCCAGTGGACGAACCAGGCTGACGTGACCCTTGGGCTGGATGGCACTCGGTGCGACCGGCGCTTCGCCGTTCAGGTACGAGGTGTGGGACACCCGGCCGACGTGCCACAGTTGCAGGAAGATCTTGCCGCCCGCGCCGTGGATCGCTTTGGTGACGTTGGTCCAGCCACGCACCTGGTCGTTGGACCAGATGCCCGGGGTGTCCGGATAGCCGACGCCCATCGGCGTGACGGAAGTGGCCTCGCTGAGGATCAGGCCGGCCGAGGCGCGTTGCACGTAGTACTCGGCCATCAGCGCGTTCGGCACCCGGCCTTCGTCGGCACGGCAGCGGGTCAGCGGCGCCATGATGATGCGGTTGGCCAACTCGAGGTCGCCCAGTTTGATCGGATCGAAAATAGTCGTCATGAAATTAGTTCTCTTGTAGAGATCAGTTGGTAGCAGGGGCCAGTTCGGGATTGCCGCGCTGACGGAACGTAATCAGGGTCACCAGCAGGGCGAGTACCGCCAGTGCGGCTGCCGCGAGCGGCACGCTGGTCAGGCCGAAGCCGTGGGCGATGACGCTGCCGCCGACCCAGGCGCCGAGGGCGTTGCCGATGTTGAAGGCGCCGATGTTCAGGGTTGACACCAGGTTGGGTGCGGCCTTGCCGTAGGTCACGACGTTCACTTGCAGGGCGGGTACGGCGGCAAAGCACGCGGTGGCCCAGAGGAACAGGGTGATTTCGGTCGGGATCAGCGCGACGCTGGTCCAGGTCAGCACGGTAGAGATCACGGCCATCGAGATGAAGACGCCAATCAGCGTTGCAGCCATGCTTTTGTCCGCCAGCTTGCCGCCGATGATGTTGCCGACGGTCAGGCCAAGGCCGATGAGCATCAGGGTCCAGGTCACGCCATTGGGCGAGATGCCGGTGACATCGCCGAGCAGCGGGGCGACGTAGGTGAACAGGGTGAATACGGACGCCGCGAACAATGCGGTCATGCTCAGGGACAGCCAGATCCCGGCACCCTTGAGGGCGCGCAGTTCGGCGCGCATGTCGAGTTTCTCTTCATCGCGCTTGGCCGGCAGGAAGCGGATCAAGCCGATCAGCGCAATCACACCGATCACGGTCACGGCCCAGAACGTCGAGCGCCAGCCGGCTTCCTGACCGAGCGCCGTGCCCAGTGGCACGCCCAGCACGTTGGCCAGGGTCAGGCCGGTAAACATCAAGGCCACGGCCGACGCACGCTTGTTCGCCGGCACCAGGCCTGCTGCCACCACCGAACCGATGCCGAAGAACGCACCGTGACACAGGGCAGTCACCACCCTGGCGAACATCAGCACGTTGTAGTCACTGGCCACGGCACACAGCAGGTTGCCAACGATGAAGATGCCCATCAACGCTACCAGGGCCGCCTTGCGTGGCAGCCGGGAGGTGGCCAGTGCCATGAACGGCGCACCGATGGCCACGCCCAGGGCGTAACCAGTCACCAGCCAGCCGGCGCCGGGGATCGACACACCGAGGTCGGCCGCCACATCGGGCAGCAGACCCATGATGACGAACTCGGTGGTGCCGATGGCGAAGGCGCTCAAGGCCAGGATGAGGAGCGAGAGGGGCATTGTTAATTCCTTGTCGGAGCACTGAGCTCTTTGACGATGGCGTCGAGGAACGCCTGAATCACGTCCTCGTTGCGTTTGAAGAAGTGCCATTGACCGGCTTTCTGGCTGCTGATCAGCCCCGCACGCTGCAAGTTCGCCAAATGAGCGGACACGGTCGACTGCGACAGGCCGCAGCGTTGGTCGATCTGTCCGGCGCAAATGCCGTACTCGTGGTTGTGCAGCTGTTCCGGAAACTGCGTCTTGGGGTCTTTCAGCCAGGTAAGGATGTCTCGGCGTACTGGGTGTGCCAGCGCTTTTATTATTTCGTCGAGGTCGATAGTCATGGGTAGGGGCTCGTGATGAGTAAAACGCTATATCGCGATGAGGCGAACTTTAAATCGGTATTTCGCGATATACAAATATGATTTTGCTCTGATGAGCGCGAAAATCGGTATATCGGGTTATAACGATATGTGGGTTGTCCAGATGTAAAGCCGCAGTGCTAAGCTGCGTCCATGAATTATCTCGCACATCTGCACCTCGGTGGCCAGCGCCCCGGTCAATTGCTCGGCAGCCTGTATGGCGATTTCGTCAAAGGACGGCTGCTAGGGCAGTTCGATCCGGAGATCGAGGCCGCCATCCAGTTGCATCGGCGTATCGACGTATTTACCGACCGCCATCCGTTGGTGGATATCTCGCTGTCGCGGTTTTCCATCACCCGCCGGCGTTATGCCGGGATCGTGCTCGACGTGTTCTTCGACCATTGCCTGGCCCGGGACTGGACGCTGTATGCCGACCAGCCGCTGGAGCAATTCACGTCGGACGTGTACCGAGTGTTGTCCACCGAGCCGCAATTGCCGGAGCGCCTGGCAATGATCGCGCCGCACATGGTGGCCCATGACTGGTTGGGGTCTTACCGGGAGTTCGCGGTGTTGGAGCAGGTGTTGCGGGGGATCTCGCGGCGCTTGAGCCGGCCGGAAGAGCTGGCCGGGGCGATGCAGGAGTTGCGGCTGTTGTATGAGCCGTTGAGTGAGGATTTCCGGTTGTTCTATCCGCAGTTGCAGGATTTCGCTCAGAACCATCCAGCGACATAAACCCCTGTAGGAGCTGGCTTGCCAGCGAAAGCGGTCTGTCAGTCAACACATGTATTGGCTGACAGACCGTTTTCGCTGGCAAGCCAGCTCCTACAGGAGGGCGGTGTCACGCCGCGATCAGTTCGCCGGTACGCCGCGGCTCTGCTGGTTTCGCCACTTCACCAAACAACGCCTTCTGCACCGCCTGCTGCGCTTCAAACGCCAGCGCGGCACGCTCGCGACCTTCACAAGCGATCGGCTTGAGCAGATGAATCTCCACCTCACCCCGATCATTGGCAAACAAGCGCATCAAGTGCGAGAGCAAATCATCATCGCCAATGAACGGTGCCAGTGAATCGAGCTCTCCATCGCGCAGATAACGAATCGCCACCGGTTGCAGTTTCACTTCGGAATCGATCGCCGCCGACAGCAATCGACCGTGAAAGGTGCGCAACGAACGGCCATCGGTGGTGGTGCCTTCCGGGAACATCAGCAGCGGATGTTCCTGCTCCAGATGGCGGGTCATCTGTTTACGAATCAACTGGCTGTCGCCCGACCCGCGACGGATGAACAGGCTGCCGGCCTTGGCCGCCAACCAGCCCGCCACGGGCCAGGTACGCACTTCGGCCTTGGACAGGAATGACAGCGGCGTGAGCATGCCCAGCAGCGGGATGTCGGTCCAGGACACATGGTTGCTGATCCAGAGCATCGGCGCTTTTGGCAATGCCCCGTGCACGGTGACGCGAAAGGGCAGGGCATTGGCCAGGCGCGCCATGAAGAACCGCGACCATCGCTGGCGGCGGACCATCGAATGGGCGATCCCCAGGCGCTCGAGCAAGCCGAACAGGCCGGCCATGGTCAACCCCAGCGCCACCACCACCAACACTCGCGCAATCCGCGCGTACACCCGCAACCGGCTCATCACACGGCCGCCTTGAAGTGCTTGGCGTAACGCGGGCAGAGTTCGTCGCGCTTGAGCAGGATGAACACGTCGGCGACCTGGAAGTCTTCGTCCCAGCACGGCTCACCGCAGATTTTCGCGCCCAGGCGCATGTAGGCCTTGAGCAATGGTGGCATTTCGGCGATGACGTTGGACGGGATGTCCAGGGCCGGCAGCGGTTTTTTCGGTTCGGCCCGCAGGTGTTCGGTGCACAGGTAGCGTTCGCGCAGGCGCTGCATGATTGCGTGAGCCTGGATGCCACCGTCCTGCATCGGGATGCTCGCGCAACCCATCAGATAGCTGTAGCCGCCCTGGTTCAGCACTTCGGCCAGTTCGCCCCAGAGCACGGCGATGGTGCCGCCGTTGCGATAAGCCGGGTCGACGCAGGTACGGCCGATTTCCAGGATCGGGCCTTTCAAGTGAACCAGGCCATGCAGGCTGAATTCTTCTTCGCTGTAGAACTTGCCGAGGCTGCTGGCGGCCGTATGGTCGAGCAAGCGGGTGGTCGCCACCAGACGCCCGCTGTTCAGGTCACGCACGCCGATGTGGGCGCAGTGAACATCATAGTCATCCATGTCCAGGCCCAGCTCCGCGCCTTTGAGTTTGGCGTTGAATTCGCCGCTGAACACGTTGAAGCGCAAGGCCTGGGCTTCCTGCATGGCCTCGACGCCCACCAGGCGTTCGGCTTGCAGGCGGCGTTCATTGCCGGTGTCGCTGATGCGGGCGATCTGAGTCATTGCGAGTCTCCGTACGGGCTGTTCACCCGTCGTGGGTTGCAGCCGATCGACTTTCTTTATGCAGCCGTGTTGTGCAAAGTCAGGCTATGTAGCCCCGGTGTCATCGCCATTAAGCTTTGGTGATGCTTATATGACAGCCCACAAGGAGCCCCTTATGCCCTGGCAAACCCTGTTGCACCGCCGCGATCGCTTGCTCGCCAATCCGGACTTGGGCGAAGGATTCGCGCACTTGCAGCACTGCCTTGGAACGGTGACGCCGTTTGAGTTGGCAGTGCTTGGCGGGCGCCTGATGGCTACGCCGGGGCTGGCCTTTCTGGTGGGGTATCAGGCCGCGTTGCGCATGCTCTGGCCCAGCGCGCCGCCGAGCCTCGGCGCGTTATGCGCGACGGAACAGCGCAGCCTGCGGGTGGCGGACATGCAGACCCGCCTGGGTGGATTGCGCGTGAGCGGGCGCAAGGATTTCGTCACCGCCGGCGACGCGGCCGACTGGTTGCTGGTCGCCGCCCGCAGTGAAGACCTCGGCCAAGCCCCGCGCCTGAGCCTGGCGGTGGTCTATCCCGATGAACCGGGCGTGCGCCTGGAAAAACTGCCGGCGATTGCGCTGATGCCCGACATCAGCCACAGCCGGTTGATGCTCGATGGCGCGTCCTGCGAATTGCTGGCGGGGGATGGCTGGGAGGCTTACGTCAAACCGTTCCGCACCCTCGAAGACATCTACGTATTGAGCGCGATGACGGCCTGGCTGTATGGCGTCGGCCACGACAGCGACTGGCCGCAATCGCTGCAATTGCGCTTGCTGGCGCTGTTGGCCGGGTGCGCGGAAGCCAGCCGCCAGGCACCGAACAACCTGGCCGGGCATGTGTTGCTCGGGGGGTTGTTTGCGCAGTTCGATGGGCTCAAGACGGAGATGGATCAGGCACTGACCGATGGCCCGCCTCATTGGGCGGCGATGTGGCAGCGGGATCGGGCGGTGATGGATTTGGCGGCGGTTGCGCGAGGGAAGCGACTGGCCAAGGCGTTGGCGGTGTTCTGACGGGCCTCTTCGCTGGCAAGCCAGCTCCTACACTGGTTTTGTATTGTTCACAGACCCCTGTAGGAGCTGGCTTGCCAGCGAAGGCGGCCTTAGGCCCCACACAAACTCCAGAACTGTCATCAACCTCGACTAGGCTCAGCAGGCCAATCCCCCCGAGCCCCCACCATGTTCAAAGGCTTGCCCCTGCTGTTCCTGCTGCTGCTCAGCCTCCCGGCCCGCGCCGAAAACTGGCCTGGCGCTCAATGGTCAACCGCCCCGGCAGTCACCGGCCCGGCACTGCAGGCCCTGGAGGCTTACGCCTTCCCACCCCGCGACGACACCACCCGCCAAGGCATCCGCACCGATGCCTTGCTGGTGATCCGCGACGGTCAACTGATCTATGAGCGCTACGCCGGCCCGACCACTGCCGACACCCCGCACCTGACCTGGTCCATCAGCAAAAGCCTGATGGCCACGGTCCTCGGCGTGGCCTATGGCGAGGGTCTGTTCAAGCTCGATGACCCGGTGCTGAAGTTCTATCCAGCGATGCAAAAGCACCCGACCATGACCATGGCCGATCTGCTGCACTGGGCGTCGGGGCTGGACTGGCAGGAAGACTATGAATACGCACCGTTGAAGTCGTCGGTGGTGGCCATGCTCTATACCCGTGGTCGCCAGGATATTGCCGCGTTCACCGCTGGCCACGACGGCTACGCCCAGCCCGGCCAGGCCTTCCGTTATTCCAGTGGTGACACCAATCTGCTGTCGGCGGCGTTGAAAACCATTGTCGGTCCGACGCGGTACACGGACTACCCGTGGACCGCGCTGTTCGAACCTTTGGGGATTGACCATGCGGTCTGGGAAACCGATGCCAGCGGCACCTTCGTCGCCTCGTCCTATGCCTACCTCACCGCCCGGGACCTGGCACGGGTCGGCCTGCTGATGGCCCGCGACGGACGCTGGGGCGATCGACAACGGGTGCCCAAAGACTGGGTCGCCTTCAGCCGCACACCATTCGCCCGCTACCAGGCCAATCAGGACGAAGCAGTGCCCGGCGGCCATTGGTGGCTCAATCGCCCGATAGAGAGGGGGGCAACCCCCTGGCCCGATGCTCCCGCCGACACGTTCGCCGCACTGGGTCATTGGGGGCAGGCGATGTACGTGATGCCCGGCGAACACTTGGTGATCGTGCGCTACGGCGATGATCGCGACGGCAGCTACCGACACAACGAACTGCTCAAGCTCGCGCTCAAGGCCTTTGTCGCGAAGGAGCAACCATGAACCGCCGCGGTTTTGTTCGTCGCCATCCGTTCAACACGTTGTGGTTGATCCTGTCGATCGTCTTGCTCGGCTGGATCTGGCAGGAGCGGGTGGCGCTGTGGGCATTCCCGGACATCATCAGCGCCTACACCGCCAAGGAATATTGCTCATGCCGGTACGTGATGGCTAACGACGCCGGGTATTGCCGTGGCTATGTAAAGCAGTGGTTGCCCATCAGCGGGTTTACCGATGACGCGGCGAGCAAGCGTGTGACGGTCAGCGGCCTGGGGCGCAGCAACAGCGCGGTGTGGGTTGGTGAGCGGCAGGGATGTCGGTTGCTGCCCTGAACAGATTGGTTTTTGTAGGAGCATGGATTACCGGCGATGGCGATCTCAATGGTGCCTTCGCTGGCAAGCCAGCTCCTACAGGGGCGATCTTTGGATCTTCGCGGTTTGCAACCCGCCTCAGGGCGGTTAAGGTTCGCTCAGGTTTATTTGCCCCCACGAGTCTCTATGTTCAACCGCTCCCTGTTCAAAACCCTCGCTTTCCTGCTCCTGGCCGGCGCCTCGTTATCGGCCCGGGCCAATTGGTACCTGGACGGCGAGTCCTCGCGGCTATCGTTCATCAGCACCAAAAACGCCAACATTTCCGAAGTGCAACGCTTTCTGGTACTGCACGGCAAGGTCAGCCCCACGGGCCTGGCCGAGGTGGAAGTCGAGCTGGAGTCGGTGAACAGCGGCATCCCCTTGCGCGATGAGCGCATGCGCAAGGAGCTGTTCCAGATCCAGACATTCCCCGCAGCGTTGATCACCACGCAAATCGATCTGCGCCCGATCAATGACCTCGCGCCGGGTGCACAATTGGAATTGCGGTTGCCGTTGACGGTCGACCTGCATGGCAAGCAACACCAATACAACGCCGAACTGCTGGCGACGCGCCTCGATGATCGACGTTTTCAGGTGGTGACCCTCGAACCGCTGGTGATCAATGCCGAAGATTTCGACCTGGCACCAGGCCTGGAAAGCTTGCGCAAGGTCGCCGGCTTGTCGGCCATCAGTCTGTCGGTGCCGGTGGGTGCGGTACTGATTTTCACGGCGCGCTGACATGGCCGGCGCAATTTTCCCCTGGCGTGAAGGCAATGCGTTTGAGCTGCTGATCGACGGCCCGCAGTTTTTTCCGCGGATGCTGGTCGCGATTGCCCGCGCCGAAGAACAGGTGGAGCTGGAGCTGTACCTGGTGGAGGCGGGCGCCTGTGCCGAAGCCATGGTCCAGGCGCTGGTCCAGGCCGCCGAGCGCGGTGTGCGGGTGCGGTGCCTGTTTGACGATTACGGCAGTCTGGCGTTCACGCTGACCCTGCGACAGCGGCTGATAACCGCGGGTGTCGAGCTGCGATTCTACAATCGCCTGAGCTGGCGGCGCTGGGTGGGCAATTTCTACCGCGATCACCGCAAGCTGTTGCTGGTCGACCAGTGTCTGGCTGTGGTCGGCGGCACGGGCGTGACCGATGAATTCTGGACGCCGGGCGAAGACATCAGCGAATGGCACGAAGTGATGGTGGAAATCAGCGGTCCGCTGGTCATCGACTGGCAGTTGCTGTTCGATCGCCAATGGATCGCCAACCGCCATCGCCGTGCCTGGAAACCGGCGTCGAACTTCGGTTTGCCGCGTCTGCCGCGCGTGCCGTCCATGGGCGAGGGCATGGGCCGGGTCGCGTATGCCGACGCCCGTCAGCACCGGGACATCCTGCAATCGCTGGTTCGCGCGCTGAACAGTGGCCAGCGGCGGATCTGGCTGGCCACCCCGTATTTCTTGCCGACCTGGAAAGTCCGGCGCTCACTGCGCCGGGCGGCCGCCCGCGGCATCGATGTGCGCCTGCTGCTGACCGGGCCCCGCACCGACCACCCATCGGTGCGCTACGCCGGGCATCGCTACTACCCGCGACTGCTCAAGTCCGGGGTGAAAATCTTCGAATACCAGCCGTGTTTCCTGCACCTGAAAATGGTGCTGATCGACGACTGGGTGAGTATCGGCTCGTGCAACTTCGATCACTGGAACCTGCGGTTCAACCTGGAAGCCAACCTTGAAGCGCTGGATGCGGGGCTGACACGTGCGGTGGCGGCGAGTTTCGAGAAGGACTTTGCCCTGAGCCAGGAGGTCAGCCTCGAGGCGTGGCAACGCCGGCCGCTGTGGCGACGGGTGAATCAACGGGTGTGGGGATGGGTGGACCGGCTGGTGGTGAATCTGCTGGATCGGCGGGGCTGACATCGGCCCTGAATCTGTTGGGTCGGCAGGGTTGACATCGCCCCTCTGTAGGAGCTGGCTTGCCAGCGAAGGGGCCATAACATTCAACATCTTCGTTGGAAGTTAAGCCGCCTTCGCTGGCAAGCCAGCTCCTACAGGGGTGCGGTGTGTCAGGGATTACAGCAATTCAAAACTCTGCTGCGTCACGTCCTGTGAATCCAGGCCGATCTGCACATTGAACTTGCCCGGTTCCGCCACGTACTTGAGCTGGCCGTTGAAGAACTTCAGATCGTCCTCGGTGATGGTGAAGTGCACGACTTTTTGTTCGCCGGCCTTGAGCATGATTTTCTGGAAGTTCTTCAGTTCCTTGACCGGTCGGATCATCGAGCCGGTCACGTCCTGGATGTACAACTGGACCACGGTTTCGCCGTCGCGCTTGCCGGTGTTTTTCAGCATGACGCTGGCGTCGAGCTTGCCGGTCTTGTTCAGCGTGGTCGAGGACAAGGCCATGTCGGTCAGGCTGAAATCGGTGTAGCTCAAGCCAAAACCGAACGGGAACAGGGGACCTGTGGTGTCATCGAAATACTGCGAGGTGTAGTTGCCCGGTTTGCCCGGCGTGAACGGCCGGCCGATGCTCAGGTGGTTGTAGTAGGTCGGAATCTGCCCCACCGAGCGCGGGAAGGTGATTGGCAGTTTGCCCGACGGGTTGTAGTCGCCGAACAGTACGTCGGCGATGGCGTTGCCGCCTTCGGTGCCGCTGAACCAGGTTTCCAGGATCGCGTCAGCCTGTTCCTTCTCTTCGAGAATCGATAGCGGGCGGCCGTTCATCAACACCAGCACCAGCGGTTTGCCGGTGGCTTTCAGTGCCTTGATCAGCTCGCGCTGGTTGACCGGAATATTCAGGTCGGTACGGCTCGACGACTCATGGGACATGCCACGGGACTCGCCCACGGCTGCGACGACGACATCGGCATCCTTGGCGGCCTTCACAGCCTCGTCGATCAGCACTTGGGCCGAGCGCGGGTCGTCCACCACTTCCGGGGCATCGAAGTTGAGGAAGTTCAGGTAATCGAGGACTTTCTTGTCGCCGGTGATGTTGGCGCCACGGGCGTAGATCAGCGTCGACTGTGCGCCCAACGCATGGGTCATACCATCGAACAGGGTCACCGATTGAGCCGGCCGGCCCGCCGCGGCCCAGCTGCCCATCATGTCGATCGGCGCCTTGGCCAGCGGGCCGACCAGGGCGATTTTCGCAGTTTTCTTCAGCGGCAGGGTGTCGCCCTGGTTTTTCAGCAACACCAGGCTGCGGCGCGCGACATCGCGGGCCTCGCTGCGGTGCAGGCGGCTGTCGGCGTAGGTGTCGACCGGGTCATCCTCAGCCTTGCCGATGCGCAGGTACGGGTCCTTGAACAGGCCCATGTCGTATTTGGCGCCCAGCACGGCACGCACGGCATTGTCGATGTCGCTCTGCTGGATCTCGCCGGCCTTGAGCAGTCCTGGCAGTTCCTTGCCATAGAGCGTGTCGTTCATGCTCATGTGGATGCCGGCCTTGATGGCGAGCTTCGCGGCTTCGCGACCGTCACGGGCGACGCCGTGCTTGATCAGTTCGAAAATCGCCCCGTGGTCGCTGACGGCCAGGCCCTTGAAGCCCCATTGCTGGCGCAACAGGTCATTCATCAGCCAGGTGTCGGCGGTGGCCGGCACGCCGTTGATCGAGTTCAGCGCAACCATCACCCCACCGGCACCGGCGTCGATCGCGGCGCGGTACGGCGGCAGGTAGTCCTGGTACATCTTGACCGGGCTCATGTCGACGATGTTGTAGTCGCGACCGCCCTCGACCGCGCCGTACAAGGCAAAGTGCTTGACGCTGGCCATGATGCTGTCGGCCGCGTTTGCGCCCGCGCCCTGGAAGGCTTTGACCATGACACCGGCGATGCGCGACACCAGGTAAGTGTCTTCGCCGAAGCCTTCGGAGGTGCGGCCCCAGCGTGGGTCGCGGGAGATATCGACCATCGGCGCGAAAGTGATGTCGAGGCTGTCCGCCGCGGCTTCCTTGGCGGCGATGCGCCCGGACAGGCCGATGGCGTCCATGTCCCAGCTCGAAGCCAAGGCTATCGGAATCGGGAAAATCGTGCGGTGGCCGTGGATCACGTCATAGGCGAAGAACATCGGGATCTTCAGCCGGCTGCGCATGGCCGCGTCCTGCATCGGACGGTTTTCCGGGCGGGTGATCGAGTTGAACGTGCCGCCGATGTTGCCGGCGGCGATTTCCTTGCGGATCAGCTCCCGAGGCATTTCCGGGCCGATGCTGATCAGGCGCAGCTGGCCGATTTTTTCATCGAGGGTCATTTGCTTCATCAGGTTGCTGACGAAGGCGTCCTTGTTCTCCAGAGGTGCGGGCGTCGTGGCGGCCAATACGGTATGACTGGCCAGGCTGACGAACAGGCCCAGCAAACACAGCTTCTTCATGAATGGTTTTCTCTAAAGCCTAAACGGCAGTGAATACGCGCCGGTCAGCCAAAATTTAGGGAGCGACTATTGTTGTTCAGGTAAATGCAGCACACTTCTATCGTGTTTTAGCGCTGGGGCATCTTTTAGCCCATTGGCTCGATGCATGCCAGTGGCGGCATAGATTATGCCCCAAGAGCCGTCTCAAAGTTCGCAGGTTGTTTTTCAACGGAATGTGCAAGGGAGCGTCAACCAGATGAACGTACGACACCACTATCGATACAGTCTGCGGGTCGCAGCCTTGATGTTACTGACCAGCTTGCTGGCCGGCTGCGGCATCAACAACATTCCGACCCTCGACGAACAGGCCAAGGCCGCCTGGGGCCAGGTGCAGAACCAGTACCAGCGCCGCGCCGACCTGATCCCCAACCTGGTGGAAACCGTCAAGGGCTACGCGCAGCATGAACAGGAGACCTTGACCGCGGTGGTCGAAGCCCGGGCCAAGGCCACTTCGATTCAGGTCGATGCCAACACCCTGGACAACCCGGAGAAACTCAAACAGTTCCAGCAGGCCCAGGATCAGCTGACCGGCGCATTGAGCCGGTTGATGGTGGTCGTCGAGCGCTATCCGGATCTCAAGGCCAACCAGAACTTCCTCGCGTTGCAGTCGCAGCTTGAAGGCACCGAGAACCGCATCGCCGTGGCGCGACGGGATTTCATTCTGGCGGTGCAAAAGTACAACACCGAAATCCGCACCTTCCCCGGTCGCCTGTGGCACACGGTGATGTACAGCGATCTGCCCGTGCGCGAAACCTTCGAGGCCACCAGCCCCGATGCGCAGAAAGCGCCTGAAGTGAAGTTCAAGTAAGCGCCGGTTCAGGTTAGATGCGTCACCATGGATGAGGTTGCCAATGCGCGTGTTGAAAGTTGGCCTGGTGCTGTTGCTCTGGGTGTTGGCCCTGACGGTCCAGGCCGAATTGAAGTTTCCGCAACTGACCGGGCGGGTGGTGGACAACGCCGCAATGATCGAGCCGTCGGTGCGCGAGCAGCTCACCCAGCAGCTAGACGCCCATGAAAAGGCCACCGGTGAACAGTTGGTGGTGGTCACGTTGCCGGATCTGCAGGGCACTGACATCGCGGACTTCGGTTATCAGCTCGGGCGCCACTGGGGCATCGGCCAGAAGGACAAGAACAACGGCGCGTTGCTGATCGTCGCTCGCGATGAGCGCAGGTTGCGCATCGAAGTCGGTTATGGCCTGGAAGAGCGCCTGACCGATGCGCAGAGTTCGGTGATCATCAATCAGGTGATCACCCCGGCGTTCAAGGCCGGCAACTTCAGCAAGGGCATCAGCGACGGGGTCGCGGCGATGCTGGTGGTGCTGGGAGGAAACCCGCTGGATGAACCGTCCACGGTGTACGAGTCCCGAGGCGATCAGCAAAGCGACTTCGTTTCGCGGCATCCGGGGTTGCTGGTGTTTCTGGTGATGCTGTTCATCCTGACGATGTTCGTCTGCCAGGTGCTCGGTATCCTGCCAAGCGGGGGCGGTGGCGGCCGGGGCCGCTCGGGAGGCGGGTTTGGCGGAGGCGGTTTTGGTGGTGGCGGCGGCGGGGGCTTCAGTGGCGGCGGGGGCAGTTTCGGGGGCGGCGGTTCGTCGGGCGGCTGGTGATGACAGCGGTAAAACAATAGCGAACAGGCATCTTTGAACATGGCATTACTGACTGAACACGAACAACGCAAAGTCGCCGAGGCGATTGCCCGGGTCGAGCGCGATACCGACGCCGAACTGGTGACAGTGCTCGCGGCCCGTGCCGACGACTATGCCTACATCCCGTTGCTCTGGGCCAGTCTGCTGGCGCTGGTGGTGCCGGGTGTCGTGCACTACCTGACCGGCTGGCTGACTCTGCACAGCCTGCTGCTGGTGCAATGGGTCAGCTTTATCGTGCTGTGCCTGGTGTTCCGGATTCCGCAGGTCACCACGCACCTGATCCCGCGCTCGGTGCGCCACTGGCGCGCCTCGAACCTGGCCCGTCGGCAGTTCCTGGAGCAAAACCTGCACCACACCATGGGCAGCACCGGCATGCTGATTTTCGTCTCGGAAGCCGAGCGCTATGTGGAAATCCTGGTGGATGAAGGGATTTCGCAGCGCCTGGGTAACGAAAACTGGGACTCGATCGTGACGGCGTTCACTCAACAGGTGAAACAGGGGCAGACCTTGCAGGGGTTTGTCACCTGCGTCGAAGCCTGCGGCGAATTGCTCAAGGTGCATGTGCCGGTGACCCATGTGCGCAATGAGTTGCCCAACCGGTTGGTGGTGCTTGGCTGAGGACTGGGTCTGTTTATGTAGCTCGCGTCGCTACAACCTCCACGCGTTGTCTGAGTGCAGGCCTGTCTTCAACATCTCTCTCTAACAGTGAGCGCCCGGTCAAGGGTGTTCTGACATAGAGGGAGTTCTTGTCATGTCAATGCATCAACCGCTCGACTCTTTTGCTTATGCAGTGCCCGGTGGCGCCGCAAATGCCCCATCGGCCCGACTGACGGCGAAAGAAAAACAAGCTCTGATCTGGTGCTACCAAGGAAAAACCTCCTGGGAGATCGCCAGGATTCAGAATTGCTCGGTCTCCACGATCAATTTCCACTTCTCCAATATCCGCCGCAAGTTTGCCGTCAGCTCGCGCCGTGCCGCTTTGCTCAAGGCCATTGAGACGGGCCTCATTGCTGTGGGAAATGATCGATCCGAGAGGCACCCATGAGCCTGACTGACTCGATCTACAACAGCCTCAGTGGGCTGATGCTGGGCCTGGGCATCGCGACGCTGCCCTCGATCGATGGCGAGGCCTTGTTCGGTGCGGCGCTGGGCGCGTGGCTCGTGACCACGACCGGGAGCAATTTCAAGGCCTGGCAGCGTATCGGTTCCTGGTTGCTGTCCGCGGGCGTCGGCTATCTGTTTACCCCGGTTGCGTTGCGGCTGGCCCCGTTCCTGACCGGCGGCGTGACCGCCTTTTTCTGC
Source organism: Pseudomonas sp. MPC6 (assembly GCF_006094435.1). Taxonomy (NCBI): domain Bacteria; kingdom Pseudomonadati; phylum Pseudomonadota; class Gammaproteobacteria; order Pseudomonadales; family Pseudomonadaceae; genus Pseudomonas; species Pseudomonas sp. MPC6. The sequence continues at coordinate 5,446,086 of NZ_CP034783.1, read as the reverse complement.
GCACTGATCGTTATCCCCATCAGCATCAAGCTGATGCAGTGGATTGACGGTGCCGGTATCGGCGAAATCATTCGGCACCTGCGGGGGCGGGGATGATGGGGGTGAAATGATGGCGTTGGTGTTCGTCACGGCTGTTGCTCATTTGCTGAGTGCGTTCAGGCTTGCCTGTTATCAGCGCAGCTAACAACGTCATTGCTGGCGTGACGGACTGTTGAGCAGTGTGTGCGGAGGGGTGTTCTGCCTTGCCGGTATGGATGTACTGCTGACATTTGCTCCGGTAAGTCCATGGCATGCAGTGACGAGCGTTTTGTCATGCGCACTGATTATGCGCAGCAGCGGCAACATTATGTTGTTGTGGCATGCCTTGAAGTAACGGAATGTCGGCTTACATGAACTTTATCTGTCGTCTGAATGTTGCAGTGCCGCGAGGGTAGAGGCCATTTCCGACAGCTTGAGTTCCATATCGCGCAGTCGCCATTTTTCTTCCAGTGCGTGTTGTATGGAACAGCGATCCTCTTCGCCGAGCAGTCGCCAGAGCGCGAGCATGGTGTTTTCCCGTGAGTTGCTTTCTTCAGTGTCAGCGGGGGGCGCGGCCAGTGTATGGCGCAGGACAGGGCCTTCACCCAGCAGTAGCCAGTCGAGCGAGATGCCCCGCGTTTGTGCTATGTCTACGCATAATGAGTATGGCGTGCTGTCGCGTCCTTTCCAGCTGCTCAGTGTTTGAGGGCTGATCTGCAGCGCGCTTGATAACGAAGCATCAGTTTTTGTGCCTGTTATCAGCTTTAAGCGAGTCAGGACATCTTGTGATTTTTTGCTACTCAATTTGAGCCTCTTCCTTTTGACACGTGCATTTTGAGTGTCTAAATTACGCATATCGCGTACTTTTTTCTTGTGAGTGATCAATCGTCAACTATGAATCAGAACACTACGATGTCGAAACTTCCTAATGGTAGCAGGGTGATTTCCTACGAGCTTGACTCGTGCATATTACGGAGTTGCCCATTGCACTTCCCGTTGTCTGGCAAACGCTATTTGCAAAACCGACCCGGGGTGATCAATGTTTCAAGCAGTATTGCGTTTGATCCTATTGATTGCCACCCGATCACTGCCAGGAGTCAAGCATGAGTACTTACAAAATGGTGTGTCCGCATTGCCTGAACCGGATGCGTATTCGTACCAGCGAGGGTCGTCATATTTTCCTGCGGGTGGCGTATCTGCAATGTACGTCGGAGGCGTGCGGTTGGGCGGTTCGGGCCGAGTTTGAAATGACCCATGAGCTTTCGCCCAGTGGCATGCCCAACCCGGCCGTGCACTTGCCCTGTGCGGGGCCCGACCTGCGTCGCGCCGCTCGGCCCGTTGCGGTGACGACCTCGTTGGCGGAAACGCCACAGGAGTCATTGACATGAAGGACGGCGATGAATGCCAGGCAATGAATGCTGAGTTGCTAGCCGTCGCCCAGGCATTCCTGGCCCGCCATGAGGGCGACGGATCGATCGATGATCAGGTGTTGTTCTGTCGTGCGGTGAAGCACCTGGAGCGTATCGATGTGCCGATGCCTCTGGCGGAGCGACTGGTCAGCCATGCCTATGGAGCGCTCAAGTCCAGCCAGGATCGCCGGCGTCTGGATGTCTCGGCCAGCTCCGAAACCGTCGCCGTGGTCACTGATCCGGCCAACGGCCTGACCTGGGCGGTGCCGGTGGGGTTGATTGTCAAATACGTCATCAACTCGCCCATCCACCGTAAACTGCGGTTGGTGGAACCCTGAGGGTTCAACGGGCGTATTCAGGTCCTGGCGGCGTGGCCGGGACCTGTGGAAAAAATAACCCCGTGCCGAAACCCCCTATCCCCCTTAAAATGCCGGTCATTCCCCGATTTCCACGCCGAGACGTTTTCTACATGTCCGTTACCGCCAGCCTCACGCCGGATCATCACGCGCAGTTTATCGACCTGTTGACATCCAGTCTGAAGCAGAACGCTTTCATCAAGCTGGTGCTGGCCAAGTACGTTGGCACAGAGACCGACCTGCAGCGGCTGAACATCAAGCTGCTGACGGTCAAGGATCAGCCCTGCCTGTCCTTCGTCTACCGTTACAAGACCCGCGACATCACCAAGAATCTGGCGCTTGCCGAGGGCATCGCGACCATCGCCGGGTTGCTACCGGCCTCGTTCAAAAATGCGCATTTGCTGGCGTTGACTGATGAAGTCCAGCTCGAATACAGCAAAAAGGGCAAGTCCTCGTTGTTCAAGAGCAAACCTCAGCAATTACGCGAAGTGCCGTCCGCCGAACACAACCGCGAGAAAAACCGCTTTCTCGACCTGAGCCGGCCATTCCTCGCCGACCTCGGCGTGACCAACCGGCAACATGAACTGATCCCGGCGATGTCGCGCAAGTGGAAGCAGATCAACAAGTTCATCGAAGTCTTCAGCCACGCGTTGACCTCCTCACCCCTGGCGCTGGACAAGCCGGTACGCGTCGCGGATTTCGGTTCGGGCAAGGGGTATTTGACGTTCGCGATCCACGACTATCTGCGCAATACCTTGAACGCCGAAGGCGAGGTGACCGGGGTCGAGCTGCGTGAAGACATGGTCACCTTGTGCAACACCGCGGCGGCAACGCTGGAGCATCCGGGGCTGGTGTTCAAATGCGGTGATGTGCGCAGCGTCGCACCGAGTGAACTGGACGTGATGATCGCGCTGCATGCCTGCGATATCGCGACCGACTATGCGATTCACACCGGCATTCGTTCCGGGGCCTCGATCATCATGTGCTCGCCGTGCTGCCACAAGCAGATCCGCCTGCAGATCCAGAGCCCGGCGCTGCTCAAGCCGATGCTGCAATACGGCCTGCACCTGGGCCAACAGGCGGAAATGGTCACCGACAGTTTGCGCGCCTTGTTTCTGGAAGCCTGCGGCTACGAGACCAAGGTCTTCGAGTTCATTTCGCTGGAGCACACCAACAAGAACAAGATGATCCTGGCGGTCAAGCGCGCCGAACCGGTGGACCCGGCGCAGCTGTTGGTGAAGATTCAGGAACTGAAGGATTTTTACCACATCAGCGAGCATTGCCTCGAAACCCTGCTGCGAGCCGACGGCTACCTCTGACCCCTGTGGGAGCGAGACCGGCTTGCCGGCGAAGGCGGACAGGCAGTCAATAAAGATGTTGGTAGTTACGGACCCTTCGCGAGCAGGCTCGCTCCCACAGGGGGCTTGACTGCGGTCTTGCGCCCCAGCATCACCGTCACGATCACTCCGGCGGCAAATAGCCAGGTGATCGGCTCGACGTGTTCACCGAAGAACAATGCCGAAAACGCGATGGTGAAGAAGATCTGCAACAGCTGGATCTGACTGACCCGGGCAATGCCGCCCATGGCCAGCCCGGCGTACCAGGCAAAGAAGCCGATGAACTGCGAAAACAGCGAGACGTAACCGAACGCCCACCAGGTCCTGGCCGAAATCTCGCCTTGATGTTGCTGCGCCAGGTACAGCACCGGTCCGATCAGCAGCGGTGTCGACAGCACCAGCGCCCAGCAGATGACCTGCCAGCCACCCATTTCCCTGGCCAGCCGGCCGCCTTCGGCATAACCCAGGCCACCCGCGGCGATCGCCCCAAGCATCAGCAAATCACCGGTCTGAATGCTGCCGGCACCGCTGATCAACGCATACCCGAGCACCAGCGCGCTGCCCAGTGCCGCGCAGGCCCAGAAGGCTTTCGACGGTCGTTCATGGGACAACCAGGCGGCGTACAGCGCCACGCACAGCGGTTGCAGGCCATTGACCAGCGCACCGTGGGACGCCGGCAAGGTTTGCATGGCCCAGGCCGAGAGTACCGGGAAGCCGAGGATCACCCCGGCAATCACCAGGCTCAGGCCTTTGACCTGTTTCCACGTGGGCCATCGTTCCCGGCGCCACAGCAACAACAGCGCCGCCGGAACCGCCGCGAACATTGTACGGCCCAGGCCGTTGAGCAACGGATGGAGTTCCTGCACGACGATCCGCGTGAAGGGCAGGGTGAGGCTGAAGATCACAACGCCGAGCAGGCCGAGGGCCATGCCGGTGTTTTCGCGCGAGGACATGATGGCAACCGGAATCGAAGGTGGCGGGAAGAGCCCTCATCTAGCCATAAACCGTGGCGTCTGCGCTGTTACAGCTAGGTGCAGAGTTAGGCGTACAGTTGGGGGTAATCCCCCAAAGTAGGAGCTGGCTTGCCAGCGAAGGCGGCCTGACATTCAACATTGATGTCGACTGACCCACCGCTTTCGCTGCGGTGCGGCGATCCGACAAGCCAGCTCTACAAGTGATCGGCGTAGTAGTCGGGTATTACCTGTCTTGCTGATTAAGGACTACCTTGAATACTCCTGCGAGCCCACCTGTTCCCCAGAGGAGTCCACCCCATGGCTGCCAAGAAAATTCTGATGCTGGTCGGCGATTACGTCGAGGACTATGAAGTGATGGTGCCCTTCCAGGCACTGCTGATGGTCGGTCATACGGTGCACGCCGTTTGCCCCGACAAAACCGCCGGCCAGACCGTGCGCACGGCGATCCATGACTTCGAAGGCGACCAGACCTACAGTGAAAAACCCGGCCACCTGTTTGCCCTGAACTTCGATTTTGCCAAGGTGGCCGAAACGGATTACGACGCACTGCTGGTGCCGGGCGGTCGTGCGCCGGAGTACCTGCGCCTGAACGACAAAGTCCTGGACCTGGTGCGAGCATTCGACAAGGCCGGCAAACCGATCGCTGCCGTGTGTCACGGCGCGCAGTTGCTGGCGGCGGCGGGCATTCTGGAAGGTCGCGAGTGCAGCGCCTACCCGGCGTGTGCCCCGGAAGTGCGGCTGGCGGGCGGTACGTTCATCGATATCCCGGTGACGCAAGGTCACGTTCAAGGCAATCTGGCCACTGCCCCGGCCTGGCCCGCCCATCCGAGCTGGCTGGCCGGTTTCCTCGGCTTGCTGGGCACCAAAATTACGCTGTAACGAGGGACCTGTGCATGTGCGAGCTCTACGTCAAAGCCGATCCGATTCTCTACGAATCGCGCTCCCGCTCGCTGCGAATCTGCGGGGTGGTCACCACCTTGCGCCTGGAAAATCAGTTCTGGGACATCCTCGGCGAAATCGCCGAAGTCGACGGCATGACCACCAATCAGTTGATCGCCAAGCTGTATGAAGAGGTGATGGACTATCGCGGTGAGGTGGTCAATTTCGCTTCGTTTTTGCGGGTGAGCTGTACGCGATACCTGAGTCAGCGACGGGGGCAGGCGCCGGCGTTGTCGGTGGTGCGGGCGGGGGTGAAATAGGCTTTACTCTGAAGCGCGAAACCTCTCAATCGCCAAGGAGAACGAACATGTCTGGATGGTACGAAGTCAGCAAAAGCAGCAATGGTCAGTTCAAATTTGTCCTGAAGGCCGCCAACGCCGAAACCATTCTGACCAGCGAGCTGTACGCCACCCGTGCGGCCGCCGACAAAGGCATCGCATCCGTTCAGGCCAACAGCCCGCTGGATGAACGCTACGAAAAGAAAACCACCCGGGATGGCCATCCTTACTTCAACCTCAAGGCCGGTAACCACGAGGTTATCGGCAGCAGCGAGTCATACGCGTCCGCTGCGGCGCTGGAAAAAGGCATCGCCAGCGTCAAGGCCAATGGTCCGACCAAGGTGATCAAGGACAAGACCCTGCCGGTGCTCTAACCACACCCCTGTAGGAGCTGGCTTGCCAGCGAAGGCGGCGTGTCAGGCAACATCATTATCGGATGTGACGGCCTCTTCTCTGGCAAGCCAGCTCCTGCAGGGGTAGCCGCGTCGCGGCTAAACCTCGACCGGCACGGTCAGCTTCGGGCTACCCAGCGCATGGGTCTTCGAGTCAAAAAACCGCAACTCACTCCCCGTCCCCTCAAACACCTTCGCGTAATGGCGCTTCTGATGCTGGATGAACGCCTTGCTGCGTGGATTGATCGAGATTGCCACCACCGTCGGTTTCGCGTGGCGCAACGCATGGACGATATGACTGTCCTGCTCGCCCAAGGCATGACCGAAGATGCACAACCCATCGCCATGCCCCAGTAACTGGTCATAGCAGAACGACAGATAATCCGAGCTGCGGATGGTCTTGAGCTTGTCCTGAGCCGGCCCTTCGTTGACGAACAGCGGCACATTGTCGAGGGTCTTGATCGAGTTGTTGATGGCGAAACTGCCAAGCAAGGTACCCGCGGTCGACATCAGCTTGCGCGCCGTGCCGTCCTGGTTGCGCACCAGATGCAAGCCACCGTGCAGGTACAGCAGCCGGGTTTTATCGGTGGCCGTGGCGCTCAGGTCGAAGCCTGGCTCGGCACCCTGGAACAGATCCGTGATCGAGTCAGGCTGGTGCTGGGTCGCCCAGTAGTTGAGCAAATCGTAGTTGGTGGTGAACACCGTCCGGTAGCGGCCCAGTTCCTGATTGATCGTCGCCAGGGTCGAAGGCACCACCAGCCGCCACGGGATGTGCACCGCGTGCACCGTGTTGATCAGCGCTTCCTTGATCGCGTAGTAGCGGTTGCGCGGTGCGGCGGAGCTGACGGCGAGGGCCTTGTTGACCCGGCTGGTGGTTTTCAGCGCGCTGAGCACCTGTTCGAAGCTGCGAGTCTGCAGGGCGTCGAACACGCTCAGCTCGGACTGGCCCAAGGGTTTTTCTTCGACGGTGCGGGCGTTCTCAAACAGCGAGTCGTAACCGAAGTCATCCCACACTGCGCGACTGGCGCCATTGCCCACCAGCAGGCCGCTGAAAGAGGCGGTGGCGCGCAAGGCGTTCCAGTCTTCAAGCTGGGCATCGACATCCTGGAAATCGGTCATTGCAGTCGGCGTCTCAAAGCAAAAGGTCTGATGGGCGGCGACTTTATCACGACCGGGACTTGAGCCAGATCAAGTTACTGCGCAACCGAAGGGCCGATCCTGTGGGCGCCCGCTGGATCCGCCCTCCGATTCGGCCCCAGATTGGAAATTCGCTCATGAGCAGCACGTTTTTCATCCCCGCCGTGAACATCATGGGCATCGACTGCCTCGACGAAGCCATGGTCGCCATTGGCAAATACGGCTTTCGCAAGGCGTTGATCGTCACCGACACCGGGCTGGCCAAGGCCGGCGTGGCGAAGATGATTGCCCAGAAGCTGGCGGTGCTGGACATCGACTCGGTGATCTTTGACGGCGCCAAGCCTAACCCGAGCATCGCCAACGTCGAGCTTGGCCTGGGACTGCTCAAGGAAAGCCGCTGTGATTTCGTGGTGTCCCTCGGTGGCGGTTCGCCCCATGACTGCGCCAAAGGCATCGCCTTGTGCGCGACCAACGGCGGACAGATCCGCGACTATGAAGGCGTGGATCAGTCCACCCGACCGCAACTGCCGTTGATCGCCATCAACACCACCGCCGGCACGGCCAGCGAAATGACCCGCTTCTGCATCATCACCGACGAATCCCGCCATGTGAAAATGGCCATCGTCGACCGCAACGTCACGCCGCTGATGTCGGTCAACGACCCGGCGCTGATGGTCGCCATGCCCAAAGGCCTGACCGCGGCCACCGGCATGGATGCATTGACCCATGCGATCGAAGCCTACGTCTCCACCGCCGCCAACCCGATCACCGATGCCTGCGCACTCAAGGCCATCACCTTGATCAGCAACAACCTGCGCCTGGCCGTCAGCGACGGCAGCGACCTGGCGGCACGGGAAAACATGGCGTATGCACAGTTCCTCGCCGGCATGGCGTTCAACAACGCGTCGCTGGGCTACGTCCACGCCATGGCTCATCAGCTGGGCGGGTTCTACGACTTGCCCCATGGCGTATGCAACGCCGTGCTGTTGCCCCATGTGCAAAGCTTCAACGCGCTGCAGTGCGCCGATCGCCTGGCCGATGTTGCCGTGGCAATGGGCGTCGACACTCATGGGTTCAGCCCGGAAAAAGCTGCTCAAGCTGCCATCGCGGCCATCCGCAGCCTGTCCAGGGACGTGGACATCCCCGCCGGTTTGCGTGAGCTCGGTGCCAAACTCAACGACATCCCGATGCTTGCCAGCAATGCCTTGAAAGATGCCTGTGGCCTGACCAATCCGCGGGTGGCGGATCAGCGGCAGATCGAGGAAATGTTCCGCAGCGCGTTCTAAATGGATTTACCCTTGGGCGCGAGCATCACGCAAAGCATCGCGCCCACCGCCAGCAAGGTGCATAACAGCGACAGTGGCCAGGCCTGCGGACTGGCGATCAGGCTGGCGACCCCGCCGATGGCGGCAGCCATCAGTTGGTGAATGAAACCGCCCAACGCCATCGCATAAGCGCCGCCGACCGGCGAACCGGCGTTGGCCAGCGACAGGCTGATCGGGTAATTCAACGACTGGCCGAATACGGCAAGGCAATACGGCAGCCAGAACAGCAAGGCCACTGAAGTGCCCGCGATACTCCCCAGCAACATCGCTGCGCTGCCAGCCAGCACCAGCCCTGCGCCAGCTGTCATCAGCCTGCGTTGACCGGTACGCAGCACAAAGGCATTGACCCCCAGCGCCCCCAGAAAATACGCCGCACTGATGGGCCAGCCCAACAACCCGTACTCGACGGCCGACCAATTGAACGGTCCTTGCAGAATCAGCGGTGCGGCTGTGTTGAACGCGATGATCACGCCATAACCGAGACCGCCGGCGAGGGCCGGCAACAGAAAGGCCCGATCACACAGAATGCGCCAGTAGCTCGGCCAGGCGGACGATCGAACGTTGTCCTCGGTCAGTAGCGGGAACGTAACTCGCACTACAACCCCCGCCATCAAACCAGTCGTAGCACCAGGAACGATTCAAGCGACTCGGCCAGTGGAAGCGCCAGATTGCCCGCTCCATAGGTACCGAGTGCGGCGAGCAACACGGGCTTTCGGCCAATGCGCTGGCCCAGGCTGCCCCAGAACAGCATCGGCAGGGCCATGCCGATCAGGTACACCGCCAGTCCCCATGAAAGCTGCGAGGCGTCGGCGGAAAGGCTTCCAGCCATCTCCGGCAGGGCGGGCAGATAAATGCTCATGCCCAATTGAGCGAGAAAAACTGTGCTGCAGGTGACGAGGAGGGTGGTATTCATGGAGTCTTCCCAGGATTTCAGTCGCTGAGGCTCCCAACGTGTGTGCGTAAAAGCTCGGTGAGGAGTTCGCAGAAGTGGCAGATAAGCGACGGATCCATATCGGCACGCAGAGTAATTCTGATGGCGGCATTACCTTGTGCCACCACCGGAAAAAAGACTGCCGAAGTGAAAAAACCGAGGTTGGCCAGTTCTACGGCGATGCAGTTGGCCTGCGCCGCTTCACCGCAGTGAATCAGTTTTCTATAGTTGGTGAAGGTATTTACTGAGTCCATTTGACGTATCTGTCCTTGAGTAGTGTTGCCAACTGTTTGTGTACCCAGACTTTACAGACTGCGCCTGAGGCGTTGAATCGGCCGTTTCCGAGAAGCTTGAGTGTTACGAGAGATTTATGTGTAGGACGATTGCTCGTGATGTTGCCATGTTGGTCGTTATGCGAGCCCTTTGCATCGACCTGACCGCTCGACCGCACGTATCCCCGCTGTAACCCCTCCGCCGCCCACACCTCCGATCTCCCTCGGTTCAACCAGCGGCATCCCCAGGTCAAGACCGACCTTGAGGAACGCCCCACCGTCCCGGAGACCTGCGATAAACTGGCGCGCATTCATCCAGGCTCGACAAGGACTTCCCATGACCCCATCGCTACTTTTGGCCGTTCTCGCCTCGGGCTTTATCTACGGCATCACGCCGGGGCCGGGGGTGCTGGCGGTGTTCGGCATCGGCGCGGCGCATGGCCGGCGGGCCGGGGCGGGGTTTCTCTGCGGGCACTTGCTGGGGGATGTGGTCTGGTGCAGCACCGCATTGATCGCGATTGTCGGTGCGCGGGAAATCGGCAGTACAGCCTTCGATGTGTTGGGCGTGCTCAGCGGGCTCTATCTGTTCTGGCTCGGTGTGCGGGCGGTGCGTGCTCGTCGCAGCAGTGTCGAGGCGCCTCAAGGCCCGGCGCGGCAGCCGTTCTGGCACGGCATTCTGTTTGGCCTGACCAATCCGAAGGCTTATCCGGTGGCGGTCGCGACGTTTACCGCGCTGCTCTCGAGCCGCGCAGAACTGCTGAATTGGTCAATGTTGCCGTGGTTGATTGTTCTGAGCTTCGTCGGCGGCCTCATGGCCTACGCTATCCTCATTGGCATCGTCGGTGCGCGGCGGGTGCGCAGCCTGTATCAGCGGCATGAACTGGCGATCACCCGGTTGTGCGGGGTGATGTTCATCGGTTTCGCCATCAACGCCCTGGTGCATGCATTGCCGGGGCTGATGCCGAACAAGGCGTGAGGCTGATGGCACGGACGCGTCAGCGGCACTGATCGGTCGGGATGGTTTTTTTTTGCTGCATTCTCGGGAAGCGCCCAACGCACCATGGCAACCAGAAATTCAGCGCCTCAGGCAAGCTACCTCGATCTCTTGCTGGACGCTGTCTGTGCGGTCGATAAACAAGGTCGCTTCGTCTTTGTCAGCGCAGCCTGCGAGCGCATTTTCGGCTACACCCCCGACGAGTTGATCGGCCAGCCGATGATCGATCTGGTGCATCCCGCCGATCGGCAGCGCACCCTCGACGCCGCCCGGGAAATCATGGGCGGCGAGCCCAAGCTCAACTTTGAGAATCGCTACCTGCGCAAGGATGGCCGGGTGGTGCACATCCTCTGGTCGGCCCGCTGGTCGGAAGTCGACCAACTGCGCATCGCCGTGGCCCGCGACATTACCGAGCGCAAGGAGGCCGAGGCCCGGCAAGCGGCGCTGTACGCAATTTCCGAAGCCGCTCACGTCACGGAAGATTTGCTCGCGCTGTTCCAGCGCATCCATTTGCTCATCGGCGAATGGCTGCCGGCGCTGAATTTCTCCGTCGCCTTGTATGACGAACATTGCGGGCAGCTGGATTTTCCGTATCACGTCGACGACCATGAACTGCAACCCGAACAGCCCGGAACGATCACCGGGCGTCTGTGCGCCGAGGTCATTCGCAGCGGCCAGCCGATCCTGCTGACCCCGGAACTGGCCAATGTGCCTGAAGGGTATGAGGCGCTGGTCGCGAACCAGCAATCGTCCTGTTGGCTGGGCGTGCCGTTGAGTTCTCAAAACGGCACCATCGGTGCGCTGATCGTCAAAAGCGTGCCCGGTGGCGAGCGCTACACGGAGCAGGACAAGGAGCTGTTGCAGTACGTTTGCGCCCAGGTCGCGACGGCGATCGAACGCAAGCAATTGCATGCCCGGCTGCAGCGCATGGCCCAGTACGATCAACTCACCCAGTTGCCCAATCGCGAGTTGCTCCGTGAGCGACTCAAAGCGTCATTGGTACTGGCCCGGGCAGACGGCGGCCGAATGGCCTTGCTGTACATCGATCTCGACCGCTTCAAGGAGGTCAACGACACCCACGGCCACGCGGTGGGCGACATGTTGCTGCAAGCGGTCGCCAATCGGCTCACGCACTGCGTGCGCGAAACGGACACGGTGGCGCGCATCGGCGGTGACGAGTTTGTCGTATTGCTGCACAGCATCCACGCCTGCGACGACGCCGGCAACGTGGCGGAAAAAGTCCGCCAGGTCCTCTCCCAGCCTTTGCGCCTGGACGGGCACAGCGTGAACATCCAGCCGAGCATCGGCGTTGCGCATTACCCCGAGCATGGCACCGAGGAACATCAGTTGTTCAGGCATGCCGACGAGGCGATGTACAGCGCCAAACGCCAGCGGCATCTGCCACCGGATGCCTGAAAAGCCGCCACCGTTCGTCGCGTCGACCCGATGTTTTTCTAAACCTTTGCGGTGTTCGAAATTCTGATTCTATGCGGGCTTATGCTCGCTGCGCTCATCAAAAGAGGTAGAAAATCATGCCTAACTCAAGAAACTCGAACTCGGGAAACTTCGCCAACGATCGAACGAAGGCGTCTGAAGCGGGTCGCAAAGGTGGGAAAACTACCACTACGACTGTCGAAAAAGACCCTGCGAAACCCGATATGGGCCGCAAAGGCGGTCAGAAATCGAAATAGTCGCTGAGGTAGTTTTGATTGAGAGGCGGGGGCGCAAGCTCCCGCTTGAATTTTACGAGAAGGAGGGCGCGACCATGAGCCGGATGGCCACCCGATTACGCAATGCCAGTTTTGCCACGTTACTGGGCCTGTGTGCCAGCAGTGCCTTTGCCCAGTCCCCTGCCGAATTCATCAATGATGCCTCGGCCAAAGGCATGGCCGACATCGAAGCCAGTCGCCTGGCGCACCAATTGTCCGAGTCCAAACAGGTCAAGGATTACACCATCGTCGTCATCAACGACCGCACCACCGCCAACCAGCATCTGGCGAAAATCGCCAAGCAACTGGATTTGCCAGTCGCCCCGCGCGAAGAAGTGGTCGACAAGGCCAAGGCCCTGATGCCGGAAGTGAAAGCTGACGCAAGCTTCGACCAGACCTACGCGGCCAGCCAGGTGAAAACCACCCAGGAAGCCATCGAGCAGCTGCAGCAGGCCGCGCAGACCACCGATGTGCCGCAAATCAAAGCCTTCGCTGAAGAAACCCTGCCCAAACTGCAAAACCATCTGCAGATGGCCAAGGCGCTGCAAGCCAGTCGCTAGGAGTGGGCAGTGTTAAACGCACGGCGCATGACTCAGGTCAGGCGCCTTTTTTTTGCTCAGCACTCGTCCCACTTGGGTTTTTGCTTGCCCTTGGAGACGAGGCCTTCGAGGTCGAACACCTCATTTTCGCCCATGGCGCGATAGTGTTTGCGCAAGGCTTCCAGCTGCTTGAGATCGAGCAATTCGAGCCCCAGCATCGCGTTGCGCGCCTCCTTGTTGACCCGCAGCAATTCATCGATCTTCAGGTGCAGAATGTCGGTATCGCGGTTCTGCGTGTTCTGGATCAAGAACACCATGAGGAAGGTGATGATGGTGGTGGAGGTGTTGATGATCAGCTGCCAGGTGTCGTTGTAATCGAAAATCGGACCGCTCAGACCCCACAGACCAATCAGGATCAGCGCGCCCATGAAGGTCTTGGGGCTACCGGCCCACAGAGCGAGTTTCTGCGAGATTTTTGCGAATTTCATTGCCTTGTTCCTTATTGGGATGCGCCTGATTTTGTGACAGCGCCGGCATGCTGAAAATTCTGCTTACATTTCTATTCGGCCAAAATCGGTTTTCGAAAAGCAGCATCCACGTCTTTGCGGTGTCCCCTTTGAGGAGACGCTTTCTGATTGCTGAATGTTTCCCCCTGAATCTTTCTTTGTGACGGTTTGTGACTAGTATCAAGGGAAGTCAATTTGCCAGCATGCAAACACACGGATCGAACCAGGAAGAAGCCGCTTATGGAATTTTTCGAAAAGTTAGCAAGTTTAGCCGCCAAAGTTCGTTTGCAAGGCGCCGCAATTCAAACGGAAGAAGCGACGAAGAACGCGTTTGTCATGCCCTTTATCAGTACGGTACTGGGCTACGATGTGTTCGATCCGACTGAGGTGACTCCAGAATTCGTTTGCGATATTGGAACGAAAAAAGGGGAAAAAATTGACTACGCGATCATGAAAGGAGGAGAGGTTCAGATCCTCATCGAGTGCAAAAAAATAGGCGAGTCGTTGCACATCAATCACGCCTCGCAGCTTTTCCGTTATTTCCATGTCACCAGCGCCCGAATCTCCATTCTTACCAACGGCCAGGTATACAAGTTTTTCACTGACCTGGATGCGCCCAACAAGATGGATGAGAAACCCTTCCTTGAACTCGATTTGTTGGACATTGACGAGTACTCCGTCCCTGAACTGGTCAAGCTCACCAAATCTGCATTCGATGTGGATTCGATCATCAGCGCTGCAGGGGAGTTGAAGTACGTCAGTCAAATCAAAAAGGTCATTGCTTCGCAGGTCAGCAAGCCCGATGACGACTTTGTGAAAGTCTTCGCTTCTCGAGTGTACGACGGTGTCATCACGCAGAAAGTCCGAGAGCAGTTTCATGAACTGACGAGAAAAGCGGTCGTGCAGTTTCTGAACGACCAAATCAATGACCGGCTCAAGTCGGCTATGAGTGGTGCCATTCAACCAGCGTTAGCTTCTTTGCCAGCTTCTTCCAGTGGTGCTGCACAGCCAGATGCGCGGGATGAATCAGAGGACAAGGTTCTGACGACGTTGGAAGAATTAGAGGGCTATCACATCGTCCGTGCCGTGGTTCGATCTGTAGTCGATGCAAAGCGAATTGTTCAGCGCGACACCCAGAGTTATTTCGGCATTCTACTCGACGATAACAACCGCAAACCAATTTGCCGTCTGCACTTCAATCGCTCACAGAAGTACATCGGAATCTTTGACGAAGGAAAAAACGAGACGCGGCATCCGATTGGCTCAATTGATGAAATCTACGATTATTCGGACCACTTGAAGAAAACTGTAGGGTATTACGACTAACCACGATGACTGATCGGCGACCACAAACCGGCCCTGGAGGCCGGTTTTTTTTGAGTATCCGTAGAACACCACGCTGTGTTCGGCGAGCAAGCGAATGGTCCTGTTGCGGATGTGGAAATGCTTTCCGTTGCTGGTGCCAAGTGTTGTCAGGCTGTCATTTTCAGTGGTTGGTGATGTTGAGCCGCGACTGATTAAAAAATCAGGCCTTGTTCATTTACGGTCGGACTTTGCGAATCCATGCCGGACTGCTGATTACGTGAAAGCAGCGATTCGGCGTCGACGATCAGCAATGCATTGTTGGCTGTCGCGGTACTGGCTGAAGGGGATCTCGGTTCGGAAGTCATAATGGACATCCTTTCATGATGTTGACAGATGGATCCTTCAGGGGAGGTCAGATCGACAGGGGCGCTGTATCTTGGTGACCCGTTTTGCAGAAACGCACAGACAGGAGAACGCAATGAGTTGGTCCGCCAAACAATACGTCGCTTTTGAAGATGAACGCACGCGCCCGGCCCGTGACCTGCTGGCGGCCATTCCCGGCACTGACGTGCGCTCGGCCATCGACATCGGTTGCGGCCCCGGAAACTCGACCAAGTTGCTGGTGGACCGCTTCGCCAACGCCGCGGTGCGAGGGCTGGACAGTTCGACCGACATGATCGACGCCGCCCGCCGGCGTTTGCCGCAGGTGCAATTCGATACCGCTGACATCGATACCTGGAACGAAAGCGGCCCGTTCGATGTGATCTTTGCCAATGCGGTGCTGCAGTGGCTGCCGGATCACGCGAACTTGCTGCCGGCATTGGTGAACAAGCTGGCGCCCGGCGGCAGTCTGGCCGTCCAGATGCCGGATAACCTCAACGAGCCCTCGCACCGCTTGATGCGCGAAGTCGCGGCCGATGGGCCGTGGGTCGGCAAACTGGCAGGCGTCGCCGGGCAGCGGACGGAAATGGACAGTGCCAGCGGTTACTACTCGATGCTGCGCCCCCACTGTTCCCGGGTTGATGTGTGGCGCACGACTTATCACCATCCGCTCGCGGACGGCGCGGCTGGTGTGGTCGAGTGGTTCAAGGGCAGTGGATTGCGACCGTTTCTCGAGCCGCTGGATGAAGCGGAGCGGGGGCAGTTCCTCAAGCAATATCAGGCAGCCATCGAGCGTGCTTATCCGCCGTTGGCCGATGGCTCGGTGCTGCTGCCGTTCCCGCGGTTGTTTATTGTTGCGACCCGTTGATGCAAAAATGTACAGGTGACGCTGAACGTCATCCGTCTAATTTGCCCAGCGGGTCTCTATTCAGCGCTGAACCTTAACCCGCCTCATCATCGGCCGTTCCCGTTCTCAGCCCTGCTGCAACACCTTGAGTGCAGCCGAGGCCAGAAATCCGGAGCGGCTTTTCTCTTCCGGATGATGCAACACGTACTCGTCAATCCGGGTCAGTAGATAGCCGGGCAGGGTAATGTTGAGCTTCTGGGCTTTGCCCAGGTATTTGGTGACATCTATATCCACCAATGCCCACGTACATCCGGCGTATTTAGGATTGGCCGCATGCAGAGTGACTTTGTTGGCTGATGGAATCGGCGCGCCATCCTCGGCCAGGATCTCGAAGTGACCTTCAATGGCTTCGCGGGCCATGGCCATGGCGTCGTCCAAATCTTCACCGGCCGAGAAACAGCCGGGAATATCCGGTACTTCTACGCCCCAGGCGTGTTCGTCGTCGCCCATCGATATCGCAATAGGGTAAAGCATGTTCGTTTAATCCTCCGCGGACCCTGCGCAACAGGCTTATCAGAGCAGTGCTTGTTGCAAAATACTGATAGCTGTTTTTTTGAGCAGATCTTTTTTAGGGTGTGGAACGGTCACAAGGCCAGGCTTGGTAGGGTGCTTGAAATGATGATGACTACCCCTGATCCGCACCAGATACCAACCGTCCGCCATGATTTGGTTTATCAAAAATCGGCTATTCACAACACCTCCCTGTGGTGTGCTTAGGTGGTTACTATACCTACTGAAAAATTGTTATCAACACTATAACCACCAAATTCAGGCTCGCATTCGCTTGAAGGTAGTCTAGGAGGGCTTGAAGCGCTGAAAAGGCAAGGACTGCCAAAGAGGACATTTGTGTATTTCAGGTTTTTACCCCCACAAAAAACCGGCCACAATGGACCGGTTTGGTTTCCCCCGCTAAAAAACCTGTTCTCATTCCAACGCTCAGAAATTCAGTCTGAGCATCGTTCTCCAGAAGTTTTTAACGGGTGATGCCCGATGCTCAAAACTGCTGCAGGCCCTCACAAAAGGAACTTGTTACCAGAGGCGACACGGCGCAGCAGCCGGTCTTGGTGCTGCTGCCGTTCCCGAGGTTGTTTACCGTCACGACTCGCTGATGCCAAAAAGAACAGGTGCCGCTAAAGGTCAGGTGTCTTTTTTATTTGGAGTTTGATCGGATCAATCGTTGCTTGGTGACGTCAAGACGGTTGCGCATCCATACGTCGCCCAATGACCTCCAGAACATCACAGCCATCACGCAGGGGGATGCAGCAAAGCAACGCGAAGTCGCTGAGAATCACCGAATCCGTGGTGATGTCACCGCGCATCGCGAGGTTTTCCAGGACCTGTGTCACCGCACCAATTCTGTAACGGGCGGTGCTGAGCAGTGAGTGCAGCGGTTGGGTGGAACAGTGCCAATCATTGACTCGACGCGCAGAGGTTGTGCCAGTGCGATGTCGTAACGGTTTGCAAGGTGCCTGAAACCGACTTGCATTGACGAAATCCTTTACTGGGGCAAGAAAAACGCTAACAGAACAGCAGTTTTATGCGAAAACGATAATTTTCGTCGGTGTGAAAACGCTAATGCTGGATGAAATTTGATACTGAATCCGTGATATGTGAAAAAAACGCTAACAAATTTCAGCGTAGATGACAGCGTCCCTGCTACAGATACAAAAAACCTGCGCAATTCCCGGGGCGGTTCATAATGAAAGGCTGAGACATGGAAACCGATGTGCGCAGTCGCCACGGATTACCCAGGCAGGGCAGCGAAGCTCAGTTGATGAGGTTACGCGATGCATCGCATGGTGAGACACGCGCTCGCAGCAATGGCCATCGCAGCCGCGCTCGTCGGCTGCGCCTCCCAGCCTCAGTCAACGACGAGCCTTGACTACAAAAGCCGCGCGGTGACGCGCAGCGATGGCGGCCTGGGGGTGTCGACCGCCGTATTGTCGGCCGCAGAAAGCGAAGTGGTCTACGGCGTGCCCCTGGCGAATAAATCGATACAGCCAGTCTGGGTCGAAGTCAAAAACCGGGAAGACCGCGCCTACTATCTGCTTTCGCCGGGCCTCGATCCAAATTTCTTCCCTGCATCCGAGGCGGCCGAAGCATTTTTCCCGGGGGGCACGCAGGACGAGCGGACGGCGCTCGACCGGCACTTCCGTCGGCTGGCCTTCCGCAACCCTGTCGCACCTGGCGCGACAACCTCGGGCTTCGTGTTGACCCATCTCGACGAGGGGTTCAAGTTCGTTAACCTCGATCTGGTGGCAGACGGGCGGTCGAGGCATTTCTCTGTCCTGGCCATCGTGCCGGGCCTGCGCACCGATTACCACATCAGCGAAGTGTTCAGGCAGGGCATCTATCCGCCCGAAGACATTGTGAACTACACCGATGACGCCAGTTTCCAGGCGGCGCTGGAGGCGCTGCCGTGCTGCGTCACCAACGAGGAGGGTTCCAGGAACGGCGATCCGCTGAACCTGGTGATCGTCGGCGGCCTCGATGATGCCTTCCCCGCATTCGCGCGTCGCGGCTGGCGCGGAACCGAGGAAAAGTGGTCGGGGGCGATCATGAAAATGGTTCATTCGGCGCTTGCCGGCGAGCGCTATCCCTATGCGCCGGTGAGCGATCTCTATCTGTTCGGGCGAGCCCAGGACCTTGCCTTGCAAAAGGCGCGTGACAACGTCCACCAGCGTAATCATCTGAGGCTGTGGCTGAGTCCGATGCAATATCACGGCAAGAAGGTGTGGATCGGACAGATCAGCCGTGATATCGGCAGCCGGTTGACCCTGCATACTGCGACGCTGACGACGCACAAGATCGACCCTGATGTCGACGAAGCGCGCAGTGCGCTGACGCAGGATATGGCGTATTCGGTGACGCTGGCCAAGTTCGGATTCGTGAAGGGTGTGGGGGCCGCGCCCAAGAGCGCGCCGCGCGAGAACCTGACGACCGATCCTTACTACACGGATGGGCTGCGCTGTGTCCTGGTATTCGATCCCATGCACACCTCCCTGGCGCAAATAGAGTTCTTTCTATCGAAGGGCATCTATGAGAATGACGGACAATCACCGGGGCGGGTCAAGCCATGAGCCGCTTGCCGTCGGCGCCACCCGCCAGGGGGACTCTGCGGTGTGCAACACGCTGCTTGTGCACCCTGGGTTGTGCAGCGATTCTTGCGCTCGTCGTTGCTTGTACGACCTGGCAGGCACCCGCCGATTTAAGTACTGCCGAGTTGCGTGAACGTGCGCAGACGGCCACCAGGCATCAGGTGCGCGTCAGCGCCGCCGTGCTCAGTGCCGAAGACAGGCAGCGCATGCTGGGTGTGGAGCTGGACAAGACACGCGTGCAGCCCGTGTGGGTCGAAGTCCAGAACCAGACTGCCGATCCGCTCTTGTTGCTGCGACCGGGAACCGATCCCGACTATTTCTCGCCACTCGAAGTCGCCTGGTCCATGCACGGGATATTCGCCCCGGCCGCGAACGCACGCATCAATGCACACTTGGACCAACTGGGGTTCAAGAATCCCGTCCTGCCAGGCGAAACGAAAGCCGGCGTGCTGTTCATCAACCCGGAGCGCGTTACGCGGCTGCTGAATATCGATCTGCTGCAGAGAAAGACGCTGATCCCGTTCTCCCTTTTCTTGCGGGTGCCGGACGATGCCGGGGAAAAATGGTTTGCCGAAGGCTTGTTCCAGCATCATGGTTCCGAGATCAAGGACTATGACGATCTGGCCGCGTTGCGTTCCGCGTTGGAGCGCCTTCCCTGCTGCGCCACTGACGCGAACGGCAAGGCGCCCGGCGATCCGATCAATGCCATTCTCGTCGGCGAGTTCGCCGATATCGCCGCCGCATTTGTGCGTCGCGGCTACCGGCGTGCCGCGAACCCCGCGGATGCGGCCGAACGTCTGTTCGGCCGCATGCCCGATGCCGTGGTTCGCAAGCGATCGCAAGCCGGAGCGCCGGCGACCTGGGTGCGCGTGTGGAACACGCCAATGCGCTTCGAAGGTCAATCCGTCTATCTCGCGCAGGTCGCAAGACCGACCGGCGGACGCTTTGCACCGCGCGATTCGCAAAACCTCGTCTTGCATGCAGATGTCGATGAGGCGAGAAATCTCCTGATCCAGGACATGATGTATTCGGCCGGTCTGGACAAGCTCGGGTTCGTCACCGGCGTCGGTCCCGCGTCCCAGGCACACTCGCGAACGACGTTCAGCGGCGCCCATTACTTCAGCGACGGTCTGCGTGCGGTCATGTTCTTTGCGACGCGGCCGCTCAGCCTGTCGCAGGTGAAGCTGCTCGATTGGGAACCGTATCTGGACCGGCGCGACTCGCCTGCACAAAAGGAGGTCGATGATGCCCGCAAGTGACCTGTTCGGCAGGCCGGATGACTCGGCCGGCCGTTTGTGCGGTACCCACCCATTGTTGTGCAGCGCTGGCATGGCATGGCTGATGATCGCTGGCTGCCATGCGCTCACCGCCTGCACACCCGCGCCGCTGATTGCCTACTCGGCGGACACCCCGCCGCTGGTACTGGTCCCTGCGTCGCAGGCCGGCGTGAAGGACCAGCGGGCGCGCTTTCGCGAGATTTTCTGCTCGATCCTCGACACGCGAGCAAGCGTCCTGCCCGATAGCCGCCCTTGCGAGGAGGCATTGACGCGCGTCGGTAGCGAACCGGGTGGCACCGGCAAACCCGTCGATCTCGGTCAATCGAAACGCCGTCTGGTTGGCGCTGTGGTGGCCGGCGTCGGCTACGAATGCTTCGAGCAATGGCTGCAAGCGCCGGGCAGCGTAGCGGTTCATCTGCGCCAGTTCGGATATGACCTGGTGCAGATCAAGGTCGACGCCTTATCGAGCTCCGCAAAGAACGCTCGGCAAATACGCGACGCGATCATGGCGATGCCAGCCGACGCCGGACCGCCGCGCCTCGTCCTCATCGGCTATTCAAAGGGCGCGCCCGACATCCTCGAAGCGATGGTCGCTTACCCGGAAGTCCGCGGCCGCGTGGCGGCAGTGATCAGCGCAGCTGGCTCGGTCGGCGGCTCGGCGCTGGCCAACGATGCCGAGCAGTACCAGGCGGACCTGTTGCGGCACTTTCCCGGTGCGACCTGCGATTCGGGCGACGGTGGCGCGATCAACAGCCTTCGACCCGCAACGCGCAAGAACTGGCTGGCGCAGAACCGGCTGCCGTCCGAACTGAACTACTATTCGCTCGTGACCTTCCCGCAGCCGGATCACATCTCGGCCGTGCTGAAATCGAGTTACAACAAGCTGGCGCGCATCGATGCCCGCAACGACAGCCAAGTGATCTTCTACGATCAGGTTGTGCCCGGCAGCCGACTGATGGGCTATATCAACGCCGATCATTGGGCACTGGCAGTGCCGATCGCCCGAACGCATTCCACCCTAGGTTCACTATTGGTGACACAGAATGCCTATCCGCGGGAGGCACTGGCGGAGGCGATGCTGCGCTTCGTCGAAGAGGATCTGGCGGCATCTTCGCGCTGATCTGCTCCCGCATTTATCGGCGGCTGGAAGCGTGAGGATTCTTCGCGTCGAAGAGCGCGGGCAGGGCTGGAGGCTCGAGAGCACCTTATCCGGATTCGCCGGAAATCACTCTTCGCCAGCCCCCATCTCCCGATTCTCAAACGCGGAACGCACGGCCTCGACGACGCGTTTCGCCGTGCCCTCATCTTCAAGCTGCGGATACCCTTTCTTTAGCTTGCCAGATACCGTCCAGCCATTCTCCTTGATGGAGCGGATGATGCGGTTTGCATCCTGGTCTGGCATCTCCAGTACCTCTTTCAGCTGCTCCTGCGCTCGCTGAAAAATCACCAGTACTCGGGCTTCATCCGCCATTTCCTTTCGAATCGTGTGCTCGACGACGCGTGCGGTGTACAGGACGTGTTCGGTCAGATCGGGATACCGCCAGGCAAAGCACGCGTCCTCGTATTCATCGAAGATGAAGTTGCTGGGAGTGCCGTCCTCGTAGGTCACGAGTTCGCCGAACCGGTAGTCCGTTGCGTAACGTCGCATGAACGGCCGCGAGAACGCTTCGAGCGTACGATCGTAGCCGGCCCTGAAGTCGATCGAACTGGTGATGGTGGCCGACACTGGCAGTATCACGCCGTCAGGCACCGCCTTATCCCGAATCAAGGTGTCGTTGATCAGGAAGCGATGAATCCGGCCATTGCCGTCGCGCATGGGATGGATATACACGAAACCAAATGCCAGCACCGCGGCACGTGCCAGTGACTCCGCACCACGTGTTGCGACTTCAAACTCGTTGAGCCCTGCCAATAGCTGCGCGAGATCTTCAAAATGAGGGGCAATGTAATGCACGATGTCCTCGCGCATTGTGGCCTGGCCCACAAACACAGGAGAGCGCCGCAAGCCCAGTCCGATGGCATCACGCCCCAGAATGCCGGCTTGCAGGGACTGCAGGCTGTCGTTGCTCAACGGGTTTTTGATATGACCGCAGTGCTGGGCAATGACATGGGCAAACCGCTGGATGCGATCCGCCTGGTCGGCTTCCTTTTCGATGAGAAAGCTCGCGCGCGATTCCTTGAACGTCAGCCAACTGGCCGTACGCATCAGAATGTCGGCGCCATAGGCGTGATCCAGTTCTTCCAATGCCTTGCGCAGATCGAATTGCAAAGCTTCCTGGACTGACGGGGTACGACGAACCAAGGGGCAGAACTCAGCCGTCCCCGGGAGGTTGTTATTGACACGCCAACGCCGTGTTCGCAGTGCCTCACTACGTGTCAGGTAATCTGTTGGAGAAACGGCATCAACATAGCGGCCATTGGTCACGTCAGGCACATCCAGACGTTCCCCTGTCAGCCATTCGTAGAAAAATCCCGTGCGACGGGCGTACTGGCCGAAAGGCTCCCGTCGACACCAGTCTTCGATAGGCTGCGGGCCTGTGACCGCGAACAGGCGAGCAAAAAACTCGAGATGAATTTCTTCGTACTTGAGACCGAATTCGAAATGCCCTGCGAAATCGTCTGCAGGTCGGTAGCTTGGTGGATACCGGTTCTCCACCTGGCCGTCACTTTCGCGGCTGACGCGAACCGTGCCGATCATCGACTCGGCACGCAGAGGCTGCGCCAATGCGATGGCGTAGCGGGTCGCGAGGGTCTTGAAACCGACTTGCATTGACGAAATCCTTTACTGAGGCAATAAAAACGCTAACAGAAGGCCGATCTTATGCGAAAACGATAATTTTCGTAGCTGTGAAAATGTTAATGCTGGATGAAATTTGATACTAAATCCGCGATTTGAGAAAAAAACGTTAACAGAGTAAAGGGTAGGCGCTTCCCTCCCTCGGACACTAGCTCAACGACCAGCGGAAAATGGGTGAGGGGACGATGAAAATGGGGGTCGCTTTGCTTGTAAAAAATGAGCCCAATCCCACCAAACCCCAGACACAAAAAAACCGGCCATCAAGGCCGGTTTTTTCTTTACCTGCATCCCCCGTCAAAAACCGACGTGAGACTGAAATTCGATTGGAGCGGGTGAAGGGAATCGAACCTTAAATAGGGCCTGCCACCTATGTTGTGTAGTTGTGTAGGTGGGCTCGAGTAGCCCTGAAGCAGCTATTCTACTGGCGTTACACTCCAGCGGTTCAAATTCTGATGCAGTAATCAACGCGCACCTAGGTGCGTAATGGTAGAAGTCACCTTGGGCTGCAGTAGAGCAGCTTAATTGGAGATAACGACGCGCAGGTGTTCTTGAAATTTTGCGAATGGGGATCTCATCCCCTCCGGCCCTTGTGAGGGAACTGCTTCGCCAATATTTACTTAAATAGCCTGTCCAAAATTGGTGGCTGCCCTATGAGGCAGGCAAGCCACCTGGAAAACGTTCTTAATCCGTATGCTCCTGACGCCACAATCGACGCACCGTCGACTCAGGAATCCCCAGCTGCCTCGAAGCCTCGGCTTGGCTAAAGCCGGCTACTTTCAGCTCCTGAACAGCCACCCATCTCTTCCTTGCATCCGACACGTTCAAACGCGTTGTCGTCTGCGGCTCTGTAGGTAATGGCGCGTCGGCCAGACCCAATGCCTCTATCTCAGCTAGAGAGGCAAGGAGTGTCTCCCGTGGCGAGCTTTTATCGTAGGAAGCCATCGTCAGAGCGAGAAGCGTTGTGGGGCTCACCCCAAGTGCTGCTGCCAATGCATAACTTGTGTCTACCGATACAGAGCTCTTCGCTAGCTCAACCTTGCTGACGGTTCTCTGATCCACACACCCCGACATACCGGCCTGGGATAGCCCTTTCCGTATACGCAGCAATTGGAGCACTGCCGCGAAGGAATAGCGGAGCGACATTACAGATCCCCAAAAACCGTAAGTTATGCCGTGTTTGCCTGCCGCCAAACAAACGTCTATAGTTGTGATTGTGGCGGTTTAGCTGCAAATCTAGTAATTTGAGGATATTGCCGAGTGGGTATGCATTGATGGAAAGCTCTTTGGACGGCAGCCTGCTGGGCAATCCCGGTGTCAGCCTGATGGGTTCTGAGTTGGGTCTCGAAGCCGTGATGGCTGCTGCTAGAAAACGCTACAAATGGATGCCCC
Source organism: Pseudomonas sp. MPC6 (assembly GCF_006094435.1). Taxonomy (NCBI): domain Bacteria; kingdom Pseudomonadati; phylum Pseudomonadota; class Gammaproteobacteria; order Pseudomonadales; family Pseudomonadaceae; genus Pseudomonas; species Pseudomonas sp. MPC6. The sequence goes on along the minus strand of NZ_CP034783.1, from coordinate 5,421,816 downwards.
TCTGCGCCGTCGAGGAATGGATCATCCTAGACGCCATCGTCACCGACGAAGAGCGAGCGAAAGTTACCGCCGCAGGCTGCCAGCCAATCTTTCTTTTTGCCCACAAAGTTGTGCACGACGAGCAGCGGCGTTTCGAACCAGGCCATTGGGTGCGCTCAAGCATGGGCACCGCTTTCAAAGAAGGCTACCTATTCGAAACACGCAACACGGTCTACGTCTTGCTTGGCCCAGGCCATCGTAAGTCTGCTTCTATCGAAGCGATATTTTCCCTTTTCTGATTACCAACCGGTTCTGCTGGGCAACTGACGTGCTCCAGCAGCTTGAGGCGACACATGTTCAGAACCTTAGACAACGACCTGATAGGCGTCCCAGGAATGTTCGGGGAGGGCGTGTCCCATTGGCGCGGAGTCTCAAGGCTGCTCCGAACTCCTTGGTATCACCTAACCCTTAGCGTCGAAAACGAGGGTCGACCCAGCGAGTGCGCGGTGATGATTGACGACACCCACCAGCTTCAAAAAATGTTGGTAAGCCAAGGTGCGGATTTAGCTATCACTGAGATTATGGCTGTGACGCCATCTTGGATGAATAAGTCCGGAGGCTGGCAGATGGAGCGGTTAACCAGAGTAACCGTAGGTGAGGACAGGTCTGGCTCTGAGGTTTGCTTGCTGGAAGTAGCTAAGGGAGCGGTGTATCACACTTCACACCAGCGAGACTTCAAGATTGAAGCGCTGGCCAACCTGAGGCCCGTCTTTCTCTCAAGCATGATTCGATCAGCCTGAAATTTACCAGTAATCCCCCACGATACCAGCGCCTCTGGTTGCGTGTGAAATTCATGGTAACGCCATATGGACTACTCATTGGAGCACAAAAATGCTCGACACCATCGATGTCAATTTTCACGGAAAGCGCCATACAGATTTTGATCTCCAGCGAATTATAAAAGCTCAGGAGCAAGGCTTCGATGTGCCAGTGACCGCCTATCTCTGCGGTGTTTCCATCAGGGCTCGTGCAGGCATCGGTGTGGTTTTTGGTCACAAGCGCAAAGACCAGTATGGGCGGTATGGAGATGGCCATTTGATCCGCACTTCTGACGTGTTGAAAGTGGAGCGCGAAGGCAGGTTTTGGGTGATGACAACTGAAAATTCGAGATATGTCCTTGCAACGTTTCAGCGTGTTAACGGGCGTGCCAGCCTTTGTGAGTTTCTGCGTCTTTCGCAAGGGCAGCATCACATAACACCACGAGTGTTGCAGTAATCTTTTTGGACAGTGTTGCGGGAGTTGAATGGCGCGCCCTACGGACTTCCATCCGCACGCCTACGGCCTGCGCGCTCCGCTTGCGGTTGGAGATACCAACCTTTCACGCTATGTTTTGCAGAGAGCGGGATCAGTGCCATAGCTCTTTGGAAGGCCGACTTCGCCGAGTTTTTTACTCAGAGAGATATGACGAGCACGAAAGACACTGTTCTAGCCGAGATCACAATTGAAGAGTTCAGATCGCGATACCCGCTGCTTTCTTCTGACCTTGTTGACGACATTTACTGCAATCCGGGTTGGAGAGGGATCCTTTCAGCGTTTTGCGACACTCTCCAAAGCATTCGAATCGACATCCTAATATCGATCCTTTGACGGTCGGACATAACAAGTCGAAATTTCGCGAGCTTCATTTTTCTATAAGGGTGGTGGCGATTAGTACAATGGTGCAATAAGTGTCGCCGCGCAGCTCTACTTGATCTCCTGTGAGCAGTGCGGAGCGCCAGGCAAGCCGGTGATATTGTTCTGCTCTGCCCACGATGGGAGTGCTTCGCTGCCTGCGTGCTAGACCGGTGACGCTTCTATCTATGGGCGGGCCGCTGCGCAGCCATGCTGTCGTAAACCGAACCACCTTCAGTGTTTTGGCCCTGCAGGCTTTCATCCCGCACGCCTCCTGCCGATGGTGCGCGCGCTCCGCTTGCCAGTAGAGCATCTGCGCGCAATGGTAGGCCATCGTCTATAGAAACGGCTTTCGGATTTTTCGCGTGTTAGCTTTCAGCAGCGACCTAGCTTATCCAGTACGTGGTCGAGCGCGCGTCCGCCCTTGAGGCTGCTGATACGCCAGTTATGCTTGTTTTTGACGATGTCTTCTCGGAGGTCGTCATTGATCCGTAGCATGCTCGGATCGAAATACGAAAAGACCTCATCTGAAACATATTTTCTCGAGAGGAAATCTACCCACTCATTTTTGCGGGCACACACGTAGAGCGGGTATTTTCTGTTCAACGCTTCGAGGAGGCTGTCATAGGACAGAATTTTGAAGTCATCTCCCTCCATGCCTTTGATTTTATTGCGCCTAATCGCATTCTCAGCGAATTCATGGCGGCGTCCATGCACAAGGACGTACTTGATGTGGCAAGCGTTCCGTCCCATGGGCTCGCGCACTGACCCCAACGTGCCATTTATGAAACCCGTGTAGTTGCCAAGGTCTTGGAACCAGCCGCGCCATTTCATAATTTGGTCGTAAGCCGTAACGAAATCGGGGTGGGGCTCGTTGCTGCCGTCCTTGAAGTATTTAGATTGAGGTTTCTCGATTTCAATCAGAACCAGATTCCAATCAGCTGAGCTCTTCGACATGTAGAAGAAATCAGGCGCATAGTCGCTGGCCAGATGTAGCTTTCTGAAAACCAGATCGAAGTGGATGCCATGGTTCTGGACGAATTCGCGGGGTATAAACTGAGTGTGTTTCTCCAGGAAACTTTGATAAACCTGCTCGGGGAGCGCCGCGTCTATTAGATTCGTAAATTCCTGCTTCAATTCGTCCGGGACGTGAAATTCGAGGTGCATTGGAGTCCTTTCCTATCTGGTTGTCGCTGTGGAGGCGTGCTGGCGAGTGTCGTTCAGAAGACAGGACTTGTGAAGGAGGGGCTTGGATTTTTTTGGGAGCCGGGCAGCAGCATACGTTTAGTCGATTTTTTCATTGCGTCGATCTCCTATCGCATTCGGCGAAGCGTGCCTTGCATCATTGCTTTGAGCGGCGGCCTCAGTTTTTTTGAACGCATAGGTGTTCGCTATCTCTCGCATATAGCTCCCAAGTGAATCCAGAGGACTTAAAGTTTCGAGGTGCGCCATTATTATGGCATCATGGCTGGTGTTCATATTAATGACTGAAATCTGCAGGCGTAACTTTGACGGACGGGACGCATGAAAAGGAAAGGATTCACTCTTCTTGAATTCGTAGATGATGACTTTGAGCTTCCCCTGCTGAATGGTGAACCCGACATAGTCGGGACGGTAGTTTCGGTGATTATTGGCCCTAATGGCTGCGGAAAGAGTCGGGTGCTTAGCAGGATCATAGATGAGTTTGTCTACTTAGCATCACTGCGAAATAAAAGAAAAAATAGCAGATCTTCTCGCAGAAGCATTTCATCAAAGTGCTTCATTAAGTATCAGGTTGGTGGAGTCGAATGCACTATAAGCCGAGATGAGTCAGGTGTCTTTTGTACAGCTGATCAGGAAAGTGCCGATTTAAAATATTTGCCATTTCCCGAACAGATAGCCGCAGTCGCTCACCTGCCTGCGGATAAATTCAGATTTAGCAAGGAAAGCGGAAACGCATTTTATAAGTACCTTGGATTGCGCCAGTCAACGAACTTGACCACTACAGGCGCCCTCGAGGCGAAAGTGGTTCAGAGTCTATTTCGAGGGTTGAGTAAACCCGGCTTTAAAGAAAATCTTAAACGCTGGCTGACCCTTGCAGGCTACACAAGTGACTTGTACTTAATGGTCGCGCCATACTCAGAGAAAATGCTTTCTAAAAACTTCGAAGAGGTCGAAGAAGCGATACTGTATCGGCAGCCCACGGGAACGATTCCTGACTCAGTTGATAAACGTGTCAGGGTAGCCTTCGATTTTTTCCAGAATATTAAGGCTTTGCCTTATGTGCACGATAGATACGCGCTTTCAATCATGGAGTTAAGCACTAGCGACCTGCAGAGCTGGCATGATGGTTACGACACTGTAAGGCGACTAAGGTCTTTTGGTTCGGTGTCGTTGGTTTTCATGAGAGGGAAGGAAGATTTGCAGGCATGTCCATTCTCAGATCTCAGCTCTGGCGAACAACAAATTATTGGTACCCATTCTCGCCTTCTTGCGGAGATAGAAGAAAATTCGCTCGTAGTAATTGATGAGCCTGAGCTTAGTCTTCATCCAGACTGGCAGATGGAATATATTCCGACGCTCAAGTCCAGCTTGCAGAGTATAAATGGCGTGCATGTTTTGATTGCAACGCATTCTCATTTTATGGTCTCGGATATTGATGATAAAAACTCATCCTTGATCATGGCGAAGAAGCAGACCACTAGGACTGGTTGGGGTTTTGAGATTTTCGATGGGGATGTATATGGGCGCTCACCGGAAAACATCTTGTATAGGGCATTTGGGGTGGCGACCTCCGGAAATATTTATGTAGAAAAAGATCTGCGCGACGCCCTTCATATGATCTCAATGGAAGACGATTATGACAAGAACAAACTGCAGTCAATCCTTGACAGGCTACAGCAAGTTAATGGCCCAGATAATCCTGCCATGAACATCATACTCGAGCGAATCGGTAAGTTCATAGAGCATAAACAATGATCCAGCTATCAGCATGCGCGGTTATAGTCGATGAAGTAACGCGAAAGCTAGACGCCCTTCCAGTTCTAGATCGTCCTGCTCGATGGGGTGGCAGGGCTAGGGCTGTTGTAGCGTTCAAGGATGAAATCTCCGCTCAAGGAGCGGTGATTCAGGAAAACCGTTGTGCTTGGTGCAGGCTTCCCTTAGGTCGAGAAGGGCGTAGGACTATCCATCGCGATCACATTGCTCCGAAAGCTCTTCATCCGGTTTGGACGTTTCTTCCACTGAACTTGGTATTGGCTTGCGAATTCTGTAATGGCTTCGAAAATAAGTCGGATTTACAAACAATTTCGGAGATTAATGAAGATTACGCACAATGCAGTTTTTTAATTGTGCATCCATATCTAGATACTGTGGCGGATCATTTTGAGTACGATGTCGATGAAGATGATTTGCCTGTTGTGATCAAGGGGGTTTCGCCGGAAGGGAAGTGGACTATTAAGCATCTGAATTTGGCCGATACTGGAATTACTAAAGAGCGAGCAAAGGAGGTGCTCCATAAAATGTGGAAGGAAGATCGCCTCAAGGCCGCTGATGCAGTCCTTTTAGAGCATGCGGTAAAAGCGATTTAAGAAAATAAGCATAATTTCAGGAGCACTAACATGCTCAGGCAGAGCAGAATTACGCCAATGCCGAGGCATACCTGCGCAGTCCTTGGTATGGGTGTATCTGAATAAAGGCACCCACGAGGAGGCAAATCGCGAGGACTTCGACGTTGGTGTAGTTGAATTGGTAGTACAGACGCTTGAAGCGCTCAACGCATTACAGCTGGGAGCGAGGTAGGTTCGAATCATGATTCTCCGCTCCTCTGTGCAACTTGGGTTCACTAGGCGGATGCCGACTTCGCATTCTCAACGCGCTGTACTGTCCGTACGTTCAGGCCTGCGAGCTCGGCCAAAGTCTCCTGCGTCCATTGAAAAGCCTCCCGCATTTTTCGGATGAGAGTAGCGAGCTCTTCGAGACTCAGCATACGAGGTTGGCTAGACGCGGTGTTCGAATTCATTTTTAAGCTCCATCAGATGTTTGGTAAGGCTCATGATGAAGACGCTACTGAGGACGCAACACGACAGGAACACGACAGAGAACCGACAAGGCTTGAAGCTCTGGTGAGGTTACGGCGAATTGAAGCTAGTCGCATACTTGCACCTCCGGATTCCCCTAGCCATGATCGATGCCTTGTCGGTGACCAACCTCGTTTGGAGGCTAGAATGGCCTTACTGCCTCATTAGCTGGATGTCAGTGAGCTGAATTTCCCATTTATTAGATGTGATCCGAAAAATACACGCTAAGGAGCTACCTGTTTTTGATAATGCCAAGCGCACGAATCCAGCAAGAAATGTATTCGTCTGAAGCAGGAGTATGGTTTATACCCACTACGGATGGTGCATCAGTTCTGATTAAGGCGCCCGTGAGCAGCCTCAAAGCTTTATCGGTCAGCTGTTCATTGGAAATCGGGATAGGTGTGTTCGACGAGCAAGTCTGCGTTGCAGGGATCATTCACGACGCGCCAGACAAGCCACTAATTGTTTCTCGGCCTCAGGCGCATGAAGAAGAGCATCGAGCACTCCTGGAAGTCTTGAGTCGTGGTGAAGTTAATTTTTTTCTGTTTAACGAGATGGATCACTGCGTCGGCTGGTCGCCAGGATCCCTCGCCCCGGAGGGTTCTGAACAAGCTTCCGAATATCTTCAGCCTATCACCAGTCTTTACACCGGAAGCGTTATAGAGTTTGGTGAAAGTCTTCTAGATATCTTCAATGAAGCACTGTACGAAAACAGTACGGCGGAGAAACCTGAGTTAGCTGCTTTCAAAATCCCCGTAAAACTCGTCGACTGGCATCCCAATTTTTTGTCGTACGTGGGTATGGGCACACATCAAACTGTTCAGGTTGATCATCCAGATGAGGGGGGGATGCTGGAGAACTCAGTTTGGGCGGCACTCTCATCCGTTTACCCGGGGCGGTTGTATAAGAGTCCTGTAGTAGAAAATGGTGACAAAACTCGAGAGCTAACGGACGTTCTAGCCCTTTCCAGCCACGGGAATATTCTCATTGAAACTAAAGATCTCGCGATGCTTGCCTCAAAGGGCTCTAGGACGCATGCAAGGCGGGTCTCTGGAGTGAAGAAGCAAGCCCTTAAAGGAGTAACCCAGCTCGTAGGTGCGGCCAAAGCGCTTCGACGAAACTGCAAGATCAGCTCAAGCGAGGGCAAAGCCCTAAGCGCGGATCTTTCCGATAAATTGCATTGCGTGGTGATCGTTTCAGAGTTTTTTCACGACAACTGGGATGAGGTCTTTGAAGCAGCTGCCTCTGCGATGCGTGAAACTGGGGATCTGTTTCACGTAATCGATTTTCGGGAGCTAGTTGCTGTACTAAAAATTGCCAGAGGCCGTGACGGATGGATTCAGGCAGTTTTATTACAGCGTCTGGAGCAGGTGCTGGTTAATCAAACGTTGAATGTAAGAAGCCGGCAGGCACCTGACTCTTCTGCGTAACGGAGACAGAGCGCAATGGCGGCCACAACGGACGCCATTGCTTAACGCTGAGATTCAGAAGATATCTTCGCCGCCGGCTTACGACGCGATAATTACAGCTCGATCACAATCTTACCGGTCTGCGCGTTGGACTCCATGTACTGATGAGCCTCATCTCGCTGAGCGGGAACGTTTTTGAAGTGATCGGCTGGAGGGCGCCACCTTCAAGCCCATTAGTGACGAAGTCCTTCGCACGGTTCAGACGTTCAGGATCTTGGGGAATCTCAAAGAACTGGTAGCCGCTAATGGTCATGTCTTTGCCCAGCAATTCCATGACCGGAACACTCAGGTCGGTGGTTTCAAGCGCTCCGTATTGGAAAAAAATACCCAAGTACGAAAGGGCTCGAAGGATGTTTGCGACTTCAGGGCCGCCGACTGGATCAAACGCCATCCGCGCGCATTTGCCCTCAGTTAAAAGATTCACTTCAGCTACCAGATCCTGCTCCGACGTTGCGATCACGTGCGCAGCGCCGGCATCCAGAAGTGCTTGTCGTTTTTCACTGGTACGGGTCAACGCTCCCGGATTGTTGCGTAGAGTAATCTTTCCAATTAGAGGCCCGAAAGGTTCGGAAACTCTTTCGCCATGAAATCCTCCACGAATGAATTCACAGGCGGTGGCTCGGCATAAACACCAGTCAAATATCTAGGATCAAAAATTACGTCATTTTTTAAAGAAATGTTCACCTCTTGGAAAGTTCTTGTTTTTTCAGGAAACTCATATTTAACCTGCATTAGACTCCGGCGGCCCTCAGGCAGATTCCAATACTCATTTGTATCCGAAACGCTACCCTTATAGAAAAATCTGAAGCCGTAATCCCGAAGATAGCGTTTATCTTTCGGCAAGGGCATGAAGTCCATGAGGGTCAGCAGCACAGCCAGCACATCTTGAGCGCGCATGCCCCGGTAACCCCACATGCCATGGCGGCTAGCGTATTTGAGTATCTTGCTGAAGTCGTAAATCGAGGCGTACTTAATGATCCGGTTAAACTCCACCCAGTGAAATTTCCAAGTCTTGAAAAATGCGTTTTTAAGTGCGAGTGCTGCTTGCGGGTCAGCGTCAACCGGGTTGAGTCGTCGATATGCCTCAGCGTTAAAGTCTTTTGCAGGACAGAAGCTGCTATTGCCTAGGTGGCTAAAATTAGGGATGCGGTGCTGGCTATGCTCAGCGCGAAGGTAAACGTCCTGGTCACAGATATCGCATAGCGCGTAATCACGGTGCCGCTCATTACCTGCCCCGTCGATGGGCTTACCATAAATTTCTTCATACCGAGCAGCGGTCAGAACTTGGCGTGTGATTCGATGAAGAGCGGTGCGCATAAGACTTCCATATCAAAGACCTGATTTTCTCAGCAAAGCGTAAGCTCATCAATTCGGAACGGGTACCGCTGCGTTGTCTTTGCAGTTCAAGCCGGCTGCAGAATAGGTGTTCCCGAGCAAATCAGAATTTTTTTGGCTCCTCGGGTCAACGCGACGTAGAGGTGGTGAGCATCCATCCCTTGAGGTTCAAGGATCACCGCTACGTCCGCCTCAAGACCTTTGAGTAGCAGTGTGCTGCCTACTGCTCGGCGGCTTAACGGCCTGCCTGAGAATCGTGCTTTGTCACGAATCTGGACGACAGCCTGATGGAGAGTGTGTGTTCCTGTCATAGCCATTCTCATAGCCGTCACGCAACACCTCAGCATTTCTGGACGATATAAATGGGTCTCTCGCAGTCGCGAATAGTGCTCAAGCAACTCAGCGGCACTCGCTAAGCTGGGTGCATCACTATAGGTGACAGTAATGTGTTCAATCGGAGAAGGGATAGTTCGATTCCGACCGTTTCGAATGCTTTGAACTCTGGGTAACAAAGCAGCAGGGCCTATACCTGTCATCAGGCATGCTGCGAAGCGAACCACAAGCTCCACCCCATTCGCCGCTCTAGGGTCAAAGTTTCTTGAGAAGCTGACAAGGTCGGTGAGCTCTACGTTCTCTACGACCGTCGCACCAGGTATCTGGCTCGTCAACCGTTGGCGACTGTTTACGTTAATGGAGTCTCCAATGATCAGGACGTTTTCGCCATCCTGCACTCGCACCATGGCAGCATTCCGGCGTTGCTGATCTGCATTGGCAGGCGTCGTTTGAATCCATTGGATGCCGGCAGGAGCGCCCCGTAAATCGACTGACTGACCGGCCTCTAAAAGCCTTCGAGCCTGTAGTAACCAAGTGCCGATATCTTCCCTGCCAACCCGGCGCCATCGCCATGGAGTGTTCAGCATCCCTATGGCAGGGAAGTGAGGCAGGACATCATCATTCCAATCGACCAGTCGATTACCGCCGAAGCCGAAAATCGCCTGCATAGGATCGCCGAGAACGTAGGTAGGTAGCGCTTGGCCAAGCCAGGCGACTATCACGTGCTGAGCTTGGTTGCAGTCTTGGTACTCATCCACAATCACGCGAGAGTATGTGGCTTTCAACACTCCGCTGATGTGACCGGCACTCAGCAACTGCCCTGCAGCTGCTCGAATTGCGGGATAATCATTGCGACGATCCAAAAGCAAAAGAATCGCTGGATTATGCCCGCTTCGCATCGGGAACTTGCTGATGACACGAATGCTGAATCCGTCCAGAGTGCCGATGTCATAGGACGCGCCGGGTATTCCTGCCCGTTTCAAACGGTTCCGCAAAGCGGCGACACCGGCGTTGGTGTGGGTGAGCACGAGTACCGGCTTGGCTTCTCGGTGCTCGGCTAGGTTATCGGCAATGAGCTGGGTCTTTCCGCAGCCAGCTGGGGCAGTAACTGAGCCACGAGGGAAGTCGAATAGGCGGATCTCAGGCGGCATGAATCCAATCCTTTATCCCATTGATGATTTGCTGGAAGCCGACATTTGAGTTGGCCAAGTGGGGCCCTATGATGTCTTTCGCTACGTATTGATAGGACGTCACCGACTTGAACCATCCATTCCTCCTGATCCGCGAGGCGATTCCCAAAAACCTGCGCTGCTCAGGTTGATAAGGGTTGAGCTGTTGGCGGCTATCAAGCACTTCGTTCAGGGACAGCCGGCCTTCTGATTTCGACCGGATATGTTCAGCTACCAGCTCTTGCCCTGGGTCTTCGAGCGCCTTGGTAATCAGGGCATCCAAAGCCGCGTCGGGCAGGCTGGCAAAAAGCTCGTCCTCCAATGCACGGCCAACTCCCCAGGTTATCGACCGTCCTCCGGCAGCGAGAAAACTTTGTAGAACCCCAGGGGTGGGTGGTTTGTCAGCGTCAACGATGGCGAGGACGCGATAGCCCAGTCCGAGTAAAGCGAGACCCCGGTTGTAGCAGTTGTCGGTAGAGCCGCCGTTAACGTCGACATAGGCTCCTCCCAGCGCCATGAAGGAGGGTAGTCCCTGTGTTCCCCAGTAAAGATCCAGGCCACGGACGAGACCAACCTCGCTAGCGCCTTCGCAGACAATCACATGCTTTGCCAAGAAAGCCTCAGGATCAGCCCTCAGCGTGCTCTGGACGTCGTTTGACGTTCCTGCCAGGCGTACTTCGTGCTGATCACCTCGCTTACGCACGATATGAAGTTGATTGCCCGATAGCTCTCGTAGAGCCACCGGGGAGTGAGTTGTCACGAACACCTGGAGGGGCGGTACACTTTCCTTCGCCCCCATTGAGTCTAGAAAACGTATCAATCGATGTGGTTCGAGGCCGAACTCCACTTCGTCTACCAGTGCAATGGAGGCCGCTTGAGCTGCTCGCCGTTGAAGACCTGCAACCAGAAGTCGGGACGAGCCGGTACCAAGCGATCTAAGGGGGATACCGTCCGCATCGTGTAAGGCTATGGCGCCATCTCCAATTGATACAGAGTGCGCATCAAGCAGTGCCTGAGCACCACCACCGATAGGTACTCCAAGACTGTTGGCGGTTTCGGTGACGATTTGCAACGGTTGTTGAAGCTCTACTCCTGCCTGGTTCCCAAAGCTTGCTCGAGCTTCTCTGGCCGCTGCGGCTAGCGCCCCACCGAGCGCAGCGCGCTCCTCCGTCAGCTTGTTCAATATTGAATTACGACTCCAGGACAAATTCATACTGGCAAAGCTACCGATGCGAGCAGGCGCGAGACGGGCCCGATCCTTCCACGCGAGACCACGCTCCAGTCCTTGCTCGGCGGCTCGCTCTGAATGGAGAGTCCAAACGGGCTCCAAGTCACTGTCGACTTTCAGTCGGAGTGTAAGAACGGTTTCTAGACCCATCCTAGGTTCGTCCTCGATATTGCCTGTGGCGGGATCGAATCCGCGCAGGAAATCTCCATACGTGTCCAGATTGATCAGATCATCTGGGAGGGCGCCAATGGTCGTATTGATTACAATTGGCGTGGTGACATTTAAACCATAAAAGTCTGTGTCCCCGATGGGCACGCTTCGGCGTGCTCCCAAGCACATATCAATGGCATCTAGAATGCTGGATTTTCCGCTATCACCTGGGCCTATGAGGCAGTTAATGCCTGGAGAAGGTGTCCACGTGAGAAGTCTGATAGATCGAAAATTTTGGATCTCAAGCTTGCGAATCCTTGCCATTGTTTTGCGCCTCTCTTCCCAGCATTCGTTCTAATGCCTCCCTGAGCATAGTCTTGTGCCTGCATGTCACCACCCGGTGGAGATATGAATTTTTCAGGATGTTGCGCAGATAAGTTGCAAGTGCCCCGAGGCTGCAAAGACCGCGTGTGGAACGGTGGGTCGCGGTTGTTTACGCATACGAATCATGTCCATTCATGCGCGCCGTCTGAATCAAACTCATGACCGCCGCCGCCCGTTTGCGAATCACGTTGGCATTGATGCCGTGGCTCATGGCGACGCTGGAAAGCGTTGCTCCCGGTTGCAGGCATTCTTGAACAACCTTGGATCTGAACGATTTTGGGTAAGAGTTTCTTGGGCGCATGGAAATCCTGGTAGTAAGGGCTGTCGCGTGCGCTTGAAAATACGCGGACACCATCGCCCCTAGGATTTGGATCTCCTCTGGCTGAAGCCATCCTGCCTAAATTATTCGCTTTATCGCCACCGAACCGGCTCAATTGATTTGTGGGCCATAGCTAGGGAATGATTCGATCATGCCTGTGCTACGGCCTGAGAATTTCCCATTCGGAACTCTCCTGGGTTCCTCGCCTTGCACGCGTTGCTACGGCGTCAGTAAGATCCCGGCCAAACCTACAGTAACGATTGCGTTTGCAATGGAAGCGTTCATGAACAGCAAAAACCGTGGCGGAGCCTATATTCGAGCAGCATATGCTTTCACATCTCTCCTTGCAGATCTCCTAAGACGTTTGGGTGAACATAACGTCCTAGAGGAACCAGAAGACGTACTGGGCCTAGAGCCTGACATTGTCTTTGGTCGGCAAGATGCGTTGACAATGGTTGAAACCAAATTCTATCGACGTTCCTCTCCACCTCCGTCTTCTACCTTTAAACGCGCCCTCGAACACACCGCTGATAGAGGCATTAGGATGGGGGCATCCACTATCGTGCTGGCAATATCGTGCCCGATGGGGTCACGTTTTATGAGCGTCGCAGAAGCGTTTCCTACAGTTAAGGTTTGGGATGAAACGAAGCTGTTTGAGATGGCGGCTCCGTTCCCTGACATTCTGGCCCAATTAGAGGAGCTTCTCGAAGCTGATACACCGAAGAGCGCTGAAACCCTGAGCCTAGGCTTGCCGACGTTTATGAGACGCAGTGCCGCTGATGTAACTGCGGAGCCGAAGCGAGGAAAGGTGCTGGCCGATGCTTTAGCTGCAATCGACCGTGGCCGGGAAATGGCAACTGATTTCGAAAACGCGTGCATCAATGCGCTTAAGTATCTCTTTGAACATGACCTCCATGGATGGCATGAGCAGTCCCGTACCGTAGACACCTTGCATCGTAGAGATCTGGTGTGCCGAATCTTGGCAAAAGCAGCCGAGGTGTGGCGTCTGATGCTGGAGGACTTAGGAAGCAGGTACGTGGTCTTCGAGTTCAAAAATTACAGCAAATCGATTACACAGAACGAGATCGTCACCACAGAGCGTTACTTGTACCCATCGGCCCTCAGGAAGGTTGCGATTGTGATTTCGCACGAGGACTGCGCTGACTCTGCTAGGGCCGTGATCGCAGGGGCGATGCGAGAGCATGGGAAGCTGATCATCCCCCTGTCGGTGCCGGAGATAATCGATTTGCTGAACAGCAAGGATGAAGGCTCAGATCCGAACACCTACCTGTTCGAACGAGTTGATCAGTTTCTTTTGGGGCTTGGAAGGTAGCACTGCGGATCTCCCCCTGAGGCTGCTCGAGCCCGGGCCTCAGGGAAGACCACGATGCTAGCCACCTGTGGCCACCTAGCTCTACCAGGTGGCCACAGGTGGCTCTTACGAGGCCTCTTTCGCCAGGAGCTGCATGTTAAGCGAGCTCGTGGTCATACCCGCCCTGTCGAAGCGGTAGCGCATGTAGGCGGAGATGTCGTCTTCGTGAGAGGACACGATTAGCTGGCAATGCTTGAGTTCGCAACGGAGTAGGTCGGTCAGTGAGGCGACGTTCACTTCATCAAGGGATTGTGAAGGGTCATCAATGAGGATGAGCGGTACCCGAGCATAGACCTTGTTGAGGGAGAGGAAGAAGGCAAGGCTGAGGGCGGACACCTGTCCAGAGCTCATGGACATAACTGCATCGTGTTCAGACTTCTCGGCAGTCAGGAACCTTAACTGCGTACCTTCGCGGCTTTCGATAAACAGGCCCAGGCCACGCTGATAGTTTTGGATCAGTCGGCCACTATAAATGTGGAATATGAGCTCAATAGCCGAAATTGTCTGGTCGGTATAATTCTGCTCTGTCTTCTTCAGTGTGCTACGGAGCTTTTCGATTTTACTTTGTGCTTTTTGGGCTGCCAGGGTTTCTTTTTCGATAAGCTTAAGATCGGTAATACAGGTTTGGAGCCTTGAGTTTTGAGCCTCGTTGGCCTTAATCGATATGTACTGCTCTTTGTTCCTCAGGTCTTCAGCCGTGATTATGTAGAAGTCCTGCAAGTCTTTGAAGGTGCTGTTTGTGGTTTCTCGCCAGTCCTCCGGTAGCGCTAAGGCATCAGTTTCAACCTGTTTTTTATTTCTTAGAACTTCCTTGAGCTTCTCAAATCGCTCATTTACTACGTCATCAAATTCCGTAAATGAGTCAGTGAGTTGTATGTTTTCGCCTTGCAGCTTCTCCAGCAGCTGGGTTATTGCCGGTAGCCGAAGCTTAATGATGGTCAATGCTGCATAAAGCTTTGGTTCAAATGTAGGCGTGAGAAGCTTTAGGTTGTCTTGTATATGGGTATCGATGAGCTTTAGCACAGCGTCCATAGCAGCGATAAGGTTAACTAAGTCCTTACCGTCCTGGCCTAGCGTATCAGAAATCTGCTTAGTTCTTGCTTCAATGGCATCCACCATTGATTTGTGATCTTCCCAATCAGCGCCACAGAGAGGGCACAACTGATCGTCGGGATAAGATTTTTTATGTTCCTCAATCAGCTGCCTTTTTAGGCGTTCCAATTCGGCTACTACGTTCGCGTTGGCGCTGCTTTTTTCGCGTAAGCTGTTTCGGGATTCAATTTGTAACTCAAACCACTCCAAGCGCTCATCCGTCCAGTTTGGTAGTGATCTGGCCTCTTCGAGCTTGATTGCCGTGGCACCGCGTTTGATGATGCCTGCTGAACGCTCTAATTCATCAATCTCCTTCTTGATAGCTTCAAGCCCATCAAGCTTGCCAAGGTCTTTACCAAACTGAGCCAGACTTTTCAGAGACTCTTCGTTGCGATCAATGTCGGCATCGATGGTCTCGTTGTGAACTCTGGTTCTTATCGTGGCTTTGAGTGGCAGAAGGGCGATAATCTTGCTAACGGATTCCTGGTAGGCAGCATGGTCTACCGCTGAGTACATTGAGAACAGGATCTGATTGTCCCACCCTGGTTGGACATCGGTCGTTGAGAGCTTTTTGTACTCAACGATCCCAGCCTCTGGGTGTAATGTATCTCTTAGGGTGGCTATTTCTTCCGTGAGTGATTCAACTTTAGCCTTACGCTCAGGGTCGTTGATGTGCTTTGTGAGCTTGTTGTATATGGTGTTGCAGCTCTCGATCTCGGCTTCGATATCGCTGATGTTAAAGAGGTTTCCTAGTTTATCCTTGCGTTCGTCTACTCGAGTGTGTAGTAGTCGGTTTTGTCCTTGCTCCAGATAGTTCAAGAAGGAAAAGTTCTCCCTGAAGTTTTTACCGAAAACTTCGTCAAGGAAGTTGTTGTCACGCTGATTGATTTTCGTGAAGTCAGATGATTCGAATTCCGGAAGTTCGTAAAGCTTAAAGTTTTCGTACTTGTCTGCGCGATTGTTTGCTGGTTTTTTGAATATTGCAGTTGGGCAATGTCTTGCTAAAACAAGTTTGCGATCATCATTAATGAATTCAATTTTAATGCAGAGGTCGTTCTCGCCGGAGCGGTTGTTCCAGAAGAGATTGTCGGCGTAATCTCTTTTGTTCTTGGTTAATAATGTAGAGAATAGGTTTTGTATTCGATTTATCTGGCCGGTTAGTAGCAGTTCGATGGCGTCGAATATGCTTGTTTTGCCATAACCGTTAGGGCCGTCCAGAGTTAGCAGGGACGACTCGCCGAGATCCAAGTAAATATGCTTGAATGCTTTGAAGCTAGAGACTTCAATCTTGGATATTTGCCAGTTCATTGCGAATCATTTCCTTGATAAATGCGTCGGCGTTTTTGTCTGTGACTTGCTGGATGGTCGAATACGTATCGTTCAGGCCGGCTTCTGCAACGGCCTCAGCTGCTTGCAACCTCAAGGACACAAGGTTTCCTTGATGGCTAGGTAGCTCTAAGAAGGGAAGCTTGATAAAGGTCTTCGCTGCGAAGCTGTACTGTGTTGCGGTAAGAGGGTTTTCTTTATAGCCAAGAAATTCTTTTTTGTCAGCGATCACAGTCACCAGTTTGTTGTAGGTGAAATTAGTGAGAGCGCTTTCTTCCGCAATGCTGTAGTAGAGGACATACTTTTTATAAAAATGCGGGTCTTCCTCGATTGCGAAGATTTCTTCTTCGTGATCCTTGAACTCGGCCAGAACGTCAAGGCGATGAATGCAAATCAAGTCGCAATTCTTCTTGAAGCTCGGGTTTCTGAGAAATTCCTCAGGAGCAAGGTGATTGATTCGGTTATTCAGCTCGGCTGGGTCAGGAAGGTCGTCTAAAGTATGTACCACAGCGAATCTGATGGCAGATCCAGACTCGCGAACATAAAAGCTTGTGGTGTCCAGTTCACGCTTACTCACAAAGCCATGTGCAACAAGTGCTTCATCAATGAGTTGCTTTATCATTTAGTCGGCCCTCCGCGTCGTCTTTTGTTATTACGCTAATGCATAGCGACTTGGTGATGTTGCTTTCAAGTTTTTCAGTGGCCTGTTTATTGTTGAAGTCATCTGAGTTTGTGAATTTTGTATTAAAGGTGAATGAGGCTTTTGCTTTGCTGGCGATTAGATGGTTGTACTCAAAAAGTAATCTCAGCAGATCTCCGTTGTTTTTCATTTCACGAATCATGTCAGACTCACACTCTTCGCTTTCATCTACGTCAAGAGCGGTAGGTACGTAGAAACGATTTTCTCCGTCGAGGTAGTGTGGGAGATGGTTGAATACGGGCTCCGCCGAAATAGCCTGGATGAGCTTGGTGTATCGCCTAATATCGTTCGTCTGAACGTCTTGAAACCGCTCTGAAGGTTTCATCATCTGGCATAAGATTTTCAATTCGTTAATTTGTGTATCGCGAATGTGCTCGCACAGATGCCTAGCTCTTTCATAGGTGGCGTCACTCATTGTTGGTAACGCCTGATCCAGTCGTTCTTCTAGATGGGTTTGGAGTCTGGCCTTCAACTCAACCGCATAGTAGTCCCGATTCTGATAGGGGTTTTCGGCCAGCAGGTCATCTAAAATGTTTCTGGCCTTGATACGGCCCTCGTATGCGGCTCTGTCTTCTGAGATTCCGTCGACTTGATTTAATTTGTGATTATGTATTGCCTTGGTGCTGATTTTTTCTGACAGTAAGCAGTAGTTGAAATTTATAAGGTTGTCACTGACAATAATAGACTGCTTCTCACATAGCTTTCTAATTAGTTTTTTAGTCAGCTCTTCAATTTCACCCAGGCCGCAATGATAGTTGTCTCCGTAGCGATAGAATTTTACTGTTTCTCCGCTAGCGCCTTTGTGATCGTCTGTATTGTTTAGCTGGACGGATACGTGGAAGTAACGGGTCGTTCCTTTGATTTTGTCGTATTCTATTAAAGTGGACTGTTCCAGTGCCGTGGTGTAACCACTACGATATTTGCTTATCTTCGCTTTGACTTGATGGGCGGTGTGCAGTTTCCCATCTTTATAAATAGCGAAGTCATCGCTACTATCTAGTTGAAGCTCGAATTCTAAATCGCCATCGTGAATAAGCTTGAGGGAGTGATAAAGTGCGATCTTTCCTTGATACACGAAGCCGCTCCAGGACGACACCGCGCTGGCGGGGTACTTCTCATCATCTTCTTGACTCACATGAACTCCTTTCGCGGTTAGCGATCTGTCAGTGTGGCCGAATGATATCACTTCGTTTCGTTTCGTTGCTTTTGCGTATCTGATTTGGGTTTTTTCTTTTTACTTTTCTGGCATTTATTTGTCGCCAAATAATTGGTAAAAAAAACGATTCAGTGATCCGAAATTTTGTCTGTGGACAGTCGACCACCATACTGCCTATGGCCGCTATACGAACACCCAGTTGGTCTGCGAGCAATATGAGCCGGCCTAAGTGCAAGGCAGGCGGCATTTGAAGGTTATGTGGATTTCGATGCCAAGTGGCTCGTCGATAGAGCCATCGGCAGAAAAACACAGAAACTAGGGCTTGGAATCCTAAGCATAGAAAGGTAAGCCACCACCGGCTGGTTCTGGGTGGCCTACCTTGCGGTGAGGGGTTACGCCTTTAGGAGCGTGATCAGATCTTCTTTGAGCTTGAAGCATTCGCTGTTCTGCAGCGCGAAGTGCAGGAGATCAGTCTTGTCCGTGATGGACGAAAGCGCGACTGTTTCGAGGTCGGTGACCTCCTCAATGATGGCAACATGGTTCTTGCCATCAGCCTTCAAGGCTTCTTCGATCATGTCGCCTTCGAATTCAGCGACGAAAGTGAGGGGGAAAGGTAGCCCCGTGGGCAGTCCACGCTCCCTGAAAAAGCACTGCAGGTCGAGTCTTTTCGGGGAGGTCTCGGAGTGTTTCGCCTCAAGAATGCCGATGAACTCGGCGCCATGCTTGAGCCCTTTCAGGACTACGTAGTCGCAAGTCCTGGGCCTGGGATGGGTCACCTTGGTGGTTTCTTCCATTGCGAACTCACTGAGCTCTTTTGCCAGCATGTCGTAGGCCTTAGTGACCTTATCGTTGTAGGGGCCCACCTCGTTGAAGAAGCTATTGATTGCGCTCAGGTTCGATTCACCTTGGCCAGACTCGGCTAGAAGGTTGGCCAAGGCCCCCTCAGACCCGATGCAGAACGCATAGACGTACTTCTGCGCCTCTTCAAATGACATGTCATGAAACTCTACAAGGACGTTGGCATATACGTGCATAAGCGACCCCATCCTGTAAGGTGGCAGGGGCGGCAAGATTTGCTCCTGATTAGTTGGACTCCAGTAATCGGGGCTTAGCATCCTCAGAGAGAGGTAGCTCGCCATGAAGCAAAACCCGACCGTTTTAAGCTCTGTGGCATAAAACTCGCGCCACGAAATGCTCAGTGGGTCAAAACCCTCGACTGGGAGCTTTGAGCGCGAGTTGCTGACGAGTTCGGTATACATCAACGTCCACTGGGTTGCGCCGATATCCGCATCCAGTTCGATAGCTTGGTTTTCGAGAGGTGACAGCGCGGGGCGCCGTTTCTCCTGATCTGGATGCCTCGTCTGATTGATCACGCCAAGGTGGCCATTCGTGATGTGAGTGATCTCATGACCGAAGATGAAGTCCAGTCCAGTCAGTGTGAGATGCTTAGAAAAAGCGCTTCTTACCCGGCATGCTGGCCTGCACGGCGAGAAGAGTGCCAGGTCTTCCTTGGCTGGGATGAAGTGTGTGTAGCCAGCATTGGCTTCCAAACTGGTGTCGCCTACGCCAGGTAGGATATTCGGGTTGCTAAGCATCCGGGTGAAGATTGCGGATACCAGTGAGATGGTTCCGAAATGGATACCGATGAAATCGATATCCTCCTCACTCACGCAAGCGAAGCCGCCAATTGCTGCGGTATTTACGATCCCGAATTTCAACGTTCTGCCCGTTTCGTAGTAGTAACGCTCCATTGCCAGCCTCGTGAGGTGTGCAAAGTGGGCAACAGCGTTTTGGAACAGATGTTTGTAGAACTCGTCGGTGATGACGGCTTCGTCGTATAAGCCACCCCTAGCCTGGATCGTGGCGGCAATATCGCTGGAAACCTCGTCCAGAGTTTTGATTCGTTCAGTCATTTTGTGTCGCTTCCTTCAGCTCGTGCCTTTTTCGATTTCGCGGGGCACGAATATCCGAGCCAGCTGGATGCCGGCCATAGAAATAGTAGGTAGGTTGACCCTACCTGGTCACTGGTGCGTTATTTCTAAGAGGAAGGATTAGCGGAAGCGGTGGCGGTAGCCTGAAAGCTCTGGCCCATATTCGAACAGAGGAGCTCGGATGCAAGCCTGGTGAGAGAAACACAAACGGATGCGGGCTACTAGGGCATGTACGTCAATGCCGGCTAGCTTGGAAAGAAGAAATTGAGCACGGCGGACTAGCTTGAAATGCTCTCTGTAGGCTTCAAAGTTATCCTTGAAGCGTCGTGCGTATTCTTGAGCCTTGGCTAGTGACGCGCGGACATGGTCTAAGAAGCCAGAAAATCCTGTACCCCCCTCACCAAAAAAATCGGGGGTCTGATCATCTACTGGCCCACAGTTTTCCAACAGACGATCAGCGATCTCCTGGAGTTCTGCTATGGCTTGTTCAGTAGATGCGTCCACATTCACACCTGGCGTGTTGGGATCTAAGTCCACATCATAACAACTCATTTTTTTAGGTAAGGTCAAGTGTGGTCTTGCTAAGGGTGACACTTGTCGGTCAAGGTGACTGAGGAGTCATAGGCGGAATACCATCATTTTCATTGCCGTTTTGAAGATGATGAAGGGAAATTTAGGCTTCCTTTTTTCTTTCGGATGCGACGTTCTCATGCTCTCCGTCACACCCGCTATCAACGTTGGTCTGTAGATCCGTTTCTGAAAGCGCACTGAGGCGATGCTGGCCTATCGTTACGGAACGACAGCCTTCAAGCAAGAATGTGGCTCGCTTCAATAGCGATCACCTGCGTAAAGCTGCCTCAGAATAGTCGTCGAGAGTGATCTAGGCGTGGCGATATAGGGCTTACAATCAGAGGGCACCGCAAGGTCAGCACTCGGCATGTGCGGGGTGGGGGAGTGAACGGATCAGATTAGGAGAGTAGCTGACACTCAAAGCTTCTTGTTCAGTCAATGAAATAGTGCCTCGCTCCTTGTATGCAATCTTTAATCGATTTCAATGCAGGCTTTTCATAGGTCGACGACACTATGGATGCTTGTCGACACAATTTTTACAGTTTTCCCGGGCGAGCACACGACCGCTGCCTAAGGGGGGGGACGGGTAGGTGATCCCGTTCTAGTTAACATCAGGTTACGGCAGTACCAGCTGAACGAGCGCGCTCATTCAGACTCTTGCCTTGAGTTATTGCATTTCGCGCACGCTTCGGTAGCTTGCCTACCTTTCATGCTTCCCTTGCCGCAAAAGCAGTTGTATTTGCCATCATCAGTGGCAGGCGCCCCGCTTTTAGCATAGGCAAGGGAGTAGTCATGAGAGGAAGGTTCTGATTGTTACTGTTCCGCCGTCCGTTCCACATGAATGTAATCTCAGTTCACCTATCGAGTTAATCTCTGGGGGGTGGAGCGCATGGGTTACGAACGAAGTCGCAGATATCGAAATGAGCTCCTATGATGTGCTTCGAAGAATACTCCCTAAACATCCATCTCACGACACGCCAGGCCCTCGAAGCATGAAAGATCAATTTCCTACTTTTGGCTTAGTGCCAGACTCGGAGATTGAGGAGGATATAGACTATGTTTTCATTCTTGATGATGTCGTAACATCGGGCTCGCACATACATGCGGTTGCTTCTATTTTGTGCTCTACAGAGGTCATTTCCGGAAACCCGACTTACTTAGGCTTTGCGTTGGTCAAGACAGTGCATCCGGAAAATAATATTATTAATGCGGGTAGGCTGAATTTTGACAACTTGCGCTAGAAGCTTGGCTTTAACTGGGGCGTGGTTAGGGGCATGAGTAGTTCATGAACCCTGTGATGCTGGGTGATTAATAGAGCCGGAATTTCCATTGCCAAGGGTCAAGATATCCACATCTTACAAGATCGTCAAATTGGAGGTTCTCTTCGTTAATGGTGCGCCAGGCTCTGCGAATAATTTGAGGGATAGCGTTCTTGTCTCTAATGATGCTTGGTAGTTCGGAGACTAGGTTCGGCATTTCGTTTTTGTAGCGCTTTAGGAACTCGCGTTCAGTCTTGTGTAGTTCTGAAACATGCTCGGAGGTAACGTGGATCTTAAAGCTTTCAAAAACTGAACTGTCTGGGCGAAAAATATTTCCGGGTTGAAATTTTTCCGGAGGAGTAAGTCTGACCTTGGCACAATAAAGTTCCCCGTTCGGTGGTTCTAGGGAAACTTCAATCAAAGATCTAAGGATGTCTGCTGTTTCGACTCCTGAATCACTTATGTCGCGTAAGTATTCAGCGAAGGTCTTGTTTAGATATAAGGCTCTAATGCAGTTCTGAAGATCGTTTTCTCTATTTCGGGCGTATCGGAGACCTCTTCTAAGACTCAGGATTTTTCGTCGACCTTGTAAGTCGGTAGAGTTTCTATTGTAAGCCTGGAGGTCAGAGATCATCTTTTCTGTTTCTTGTTGTCTAATGATGATGTGGCCATTTGGGTGGTCGTAAAAGTTCTCACCCAGCTCGGATGTTTCTATCACCCACTCTTTGTGGTCGATATCAATCTTTCCGGACTTTGGGTGCCAGCTTGCAAGCAATGGAGAGAAAGTTCCCTCACTTCCTGCAATAGGGAAGTGTTTCTTCGCCACTGAGGAGTGAGATGCAATTTTACGGACTATCTCAGGCCAGAAAATTATTTCTACAGTAAATTTTTTATCCTTGGTGCGAGCGGTGTTAAATTTTCTAACTTGCGCTAATAGCTTTGCGTCGTTTGTCGCTGTGGTTAACACGTAAAATTCTTTTAGTGAGGGCGAGAATTTATCTGCCTCATTGACTTCTTTTTCTATGTCGTGAAATTTTATCTCTTTCAATGGCCATGTGGATTTCTTCTTGCACTGGATGCCGACGGGGTAAATTGCCCCCCGTGAGGCGATAATGTCAACGCCATGTTGGCGTTGTCCGGATCGACCATTTCGTACTAAAGTAGGATCGCTCCACGCTGCCTCAAAAAGATCTGCGCAAAGCTCTTCGAATTGCTCCCACGAACGGGGCGGTGCATACTCAAAGTGAATCAGTTCACTCATGTATTGGGCCTCTTGTGTTTAACCGGCAATTAATTGAGAAGGTGGCATACATGCTAACCTCTTCGAAATGAATACTTCGGCTAGCTTAGTCGCTGAAGCACAGTTCAGTCTGCAGCGTTGCTACAACAGGGATCGCGGCATCTTTGCACCTGAAGTCTTTTGCTGGCCAAGCGTCTTGTGCCGGGCGGCAAACCAGATCCTAACATCCATAAGGCTAAGGTTGGTCTGATGTCTCAAGGACGAAAAAAGGCCTATTCAATGACACCGTCTGAGGCAACCCAAGGTAGCAGATGAGATCAAGCAACTCATTGCTCTTATGGATTTGTGTCCCCCGCCATCTTTGGATCGACCGCAAGAGGAGCAGATGTGGACGGCAGTGATCTCGATATCCTCGCCACAATCCCTGCCGGCATGTGAGATAAAATCACCCTGTTCGAGCCTCCAAGATCTAGAGGCTGCAATGGAATGCCTGACGGGGATGGTTGTAGATTTCAACGTCGAGAATGCCATGCCGAATGGAGCGCAGCGATGGTGAGGCTTCAGTCATCAGCATCGCTGAACGGCAAATGCTGTGGCAGCTTTTATGCCCTCAATGCTAGTCGGTGTGGTTGGTTTACGGATCGAAGGCTTGGTTCTCGATAGTGGCCCCGCAAGTGTGCGCGTAAAATTACCTCACCTCGAATACCCAAGCCAAGCGGTAGTCACGATTTCAGCCAATATCGCCGCACTGTCGTCGCCGGCATCTCAAGCTTGTGGGCCGTCTCACTCATCGTCATTCCCTGATTTTTGCACAACAGCACCGCTGCCAATGACTGCGATGAACTTCGCTACTGTAGCCATAGCTGTTGACGCAGCTCGAGAGAAGGGAGACGCAACGATCAGGTCGGGAGCACTGCGAAAGGAGCAGGCCACCAAGTACGCTTGCGCAACCCCCTTTCGGCGTAAGAGGAATTGTCGCGTGATCCAGGCTGGCTTCGCCGGTGTTGGTAGCGCTTTCTCCATGGCGAATCAGCCTGACCTGTCTCTCCTAAACCAAATATCCTCCAATTCAATCTCGCCCGTAGGTGAGTAAGTGCGGCTTCTGCTACCACAGCCCGGCATTATTGCAGTTCCGCTATGATGGCTTCTGTCCTACCTCTAGATTTTGCTGCAAGGATCGAATGCCCATGACGCCCCCAAAATACGACCTTCATCTCTTAGGTTGGCATAGTTTTCAGCAACTGTGCATGGCGGTAGCCTCAACAGCTTTGGGCCAAACAGTCGAGACGTTCCTTGAAGGAAATGACGGAGGCCGTGATGGTGGGTTCAAGGGAACGTGGTCTCCTCAGCCAAACGAAGTGTATGCAGGCGAATTTGTCATCCAGTGCAAGTTCACATCGCGCCGTGATCACAATTTCACTCTATCTGATGTGACTGGTGAGCTTGAAAAGGTGCGCAGACTCGTCGCCAAAGGAAAGTGTGATGTCTATGTCCTGATGACAAACGCAAGCTGGACAGGGGATAGCAATCTCAAAATACGGTTGGCGTTTGAGGATGCTGGGGCCAAGCACGTGCTTTTGCTGGGTTCTACCTGGATCTGCGAGAGGATCCAGCTGAATAGTGATCTGCGCATGAACGTGCCCCGACTCTATGGTCTTGGCGACCTTAGCCAGATCTTGGATGAAAGACGGTACAAGCAGACGAAGGCGTTGCTGACGGAGCTTCCCGACCTTTCAAAGCTCGTGGTGACGGGCACCTATCGCAAAGCGCTTCAAGCCCTTCAGCAGCATGGCTTTGTTCTTTTGGTTGGAGAGCCCGCAGCAGGTAAGACAACGATTGCCTCACTCATGGCCATGTGTGCGATGGATAAATGGGGGAGCCTAGTATTGAAGCTGGAGAGGCCTGAGCAGATAAGAGATCACTGGAATACTGAAGAAGCATCGCAGTTCGTATGGGTTGATGACGCCTTCGGGGCCATGCAGTACGAAGCAGACTTGGTGATGGAGTGGAATCGGATTCTTCCCGCTCTCACGACCATGATCCGAGGTGGGCATCGGATAGTTCTGACCAGCCGTGACTACATTTACAACAGCGCACGACGTGATCTCAAGAAAACAGCATTTCCTCTAATGGAAGAGAGCCAGGTTGTCATCGACGTGAAAGAGCTGACCTCCCAGGAAAGGTCAGAAATCCTCTACAACCATGTGAAGCTTGGAAACCAACCACAGCGGGTTCGGACGGTCTTGAAGGAGTTTCTTCCTGCAGTGGCAGCTCACAGTCGGTTCGCTCCCGAGACTGCTCGGCGCTTGGGGAGCGTTGAATTCACCAAAGCGCTAAAGATTGACCAGAAAAATATTGACGAATTTGTTGCGAAGCAGGAGCGATGGCTCGTCGAGACGATGCAGGGAATGGATGACGAGAGCCAGGCCGCACTTGCTCTTCTCTACATGAAGCATGGAGCAATCGAAAGCCCGGTGAGTCTGTCTAGTGGCGAGATGCAGACAATTGAGAGGCTGGGCGGTAGCCAGGCCGGGTGTATCCGAGCCCTTGAGAGCCTCCGGGGTAGTTTTCTTCAGATGGCAGATACGGCTGATGGACGTTTCTGGCGATATAAGCACCCTACGATTGGGGATGCGTTTGCGTTGATACTCGCCCAGAGTCCTGAACATCTGCAGATCTTTGTGGATGGAACACCGATTGAGCGGTTGATGGAACTGGTGACATGCGGCAACGCAGGGGTTCAAAACGCTACGATTTTGCCTTCAAGCATGTTCGCAGAAATCGCGAACCGGTGCTGTGAATACGTTGCATGCGAGGGCGACATGGAGCGCACGAGGCGGGGAAGGCTGTATTCTTTTCTGCAGCGCAGGACAAATGACGTGTTCTTGGACATCTACTCGAAAACTGATGGAAAGCTGCACTCCAGCTTGGTTCGTGACTTCGCGATAAACCTGTTCACGAGGTCGTCTGATCTAGCTCTCCGTCTGCTACGGCAAGGGCTTTTACCTGAGTCAGCGAGAGAAGCGATTTCCACCAAGATTCGGGACTTTGTCTTTGATCATGATGAGCTCGGGCACATCTACGATAACGAGATGCATGAGTTCTTCACTAGCCACGAGCGTGAAGACTTCTACAGCGATGTACAGAAACATGTGCTGCCTGACCTGGACAGAATTCGCAAGTCCCTGCAGGAATCGTATTGCTACGAAAACGATCCTGATAACCACTTTTCTGATTTTATTTATGAGCTAGAGGGTATTTACGCGGCCTTTCCGGAATGGCCTGGTATCGAGGATGTGGTTGATACCCAGCGGCTTAGAGTTGACGATTGGGTGAGTGAGGTGTCGCAGGAGCGGGGCGAAGAACCTGCAGTCGGACGCAGCGATTTCATTCGCCCCTCTGTAACAGGTGGAGAGCGAAATATCTTTGACGATGTCGATCTCTAAACTAAGTGAATAAGGGTAAAGGCAACGGAGGAGAGAATGAAGCTATTTCTGGACTGTGAGTTCACCCAGCTCAACCGAGATACGAAGCTGATCTCGCTGGCGCTGGTGTCCGAAGCCGGCCACGAATACTACGTTGAACTCACAGACACCTACCTAGTGGCAGACTGCAGCGATTTCGTGATCCAGAACGTGCTGCCTCAGCTCGACATGCCTGCATGTGGGCAGCCCTTGACCGAGGCTCAAGTATCCCTGCTCGCTTTCCTAAGCAACCTTGAAGGCCCGCTCGAGATTTGCTCGGACGCTCCGGATTGGGACTGGGATCTCTTCTGCCAATTGGTCTACGTAAATCATCGTTGGCCAGCTAACGTTGCCAATCGTCCAACCAACCTGATCCTGCTATTCAGACATCTCGAAGCGGATGATATGGGCAACGTGACGCTCCAGGAACTTCCACATCACGCGCTGCTGGATGCTCGCCTCTTAGCCGACCTTTATCGTCGACTGACTGCCGGTTCCAATCGAGGCACTGAACATGGCTGATGATCTTCGTACGCGTGAGTCTGTTAGGCGCAAAGCCCTCTGGACACTTTCGCAACTGGTGCCGGGCGATCCACAAGCTGTCGCTATTTTGAATGTGCTTGACGACATTGAAGACCAAGAGCGCGTCGACTTAAACCAGAGTCATCCACACCTCGATATTGATGCTGTCCGCAAAGCAGTCCTGATTGAGCGCCACAGTTCCGGTATCAACATCGTTGACGAGGCCAGTATTCCACAGCCGTGGCGTGAGCGTTTTCTACAAGCGAGCATCGGCTCGACGCGCTTGGTCGATGGCCCGTACGCCCATGACTGGGACAAATTTCTGACTCAATGGCAGGCTGAAATGAAGCACTTGGATGCTCACATGTCTGCAAGGCGTGAGCGTCAGCGTTAGGCGTCGGAGGGCACCTTCGATTGTCTACTTTGGATAGTGCTGACTATACTGGCAACACTAAATATCTGAGGTGTTACATGTCCCGTCTCGCTGAATTCCGCGCGCTTGAACAACAGCTTGCTGCCCAATTGGCAGAGCTTGAAACACTGAAAAACGATGATGGTCTGAAGCGTGAGATTGAATTCGAAACGAAACTTCGTGACCTGCTAGGTGAGTATGGTTACAGCTTGCGCAACATTGTCGCGATTCTCGATCCGCATTCTTCAAACCGCCGTGGCGCAGCATCTGTTGAAACCAAGGGCTCCCGTAAGGCTCGGGCGGTAAAGGTTTACAAGAATCCTCACTCGGGCGAAGTCGTCGAGACTAAGGGCGGCAACCACAAGGTGTTGAAAGAATGGAAGGCTCAGTACGGCTCTGACAAGGTCGAGAGCTGGCTGGCTCAGTAAATCGTTTGAGTACAAATTGAGGGCCCTGCGGGGCCCTTCTTTATGGAGGATAGGAAATGCTTCGTTCAGCAGTGCTTGAGCTGGCAACGAGCTTCAGGTTGGCAGTCGAGATAGTCGTAGAGACCGGCAATGTTCCCATGCACATCCAAGGTTTTCCACGCGGATGCTGCGGAATCATTTCTGAGCTCATGGGCGATTATTTTAATACCCTGGGTATCGGCGAGTTCTTCTACGTATGTGGAATGAAGGAGGGCGCTTCACATGCCTGGCTTGAAGTCGACGGCCTGATCGTCGACATCACCGGTGACCAATTCTCCGACCGACCTGGTACCTATGTCGACAAACCAGACGCTTGGTTTGGCGAGTGGGAGGAGGACACCAAGCACTTGGCGGTTCATGAACCCTCTGCATTCTTCTATGGTGAAGAGCGCCGATTCCTGATGCGGGTGCTGGAGCAGCTTAATAAAC
Organism: Pseudomonas sp. MPC6; assembly: GCF_006094435.1. Classification (NCBI taxonomy): domain Bacteria; kingdom Pseudomonadati; phylum Pseudomonadota; class Gammaproteobacteria; order Pseudomonadales; family Pseudomonadaceae; genus Pseudomonas; species Pseudomonas sp. MPC6. The sequence goes on along the minus strand of NZ_CP034783.1, from coordinate 5,393,781 downwards.
TTGAATCATCATTCCCTCTCTGAACCCGCCTTAGTGCTCCTGACACGCACGAAGGATCAGGCAAATCAAAGGCGCAGATTCAATGGGGAGGGCTCTAAGACGGGCATTACGGCCAGCGTCATGTGGTGCGTGGAACCTGCAGACCCATTACCATGCCCGATTCTAGGATCGCCGAGGTAATGATATGTGGGCATCTGTATACCGCTCTGCCACTCCAGACGATGCGGCGAATTGTTTTCGCGTTGAGAGCTCAGCCTGTGCCGGCGACGCGAACGCCACCCTGGAAGACTTTCAGGATTGGATTCAACGCACTCCCGAGAACTTCCTTATCTATGAGCATGAAGGCAAGTTCGTAGGCTTTGCTCATTTTGGCCACTCGAATGACGACTTCATCTCGGAAGAAGGTTTTAAAGAACAGTGCAATGAGGATGCATCTGCCCCCTACCTCCATGTCAGATCCATTGCGGTCGATCCGTCGTTTCAACGAGATCGTTTCCTGTCAGCACTGATCGCTAATCTTGAGTCCATTCCGGAAGACCTCAACAAGAAGTCAGTCCATTTGCGTTGCAGAGATCAGTACGTCGACTTTTTTCGGGAGCAGCGCTACCGATACATCCAGGCGATGACTTCTGACGAGATCAGCACCTGGCATGAGATGGGCATCAATCTGAGGTGGAATTGATCTCCAGAGTCTGTCTGCGTTAGGCCCAATCAGGAAAAATCTAAGACCGGGGCAACTGATCACGCGGCTGGTATCGTGGTGGCTACGATGGGCAGTATGGGTCTGAAAACACGAGAGATCTGGGCCAGCTCATAACCGTTCAGCGACACCGGCATCTGCACGTCAGTCTGAACGAGATCATTCTGAGGAGAATGCCCTAACACCGCCACTGCCCCGTGAGCAGTCGAGCATTAGATGAATGATTTGAGCATGCAAACCGACCTTTTGTTTCGGTGCCGCTACCTAGTGATTGAGAACTAGGTGGCGGTGCTCACTACGTATTAGATCCCGAATATCTCAAACATTGCTCTGTCAAGCCTAGTCTCGATTTCATTCAGAAAAGCATCATACCTGTCTTGGGAAATTATCCTGCCTCGCCTGCGTGCCACTCTTAAGAGCCTCGCTTGTAAGTTTTGAAGCTCAGATGCGGCGAATTGTACCCTGTCGTCGAGATTAGCAAGAGAGTCGAGTTTCAAGTCGGTAATCATAGCAGCTGCTTGCCGCTGGCGACGTGAGCCTGGTACAGCGGAAAAAATCGGCCCAGGTGATCTTTGTACATTCTCGTCGTAGCTATCAAAGTAAGGGTGAGGCCATTTGAACTCGCCGATGAGCGGCTGAAGAAAAGGTGCCACTTTTACGGCGTTGTCTCCTAATTCCTTTGTTGATTTCACCATATTGCAAGGCTGGCATGCAATTACAAGGTTTAATGGGTGGAATGCCCATCTTCTGTAGTGCAGTTTTGACTTATCTAGAAAGTGTTCGATAGCCTCCCCAACGTTCCTACGCTCTAACGGAATAATTCTTCGGCAGTAATAACAGGACTGAGCTTGTGATTTTCTGATTGAAAATCTAATTGCATCCCTAACTGGTTTTAGCTCTTCGTCACTCCATTTCATCTGGCTGTTCAGGAAATTCGCAATTAGCGCCTTGTAAGGCTTATATCGCAGGATTTTCGCGTGATTGCGGAGCAAGGGGTCAGGGCAACTCATGATGCTCTCTCAAATAGGACAAAGTTTGGAGGATTTCGCGCATCGGGTCGCCAGTTTCGGGAGTTAATCCAAATTCAAGCAGAGTATCAATCGCTCGATATAGTTCGGGGTGGTCTAGGTCGCCCTTCGCTATGAAGCTAAGGCATATTTGAGTAATTTTAACGACAGTTGTAGAGCGGGAAGAGTAAATACTAAACTGATCTTTCAATGTGCTATCAGCTGTCTTGCCATACAGGTCAGACTCATGCCATCTCTGGCCGGTTGGAAAGTTGCAGGTAAATGCATCGTTATTAGGCACACTTCCGGCTATTAGAGGGGAATGGGTCGCAACTAAAATTGTTGTACTGATGCCATTTAGTTCTAGCACCTTCCGAAAATCCCTGAGAATGGTTTTTTGCCAGCCAGGATGTAAGGAGTTTTCGGGTTCGTCAAAAAATATGAGAGCTCTGTTTTTTGCGCAGTATAATGCCCCAAGCAAGGTAAGCATGTATGACCGTTCGCCAGAGCTCAGATCCGACAACGTGTAATACCGGCTGTTTCTCTTCACTGATATTGTTTGAAGCGAGAGACCTTTCTCTCTGAGTGCCCCTTTGATCGCAAGCATGGTCATGTCCTCCTGGGCAGACTCAAGATTGACGATCACTTCGTTACTAACAAAATCGGATAATCCGTCTTTCCTATTTTTTCCATACCTGAAGTGAAGCTTTATCTCTGGATCGATGTTGAGCTTTTCTAGGCAGAAACTGACAGCCTCTGGGTTACTCCGACGAATTGAACCTTCGCCCAGTAGGGCACCGACAATAACGCGGAATGGTGCAATGTCAGAAATCATATTGTTGGCGACTTTATAACCTAGGTAGCAAATACCCCAGTCATCAGGGCCTGCATTCCAGATTTGTCTTGGGTATTTATCATTGTGGGTGCCAGATAGGCATAATAGCTGTCGAAATCTTGAGTCAAGAACTCCTGTTTTGCTAATGGCCTGGGCAGCTGCAACTGCAAAAAAACGAGATTTACCAGTGCCATTGTTTCCTGTGACGAGATTTATTTTTCCAATGTTGATTGTTGACATTAGATGGAGGAATCTCTCCAACTCTGTATCCATGCTGTGGCGCGCTCCGTGTAGGTCAATCTGATTTTCATCGCAATATTATGCTACTAATCAAAGGCTATCCAACCACAAATGCTCATCGGAAGTTAGCCAAGGCGTGACATGTCGAGCAAGTAACGACGGGCTGACCGCAAGCGAGGCGCGCAGATGCGAGGGTGTCTGCCCGTAGCGCCACGCCCCATACTTCGCCGGTTAATTAATACCCTGATCGTTGCGAGGTGCGGGCGCCCGGATCAGAGTCTCTCCCAACCAACCCGCGAGGGAACCACACATGGAAGTCATCGAATGCACCCGCGAAAACGTCGACAGTGTCGCGAACCTCTTCAACCAGTACCGCATGTTCTAGGAGGTCATCGCTTGCCCTATGTAGTGAGGGGTTTAGCAGTTGGGTACTCGCTACCGTTGTTTCTGAACTAGGTCTTTGTATAACTCTCGTGCCTCAAGGATCTGATCCCTGATCTCCTCTGGGTCAATGCGCATGCCTCCGCGAGGCGTGACGTGAAGCGTCTTTAAACGGTTCGCAGCCTTGATGAATTCCCGTTCCTCTGCCTGAACCCACGCGGGCCGCTTGTCTCTCCAAAATAGCCAACCCATTTGCCCGGCCTCGTCTTTGATCGGATGCTCAGCAGTATGTGGGAGCGGTGGCCAATGTCCAAGCAAGAAGGTGAGTCGGATCGCTCTGCAAGCGGAGCGCGCAGACCATGATGGTCGGAGAGCGGAAGGATGGTAGCCCGCAGGGCCGAGACCCGTCGTAGCGGGGCTCGGTTCACGACAGCCGGCCCCGAAGGGGGCCGCCCGGCTACTGGCAACGCAAATGTTACCGAACAGCTCGTTGATCAAATGACCGAGGCACTACGCCCAGCGCGCAAAGATCGTATGTCCCGCGCAATGCCACCTCGTCACCAGACGACACCCTGACATGAGTAAAGATCGTCGACAGAAAGCGTTTCCTTTCGCCGTTGCCGAGCTCAGACCAAATCCTTGGCTGTCCTTGTGCATCAGGAATCGCCAACCGGTCGAGGAGATACTCTTCCAGGCTGTGCAGACGTTGTTGGCCATCAATCAAAATTTCACTGTTTTCGGCCAATGCCCTGCTCCCGCTTTCTGGCTCGTACCAGTCATTCGTGAGGTAGCTCCCCAGATCCCCGCCTGACCATACTGCGGAGATGAAGCGAGACTTCTGACCGAGGTTCCACTCCAATCCGCGCGCCCAGGTTGGCACGGGCATGCCCATAACGAAACGCGCGGCCCATGGAAAATGCTCACGAGCGGAGGAGGGATCTACCAGATAGTTTTCCCAGTTGCCCACTAAGACTTCGAGGGGACAATGACTGACGGTCGTGGGCAGAAGACGCTGCGGCATATAGATGCGCCTGTCTGATATTCCGCCGTCGGCGTAGCGTTTAAAAAAGGAAGTCATGGTTTTCCTGGGTAGCTCAGGTTGGTCGAAGTATTCGGGTAAGTACGGGCGCATCGCCATGCATCCACCGTTGCAATGATCAGCAGATCCCGATCTGTGGAGATATCGATCTGGCCGCTGTCGGCCAAAGCATGTGCATAGCCCTCGGCATAGGCCGCCGCGTTGTCGAATTCGGAAGTGCAGGCTGAGGATTCGATGTAGCTGATCAGCCGCTCCCATGTGCGCCGTTGGCTGTTGCCAAGTGTCGTGCAGGGGAACGATAAGGCGCCGCTCAGACGCTTTGCGAAGTCATGTGTAGAGAGGGTCAAAGCCGTCACTCAAAAAGGGTACTTACTCATCACAAACGGTTGGTTTCGGAAAACCTTGAGCCTGATGGGAAGATATTTTTGAAGACGAACGCGGTTTGATCTCAATCGGCATAATTATTGGTCAAGAGCACGACGGCGCAGGCACAAAAACTCATCATCATTCTTGTAGGGATGCTCGATCCCGTAAGAAGAAAGTGAAGGGATGGTGACCGTATCTGTTATGGAAGTCACAGCAGGACGAATGGTGTATTAGTCCTGCCGGGGTATTACGAGTTGGGCTTTCTATGCAGTGGGTCGGCGTAATACTCGGTCATCAGGCAAGCTGAGTGTCCTGTCATGGCAGCCATTGATGATCCCTTTGGGCAGATGCCGTAACGTGTAGCTGCGTGAGTGGCGAAAGACCGGAGCACATCTTCATTGAGTGCATGAGATTCCAAAGAGTCCCCGTGGCGCATCTCGTCGGCGCAATCATGCAAAACCGGTGTCTGATACTGCTCAATCCCAAGGCTATTCGATTCAAGCACTTTCTTGACTACAGGCCAGAACAAGTAGTCGGAACGGCCTGAATAAGCTTCATGCTCACACGAAAAATCAACTTTCAACCGTCGATTGAGTTCCAGTTCTTTGATCGGTTCCCACAAGGCTTCGATGGCTGGGAAGGTGGCGCCCTCCACCTCGTCACTCAAGAAGATACGAAGTACGTCTTTGTGGACAGCAACCAGTTTCACTCCAGACATTGCGCCCTGGATGTGAGCCTGTTCGAGAGTCTCAATGGCGAATCTCTCCTCTAACGGTTGGTTATAAAGAACGGCGAAGCGCTGCTTGCCGGCAGATACCAGCAGATCAAGATTGGGTGTTTTCCACTGAAGAGCGCTGAGCACAATGTAGTGGAAAGTATTATCGAGAGCTACGGGAGCGCATTCCGGGTGGAACAAGGCTGAAAATCTCATGGCGACTTATCTCCTAGGTGGTAGCGGAACTGAAGACCAATGGGTTGAAGTGGTCAAGAAATAACAGGCATACCTACAAGTTTTGCGACGGATGAACAGTATCTTGAAAGTATACCCATTCCCTTCATTGCACTATTTGATAGCGATATAAGCCTATGAAGAGCGTTTGATATATATATATTTTTCGTTTGTCATTGTAAGTCGTGCACTTTAGCTTGTCGGTCGGGAAAAATTGGAGACTGAATGTAAGTGTGTAAGGGCGGCATGAGGACGTCTTGGGTGAGTAAGCGCCGACCAACGAGGTGGGGGGCTACCAAGCCATTGATATAGATAGAAAAGCTAGACGATCTATTGGCGCGGAAATATGGGGTCGTAATTATGAGAGCGTATTGTTATTTAGGGGTATTGTTGGTTTGGTGGAAGGATCATTGACAAAGATTTATACGTATTGTTGATTTATTTGTACTTGTGATGTATTTGATTTTATTTGGGTGTTATGTGTATGAGTCAATAAGTGCTTAATTATTTTTTGGTGTGAGAAGTTTATATTTTTTTTGTGCGTGGTTACTTGCCTGAAGTGCTTGGGTGGTCTATTTTTTATGCACTACAAGGGTACAAAAACACTCTCATCAAAAACCTCTAATTAAGAGGCGAAGGCCGCTTGTCCTAAAAAAGGAGCTCATATGGCGCAGCGAACTGATGTCCAACAGCCCAATCGCGTCGTACATTATTTTCGAGACGTCGATCTCACTAGCGGCTCACGGCCCGATTTCATACCGGAAAGTTTCGCTCTTAACTGTTGGGCTGAAGATTGCTGGCCTGGACGGTTCCTATTGAGGGTTGCTATTCGCTTCCATCACATCTGGGCCACCTTCGGCGTCAGGAATGGGCATGCGACGATTCAGGGAAGCCATCCTGCTGTTTGTTTTTCAGGTTTTAGCGTCTCTGATTTAGTCGCTGTTCGAGATGGCTTGGCAGCGGCTAGCGGTGCAGTCACCCAGTACGCGATCACGTTCCCTACGCCTTTAGCGGAGCAAGCTGGCGCAACGAAGGTAGTTCGGGGTGAAAACCTGCGAGCGATGCTTCAAGCAAGTCACCCGCCGGAGCCTGTGACCCAGGAAGAGATTTGGCGCAATCAGTACCGCTATCTGGATGGTCAGCTTGATATCTTCGGTAATCAGACGGCGGAGTTGGAATGGCGCTGGCCTTATACCCGGAATTATCGCCGCGCCATCGAAAAAATTGAGCGAGAAGGGCACCTTGGAGAAAAGCTGCCGGGGCTAGATCTGACCCAAAAGAAGTGGTCACAAATCGGTGTGGTAGTAGCCACCGAGGCTGATGCCTTGAGGCTTCAGTACGACATCTTGTCCCTTATCGACCAGCGGCTCGTATCGGTAGATCACTTTGACCATCTCCTGGTATGTGAGCGGTTGCCGGCGGAACTGGACGGGCTCACTGCGGCAGAGCAGGAAGCTTCGATGAGAGCGGCGTGCTTTGACTTCAAATCTTGCATGACGGTTTCCGATGAAGCTGTTGCCGTCGCTGTGGCAGATTTCATGGAGCGCGTTTCTGCTCTGGAGACTTCCTCCTTGAAAAAGGAGACCCAAGAACGTGGCGGCTGCTGGGTTTACTTCGAGGATAACTCCCACCCCTATGTACGAGCGCTTTTGAAGGCTGGACGGGTGGTTGTCAACAAGTCGGGTCGGTACCTCGGCACGCTGGATGAGCTCGGTCGTGGTCGGGATCTGCGCGAGCGGCAACAGATTGTCAAAGTCCTTTGCAAACAGCTGGAGCAAGAACAAAGCGTGGCTTGCTCATATTTCAGCGTGCGCGACTCCTGGCAGCCCGATGACCTTCCAAGCTATTGTGGTCATCCATGGAGTGGGTTCTATCGGATCACGGATGAGCGGGACGAGGAGGACTTTGAGGATCCTGTCGTCTGACTAGATGCGTTGAAAATGTGGCACTCATTTCTCTAGGGTTGGCTATCGGGTCTCGAGTGTTTCCACTCTCATCACCCAGTTGTTCGAGCTACACGGCTACCAGTTTCTGCAAGTTGAGCGTGCAGTCGTGAAGGACGGAAGTCGCAAGGGCTGCGAAGTCGCAGGGCGGCTTGACTCACAAAACCCAGCCCGAAGGGCACGCCAAGCCCAGCGGCATCGGTCGACCTCTGATTGAACGCGGCTATTTGATCTCTACGGTGAAGATCGAAAAGCGAGAGGAGAGACTTAGTGTGCCAACGCCAAAAAGATGTTAATCACGGAAACCTGGTGTGATGTTTTGCATTGCAGGTAAATGAGTATATGTAACTTTGTTAAGTTGCGAGCCAGGATAGTTAATCACTGGTGGTTTTGAAGACGTCCATAGTAATGTATTTACCCAGAGTGGTGTCACAGGATTAGCTGTATCGAGATACACAATTGCCTGCTCAACTTGTCCTTCTCCGAGTGCTTCCAATGAAATGCAGTATCCCAAGGTGAAGTCTGCACGTAAGAAGTCGCTCAGCGAGATTTTTCTGTACTGGAACGATGCTTTTATAATTACATAGTCATTCGTACAGCTTATGAGCTGGGCGAAAGTGTATTTGGCTATGCCGCATTCGGTCACTGAGCGGCGAGATAGTAATCGATCATTTGCGTAAAATATCTCATCACTTATAACTAATATCGGTTGTCGATCTACAGCTAATGCGCCTTGAATCAAATGGTTTGCCTTTTGAATGCTTGCCCAAGATGTAGCAATCATAGGGAATGTATCATTATGGATGCATCGGCGGCAGACGTCGGCAAGGCTGGTGTTACTGGATAATATTATTTTGGCTAGCGCTGCCATCTGAGGAAATGAAAATTCGATAGCGCCTGGGTAGTTTTTTAACGGCGGTGCACTGTAGTAACCAAGGAGCTGAGAGTAAGGACTGCCCCAAGCTGATACCTGTAAGTGATTGATCCGACCTATAAATAAGATTTTTGATAAGGGCGTAATCTTATTCAGGATTCTATAAAGATCGTCTATCGAAAGGTGATTTGAGTTGGTGATGATAAACTGGTGCTGCTGCGTAGGTGGCACAAATTGATTGTTTACAAATTGGCTGATGTGCAGTCGTGCAGCGGGCTGATGCATTAACTCTGACTTTGAGGCTTGGACGCAACAGTTAACGATAATGCTTGGTTCGCCAAAAAGAAGTTCATGAGTGATAAAGGCTAAGTTTTCAAGGCTGCTATCTCCATTGTTTCGATCTGAATGGATGCAAGAGATTCGTTCGTTAGCACTATGAATCAAAGCTTGTCTCTCCTCCGGACTTAAAGCCGAACGACAAAAAGTTGATGCCCTATCGATGGTTTCAACTATTTCATCACGGGAGAATTTATGCACTGAGGGGCTTTTTAATAGTGTTAGGTTATAGCGAATTGAGGCCTCGACTAAATTGGGGGAGTTCAGTTGTAGATGATTTTTTTCTTGAACCATTATCGAGTGCTCAAGACAGTAATCTAGTCCGCTGAGCTGCTCGTCAGTAAGTAAGTCTTGATGCACTAATGAGATTCCGGACTTGAGGGAGTCTGACATGGCATAAATAAGATTGATTGCTGCAAGTTCACCATGAGTACAGGTGAGCCCAGTGGAGCTTAGAAAACGAGATAAGCCCTCACGGTCAAGAAACGGTGTCATAGCAGTAGTGTTTGATGTCAACACCTGAACAGCTCGTCTCCCGTATAATCTAGATATGGGTTTCCAAAGACTGGCCGGTGTATGCCTGGCTATCAAAAAACTACAGATGCTGACTGCATTAGTTCTTTCGCTCCATGCTCTAATTAGAATGCAGTAAGTTTTATGTGGGATTCCAAAACTGCTAATGAAAGCGCAACTATAAATCGACTTGAACAATCCATCTGTACTGATAGTGGATGATCTCACAAGGGCCAAAATACATTTGGAGATGTTGGTTCCACTTTCTAGAAACTGAGTGTGCCTAATCCAGCGTAACAATAGGAATGAGGCCAAGGGAAGGAGTTGTGCATATGTGATTGCACGTCTCTTGGGGGATATTCTCGTTAACGCGAGTATGTAAAACTCTCCCGTCATAAGACCGAATAAATTCATGTTTTCGTTTGCAATGAAAGCAGTATCTGCCCTAGAAGGCTTCACTAGATTTTGTATTCGTATATTCCAGCCACCATCTTTGGATGGCTCAATTTTTAGTATTTGATACCTTGAGATTTTTTTCATAATATTATGTGCATACCGAGCAAAGCCATTTTTTCGATCTGATTTGCACGTGCCAACTTTTCATGCAACTCAATGATCTCAGCTGACATAGAGTCAATGAGTATATTGTCTCTGTTTTTATTGGTGTAGGGTCTGCGGTTATGCTGTTTTGCTTCAGAGCTATTTTTGAGGATGTCGTTAATTTTCGCAACTATAATGCGGAACCCAAAAATTCCACGACTTGGATAAAATAGCTGTCTGTCAATCCCGGCTAGCTTGGCAAGAGCTGATAAGTTTACTTTGTTGTCATGGATAGGTAATTCGCCACCAGATTCAAGGTGGTGTATGACAAACCAACGTAGACCATTTGGTTTCACGTCATGAATTTCAAGCAATCTTAGAGTCGTTATAATTTTATTTTCGAGCATCTGTCCACCTGATATACCCGGAAAGTAGTTCTTGGTTGCAGATCTCATTAATGCGTCCATCGCCGCCACCCCGATCAATTAAGCGACCGTCGACGATGAGGATGCCCAGTTCCTCTACGTGGCTCAGAAGTGTCCTAAAAGCAAATGCGACGAGATCAAATTCTTTTCTAGCGTGTGCCAGCTTTGTAATAGAGTTGTCTGGGGTGTCATCTGGTTGCAGGTTGCTATGTAATATTATTTTTTCAAGAATCTTAATGCGATGTTCTTGTTCTGATAGCTTCACAGTTTGTGATTCAAGCATCGCCTGTTGCCTAGCAATGATTTCAACCTCATCCCCATGTATCAGGGCAGATTTCTCCGTAAGCAGCTCGTTCCAGTAAGCGATGATCTTTGGCCGGTAGGGGCTGTCTCGTCTGATGAGCCTTGATCTACTAAGACCAGTCCTAATAGCGATTTCACCAAAAAAACCGGTGAGATCTAACTCCTCAATATCTTTGGTCTCGAATTCACTGAGCGCTATAGAAACTGATTTGTGCGACCTGGTTTTCATAGCCAATTGAGATTTGGTAAGATTGGTCTTAGATTTTGGCATCAACGTTTTCCAAGGTGAGAGCCTTTCCTTCACTAATAATAGTGGTGACTTTCTCCATGTCCCAGTTGTGAGCGCGCATAATTGAGAGGAGTTGTGCCGTGATGTTGTCCACTGCGGAAGGAATTGCTGGAAGTTCTGCGCCGAGCCGTTGGTTAAGCTTTCTGGATAGCTGGCGAACCGCCTCAAGATAGTTCTCTCCGCAGATACTGGGGTACTGAGAACCATCAATAACATCTGACACGATCCTCATTCCAGGGCTATCCAAGGGTACCTTTGCAATGAGTCGAGCCTTTAATATATCCGGCGCTCGAACATGATAAGTGTTTCTAGTAGAATAGTGCTGCAACAGATCATTGAGAAGCTCGGCGGTTTGGTAGTAGCCAGACATGTTCAACGACATCATTGCTAGGTCATCACGCATTTCGTCAAGATTTAAAGGCGATTCATTAGCGGCGGTCATTAAGTTTAATGAATCAGTCAGTGACTTGATTTTTGAGAACAACTGTCGAATTTTTGCGTGTACCGCAGGAAGGTTATCCAAGGAAAAAATGGCGTAGGGGCAAATTCCGCAACAACGCGCCATCCTTGTGAATCGCAGCACTGCTTTTGGACAGTTGCCGCCGAATGGGCAGGTGCAATCGTCAAAGAATCCGAAATCACCTATGTTTGTTACATCGATAAGATCAAGTCCAGTTTTATCACCCGTGTCAATGAAAGAGCTCGTCTTCGAGGTCATCTGGTGGACAGACAGCGCCCCCGTGCGGTTTTTGTTGAATGCAGTCTGAAGCGCAGACTCCGGTAGAGACGGCTTGATCGCGGCCTCTCTAAAAGTCATCAGATGAGTTAAAGTCTGCTCCATGAATAATTTGTCTGAGCTTTCAAGGTCAGCTTCCTGAATGTCTGCAGGAAGGGCCATGTAGTAGTTAGTCATCAACACTGAAGCATGGCCAACCTGTTTTTGAATCACGGAGATCTCAAGGCCACCATACCGACGCATGTAAGTGATCCACGTGGCCCGAAGAGCATGTGGAGTGTGTACAGCCCTCGTACCCTTATCTGTCGTGGTTACAAAAGTATGCTGATTTTCCTTGGGAACGAGCTTATTGTATTCAAGCTCAATGCCCTTGAGAACTTTAACCCAAGTAGAACTATAGGTCGAATCTGCGAACGGCAACCCTTTGCCGTTGAAAGGGCTTCGAAATAAGGGAGTGATTTTGTCCGTATACTGACTATGCTTGTCGTTTTCATAAAATACCTTTTGCAGTACGGATCCGCAAATATGCGTCTGAAAAAATCTTTCGTCATAAAGATGCTTCATAACTGTTCTTTGAATCGATACGAATCGACGTGGTTGTGTCTTGTCTACGTTGAGAAAAAGGCTTACCCAATAGCTTGAGCCATTGGGATCGTATCCGCTATTTTTATCAAAAGTATTAATATCAAGCCACTGGGCGCCTTGTATTCTCTGTCCCGCAAATAACCCAATCATTAACATCCTGAGTGTAGACATCCAAGGGAGCGCCACTTGAATGTCGGTGTTGCCAGACTTATATACATCGAATTTCCAGTGGAAAGCATTGGGTATTGTATCGATGGTAATCGTGTCTTTACCTTCGCTACCACTCCTTGCAAATTCTATTTCATAGATCAAGCCCAAAGGTTTAAGGTCAATCCATTTTTTTTGATAAAATTCTGGTGCGGGAGTAAATTCACCCGCTAGGATTTTGTTTCTCAGGGCTATCCCGATATCGTTGAGCATTTCCAGATACTTGCGGGCTAATGGCAATGATGCCATGGGCAGTACAATCTTATTTGTAGTTCCCCTAGATCCGCTTCCAGGTAAATCGAAATCTAGACTTATAGGATTCTCAAATTTTGCTAAGATGCAGACATCATATTTTTTATTTAGCGCTAAACGATTTGTTTTGCAGCGTTCGAAGAAGTAATGTAGATGGCGTATCATTGTGCCAATAGTATTCGAGGATCTTCTGAGTGGTAAGACTTTATAAAAAGGTTTAGGGGTTTGAAATTCTGGTGTTACAGATTTTGTAGCTGAAGTTACTTCATCTTCATATTCGTCTTCATCGTCGAGAGGTGAAAAATAAATGAACCGATCCAAATCTCTAATGGTTGGAGGCGTTTTAATGAATGCTTCTGAATTTTCACTTATCCAAGCCGGAAGATAACCAAAAAGATAATCTAGAAATAGTCTTGAGGCAGCCATGTGCTCCGTGCGAGTTGATTTACTGAGCTTGTCATTGGCAAGTGACAGTAGATGGCTGTTGAAGAGAATTACCCACTCTGTAATTATTGGTTCATAAATGATGGGGTCAAGGCCATAATATTCGCTGGTGCACCAAGCTAAACCTTCCGGTCTTTTTTCAGATTTAAAAGAGGCGTAGAAGTCTTCTGCTGACTGGTCGCTCTTGCGGTTTACAAAAGCGCGCGTCGTGGCATGAGTTTTACTTATCGTTTGCTTAGGTTCTTTGTGTCGACGAATTTTAGCGCGAACTATCCGATCTGCTTTTGAGTAAAATTTAAACGAATCAATGCTCTCGATATGTTTGTCAATGTCGTTGGAAGTGCTAAGCGCCTGTAGGTAGCTTTCGATGAGCTGGTAATCTTCAGTTGATAATATGTCAGGGTAAGACTTTGAAAACTCCTCCAGCCAAGGTGTTATCATGATCTTCAATTTGGGTCGGATCTCGACTCCACCTGCCCAAAGAGGTTTTCTGGCGTGTAATAGCTCGGGTAATGAGTCCCATATTTCATTAAGAAGTACATCTGAAGGCTGGTGCCAAGATACACAATATTGCAGATTCTGATGGTATCGTTTAAGGTTAGTGTTATCGGAATTGTTCACAATCTCTCTATAAAAACCTTCAGTCCATTCGGACATATTTGGAAATGCGAGTGCCATCCCTTTTCTTGAAAATCCTACCGGTAAGAGAACTTGCTTCTTTTTCCAGAGCAATAGGAAAAATCCCTTCAGGGGAGTGTTGAGCCCGGTGATATCTTCTTGGCAGGCAGGATAATGTCCACATAAATTATGATAGGCTTCGCGGGCCTCATTGATGTTATGCTCCCCAGCATTAGCTAAAGTAAAAAGCAGGTGCCTAGAATCGACCCAGTCGGTCGCTTGGGAGGCTAGGTAATGATACGCATACCTATATCTTTCTTGTCGATTTATGGGCAAGTTCCGGTCGGGCATCGGCCCACGGGTTGATTCCAGCGTAGCAAGAATCTTAATTCGAGCTTCTGCAATTTTTTCTCCGGAGTCTGGGGAGTCGATAAAGATCGGCGTATATAGCGAAGTATTAATCATTAGGGCTATTCCGACTGGCAATTGCTGCGTGCACGTTTTTTCTGATTTCTGAGGCGAGCCGCTCGTATTGTGTTGCGGCATAAAGAGCCAGATTATCATTGCCGATTCGAGTAGCTGTAAGATAGTCTGCGAGTTCGAGGTCTAGCTCAATCAGCTCCGCTTCTCGTCGGCTGTAAATCTCTGTGGAACTAAGTTTTCGGTGTCCCATCATGATTTGAATTTCGCTCAGTTCAAGACCAATTGAGTGCCTGCCTGGAACTCTCACCCTATTACGGAGCCACATACCATAAAAGTGGCGAAGGCTATGCATCGTGTACACGGGATTTAACACGCCCGTTATATCGTCTATAATGCGGAGATACTCACGTTGTGCATTCTTGAACTGAAAGTTCAACGTGCCATTCAAGTTGTTAATGTTTGAGCATTCAATCAATGGTTCCCCATAGTGATCGTTGTCCTCGTAAAGGAACAAGAAATCGCTGTCTGATGTAGGTCGTACTGCTATATATTCTGCATAAGCATCAAAAAAAAGTTTCTTCAATGGCTCAAACATATAGATTATTGCTGTGTCGCGTCCTTTCCACGCATATTTTGATTCCTCCGAATATTCATGAGACCTTCTGTTATTATTAGGATCTTCGATGCGTATTTTTCGTGTGCTAGCATTAATCAGAGGTTTTTTGGCAGCAATCGCTTCACTGAATCTTAAGCCTCCGCCAGCCATCATATAGAACAGGCATTTATTCCTGGGGGAGCATGTCTCAATTACTCCTTCGATATACATATAAGGGAAATCTTTGGCTTCACGTGGCTTGTCCGCTCCGCCTCTACTAATACTTAGCGGGGCGCTGGTAGTTGTTCGTTTCATAGGCGAAGCCATATTCGCGGCTATTATGCTTCGCTCTGTAATCCGTTCGATCTCCTGGGGGCTACGCTGGCGCTCTTCTTCAGAATAGTCAGTGTCGATATCAAGGTTGATTGCTTGGCCGAACATGTTTTCTCTTTTTCGGCCAAGCTCACGAGATACTTTTAGAAATTTGTTGACCCCGGCGATATAAGTTCTAGCTGATTCTCTTTCAATGGGTTCTATTTTAAGGGCGATTGCTATTCGGCGAAGAATTAAATCGTCACTGTGGCACCCCTCAATGAGGAATCTGGGATACATGCGAAGCGCGTTTGATAGTGTTTCTGGCGTTGGAGGATTGTCTTGGTCAAGCATCCCTGATTCCACCAAGTAATCAAAAAGCTTTGCCGTGGATCGTGAGTAGCTTTTTCTAGCTTTACTCCCGAGCTTTGTTGACCCTGTGCGGTAAATATGGGCGATGAAGCGGTTGAACGCTTCAACTGGTTCGCCGTGTTGGTCGTAGAGGCGGGGACGCCCCCTAAGCCAAGACATGATCAGATTTTTCAACATTGGTCGGCACTCGTAGCATCGTCCCTGCGAGCGGCTTTAGTTGAAGCAAAAAAATAATTATCCATATATTGACAGCTACCATGTCTATGTGATATCTATTACTCATCTTAGCCCTAGTTCACCCAAAAATCGAAATAGCCATTTGGAATTAAAAATATAATTGTCTATTACTTTTTAGGTTTGATGGGGCTCGTTGGCTTTCTGTCGTTCTCCTAATTGCTCCTCTTCCTGTTGCGCGCGCATCTCTGGCCGATGCCGTCTGCTTTTTCAGCCCTCAGACTGGCTTGTAACCATTGGCTCCTGCCATACCTGGTAACGCCCTCATTCCCCCTATTGGCGCGTAGGGTGAGGCGTCGAATTCAAATGGATCAAATACCCTGTTCTTACCTGGGTCATGGAGACAACCTTGCGGGGTATCTGAATTCCTTTAGCTGCCAACCAGATGAAGTCTGGAGGTAGTAGATCGAGTAATTGAGGTGGGGGCAGGTGTCTGGAAAGTACGGAACCTTTAGAGATCCGATCATTATCGCTGTGGCGGCAGAGAGATTCTGGTTCTGTTACCTATCGCCGCTAGCGGACTTTGGGTTAGCCAATTGTTACAAAGCGCAGAATCGATTGCGCACCTGTCTTTCGGCTTGTGATGGCAGCGGGGGAAGGGGGGGGCGAACTGGTTTTGATTTGCTTAGCGGTAGTAGCAATATTGGCTAGAAGGCCCGGAATTGCTGCGCGAGATTGGAGCGGGTAGAGGGAATCGAACCCTCAACTAAAGCTTGGGAAGCTTTCGTTTTGCCACTAAACTATACCCGCTTGGTCGAGCTCTTTACGCACCTAGGGCAAGGGCCGATTAAGAACCCTCGTTATCAGCTTGGGAAGCTGGAGTAATGCCATTATACGACACCCGCTCAGAGCGGCTGACTTTGTACCAGATGTGCGCATGGATTTGAAGTTTTTCTTTGTGCGCGTTGCATTTAGCAGCGAATAAAGCAAAAACAGGGACCGCGTGACGGTCGTTCGCGGGCAAGCCTCGCTCCTACAGGATGCGTTTAACGCTGTAGGGCGGGGCTTGCTCGCGATGACGCTGTTTCAGATGGACAGTGCATGTTGGTCCTGGACGTAGTGGTACCGCGGTCGGCTTGCTTGCGGCGCCGGTTTCAGGAAGCCCAGCAGTGCGTTGCGGCTGTCTCGGCAGGCGGCTTTGTGCTCCATGTCGAGAAAGTGGCCGGTGGCCTGCAGGGTGCTGAAGGTGGCGTCTTGCACGTGGTTGGCGAATAACCGGGCGCCATCGGCGGCGGTGTATTCGTCCCATTCGCCGTTCATGAACAGCACGGGCACGGTGATTTTCTGCGCGGCCTTGAAAAAGCACTGGCGATCGCTGTGCAGAAGGTCGCTGATGTGGAAGTGCATCTGCCCGTATTCATGCTCGGCCAGGGAACTGACGTGCCGATAGTTGAAGCGCTTGAACAGGGTCGGCAGGTGTTTGCCGATGGTGCTGTTCACTAGGTTGCCGACCCGGTCGCCGTCCCGGCTGCCGAGGTAATCGATGCCGCGCTCGAGGTAGTCGAGCATGTGCGAGTTGATCTCCGGCGAGAACGAGCTGATCACGGCTTTTTCGATGCGCCGCGGCTGTTGGGCCAGGGCGACCAGGGTCGCGGCGCCACCCCAGGAAAACGACAGCACGTGTTCGGCGGCGAAGTGATCGATCAGTTCCAGGAGGATCTGCCCTTCGATTTCCTTGGTCAGCGATTGCTCATGCAGGTTGTGGGCTTTCGACTTGCCCGCGTAGGGCTGGTCGTAGCAGACCACGTTGAACTGCGGGTGGAGGTTTTTCACGGTTTGTGCAAACGACGCAGTCGTGGCCAGCGAGCCGTTGACCAGAATAATGGTCTTCTCTGCGGCGTCTGCGCGATAGAACTCCGTGTAAACCCGATACTGACCCTGTATATCCAGCACAGCGATTTCTGGCCTCATGTCATCAGACTCCAAGCAAGCGGGTATGCGCGCAACTGAGATTGCACGAGCTTTATGACAGGTAGGCATACGCCTGGAATTCTGGAGCCCATGTCGATCCAATGCAGTCCGGTCGACGGGTATTGTTATTGGCGGGCAGTCTGCCGGGGGAAGGCGGAACCTGAGGGTTCTCTACCGGCAAAAAGTTTCTTAGAAGTATGTTGTGACTCGTCGGTCACATTTCGGCCGACGTCCTGATTCAAGCAGGGGTCACGTTCGCGCGCAAGTATCATTCGTAAATTGTTCGACAACTTCTGCTGAGCGGTCGTCTGCTTAGAACAAAAGGATCTCTTCGGTGCACAATGCGCGGTACTCGCCCGGTTTTAGGGCATTGTCGAGCGCCAGCGGGCCCATGCGTTCGCGGTGCAGGCGCAACACTTTGTTGTCGAAGTGGCCGAACATCCGCTTCACCTGGTGATACCGGCCTTCGACGATGCTCAGGCGTGCGGATTTCGGCCCGAGCACCACCAGGTCGGCGGGCTGGGTGACGAGGTCTTCGAAGGCGAAGTACAGGCCTTCGGTGAAGGTGATCGCGTAGTCGGGACCGATGTCCTGTTCAGTCTCGACGTAATAGACCTTGGGCAGTTTGGTCTGCGGTTGGGTCAGGCGTCGTGACCAGCTGCCGTCGTTGGTGATCAGCATCAGGCCGGTGGTGTTGTAATCCAGGCGCCCGGCGATGTGCAGTTCGTCCTTGTCCGGTTCATGGATCAGGTCGAGTACGGTCGGATGTTCCGGGTCGCGGGTGGCGCTGACGCAGCCGACGGGCTTGTGCAGCATGAAGTAGCGGGCGGGCTTGCCGACTTGCAGTACGTGCTCGTCGACCTCGACGCGACTGAACACCGAGACCTCGGCGTGGGTGTCGCTGACGATGTTGCCGTCGATCCGCACGCGCTTTTCCACCAGCAACAGGCGCACCTGCTGACGGTTGAAGCGGGGCAGGTTGCTGAGGAAACGGTCGATGCGCATGACGACAATCAGTGGAGAAAGGGGCCGTATCTTACGTGATCGACAGCGCGGTTGCTTAACCCAACTGTGCCTCGACCTGGGCGCAGCGGGGGCACAGGCAGGATAGGTCGCGCAGTTCCGGCGGCAGCGCTTCGAGCACCGCCGGGTCGATGCTGACGCCGTAGCACCAGCAGGCCCGATCGGCGGTTCGAGGGTCGGCCAGGGTGCAGTCGTTGGAGGCGCCGCAGGCCGGGCAGAATTCTGGTTTGTTCATGTAGGACTATGCATAACTGGAGTGAGGCATTTCCACGCAGGTGCGGTTACGACCGGAATGCTTGGCACGATACATCGCTTGATCGGCCCGCGACAGTAGCGTGTGCAAGGTGTCGTCCGCTTGCAGGGTGGTCAGGCCGATGCTCACCGTCAGGCGCAGTTGCTTATCGTTGTAGGCATAATGCTGTTCTTCGACATGCCGGCGGATCTTCTCGGCGATCATCTTGCCGGTGTGACCGTCGGTGTCCTTGAGCAACACGATGAATTCTTCACCGCCCCAGCGGCAGACGATGTCGGAGTGCCGCAGGCAACTTTCCAGGTCCCGTGCGAAGCCGATCAGCACCTGATCGCCGGCCAGGTGACCGTAGGTGTCGTTCAAGGCCTTGAAGTGGTCCAGGTCCAGCAACAGCGCGGTCATTGGCCTGGGCTCGCGCCGGGCTTCGTGCATGGCTTGCGCGGCCAGCAGGTCGAAGCCGCGACGGTTGGGCAGTTCAGTCAGGCTGTCGAGGGTTGCCTGAGTCTGGATTTTGCCCTGATAGCGCTTGATCACCCGGTTGAGCAGGGCCAGGACGGTCAGGGTGACGATCAGGCAGATCAGCAGGTTGAGGTACAGCGACTGGCGGATCTCGTTGAGGGCGCCATCTTCACGCTTGTCGACGAACAGGTACCAGTTCAGCTCCGGAATGAAGCGCACGTTGAGGAAGTGGCCCTGGCCCTGGACAGAGTATTCGTAGCTGCCGCTGTGGGGTTTGGGCAGTTGGCTGACCAGGCTCTTCATGCTGTCGAGTTCGCCGAGGGTCTGTCCAACCTGGGCGCCTTGCGGGCCACCTTCTGCGCCGGTGAGCACCAGGCGCCCGAAGGTGTCGACGAAATACACGCTGCGCTGGTAGCGCTGCTGGTATTTGTCGATCAGCTTGATCACCGCATCGACCGTCAGGCCGACACCCGCCGCGCCGATGAAGCGGTTGTTGTAGTCATAGACCTTGTAGTTGATGAAGAAGGTCAGGTTGTCCTTGTTGGCCAGGTCCGGGTCGACATTGATCTCATAGGGATCGGCCATGTCGCGGACGCGAAAGTACCAGGCGTCGCGAGGCTCATCGACCTTGACCTGCTTGAGCACGCCTTTGGCGTGGTAGTAGGTCAGCGTGCCGTTGGAGACGAAAAACGCGGTGTAGGCGCCGTAGTGGGTCATGACCTCGTCGAGGTAGCGGGTCATCTGCCCTGGGTCGTTTTCGCCATTGACCACCCAGTCCCGCATGAAGGTGTCGCGCGACATCATCGAGGAAATCAGGATCGGCCTGACCAGGTCTTTCTGGATTTCCGAGTAGACCGTGTCCGAGGTCAGCGGCAATTCGGTATTGACGATACTGTCGCGGATCGACGCCCGCGAGGCGTAGTAGCTCAGGAAAGAAGTGGCCAGGAATCCGGCGCCCAGCAACGCAATCAGCGTGAGCACCAACGAGCGTTGCGAATACAGCGGCGAGCGAAGCGGCATGGCGATTCCGTTGCAGTAATCCGATGCAAGCATTCTAGTGGCACTTTGCGGAAATAACTGCGGGATTTGTGGGGTGAATTGGCAAGGATCAGGGCCGGTGGTGTCTGGGCTGGCCAGCGAAGGGGGTATGCCTGACACACCGCATCGCCTGGTTCGCCAGCAAGCCGGCTCCTACAGGGTTTTGCGTGGACCTTGTAGGAGCTGGCTTGCCAGGGAAGGGGGCATGCCTGACACACCGCATCGCCTGGTTCGCCAGCAAGCCGGCTCCTACAGGGTTTTGCGCAGACCTTGTGGGAGCTGGCTTGCCAGCGAAGGGGGCATGCCTGACACACCGCATCGCCTGGTTCGCCAGCAAGCCGGCTCCTACAGGGTTTTGCGTGGACCTTGTAGGAGCTGGCTTGCCAGGGAAGGGGGCATGCCTGACACACCGCATCGCCTGGTTCGCCAGCAAGCCGGCTCCTACAGGGTTTTGCGTGGACCTTGTAGGAGCTGGCTTGCCAGGGAAGGGGGCATGCCTGACACACCGCATCGCCTGGTTCGCCAGCAAGCCGGCTCCTACAGGGTTTTGCGCAGACCTTGTAGGAGCTGGCTTGCCAGCGAATCGTGAGATCAACGCAGATCTTTCAGGTACGCCCGCCACCCGCCCAGATGACTGATATCCACCGCCCCCTCCAACCCATACGCCTCGCAGATAAACCCGCTCTCCCAGCGCCCATCCGCCAGTTGCACCTTGCCCAACCCCAGCGGTGCCGGAATCCCGGTCAGAAACGAGCCCAGCTCACTGCTCGGCAGTTCCCAGACCTCCACGGCGATGGCGACACCACCTGCCTTCACCCGAACCATCCCCGGCCGCAGCGGTGGGCCGCCGGCCAATGCATACAGCTGGTAGTCAGGTGAGCTGAACGTCGTCTCGATCAACCGGGCTCCACGGCGTTTCAGTTGCCAGTTCAACGCCAACCCATCCAGATGCGCACCGCACACCACCAACCGTGCACGATCATTGCGCGCGACAGTCGTCGGAGCAGAGGTTGCCAATCCTTGCCGACGTTGCAACGCATCCGCCACCCCCAACAAATACTGATCGGTGAATGCCCGGCCAAACAGCGTCACGCCCCATGGCAGGCCGTTGCGCATGAAGCCGGTGGGCACGGCGACGGCGGCGTAATCGAGCAGGTTCATGAAGTTGGTGTAGTAGCCCAGTTCCGAGTTGCGCACCACCGGTTCGGCTGCCAGTTCCGCCAGTGTCACCGGTCGGCCGATGGTTGGCGTGAGCACGCAATCGAGTCCGTCCAGCGCCTGGTCGCACAGCGCTTTCAAGGCTTGCAGGCGATACTGGGCACGGAAGGTTTGCACGCCGCTCACCGCCGGCGCCTTGGCCAGCACCGCGCGAATCACCGGCAGCACGGCTTCGGGATTTTGCGCCAGCAACTCGCCGGCGACGCTGTAGCGCTCGGCCACCCACGGCCCTTCGTAGAGCAGGCGCGCCGCTTCCAGGAACGGCGACAAATCCAGCGCCACCGCCTCACCGCCCAACGCGGTGAGTTGATCGACGGCATCGGCGAATAACAACGGACCTTCAGGGCAACCGAAGAACTCCAGGTCTTGGGTGCGCGGCACGCCGAAACGGAACGGGCGCGGCGTACCGAACGCCGAGCCGTCATTCCACAGCGGATTGCTACGACTGTACTCATCCCGAGGATCGAGTCGCGCAGTGAGCGCCAGCAGTTGGCTGGCTTCCCGGGCAGTGGCGGTGAAGGTCGTGACGCAATCGAGCGTGCGGCAGGCCGGCACCACGCCCGCCGTGGAGATCAACCCTTTGCTCGCTTTCAACCCGACCAGATTATTCAAGGCCGCCGGCACCCGCCCGGAACCTGCCGTGTCCGTGCCCAGCGAAAAGCTCGCGACACCCAACGCCACCGCCAGCGAAGAACCGGCACTGGAACCGCCCGAGGGATAATCCGGCAACACACTGTTCGGGCACGCGCCATAGGGTGAGCGACTGCCGTTGAGGCCAGTGGCGAACTGATCGAGGTTGGTCTTGCCCAACGGAATAGCGCCCAGGGCGAGCAGCTGCTCGACGATGGTCGCCGAACGCTGCGGCACGTAGGCAAACGCCGGGCACGCCGCCGTGGTCGCAATGCCCGCCAGGTCGATGTTGTCCTTGATCGCGAATGGCACGCCGTACAGCGGCAGACTGTCCGGGTCACGACCGTCGAGGGCGGCGAGGTAGGGTTCCAGTTCCTCGACGCTGAGCAAGTGGATGAACAGGTGATAGTCCGGGTTCAACGCTGCGGCTTTATCGCGCAGGCTCGACAGCAATTGCCGAGGCGTGGTGCTGCGATCGCGGTAGGCGCTGCGCAGGGCGTCGAGTTGCAGATTGATGTTCATGGCGTTTAATCCTTGTTGAAATGGGTTCACTCGAGTTCCAGCACCACGACGCGCTGGCCGGCGCGCACGGGCGACCCCGGCTGTACGCGAATTTCCCGGACGACGCCGGCCATGGGCGCGAGCAAGGGGATTTCCATCTTCATCGATTCCAGAATCACCAGCACATCACCGGCGGCGACCCGGCTGCCGGCCTCCACCTGGACCTGCCAGAGGTTGCCGGCGATGTGGCTGTCGACGCTCTGTTGACCAGGGGCCAGTGGCGCGTCTTCGGTGGCATCCGGGGCCGGTTCTTCGCTGTCGAAATGTGCCTGGCCGCTGGCGATCCAGCGCTCGCGTTCGGCGTTGAACGCGCCTTGTTGCTGATCGCGAAACGCGGCAATGGTCTCGGCTTCTTTGCTCAGGAACGCCTGGTAGTCCGCCAGGTTCAGCTGGCTGTGCTCGATGTTCAGATCGAAACGCCCCAAGGGGAAATCCCGGCGAATGCGCAGCAGCTCATCGGCGCTCACCGGATAGAACCGGATCTGGTCGAAGAAGCGCAGCAGCCATGGTTTGCCATCGAACGCTGCGACCTCTCGGTAGCGATTCCACATCTGCAAGGTACGACCGACGAACTGATACCCGCCGGGGCCTTCCATGCCGTACACGCACATGTAGGCGCCACCGATGCCCACCGAGTTTTCCGCGGTCCAGGTGCGGGCCGGGTTGTACTTGGTGGTGACCAGCCGATGCCGTGGATCGAGCGGGGTGGCGACAGGTGCGCCGAGGTAGACGTCGCCCAGGCCCATCACCAGGTAGCTGGCGTCGAACACCGTGCGCTGCACCTCGTCGAGATTCGGCAGGTCGTTGATGCGGCGGATGAACTCCAGATTGCTCGGGCACCAGGGCGCGTCCTTGCGCACGGTGGTCATGTATTTCTCGATCGCCAACTGACAGGCAGGGTCGTCCCAGGACAGTGGCAGGTGAACGATGCGCGAGGGCACTTGCAGGTCCCTGGCGGCGCACACGGCGTCCCATTCGCCGGCGACGATGCCGAGCAGATCGGCCAGTGGCAGTTGTTCGGGTTGGTAGTGCACTTGCAGTGAGCGGATGCCTGGGGTCAGGTCGATCACGCCGTGCAGGTGCTGGCTTTCCAGGGCTTGCATCAGGGCGTGAGCGCGGAAGCGCAGGACGAGGTCCAGCTCAGGGGCGCCGATTTCCAGCAGCAGGTGAGTGTCGCCGGACAGCCTCGCGACAAGCCGCGTATCCCCCTGACCCAAATCCAATACCACAGGCGACACAACCCCCTGTAGGAGCTGGCTTGCCAGCGAAGGGGCCCTGACAGACACCGCGTCAATTTCTTCGCTGGCAAGCCAGCTCTTACAGGGGGTATTCCATTTCAAGGCGAGGTTGCGGGCGGTCTTCAGGTCGACGGGGAGGAACTGAACTTTATCGCCTGCCTTGAGCTGCCCCAATTGCCAAAGATCGGCCTCGATCACCGTCACCGGGCACACAAACCCGCCCAGGCTCGGGCCGTCCGGGCCAAGGATCACCGGCATGTCCC
Source organism: Pseudomonas sp. MPC6 (assembly GCF_006094435.1). NCBI lineage: Bacteria > Pseudomonadati > Pseudomonadota > Gammaproteobacteria > Pseudomonadales > Pseudomonadaceae > Pseudomonas > Pseudomonas sp. MPC6. The sequence continues at coordinate 5,369,672 of NZ_CP034783.1, read as the reverse complement.
CGGTGAAATCCACCGCGCCGATGGCATACGGATTGTCATGGATGTTCGACGGATGCAATCCCGCCTCGCCACCGTCGGCGCGCACCCATTCCGGCTTCGGCCCGATCAATCGCACGCCGGTACGGCTGGAGTTGAAATGCACTTCCCACTGGGTGGCGAAGAAGGTGGCGATGTAGTTTTCGCTGAAGTATTCCGGCGCGCCATGGGGGCCGTAGATCACCCGGATTTGTCGCACGGCGGGTAGCGCGGTGCCGTAGTCCAGTTGTTGGCCGACGCTTCGGTCGATCAATGCAGGTACATGCAGCACATCCCCAGCGCGCAATGCTCGGCCACCATGCCCACCGAATTGTCCCAGGGTGAAGGTGCTTTTGCTGCCCAGGTATTCAGGCACTTGCAGTCCGCCGCGCAGGCACAGGTAGCTGCGAGCGCCAGCACCGGCAATCGTGCCAAGGCTTAAGGTCGCGCCTGCCGGGATCAGCAGCGCCGTGTTCATCGCGACGGTTTCACCGTCCAACGTCAGTGGAATCACCGCTCCGGTCACCGCTATCACCGCCTCGCAATTGAAGCGCAGCATCGGGCCGCTCATGGTGATTTCCAGCGCTGCCGCCCCTTCGTCGTTGCCCAGCAACAGGTTGCCCAGGCGCAACGCGCGGCTGTCCATCGGCCCCGACGGCGGTACCCCCACCGCCCAGTAGCCGAGGCGGCCGGGATAGTCCTGGACGCTGGTCTGGGTGCCAGCGCTGAGCACTTCGAAGGTGTTGGCCCGATAGACCAGGCCTTCCAGGCAACGGGTCCACGCCTGGCCGCTGGCGAAGGGTGCATCGAGCAGGATCTGGCGCAGGTAATCGCGGTTGGTCTCCACCCCGTAGAGCAGGCTGTCGCCCAAGGCCTGGTGCAATTCGGCGCGGGCCTGTTCGCGGCTCGGCGCCCAGCTGATGACCTTGGCGATCATCGGGTCGAAGTAGGGCGGGATCTCGCAACCGGCTTCGACCCAGGTGTCGATCCTTAACTGTTTGCCATCGGCGACAGGAAAATCCACCGCCGTGAGCAGGCCGGGGCTCGGTTGAAAATCCCGGCCCGGATCTTCGGCATACAGCCGTGCCTGAATCGCGTGACCGCAAGCTTTCAACCCTCGGCCCAACTCGCTCAACGGTGGTAGATCACCGGCCGCCAGTTGCACCATCCAGCGCACCAGGTCCACGCCCCACACTTGCTCGGTGACGCCGTGCTCCACCTGCAAGCGGGTGTTCACTTCCAGAAAGTAGAAGTGCTGATCTTCACTGTCGAAAACGAATTCCACAGTCCCGGCGCTGCGGTAGTTCACGGCTTGCGCCAGTTTGATCGCCGCCGCGCAAAGCGCTTCGGCCATGCCGTCGGGCAGGTTCGGCGCCGGGGTTTCTTCGAGGACTTTCTGGTTGCGCCGCTGCACCGAGCAGTCGCGCACACCCAGGGCGATCACTTCACCGTGGCCGTCGCCGAACACCTGGACTTCCAGATGCCGCGCCCGCTGGATGTAGTTCTCGATGAACACCCCGGCGTCGCTGAAATTGTTCTGGCCGAGGCGTTTGACCGCTTCAAAGGATTCACTCAGTTGCGCCGCGTTGCGGCATACGCGCATGCCGATACCGCCACCCCCGGCGGTGCTTTTGAGCATCACCGGGTAGCCGACCTGTTCCCCTGCGATCAAGGCGGCGTCGAGGCTGTCGAGCAGCTCGGTGCCTTCGAGCAGGGGCACCCCGTGTTGCCTGGCCAAGGCGCGGGCGGTGTGCTTGAGGCCGAACACTCGTAGTTGTTGCGGCGTCGGACCGATGAAGGCGATACCGGCGGCTTCGCAGGCTTCGGCGAACGCGGCGTTTTCCGAGAGAAAACCGTAGCCGGGATGAATCGCCGTGGCGCCGGTGGACTTGGCGATGGCGAGCAGCTTGTCGACCATCAGATAGGTGCCGGCCGCGGCACCGTCACCCAGGCTGTGGGCTTCATCGGCCTGCAGGATGTGCAGGCTGGCGGCATCGGCTTCGGAGTAGACGGCAACGCCCTGGACCTGCAATTGGCGCAAGGTGCGCAGGATACGGCAGGCAATGGCGCCACGGTTGGCAATCAGGACTTTTTCGAACATGGCAAAACCCCCGGAGGCGATAGCGCATCAGCCTCGACCTGGGTTGCGGGCCGTCCCGCAGTTTTTCGATGGGCGCCGGGGTCGTCCCCGGCGGCAGAATCACTGAACGTGAAACCACTGCTGACCCCTGTGGGAGCGGGCTTGCTCGCGAAAGCGGAGAGTCAGTCGACATCAATGTTGAATGTGCTGGCCCCTTCGCGAGCAAGCCCGCTCCCACATGAGGGCTGTGGTGTTCTTACTGTTTGAGGCATTGGCTTGAACGGGCCTGACACAGGGCAAACAACCACCGCCGCAACCGCGCCAATTTCAGTTCCATACCAGCACCTCCGCCGGCGTAGGGTTGTAGGCGTTGCACGGGTTGTTCAGTTGCGGACAGTTGGAAATCAGGACGATCACGTCCATCTCCGCCCGCAGGTCGACGTATTTACCCGGTGCCGAGATCCCGTCTGCAAAGGTCAAACCACCCTCCGCCGTGACCGGCACGTTCATGAAGAAGTTGATGTTCGGTCCGATGTCGCCCTTGCCCAGTCGTCCGTCGTGGACGCAGGCGCGCAGGTAGTTGTCGCGACAGCTGTGCATGTAGCGTTTCTCCAGCGCGTAACGCACGGTGTTGCTCTCCTGGGCGCAGGCACCGCCGAGCGTGTCGTGCCGGCCACACGTGTCGGCGACAATGGTCAGCATCGGTTGGCCGAGGTTGGAATAGAGCACGCTGCCGGTGCCCAGGTAGACGCTGTTCTGCCGGCGCAAGGTGCGTTGCACGTCGTAGCGTTCCTTGGGGTTGGCGACACTGTAGAACAGGGTGTCGATCGCCTGGTTGCCTTCCAGGTCGAGGATGCGCAAGGTCTGGCCGGCCTTGACCTCCAGCAGCCAGGGTTCGCCGGCGGGGATGGTGGCGCGGTAGACCGCGGTGTCTGGCTGCCTGTTTGCGGCAGTGTCATCAGAAGCGGCAGCGGTAGCGATGGCGAGTGACATGGCAGCGATCCTCAGGCGAACAGGCGGTCGGTGTTGATGAAGCCGCGCTCGTTTTCCGGGCGCGAGGTGCGGCAGTGTTCGGCGACGCTGGCGTCGGCGTTCATCCAGCTGAGCTTCAGGGGTTGGGGCGCGTATTGCGGCGACGGGTCCATCGGGTGTTGCAAAGCGGTCAGCACCACCAGCGTGTCCATCGGCGCATACAACTCGATGTAATCGCCGGCCCTGGAGTTGCCTTCGACGAAGTGGAAACGTCCGGCCTCATCGACGTTCACCCGGCTGAACAGGTTGAGCGTCATCAGCAGATCGGACAGGCCCAGCCCCCATTTGCCCAGCTCCACCAACAGGTTGTCGGTGCCGTTGCGGAAGAAGCCGTTGCGCAGTTCCTGATAGCGGCCCTGACCGTATTTTTGCGCGACCTCTTCAGCGCACAGCACGCCGCCGAGGCTGTCGCTCCAGCCGCAGGTGTCGGCAGTGATGGCAGCCAGCACCCGGCCCATGTCCGAGTACAGGCAATGGCCCGTGGTGAGCTTGGCGGTGTGTTGGCATTTGAGGCTGTCGGGCAGGTTCAGGCGCTCGGTTTTTTCGTTGGCGTTGAGCAGCGTCAGGCTGACGTTGGCGCCACCGCGCAGGTCGGTCAGTCGCAGCAATTGGCCGCGCTTCAATACGAAAGAGCGATGACCGCCGCCGGGGAGCATTTCTTCGGCGAAGGGCGGGAACAGTTGAGTCGAATCGGTCATTGCAAAATTCCTCTAGGCAATACGAAGCGTGCCCGCCAGCTGAGCCGGCAGGGCGTCGACGGCCGCGCGATTGATGCGGCGGTCGCTGTTCAACGGGATGTCGTAGGTGATGCGCGCGCCATAGGCGCCGGGGGCGTGCGGGTCGAGGCGAACCTTGTCGAACACCAGCAGGCGCGTGCCGAGGCTGAAGCCTTCGGACAGGTCGTGGGTGACCATGAACACCGTCAGTTGCGTCTCGCGCCACAGCTCCAGCAGCAGGCCGTGCATGTCCTTGCGGATGCCCGGATCGAGGGCGCCAAACGGCTCGTCAAGTAGCAGCACCCGGGGTTTCATGATCAGTGCCTGGGCGATGGCCAATCGTTGCTGCATGCCGCCGGACAGTTGCGCCGGGTACTTGTCCCGCGAGTGGCCGAGGCCGACCTTGTGCAGCAGTACCGAGGCCTGTTCTCGTGCGTCTTGTTTAGCGCTGCCGAATAACCGCCCCAACCATGGCGAGCGCGGCAGTTCGAGACCGAGGGCAACGTTGTCCAGCACGCTCAGGTGCGGGAACACCGAATAGCGCTGGAAGACCACGCCACGGCTGGCATCCGGCTCGCCGGCCAGGGCCTGGCCATCGAGCAGAATCTCGCCGCGACTGGCGCGTTCCTGGCCAAGCAGCAGGCGCAGGAAGGTGGATTTGCCACAACCGGAAGCGCCGACCAGCGTACAGAACTCGCCCTCGTTGACGTTCAGGTTCAGCCCTTCGAGCACCACCTGATCGGCGTATTGCTGCCAGACATTTTTCACGGTGATGAAGCTCATGCGTGGGCTCCTCCATAACTCATTTAGGGGCACCTTCGTGGCTCATTTAGAGGCACCTTCGTGCCAGGGGAAGGCCCGTCGGGTCAGGCGCTTGAGGCCCCAATCCATCAGCCAGGCGAGCAGGGTGATCCACACCACGTAGGGCAAGATCACGTCCATCGCCAGGTAGCGGCGCACCAGGAAAATCCGGTAGCCAAGGCCGTCGGTAGAGGCGATGGCTTCGGCGGCAATCAGGAACAACCAGGCCGAGCCGAGCATGAGTCGTAGCGAGATCAACAGGCGCGGCAACAACTGCGGCAGCACCACCCGCAGCATCAAGGTCCAGGTCGAAGCCCCGAGCGTCTGGGCCTTGATCAGCAACTCGAGCGGAATCTCCCGGGCGCGCTGTTCCAGATCCCGCGCCAGGCACGGGGTGATGCCGATCACGATCAGCATCACTTTCGACAACTCCCCCAGTCCGAACACGATGAACAGAATCGGCAGGATCGCCAGCGGCGGCACCATCGACAGCACCGTCAGCAACGGCGACAACGGTGCGCCGAACAGCGGCAGGGTCCCGGCGACGATACCCAGGCACAACCCGGCCAACGCGCTGATGCCCAGGCCGATGGCCAGGCGACGCAGGCTGGATGCGGAGTCTTGCCAGAGCAGGTAGTCACCGGTGCGGGTGTCGGCGGTGAACGCCAGGCGTTTCACTGCGTCGGTCATCTGCACCGCGCTGGGCAGCAGCTTGTCGTTGGGGTTGTCCGTCAGCCGCTCGGCCGAGCCCATGAAGTAGGCGAACAGCACCAGGGCGAACGGCAGGATCACCAACAACAGGCGACTCGGACGATCCGGGTGGCGATTGATCAGGCGCATGGCCAGTCCTCCTGTTTACAGCTTGGCGTCGGCAGCCATCTGCACGAAGGTCGGGTCGAAGCGCAGCTTGAGGTTGCCCTTGTCGCCGCTGGTCACGCCATTGGCGAAGGCTATGCCGACGGCGCTGGTGTCCTTGGCGCCTTCACCCAGCAAACCGTGCTGGAACGAGAATTCGGCGACCTTGCGCATGGTTTCCGGCAGTTGCTTGCTGGTGGCAAACACGAGGGCTTCTTTGGGCGTGGCGAACAATCGGGTGGTGTCGAGTTGCGCCTGGAATCCCGCCAGATCCGTGCCCGAGGCTTTGGCCATGTGCTCCAGGGCGGCTTTGCCGGCGGCGTTTTTCGCGTGCATCAACTCGACCACTTCGAACCAGGCGCCGGTGAGTGCTTTGCCCAGGGCCGGGTTGTCTTTGAGGGTGGCGCTGTTGACCACCATCATGTCCATGATTTCGCCGGGGATCTGGCTGGAGTTGAAGACTTCGGTCACCCCGGGCCTGGCCTTGATGTCCGAGAGCATCGGGTTCCAGGTGGTGACGGCGTTGACCTGATCGGTGTTGAAGGCGGCCGAGATGTCGGCGTCGGAGGTGTTGACCACTTTCAGGTCTTTCTCGGTGAGGTCCACCGAATCCAGCGCCCGGGCCAGCAGGTAGTGGGACACCGACAACTCCACCAGATTGACGTCCATGCCCTTGAGGTCGCCGACGTTCTTGCCGTCGCCCTTGAGCACGATGCCGTCGTTGCCATTGGAGAAGTCGCTGACGATCAGCGCGGTGCTGTCGACGCCACCGGCCGCCGGAATGGTCAGTGCGTCCATGTTGGTCATGGTGCAGCCGTCGAACTGGCCAGCGGTGTACTGATTGATCGATTCGACATAATCGTTGAGCTGCACCACCTCGATCTGGATGCCGTACTTTTTCGCCCATTTGTCGACGATGCCCTGGCTGCCTGCGTATTCCCAAGGCATCCAGCCGGCGTAGATGGTCCAGCAGACGCTGAAGTGGTCTTTCTGTGCAGCCTGGGACGAGAGGCTCACACAGGCTGCGAAGGCAGCGGCGAGCAGGGCGGGTAATCGAAGTCGGGACATGGGATGGTTCTCCAGTTGATCAGGGGCGGGCAGGAGTCAACGCGGCACCGCGAACGGTGGCTTGTCTCCCGGGCTTTTGTCCCGCCGTGTAACCTCAACTGGAGGTCGCCAACTCTCGGACCAGCCACTCGCCTAAGCGAGCCGGAACCCTAGTCAGCCATTGCAAATTGTGGTGCCGCGAACCTGTGATGACTCCTGCACGTCTTTGCTAAAGCGAGAGCCGTGCCAAGTCGGTTGGAACGCTCTAGGCCGCAGGAAACAGCTGCAGTCGTTGCAGGAAAGGGTAAAGGCTTGCCTTGTGATGGTGCGTGAGTGCACCGCAATGGAACGGATTGGCCACTTATCTGAAGGTTTTTCTCCTTGCGCACTCGGTCCGGGTATTCAAGTCAAAACAGATGAGTGTTGTCGCGGGTCTTCCCGGAGGCCGTCATGCTCCTTCAGAAAAAGCTCCGTCCGCTGCTGCTGAGTGCGTTGCTGGGGTTTGGCCTGTCTGGCTGTTACTACTACACCGGTGGGGCCACTGTGTATCCGGCGCCCTATTACTACCCCGGTTACCGTTCGCCTTATTACTCACCCGGTTATTACGACCCGCGCGTCTATGGGGGCTATCGCTATTGGTACTTTGGCGGCCATGGCCCACGGTATTACCGGGGCGGATATCACTACTGGCACCGTTGATCGGCAGACGCAGGATGAAAAACCTTTCATCGGCGACTTGTTTCAAGGTGTTTCGCGAACGCACCAGATTTCGAATTCGATGTCTGATCTTTCGACAGTCACCGAATAATTGACTGTCGCCCGCCAGCGTCGCTGGTGTGGCTCACTCGCGGTCCAGGAGGCCGCCATGCTCTGTCGAAAACAGCTCCACCGACTTCTTCTGCTCACCCTGATGGGATTGTCTCTTGGTGCGTGCGTGCCCTATTCCGATGGAGGAGCCAGCTACTACCGGTCCGAGGTCTACACATCCCCTGCGCCGTATTACTCCGGTGGCGGGCCTTATTATTCCAACGGCGGTTATTACACGGCGCCGCGCCGGTATTATTCGCCGCCCGCACGGCACTACCAGCCAACGCCGCGGTATTACCATCAGCCGCGGGTGTATCAACCGGCACCGCGTTATTACCAGTCGGCGCCGCGAGCCGACTACCGGGCTCATCAGAGTCGCAGTTGGGATGGGCACAGCCGTAGCGGTTGGGACGGCCGTAACCGCGGCGGTCGGGACAACGACAATCGTAGCCGTGGCGGGCGCGACAACCGTGGTGGAAGAGGCGACCACGTCGGCCGTGGCGAACACGGTGACCGGGGTGGCCACCGTTAATAGACGTTAAACGCAATCACTGTGGGAGCGAGCAAGCCCGCTCCCACAGTTGTTTGGCGATCCTACAGATCTGCCAAGGGATGCCGACCTTCCCAAGCCTTGTGGAAATGCGCATCCACCACCGCATCAGGCACGTTATTGATGTCCGGCCAATGCCAATGCGGTTTCTGATCCTTGTCGATCAGCCGCGCCCGCACCCCCTCGCTGAACTCCGGATGACGACAGCAGTTGAGGCTCATGGTGTATTCCATCTGAAAGACTTGAGCCAGGGACATGTGGCGGGCGCGGGCGATCTGCTCCCACACCAGATGAGCGGTCACGGGCGAACCTTCACTCATGGTTTTAGCCGCGCGACTGAGCAGCAGGTCGGTGTTGTCGCGCTGCAAGCTGATGGCTTTCCAGGCGCAGGCCACGTCACTGACATCCAGCAGTTCGTCGATCTGTTGGCGACGTGGCAACCATTGGGCTTCGGGCATCTGCGCGACCGCCTCCTGCTGCAAGGCCTTGAGCAGACTGTTGAGCTGCATGGCCGTCTGCTCCTGCCAATTCAACTGCAGCAAGCCTTCGAACAACTCTTCTTGCTGTTCATCGAGCAGGAAACGGTCCGCCAGGTCCAGATCGATCGCATCGCGACCGTTCATCTGGGCGCCGGTCAGGCCGAGAAACAAGCCGAGCTTGCCGGGCAGCCGTGACAGGAACCAACTGGCGCCGACATCCGGGTACAGGCCGATACTGATCTCCGGCATCGCCAGGCGGCTGCTTGGCGTGACTATCCGGATGCTCGCCCCTTGCAGCAGCCCCATGCCGCCGCCCAGCACGTAACCATGCCCCCAGCAGATCAGCGGTTTGGGGTAGGTGTGCAACATGTAGTCCAGGCGATATTCCGCGGCGAAGAAGTGCGCGGCCAAGGGCGGCACTTCACCCGGGTGAGCGCGACAGGCTTCCACCAGGCTGCGGACTTCGCCACCGGCGCAAAAGGCCTTGGTGCCGTTGCCACGCAACACGACACAGACGATTTGCGGCTCCTTGGCCCAGGCCTCCAGTTGATCGCGCAGGGCGCTTATCATTGGCAGGGACAAGGCGTTGAGGGATTTTTCGGCATCCAGGCTGGCAACGCCGATGCGTGCGCCGTCGGTGCCGGTGAGTTCTTCGAAGTGCAGATTCATCGTGACCTCGATCGGGAATTTGAGCGTTCAGTATGATCGCTGTTCAGGAAAGTGCCGGTTCTGCGTCAGATCAATTGACAAGCAGGGTCAGCTTTCCTAGGGTTCGCCCCATTGTTTTAGCCGGATGTAACCATGACTGCTGACGACCGTATCAAACTCGAACCGAGCTGGAAGGAGGCACTGCGTGCGGAATTCGACCAGCCTTACATGGCAGAGTTGCGTAACTTCCTGCAGCAGGAGCGCGCGGCGGGCAAGGAGATCTATCCGCCGGGCCCGATGATTTTCAACGCGCTCAACTCGACGCCGCTGGACAAGGTCAAGGTGGTCATCCTCGGCCAGGATCCGTACCACGGCCCCGGCCAGGCCCACGGCCTGTGTTTCTCGGTGCAACCGGGCGTACCGGCACCGCCATCGCTGGTGAACATCTATAAAGAATTGAAGCGCGACCTGAACATCGATATCCCGAGCCACGGTTACCTGCAAAGCTGGGCCGAGCAGGGCGTGCTGATGCTCAACACCACCATGACGGTGGAGCGCGCCAACGCCAATGCGCACAAGGATAAGGGCTGGCAATTCTTCACCGACCGGATCATTGAAGTGGTCAGCCAGCAGCAGCCGCATCTGGTGTTCATGCTGTGGGGCGCCCATGCCCAGAGCAAACAGAAACTGATCGATGCGACCAAGCACCTGGTGCTGACGTCGGTGCATCCGTCGCCGTTGTCCGCTTACCGTGGTTTTCTGGGCTGCGGGCATTTCAGCCGGACCAACAAGTTTCTGGAGCAGAATGGCGAGACGCCGATCGAGTGGCGGTTGCCGCCGGTTTGATGCGTTGACCGCGCTGGCCCCTTCGCGAGCAAGCCCGCTCCCACAAGGATCACGCGAGCCTCCTGTGGGAGCGGGCTTGCTCGCGAATGAAGCGACTCGGTCCATCAGACAGAATCCGGCTGACGGTCCCAATACTTGAACAACGGCTCCGCCAGAAACAACACAAACAACAACCGCATCACCTGCATCGCCGTCACCAACGGCACCGACAGCTGCAGGGTTTCAGCGGTAAGGCTCATCTCCGCAATCCCGCCGGGCATCATGCCCAGGGTCAGCGAGCGCAGATCCAGATGGGTCAACGCACTCAAGCCCAGGGCTGCCAGCGTAGCGATCAACATGGTCAACACAGTGCCGATCAATGTCCGGCCCATGAACGACGGTGCGCGACGGAAAAACTGCCGATTGAAGTGGCACCCCAAGCCGCTGCCGATCAGCCATTGGCCGATCTGGCTGCCGCCATTGGGCAAGCCGATGTGCAGGTCCCAACCGATGCTCACCGCTGCGCTGACCAGCAACGGCCCGAACAGCCACGGATTGGGTTGACGAAGGCGCTCCCACAGCCACGCCGCCAACGCGCCTGCCGGTAATAGAAAGGCCAGCCACCGCCAGTCGACAGCGCTCGGATGGAACACCGGTGCACCGTCGCCCAGCAAATACTTGAACGCAGCCGGCACGCACAGCACCACCACCAACACCCGCAGGCTTTGCCCCGCCGCCACCCGGCTGAGCACCGCGCCATTACGCGCACCGAGGTTGACCATCTCCCCGGAGCCGCCGGGCATGCTGGAAAAGAACGCCGTGGCGCGGTCCTCGCCGGTGCGCCGCATCAACCAGACCCCGACCACCGCCGACAGGCTGGTGATCAACGCACCGAAGAAGATCAAGCCGAAGTGGCTCAGCACCTGCTCCATCACCAGCGGGGTGAAGTGCAGGCCGATACCGATGCCGATGATCCACTGGCCGACCTTGCGTCCGCCAGGGATTTCCGCCAATTGCCAGGGGGTCAGGCACCGCACCAGGATGATCGCCAGCAACGAGCCGACCATCCACGGCAGCGGCCAGCCGATCTGGCTGGCGAGGTAACCGCCCAGCAGACCGACCAGCGGAGTTCCCCACCAGGCTTTGAACGGAATTCGATCAGACATCGGCGAGGGCGCGCCGGGCGACCGAACGTTTGCGCCAGATCCGCAGCAGCGGCATCAGCAGCATCAACGCGGTCAGTACCCAGACGCCGAAAGTGATCGGGCTCGACCAGAGGATTTCCAGTGCGCCGTTGGAAATCGACAGCGCGCGCCGCAGGTTCTGTTCCATCAGGCCGCCGAGGATGAAGCCCAGCAGTACGGGCGACAACGGGAAGTCCAGCTTGCGCAGGATGTAGCCGAAGATGCCGATGCCGATCATCAGGAACAGGTCGAAGGTGGTGGCATGCACCGCGTAGACGCCAATCCCGGTGATGATGGCGATGACCGGCACCAGCGCCCAGTTCGGCACGGCGAGGATGCGCGTGAAAATGCGGATCATCGGGATGTTGAGGATCACCAGCATGATGTTGGCGACGAACAACGAAGCGATCAGGCCCCAGACAATGTCCGGTTGCTGTTGGAACAGCAGCGGGCCGGGGGTGATGTTGTACAGCGACAGCGCGCCGATCATCACCGCCGTAGTGCCCGAACCCGGAACGCCAAGGGTCAGCATCGGCACCAGTGCACCGCAGGCTGCACCACCGATGGCGGTTTCCGGTGCCGCGAGGCCACGCATATCGCCTTGTCCGAACGTGCCCTTGGCGCCGGCGATACGTTTCTCGGTCATGTAGGCCACCGCACTGGCCAATGTTGCGCCAGCGCCCGGCAACACGCCCATGATGAAACCCAGCAAACCGCAACGGATATTTACCAGGAACACCGCCGAGGCTTCCTTGAAGTTGAACATCATGCGTCCAGTGGCCTTCACCGCTTCCTGGCCGCGATGGGTTTTTTCCAGCAGCAGGAGGATTTCGCTGATGGAGAACAGGCCCAATACCAGCACGACGAACTGAATGCCGTCAGTCAGATGGATGTTGTCCCCGGTGAAACGGTACACGCCGCTGTTGGCATCGATCCCGACGCTCGACAGAAACAGACCGATGAGCGCCGCAATGAAGGTCTTGAGCGGACGGTCACCGGCCATGCCGCCGAGACAGACAATCGCGAACACCATCAGCACGAAATATTCCGCCGGTCCGAAGGCGATCGCCCATTTCGCCAGTAGCGGGGCGAACAGCACCATGCCGCAGGTGGCGATGAACGCACCGATGAACGAACTCCACGCCGACAGCGACAGGGCCACACCGGCCAGGCCTTTGCGGGCCATCGGGTAACCGTCGAGGGTGGTCATCACGGTGGAGGCTTCGCCTGGAATGTTCAGCAGGATCGAGCTGATCCGGCCGCCGTATTCGCAACCCAGGTACACCGCCGCCAGCAGGATCAGCGCCGACTCCGGTGGCAGGCCGAGGGCGAACGCGATCGGAATCAGCAACGCCACGCCGTTGATCGGGCCCAGGCCCGGCAGCAGGCCAACGACGGTGCCGATGAGGGTGCCGCACAGTGCGGTCACCAGGTTGTACGGGCTCAGCGCGACGCCGAAGCCCTGACCCAAATAGCCAAGAGTATCCATATCAGTTCTCCAGAACGTCGAGCACGCCCAGCGGCAGTGGCACGTCCATCACTTTGTCGAACAGCAGATAAAGACCGACGGCCATCACGCTGATAATCACTGCACTGGGCAGCCAGCGACCGCCATACAGGCGAGCCATGGGAACTCCGATCAGAATGCTGGCGACGATGAAACCAAGGGGTTCGAAGGTCCCGGCGAACACCAGCAACAGCACCACGCAAATGCCGATTTTGGTCAGGGTTTCGCGGTCCAGTTTCGGGTCGTCATCACTGTGGATGATTGGTGTCGGGCGAAACACCATGTACAGCAAGCCAAGGCCCATCAGGCCGAGCATCAGCAGCGGAAAGGCTCGAGGTCCCACCGGTTCGTAGGAAAAAGCCGCTTGATACGGCCACGCCATCAGTGCCAGGCCGATGCAGGCCAGCAACAGCACCGAAGCGAAAATGCGTTGTAAGAGCATGAGAAACTCCTGGGCCGCGCCCCCGAGAACCGGGGCCGCAGCCGCTAGACAGAGGCGATCACTGGATCAGGCCGAACTCTTTGGCCAGCACTTTGTAGTCCGCTACCTGCTTCTTCACGTAGACGTCCAGCTCCGGGCCGGTCATGGCGAACGGGAAGAGCTCGCGCTGATCGCGCAGCTTGGCGAACTCGTCGGAAGCCAGCAGTTTGTCGAAGGAGTCTTTCCACCAGGCGTAGTCTTCGTCGCTGACCTTTGGCCCGAGGTAGAACCCGCGGACCACGGGCCAGACGATGTCGTAGCCTTGCTCCTTGGCGGTCGGGATGTCCTTCATTTCCGGCTCGTCCAGACGCTTCTCGGAGAACACCGCCAGCAGGCGCATGTCGCCGCTCAGGATGTGCGGCATGGAGTCGGAGATGTCGGTGCTGCCGACCTGGATGTGGCCGCCGAGCAGCGCGGTGGCGATTTCCCCGCCACCTTCGAGGGCGACATAACGCAAGTCCCGCGGGTTGATGCCGGCGGCCTTGGCGATCAGGGCGGTCTGCATCCAGTCCTGGCTGCCGACGGTGCCGCCGGAGCCGATGACCACGGTGCTCGGGTCTTTCTTCAGCGCCTTGACCAGGTCGTCGAGGTTTTTGTAAGGCGAATCGTTTTTCACCGCGATGGCGCCATAGCTGGTGCCGACCGCCGCCAGCCAGCGCACGGCGTTTTCATCGAAACGACCGAATTTGCCCTGGGCCAGGTTCAGCAGCGAACCGCTGGACCAGGCGACCAGTGTGCCGGCGTCGGCCGGACGCTGCGCCACCACGGCGTTGTACGCCACGGCGCCGACACCGCCGGGCATGTAGGTCACGCGCATGGGTTTGCTCAGCAGCTTCTGATTCACCAGCGCGCTTTGCACCAGTTTGCAGGTCAGGTCGAAACCGCCGCCTGGCGAGGCCGGGGCGATGCATTCCGGGCGTTTGGGCTCGGCCATCAGTTGGCCGGCAAACAGCATGCAGCTGGCGGCGAGGGCAAAACGGCGCAGTGATCGATTCATTTTTTTGTCTCCACGGGAGTTGTTGTTTTTGGGGATGTTTCAGAAGCGACGGTGTTGCGCCGTGCAGCCGGGTTTGGCGCTGGCGAGCGTGAACGATGGGAAAGGAAGGGGAGGGTGAGCCTGGAGCTGTAATGACAGCATGGTGCAGTACCTCGTTATTGTTCTTATTGGCGAAAACGCATCAAGGCGTTTTTCGAGAGCTACATTTCAAAGCACGGTGTGATGGCTTGGGGTCGAAACCATCCGTGGGCCGACTCTAACGGTCGAACCTTTCGCTAACCTTTCAGCGGGCTTTCACGGTTTTCGGGCTTCACAGCGGCGGAGGCGGCTGTAAACTCCGCGCCAAACAATGGCGTCGAACATCCCTGAATGAGGTAACTAGCCATGCGTGTTCTGCTCGTCGAAGACCATCTGCAGCTCGCTGAAAGTGTCGCCCAGGCGCTCAAGAGCACCGGCCTGACCGTGGATGTGCTGCACGACGGTGTGGCGGCCGACCTGGCCTTGAGCAGCGAGGAATACGCCATGGCGATCCTCGATGTCGGCCTGCCGCGCATGGACGGTTTTGAAGTGCTGGCGCGCCTGCGGGCCCGGGGCAAGAACCTGCCGGTGCTGATGCTGACGGCCCGCAGCGACGTCAAGGACCGAGTCCATGGCCTGAACCTGGGCGCCGACGACTACCTGGCCAAACCGTTCGAACTGACCGAGCTCGAAGCCCGGGTCAAAGCCTTGCTGCGCCGCAGTGTGCTCGGTGGCGAACGTCAGCAGACCTGCGGGGTGCTGGCTTACGATCTCGACACCCGGCGCTTTACCCTGGGCGAAGAACTGCTGACCCTGACCTCCCGCGAGCAGGCGGTGCTCGAGGCCCTGATCGCCCGTCCCGGCCGGGTGATGAGCAAAGAGCAACTGGCCGCCCAGGTGTTCGGCCTGGACGAAGAGGCCAGCCCCGACGCCATCGAGATCTACGTTCATCGCCTGCGCAAGAAGCTCGACGGGTATCCGGTCGCTATCGTGACGTTCCGCGGTCTCGGCTATTTGCTGGAAAGCCGCGATGCATAAGCCCAGCAGCCTGCGCTGGCGGTTGCTGTGGAACCTCGCGCTGTTGCTGGTGGTGCTGATGCTGGCCAGTGGTTTGAGTGCGTACTGGAACGGTCGCGAAGCCGCCGACACCGCCTATGACCGGACGTTGCTGGCCTCGGCGCGGACCATCGCCGCCGGGGTGTCCCAGCGTGACGGCAGCCTCAGTGCCGATGTGCCTTACGTGGCCCTCGACACCTTTGCCTACGACAGCGCCGGGCGGATTTTCTACCTGGTCAACGACATCAACCAGAAGCTGATTTCCGGCTACGAAAACCTGCCGCCACCACCGCCGGGTACACCGCGCACGGATGACTATCCGGCGCTGGCACGCTTCTACAACGCTAAATACCAAGGGCAGAACGTACGGGTGGTCAGCCTGCTCAAGCCCGTGAGCGAGCCGAACATGAACGGCATGGCGGAAATCCGCGTAGCGGAAACCGATGAGGCGCGGGTCAGCATGGCACGCAGCCTGGCGGCGGACACCTTGCTGCGGCTGGGTATGCTGGCCATCGGAGCGTTGTTGATGGTGTGGTTCGCGGTCAGCGCGGCACTGCGCCCGCTGGAGCGCTTGCGCACAGCGGTGGAAGAGCGCCAGCCCGATGATTTGCGGCCGTTGCCGCTGGTGGAAGTGCAACACGAGTTGTGGCCGCTGGTGCGTGCGCTCAATCACTTTACCGAACGCCTGCGCGGACAGTTCGAGCGACAGGCGCAGTTCATTGCCGATGCGGCCCATGAACTGCGCACGCCCCTGGCGGCGCTCAAGGCCCGGCTCGAACTGGGCCTGCGCTCCACCGAACCGCACACCTGGCGCAGCACGCTGGAAACCGCGGCCCAGGGCACGGATCGCCTGACCCACCTGGCGAACCAGCTGCTGTCCCTGGCACGGGTGGAGAATGGCGCGCGGGCGATCGCCGAGGGCGGTGCACAGTTGCTGGACCTCAGTCAGTTGGCGCGCGAACTCGGCATGGCGATGGCGCCGTTGGCGCACAAGCGTGGCGTGGCACTGGCGCTGGAAGCGGATGAACCGGTGTGGCTGCGCGGTGAACCGACGCTGTTGAATGAATTGCTGAGCAATCTGGTGGATAACGCCCTGGCGCACACGCCACCGGGCGGCAACGTGATTTTGCGGGTGACCGCGCCGGCCGTGCTGGAGGTCGAGGACGATGGCCCCGGAATTCCGCTTGAAGAGCGTGATCGGGTGTTCGAGCGTTTCTATCGACGCAATCAGCAGGTGGCCGGGTCCGGGTTGGGCCTGGCGATTGTCGGCGAGATCTGCCGCGCGCACCTGGCGCAGATCAGCCTGCATGATGGCGAGCAGGCGGGGTTGAAGGTGCGGGTGAGTTTTATTGCGGGAGATTGATGGTGCCAGTGCCGGCCTCTTCGCGGGCAAGTCGGATCGCCGCACCGCTCGCTCCTACGGTTTGTTATGATCTGTAGGAGCGGAGCGAAGCTTTAATAAAACATCGACCGCGATTCTTCCAGTGCCCTGCATTGCACCTCGTTCTCCAGATCAATTCTCAGCTTCCTGAACGCCGGCACACTGGCCGCGTCGATTTCGGCCAGCGGGTGGTCAGTGCCCCTGTAGCAAAACAGGCAGGCCACCTGCACCAGGTCGACATAATCGACCCGTTCGGACTGGCGGTCGAAGTCCAGGTACATCCCGGGCACCTGCACCAGCATCTCCGGAAACTCCCAGACCCTGAGCAGTTTGTCGCCGATCAATGGATGGATCTGGTCGATCACATGATTCAGGCTGATCGAATCGGACAGCAGCTCATTGTGGTCTTCGGCGTAGGTCAGGATCGGCAGCACACCGATCTGATGCACCAGCCCACCGAGGGCGGCCTGATCGGGTTTGAGTCGGGTGTAACGCCGGCACAGCGCATAGCTGACCCCGGCGATTTCCAGGCTTTTGCGCCAGACGTCGCGCATTTTCTGTTCCACCACCTCGGAGCGGGCATGGAAAATCTGTTCCATCACCAGGCCGATCGCCAGGTTGCTGCTGTAATTGACGCCCAGGCGAGTGATCGCCGTGTGCAGGTCAGTGACTTCCCGGATCGCGCGCAGCAGCGGGCTGTTGACCACCTTGATCAGGCGCGCCGACAACGCGGTATCGCGAGCGATCACTTTGCTGAGCGTACTGACGCTGATTTCCGGGTCTTCGGCGGCCTTGCGAATCTGCAAGGCCACTTCCGGTAATGTTGGCAGAACCAGGTCATCGTTATCGATGGCCGCAACCAAATCCTGTTGGACCTTATCCGCCAGCTTGCTCATTTCGACTCTCTGGGTATTGCGACAAGTGCTGCATTCAGCGCTGGATTTCGCGATCGCGGTCCAGTTGATAAGGCAGGTCGAGCAGGTGCAAGGCTGGCCCTTCGAGCGCGCCCAGGTGAATATCGCCACCTTCTGCTGCTTCGGCTTGCAGCACGGCCAGGAGTTCAATGTTTTGCCCGGCGCGGGCGGCAAGCACCACTTCGCCGATAGCGCTGCCATGGGTCGGCGAAAACAGCGGTGTACCGGGTTCCGGCAATTGGTCGGCATCCAGGTGCAGGCGATACAGGCGGCGCTTGAGTTTGCCCAGGTACTGCATCCGCGCGACGATTTCCTGGCCGGTGTAGCACCCTTTCTTGAAACTCACGCCACCGACGGCTTGCAGGTTGAGCATCTGCGGGATGAACAGTTCACGCGTGCCCGGCATGACCTGACCGATCCCGGCGCGGACCTGGCCCAACAACCATTGATTCAGATCGCCTTCGGTCAGCAGCGCCGACAGCTTGCCCTTGAGGACGTCCGCTTGATCGGCGCCGGCCCAGAGTTCGGCGCGATCGGGCGAGACGCGGATGGCAATCAGGCCATCCTTGCGCACGACACTGTCGGTTTCTGTCGGCAGCCCAAGACCCAGGCCGAGCAGTGCGGCATCGCCATGCTCGATGCCGAAGCGCACCCAGGCGGCGCTTTCATCGGTCAATTTGGATTTGGAGAACACCGCGTACTTTTTCAGGTCCGCCAGTTGTGGCTCCAGCAACTCGCTGGCCATGGCCAGCACGACGCCGTCACCTTCCAGCAGGATGCGGAAACTCGACTGCATCCGGCCTTTTTGCGTGCAGCGCGCGCCAAGGCTGGCCCGGGTGTCGCTCAGGTAATCGAGGTTGCAGGTCAGTTGGCCTTGCAGGAATTTACCGGCATCCGCGCCGCGGACCGCGAGAACGCCTTCGTGAGACAGGGTGCAGAAAAAAGCTGAGTCGGCCATGGGTCATCGCAGGATAAAAAGTCTGGGGGACATCATAAGGGGGCGCCCATGAAATGGGTAGTTCACAAAAGACCCTGTTGCCTGACCAAAGCCGAGTGTTCGACGGAGCATGGGGCTGTATACTTGCCGCCTATTTGAGGAGCGCTCCATGGTCGAAGATGTTGAACTGAATCGCCTCTACTGGCACAGCCGTCGCGGCATGCTTGAACTTGACGTGTTGCTGGTGCCGTTCGTGAAAGAGGTTTATCCGCACCTCAACGAAGTCGACCGCGCCTGCTACGTCAGGTTGCTCGAATGCGAAGATCAGGACATGTTCGGCTGGTTCATGGAACGCGCCGAATCGGAAGATCCGGAGCTGCAGCGCATGGTGCGCATGATCCTGGATCGTGTCCAGCCCAAGTAATTCGTTCGAATGCCGCTGGCACGCCTCACGGCTGCTGCTGGCGGTGTACCTGTTGGCCCAGCTGTTCGCGCTGGGTGCGTTGTGTCTGCTGTCGATACCGGTCTGGGCCAGTCTGCTCGGCGTTTCGTTGTGCGTGGCGCACGGCGTGCGGGTGTTGCCGCGGCAGATTCTGCTGACGCACCCCCGGGCGTTTCGCGGCTTGCGTCGCGATGGGGATGGCTGGCAGTTGTGGAACCAGGCAGCGGGCTGGCAACCGGTGCAACTGCGGCCGGACAGCCTGGCGCTCCCCTTGATCGTGGTGCTGCGTTTTCGTCTGCGGGGCGAGTGGCATGACCGATCGATCTGTGTGCCCCGGGATTCGCAGGCGGCGGATCTGCACCGACGCCTGCGGGTCCGGCTCACATTCAGTCGGCGTAGGTGGGCGGCACCAGAATAGTGTCGAGGGCGTCCGGCAGCATGTTCGGGTAGTCGAGGGTGTAATGCAGGCCGCGACTTTCCTTGCGCTCCATGGCTGACTGAATCATCAGCTCGGCCACCTGGGCCAGGTTACGCAACTCGATCAGGTCGCGACTGACCTTGTAATTGCTGTAGAACTCGTCGATCTCGTCCAGCAACAGGCGCACGCGGTGCTGGGCTCGCTGCAGGCGCTTGTTGGTGCGCACGATTCCCACGTAGTCCCACATGAATCGCCGCAGCTCATCCCAGTTGTGCGCAATGATCACGTCTTCGTCGGAATCGGTGACCTGGCTCGCATCCCAGACGGGCAGGGCGGCAGGAATCGACACCTGGGGCAACTGCTCAAGAATGTCTGCCGCTGCCGAGCGCGCGTAAACGAAGCACTCCAGCAAGGAGTTGCTGGCCATGCGGTTGGCTCCGTGCAGGCCGGTGAAACTGGTTTCGCCAATGGCGTAGAGGCCCGGCACGTCGGTGCGGCCCTGCTGATCGACCATCACGCCGCCGCAGGTGTAGTGCGCCGCCGGCACCACCGGGATCGGTTGCTTGGTGATGTCGATGGAAAACTCGAGGCAGCGCTCGTACACCGTCGGGAAATGAGCCTTGATGAAGGCTTCGGGCTTATGGCTGATGTCCAGGTAAACGCAATCGATACCCAGGCGCTTCATCTCGTGGTCGATGGCCCGGGCGACGATGTCCCGGGGGGCCAGTTCGGCGCGTGGGTCGAAGCGCTGCATGAAGCGTTCGCCGTTGGGCAGCTTCAGGTGCGCACCCTCGCCGCGCAGGGCTTCGGTGACCAGGAAGCTCTTGGCTTGCGGGTGATAGAGGCAGGTGGGGTGGAACTGGTTGAATTCCAGATTGGCTACCCGGCAGCCGGAGCGCCAGGCCATGGCGATGCCGTCACCACAGGCGCCGTCAGGGTTGCTGGTATAGAGGTAGACCTTGGCGGCGCCGCCGGACGCGAGGATCACAAAGCGCGCGCCGTAGGTGTCGACTTCTCCTGTGCCCCGATTGAGCACGTAGGCGCCGAGACAGCGGTCGCCTTCCAGGCCCAGGCGTTTTTCGGTGATCAGGTCGATCGCAACCCGCTGTTCCAGCAGTTCGATGTTCGGCCGTTGCCGGGCTTTGTCGAGCAAGGTCTTGAAAATCGCGGCGCCCGTGGCATCGGCGGCATGGATGATGCGCCGATGACTGTGGCCTCCTTCACGGGTCAGGTGGAACTCGAATCCACCGTCCTCGGTACCTGACTGTTCATCGCGGGTAAACGGCACGCCCTGGTCGATCAACCATTGAATGGCTTCTTTGCTGTGCTCGACGGTAAAGCGCACGGCGTCTTCGTGACACAGGCCGCCGCCGGCATTGAGCGTGTCATCGACGTGGGACTCAACGGTGTCGGTGTCATCCAGGACGGCTGCGACACCGCCCTGGGCCCAGAAAGTCGAGCCATTGGCGAGGTTGCCTTTGCTCAGTACGGCAATGCGCAAATGATCGGGCAAGGTCAGCGCAAGGCTCAAGCCGGCAGCGCCGCTGCCAATTACCAGAACATCATGTTGAAACTGTTGGCTCATTTCAGGATTCCGCTCTAAGCGACCCGGGTCGGGGTTGGCGCATGACACCTGGATCGGCGAGTCAAGACAGCCACACAGCCCACTAGTATATAGAGGGGGGGAGCGGCACAATAGCCGAGCCTGTATGGCATTGTGAAACTACTGTGACGGAAAAAAGGGGACGCTTCGTCGGATGGTTTCTCCCCGGTTCGGCGACACCCTCACTGTATCGTGGATTTAACACTCTTTTCTGTCCACGGTTGCACAATGTCGGCTGGCTCCGGCTATAAATATTTGGAACTTTTGCCAAAGGCCCAAGATCAATAGAAGGTTGCCTGAATCAAGGGACAGTGTCGGCTTCAGTTGCAGGATCGTGGTTGGATCCTCACCGGCGAAACCGATGACAAGATTATTCGCGCAGCCGGGTTAACTCGCGCTGCGCTTTTCGTGCGTGCCAAATCAGAGCCCGCAGGAAACTTGCTTGGAGGGGGAGAACTTTTGCGAAAAGCCCGAGTCTATGTTTGCAAGCCTGGTCGTTTAGTCATGCAAGCCTCCTTCGAGCTTATCGAGGAGTGTTCATGCTAACCCAGGAAGAGGATCAGCAGCTGGTCGAACGCGTACAGCGCGGCGACAAGCGAGCTTTCGATCTGCTAGTGCTGAAATACCAGCACAAAATTCTCGGGTTGATCGTGCGATTCGTGCACGACACCCATGAAGCCCAGGATGTGGCACAGGAAGCCTTTATCAAGGCGTACCGTGCGCTTGGAAATTTTCGCGGGGACAGTGCGTTTTATACGTGGCTTTACCGCATCGCCATTAACACGGCGAAAAACTATTTGGTTTCACGCGGCCGCCGGCCGCCTGATAGCGATGTCAGTTCCGAAGATGCAGAGTTCTACGATGGCGATCATGGCCTCAAGGACCTCGAGTCGCCTGAACGTGCACTGCTGCGCGATGAGATCGAAGGCACTGTCCATCGAACCATCCAGCAACTTCCAGAAGATTTGCGTACCGCTTTAACTTTACGTGAATTCGATGGTCTGAGTTACGAGGACATTGCGGCCGTCATGCAATGTCCGGTGGGTACCGTGCGCTCCCGGATTTTCCGCGCTCGGGAAGCCATCGATAAAGCCCTGCAGCCGTTGTTGCAGGAAAACTGAGACAGCGGCGACAGCCAAGAGAGGAACGCCATGAGTCGTGAAGCCCTGCAGGAATCGCTGTCCGCAGTGATGGATAACGAAGCGGACGAATTGGAATTGCGTCGGGTGTTGAATGCCTTCGACGATGTTGAAACTCGTGAAACCTGGGCTCGTTATCAAATCGCTCGGGCAGTGATGCACAAGGATCTGCTGCTTCCACGCCTGGACATTGCCGCGGCAGTTTCCGCTGCATTGGCTGACGAAGCCGTACCGGCAAAAGCTACTCGTGGTCCATGGCGCAGCCTGGGTCGCCTGGCAGTCGCTGCTTCGGTCACCGTTGCAGTATTGGCAGGTGTCCGTCTGTACAATCAGGACGATATCGCAGGTGTCGAACTGGCCCAGCAATCCACCCAACAGGGTCTGGTTGCACCTCAGGCCAAGGGTCCAGCTGTATTGGCAGGCTATAGTGAGAGTTCGGATGCCACCGGCCCCATGGCCAATGGCGTATTGCAAGGTCAGCCAGGCTGGCACGATCAGCGTTTGCCAGGCTACTTGCGCCAACATGCTCAGCAGGCCGCACTGAAAGGTACTGAAAGTGCATTGCCGTACGCTCGTGCAGCAAGTCTGGAAAACCGTTAAGGAGGACCATGCGCTCCATACCTTTACTTACGCTTGTGCTCGGTGGCTGGTTCATTGTTCCAGCCCACGCCGATGAAGCCCAGGACTGGTTGACCCGTCTGGGTCAGGCCGAGCAGCAGCAAAGCTTTCACGGTACTTTCGTCTACGAGCGTAACGGCAGTTTTTCTACCCACAACATCTGGCACCGCGTCCAGGATGGCAAGGTCCGCGAGCGTTTACTCCAGCTCGACGGTTCGGCCCAGGAAGTCGTGCGCATTGATGGGCATACTCAATGCGTCAGCGGCACCCTGATTGCAGGGCTCGGGGATACCCCGAATTCCGCCGCTCGTGCACTCGATCCTCAAAAGCTCAAGAATTGGTATGACCTTGCCGTCATTGGCAAGTCGCGTGTGGCCGGGCGTTCGGCAGTGATCATTTCCCTGACGCCTCGCGATCAGCATCGCTATGGGTTTGAACTGCATCTGGATAAAGAAACCGGCCTGCCTCTCAAGTCATTGCTGATCAATGACAAAGGGCAGTTGCTGGAGCGATTCCAGTTCACGCAGCTCAATACCACTGACGTGCCCGCGGACAGAGACTTGCAGCCGGGCGACGACTGCAAGGCGCTCGCCCTCGAAAGCGACAAGGCTTCTGCAGCCAAGGTTGCCCAGGCCTGGCATTCGGATTGGTTGCCACCCGGTTTCGAGCTGACCAGCAGTACCGCACGCAAGGATCCGCAGACCAAGATCCAGGTCAACAGTCTGATGTATGACGATGGTCTGGCCCGTTTCTCGGTATTCCTCGAGCCACTGGATGGCGCAGCCGTCACCGATACTCGCGTTCAGATGGGCCCGACCGTGGCCGTATCCCGGCGCTTGAGTACCTCTGAGGGCGAAATGATGGTTACGGTGGTCGGAGAAATTCCCGCTGGCACCGCTGAACGCATTGCGCTGTCGATGCGCAGTGATAACGCTGCCACCAGCAAGCAGTGAGCTGATTTCGGCCCTTTTCACCTCGTTGGCGAGACGTCGAAATGTTTGCTGAGCATTTTCATTTGCAAATATCCCGAAAATTTTTTATAGGTCAGAGCACCTTGGCTCTGGCCTTGTTTGTTGTTCCCGGAACAAAAATGCCGGCCTGTCGTGACCGGTGTTCCTTGCTCCATATCGCTTAACCCTGCTCGTCGTAATGGGAGCTGTATGTCGATACTCAGTTTGAAGTCTTATCTCTCGGTTGTTGCCACCGTACTGGTGCTGGGTCAGGCGGTTCCTGCGCTAGCGGTCGAACTGCCTGATTTTACGCAGTTGGTCGAGCAGGCCTCGCCGGCGGTCGTGAACATCAGTACCACGCAGAAACTGCCGGACCGTAAAGTGAACCAGCAGATGCCCGACCTTGAGGGCTTGCCGCCGATGCTGCGCGAGTTCTTCGAGCGCGGCATGCCGCCACAACCGCGTACGCCACGGGGTGACCGTCAGCGTGAAGCCCAGTCCCTGGGGTCGGGTTTCATCATCTCGCCCGACGGCTACATCCTGACCAACAACCATGTGATTGCCGATGCCGACGAAATCCTCGTCCGCCTGGCTGACCGCAGCGAATTGAAAGCCAAGCTGGTCGGCACCGATCCGCGTTCCGACGTGGCCCTGCTGAAAATCGAAGGCAAAGGCCTGCCGGTGCTGAAACTCGGCAAATCCCAGGACCTGAAGGCCGGCCAATGGGTGGTGGCGATCGGCTCGCCGTTCGGTTTCGACCACACCGTGACCCAGGGCATCGTCAGCGCCATCGGTCGCAGCCTGCCGAACGAAAACTATGTGCCGTTCATCCAGACCGACGTGCCGATCAACCCGGGTAACTCCGGTGGTCCGCTGTTCAACCTGGCGGGCGAGGTGGTGGGGATCAACTCGCAGATCTACACCCGTTCCGGCGGCTTCATGGGCGTATCGTTCGCGATTCCGATCGACGTCGCCATGGACGTATCCAACCAGCTGAAAAGCGGCGGCAAGGTCAGCCGTGGCTGGTTGGGCGTGGTCATTCAGGAAGTGAACAAGGACCTGGCCGAATCGTTCGGTCTTGAAAAGCCTGCCGGTGCGCTGGTGGCCCAGATCCAGGATGACGGCCCGGCTGCCAAGGGCGGTCTGCAAGTCGGCGATGTGATCCTGAGCATGAACGGTCAACCGATCGTCATGTCCGCCGACCTGCCGCACCTGGTTGGCGCGCTGAAGGCCGGCTCGAAAGCCGATCTGGAAGTGATCCGCGAAGGCAAGCGCAAGAACGTCGCACTGACGGTTGGCGCTATTCCTGAAGAAGGCAAAGAGCTGGACGCCGAGCCAAAATCCGGTGTCGAGACCAGCAGCAATCGCCTGGGTGTTTCCGTGGCCGAGCTGACCGATGAGCAGAAGAAAACCTTCGACCTCAAGGGCGGCGTAGTCATCAAGGAAGTCCAGGACGGTCCTGCCGCCCTGATCGGCTTGCAGCCTGGCGATGTGATCACCCACCTGAACAATCAGGCGATCGGTTCCACCAAGGAGTTCACCGACATCGCCAAGGCGCTGCCGAAGAACCGCTCGGTGTCGATGCGGGTTCTGCGTCAAGGTCGCGCCAGCTTCATCACCTTCAAGCTGGCTGAATAGTCCGGTTGTTACTGTAGGAGCGAGCTTGCTCGCGAAGGTCTCAAGGGCGACGCGTTCATCCAGAAAGAACGCGTCATCGTTGACGTCCATCGCGAGCAAGCTTGCTCCTACAAAGGCAAAGGCATCGTCAGTTGTTGGTTGAATAAAAAAACCGCCTCGAAAGGGCGGTTTTTTTACGCGTTCGCAAAAGCGTCAGCCCATCATGTCCTTGATCATGCGCTCCTGCTCCATCAACTCCCGTTGCCGGGCGTCGATCCGCGACGACAGCGGGAAGTTGGTGCCGGCCTTGCGCTTGGCGAAGTCCAGTTGCTGAATGGCCTGGCGGTAGTCGCCGACCAGGGCAAAGTACTCGGCGCGGGCCTGGTGCAAACCGATAATGTTGCCCGACAAGCCACGAGTCTCGGCCACCATGTACCAGACGTCCGGATCGTCCGGCCGACTCTTGAGCAGATTCTCCAGGGCCTTTTCCGCTTCGGGCGCACGGTTTTGCTTGAGCAGCAGGTCGACACGCACTGAATTCAGCGGATAGTTGCCGGGATATTGAGTCAACATCCGGTCCACCCGGGATTGAGCATCGGGCAGCCGATTGTTGGTGATATCCAGATCGACCTGAGCCAGGTTGTAGATGATCTCGTTCGGCGACTTGGCCAGCAGCGTCGCCAGGTTTTCCCGAGCTTCGTTCAACTGGCCGCCCTTGATCTGGGCGATCGCCAGGCCATAGCGCGCGACATCGTTTTTCGGGTTTTCATCCAGCTGGGCGCGGAAGCGCTTGGCGCCCAGGCCCGGGGTTTCTTCATAGATCAGCTGGACCCGTGCCCGGATCAGCTGATAACGCATGGTGTCTTCAATGCCGCCCGGCTTGGCCTGCTCGGCACGGTTGCGGGTGTCGGCGATCCGCGATTCGGTGACCGGGTGAGTCAGCAGGAATTCCGGTGGCTTGGCGTCAAAGCGGTATTGGCGCGACAAACGCTCGAACATGGTCGGCATCGAGCGCGGGTCGTAACCGGCTTTTTCCAGATTGAGAATGCCGATACGGTCGGCTTCCTGTTCGTTCTGCCGCGAAAAGCGCCGCTGTTCCTGAATCGCCGCTGCCTGCGTGCCGGCAATGGCCGCGATCCCGGCGTCGCCGGCACCGGCCGCGGCAATCACGATCCCGGCCAGCAGGGCGGCCATCATCGGTACCTGCATCCGCTGCTGGGCTTCGACGCCACGGGCAAAGTGACGCTGCGACAAGTGAGCCAGTTCGTGAGCCAGTACCGAGGCGTATTCGCCTTCGGTCTGGGCATTGAGGAACAGACCGCCGTTGACCCCGACAATCCCGCCCGGTGCCGCGAAGGCGTTGAGCTGCGGGCTGTTGATCAGGATGAACTCCAGGCGCCGGTCATTGACCTGGCTGGTCTCCACCAGGCGGTAGACGCTGGATTCGACGTAGTCCTTGAGCTGTGGGTCGTTCAGTTGGGACACCTGGCTACGCAACAGCGCCAGCCAGGCCCGGCCCAACTGGTGTTCCTGTTGCGGCGAGACGATGGCAGAACTGGCGTCGCCGAGTGACGGCAGGTCGTCGGCGAAGCCCGGTGAGGCGAGCAGGCAAGCGAGCGTCAGCAGGGTAGGGCGCAGAAATGTCATGCACAAAGCCTTAGTCGACAAAGACCTTACTGTAGCCGGACAGTACGCTTCGGACCAGATATTCTAAGCCTCTCGACCACCTGACCGGAGTGATGCAATGACCGATGCCGTAGCCCATGACGCCGAACTCGACGCCAGCGGCCTCAATTGTCCGCTGCCGTTACTCAAGGCCAAACTGGAACTCAATCGCATGACCAGCGGCGCAGTGCTCAAGGTAATCGCCACCGATGCGGGCTCGCAGCGCGACTTTCGCACCTTTGCCCGATTGGCCGGTCATACGCTACTGCGTGAAGAAGATGAGGCGGGCGTTTACCGCTATTGGCTGAAAAAAGCCTGAACCTGCTGCGATCGTTGCTAAGGGATTATTGATGTTCAAGGTGTTACGCGACTGGATTCAGCGCTATTTTTCCGACGAAGAAGCCGTGGTGCTTGCCGTGCTGCTGTTTCTGGCGTTTACCGCCGTCCTGACGCTCGGTGGCATGCTCGCCCCGGTACTTGCCGGGATGGTGCTGGCGTATCTGATGCAGGGCCTGGTGGTGACGCTGGAGCGCATGCGTGTGCCGGGCGGCGCGGCGGTCGGGCTGGTCTTTGCGTTATTCATGGGGCTGCTGCTGGTGTTCATCGTGGTCGTGGTGCCGTTGCTCTGGCATCAACTGATCACCTTGTTCAACGAATTGCCCGGCATGCTCGCCAAATGGCAGTCACTGTTATTGCTGCTGCCCGAGCGTTACCCGCATCTGGTGTCCGATGAGCAGGTGCTGCGGGCCATCGAAGTGGCGCGGGGCGAGATCGGCAATTTCGGCCAGTGGGCGCTGACGTACTCGCTGTCGAGCCTGCCGCTGCTGGTCAACATCATGATCTACCTGGTACTGGTACCGATCCTGGTGTTTTTCTTTCTCAAGGACCGGGAAATGATCGGCCAGTGGGTGCGCGGCTACCTGCCTCGCGAACGGGCGCTGATCACCCGCGTCGCCCGGGAGATGAACCGGCAGATCGCCAACTACATTCGCGGCAAAGGCATCGAGATCGTCATTTGCGGCGGCGCGACTTACATCGGTTTCGTGGTGCTGGGGCTCAACTATGCGGCGCTGCTGGCGTTGCTGGTGGGCGTGTCGGTGGTGGTGCCCTATGTCGGCGCCGTGGTGGTGACCGTGCCAGTGCTGTTGATCGCCCTGTTCCAGTGGGGCTGGAGCGATCAGTTCATCTATTTGATGGCGGTCTACGGCATTATCCAGGTCCTGGACGGCAACGTGCTGGTGCCGCTGTTGTTCTCGGAAGCGGTCAACCTGCATCCGGTGGCAATCATCTGCGCGGTGCTGTTGTTTGGCGGGTTGTGGGGGTTTTGGGGGGTGTTCTTTGCGATTCCCCTGGCGACGCTGTTCAAGGCTGTGCTGGATGCGTGGCCGCGCAAGGAGCCGGTGGTGGCGCCGCTGCTTTAACTGCCAGCTCTGAATCTTCAGTGGGGTTGATGGCCTCTTCGCTGGCAAGCCAGCTCCTACAGGTTTGCGTCGATCGCACGATTTGGCACGACACAATCCCTGTAGGAGCTGGCTTGCCAGCGAAGGCGTCCGAACAGACGCCAGATGAATCAGGCTTTATCGAGCGCCTGGGCAGCCGCCAGAACCGCATCCACATGCCCCGGCACCTTCACCCCCCGCCATTCCTGACGCAGCACCCCATCCTTATCGATCAGGAACGTGCTGCGATCAACCCCCATGTATTCCTTGCCATACAGCTTCTTCAACTTGATCACGTCGAACAGCTGGCACAGCGCTTCTTCCTTGTCGCTGATCAGCTCGAAGGTGAACGCCTGCTTGGCCTTGAAGTTCTCGTGGGATTTCAGGCTGTCGCGGGACACGCCGAAGACTTCGGTATTGGCCGCTTTAAAGGCGTCAAGCTGATCACGAAAGCCCTGGCCCTGGGTGGTGCAGCCCGGCGTGCTGTCCTTCGGATAGAAGTAAATCACCACCTGCTTGCCTTTGAGGCCCGCCAGGCTGACGGTCTGCCCATTGGTGGCGGGTGCTTCGAAATCGGCAACCGGTTGGTCGATGGCAACGGCCATGAAAGCTTCCTTACATTGGGTTTTGTGGGCGCCACGGTTCGATCAGGGCGTCCAGGTTCAGCGCGTCGGCGAAATCCAGGAACTGATCGCGCAGCCAGCTGATCTGCACGCCGGCCGGCAAGGTCACGGTAAACGTGGCATTGAGCATGGTGCCGCCGGTCTGGGGTGCCTGATAGGTGTCGCAGGTCAGGTTTTCCAGCTCGACGTTGTGGTCCATGAAGAACTGGCACAGCTCGTTGATGATGTCCGAGCGGTAGGCCGAGCTGACATAAGCGACGTACGGCAGGGCCTGGGGGCGATTCTCCAGCGCCGCACTGCGCACCACATTGACGGTGAAGGCGTGCTTCTTGGCGAGGCTCGACAGGCTGCCTTCCAGGCGCGCCAGGGCGTCCCAGCTGCCGGAGATCTCGAGGACCAACGCACTGCACTCGCCATGACGGGTCAGGCGAGAGGTAACCACGGCGCAGCGGTTTTCATGGCTGGCGCGGCACAGGACGTTAGTCAGCTCCATGGGGTTGGCGCCGAGGGCACTGATGACAAGGAATTGTTCGCGAACTGTGGGGGTGGACATGCAGCATTCCTAAAGCGATGAGCGGTCGATACTTTTATGGGCTTTTTTGCCGGGGCGAGCCTGCGGATGCGAATTCAGAAAACCCGGGCCGGAAGGTTGCAACCTGCTCCAGAGTGGCAAGAGCGAAGGGCGGCAACGCTGGATCGGGGCTTGTGATGCCGAAAATGGAGGCTGGAACCCGGCTTGCGAGCTTATCAGTACCGATCAAAGTCTGAAGGGTAGCGAAAAGCAGCGCCAAGGGGAATGGCAGCAGCGCAGTACTTCGCTTGTACAAGCATCTTGGCGCCAGTACCATTACCGCTCTCTTTTTCCGGCAGGAGCGGTTGCATGATTGCGGGCAGTATGGTGGCACTGGTCACACCCATGGATGCACAAGGTCGTCTCGACTGGGACAGCCTGAGCAAACTGGTGGACTTTCACCTGCAAAACGGCACCCACGCCATCGTGGCGGTCGGCACTACAGGTGAATCGGCCACCCTTGACGTGAACGAGCACATCGAAGTGATTCGTTACGTGGTGAAGCAGGTTGCAGGGCGCATTCCGGTGATCGCCGGGACTGGCGCGAACTCGACTCGTGAAGCCATCGAGCTGACCACCAATGCGAAGATCGCCGGCGCCGATGCCTGCCTGCTGGTGACTCCGTATTACAACAAGCCGACCCAGGAAGGCCTGTACCAGCACTTCAAGGCCATCGCCGAAGCCGTCGACATCCCGCAGATCCTGTATAACGTGCCTGGCCGCACCGCGTGCGACATGCTGGCCGACACCGTGATCCGCCTGTCGACCGTGAAAAACATCATCGGCATCAAGGAAGCCACCGGCGACATGTCCCGTGCCAAAGCCATCATCGACGGCGTCAGCAAGGACTTCCTGGTGGTATCCGGCGACGACGCCACCGCGGTCGAGCTGATGCTGCTGGGCGGCAAAGGCAATATCTCGGTGACCGCCAACGTCGCGCCGCGCGACATGGCCGACATGTGCAATGCCGCCCTGAAGGGCGATGCCGTCACGGCCCGCGCGATCCACGAAAAGCTGATGCCGCTCAATAAAACCCTGTTTATCGAATCCAACCCTATTCCCGTGAAATGGGCGCTGCATGAAATGGGCTTGATGCCGGACGGTATCCGTCTGCCGCTCACCTGGCTCAGCGCTGCCTGTCACGAACCGCTGCGGCAGGCCATGCGCCAGTCCGGCGTCCTGGTTTAATTGAGGAAGCACTACGCATGAAGCGATTGGCCGGACTTTCCGCACTTGCCTTGATTATCTCCAGCACCAGTGGCTGTGGATGGGTCTGGGGCCCGGAAGGTTATTTCCGTGACCGTGGCAGCGATTACCTGGAAGCGCAACAGACTGCACCGATGCAATTGCCGCCGGACGTCAACACCGCCAAGCGTCTGGATCCCCTGTTGCCGATCCCGCGCAACGTGGCCGACGACACCGCCAAGGGCGAATACGTCGTGCCGCGTCCGCAGCCGCTGACCGCCGGAGCCGACGCCGCTGGCGCCTACTCGCTGCAGAAGACCGGTGACACGCGCTGGATCGTGGCCCAGAGCCCGCCGGCCGAAGTCTGGCCAGTGGCCGTGCAGTTCTTCCAGGACAATGGTTTCCGTCTGGACGAACAGCGCCCGCAAACCGGTGAATTCACCACCACCTGGCAGCATTCCGACGAACTGTCGGCCGCGATGGCCAAGCGCCTGAGCGCCGCCGGTGTCGGCACCGACAGCGAATCGCGCGTGCGGGTCCGCATCGAACCTGGCGTGCAGCGCAATACCAGTGAAGTCTATGTGGTCAGCGCCCAGCGTCCTGCCGGCAGCACCGCCGACGTGGCCTTCACCAACCGTTCGGTCAACACTGGCCTGGACGCGGCACTGGTCGACGACATGCTCGCAAGCATGAGCCGCACGTCGGAGAAGGGCGGTTCGGTCTCCATGCTGGCTTCCCGTGATTTCGATACGCCAAGTCGCGTCAGCCTGAGCGAAGACGGCAGCGGCAACCCTGTGCTGAACGTCGGTACGGACCTGGATCGTGCCTGGTCGAGCGTCGGTCGTGCGCTGGAACAGGGCGAATGGCGGGTTGAAGACATCAACCGCAGCCTGGGCCTGTACTACATCAACCTGGCGGAAAAAGCCGAGAAGGCAGACGACAAGCCTGGTTTCTTCAGCAGCCTGTTCGGCAGCGCGCCGGACAAGGAAGCCGTCGAAGCCCGTGCCGAGCGTTATCAGGTTCGCCTGAGCAAGGTGGGCGAAAACGTCCAGGTCACCGTCGAGAAAAACATCAACACCGTGGCGCCGGCTGACGTGGCGCGCAAAGTGTTGAGCGTGATTCAGGACAACCTGGGCTGATCTCTCATGCGTTTTGCCGTTCTCGGCAGCGGTAGCCAAGGGAACGGCACGCTGATAGCCAGCGCTGACACGTACGTGCTGGTGGATTGTGGTTTCTCCTTGCGGGAAACCGAAAAACGCCTGTTGCGCCTGGGTGTAAACCCGGCGCAACTGAGCGCGATACTCGTGACCCACGAACATGCCGATCATGTGCATGGCGTGGGTTTACTGTCTCGGCGTTACAATCTGCCGGTCTACCTCAGTCGCGGCACACTGCGCGGGATGCGCAAACCGATTGAACCGGCCGGCCTTCTGGCGGGCGGCGAGCAACTGCAGATCGGCAACCTGAGCATCGGTGTCATTGCCGTGGCCCACGATGCGCAAGAGCCGACGCAATACGTCTTCAGTGACGGTGAGCGGCGCTTCGGCCTGTTGACCGACCTGGGCTCGTATTGCAACAAGGTGCTGGACGGCTATCGGGACCTCGATGCATTGATGATCGAGTCCAACCATTGCCGTGACATGCTGGCTCGCGGTCACTACCCCTACTTTCTCAAGCAGCGGGTAGGCGGCGAACTGGGACATTTGAACAACCACCAGGCGGCATTCCTGGTGTCCGAGTTGGGCTGGCAAGGCCTGCAACACCTGGTCCTGGCCCATCTGAGCAGCAAGAACAACCTGCCGCAGCTGGCCCGGCAATGTTTTGTCGACACCCTCGGGTGCGACCCGGACTGGCTGCAACTGGCCGATCAAGATTCAGGGCTCGACTGGCGACACATCGCCTAGCCCACCTACTTAGCAAGCGGAGCCCATCATGGAAAAACGTGAAGAACTCTACCGCGGCAAAGCCAAATCGGTTTACAAGACCGACGACGCTGACCGCTTGATCCTGCTGTTTCGCAACGACACCTCGGCGTTCGACGGCAAGCGCATCGAACAGCTCGACCGTAAAGGCATGGTGAACAACAAGTTCAACGCCTTCATCATGCAGAAACTCGAAGCCGCCGGCGTGCCGACCCAATTCGACAAACTGCTGGGCGACAACGAATGCCTGGTGAAAAAACTCGACATGATCCCGGTCGAGTGCGTCGTGCGTAACTACGCCGCCGGCAGCCTGGTCAAGCGCCTGGGCGTCGAAGAGGGCATGAAGCTCAACCCTTACACCTTCGAACTGTTCCTGAAGGACGACGCCAAGGGCGACCCGTTCATCAACGAATCCCACGTCGTGGCCTTCGGTTGGGGCACCGCCGAGCAACTGGTTCGCATGAAAGAACTGTCGCTCAAGGTCAACGAAGTCCTGAGCAAACTGTTCGACGACGCCGGCCTGCTGCTGGTCGACTTCAAACTCGAATTCGGCGTGTTCTCCGACGGCTCCATCGTCCTGGGCGACGAATTCAGCCCGGACGGCTGCCGCCTGTGGGACAAGGCCACCGGCAAGAAAATGGACAAGGACCGCTTCCGCCAGGGCCTCGGTGATGTCATCGAAGCCTACGAAGAAGTCGCCAATCGTCTGGGCGTACCGCTTTAATCGACGCAAGCATCTGATAGCACAGAAATATTTCGCTTAGGGGGTTCGCTTCCGGCGAAAGTGTTGTTATGATGCGCGCCGTTGGAGAGATGCCAGAGTGGCCGAATGGGACGGATTCGAAATCCGTTGTACCTTCACCGGTACCTAGGGTTCGAATCCCTATCTCTCCGCCATTACATGGAAAAAGCCCCGTAGCTGAAAAGTTACGGGGCTTTTTCGTTTCTAGCGTTTCGTAATAGGGGGTTTTTTTAGCTGCACGCTCTCAACCGCAGTTGGAGGCCCCAGAAAGCGCGAGTCTTGTCGGAGAGAGGCTGACCGCTATTTTGCTGACTTTTTAGCTTTCCAGGTAGGTCGTGGCGAAACAGCCTTAACCACATCATCGATCAGCGCTTTTCCCATTGCAGTCAAATAGTGTGCGGCCCAAGATTTGAGGAGCTGCCGCATTCGATACCAAGCTAATGGGTGGCAGCTGTACGCAGGTTGGTAAACCGGGGAATCAAGGAAACCGGCACGTCCGAAGACGTCCCACGCACAGCCGCCATAAAACAGAATTGCAGATGAGAAAAAACATCCGCAATCGTGTTGGAGGCGCTGTTACGCCATATTCCACCGGGTTACCAAGCCCGGTCGCTGAATGTGCAGCGACGTCTGGAGAGTATCCCGCCGAGATATGGCCAACAAGGCGGTAACTGCCCAAAAGCGCAGCAAGCGAACCCCCTTACGTAGTTCTCGGATTTTGCCTACAACTTCATCGAGAGTCACCCAGATATTCTGGGGCGCGTATCGAGTCGCTTTTTGGCGCGGTTGGTGCCAAGACCATTGAAGGCAATGGGTCGTGGGTACGCTTCGAACTGAACGGTGTGGTTGCTACCTTTCACCGGCCTCACCCAGACAAAGAAGCGAAGCCCTACCAGGTTCGTGATGCGCGGGCTTTCCTTGAACAAGCAGGAGTCACCCCATGAACGTAATGAACTATCAAGGCTATGCCGCCCGAATTGAATACAGCGACGAAGACGGTCTGTTTGTCGGCCACATCGCGGGTATCAAGGATATCGTTGGCTTTCATGGCGAGTCAGTACGGGAGCTTCGAGAAGCCTTTGAAGAGGCCGTCACCGATTATCTGGATACGTGTGCCAAGCTCGGCCGGACGCCGCAGAAACCTTATTCGGGCAATCTCAGTCTTCGTTTGGCGCCAGCGCTCCACGCTACCGTTGCCGTAAAAGCTCAGCTGGCTCGCAAAGGTATCAATCAGTGGGTGGCTGACGTTCTTGATCGTGAGGCGCATGCCTGACGAAATGGTATGGGGGGCGCACCCGAAATATAGGGACGACTCGGAATTTGATCTGCAAAACTCCCTCCTGCAGATACATGTATATAACGCGGCATCACGCGGTTGATGCGAACGATGTCGACAGCGATCCACTTCATTCAAGCCGTCGCGGATTTCAGAAACGCCAAGTCATGTTTCCGGTCACGGTTTGTATCCAGGCGTTGTCGAACTGGCCCGAAGTGCGGTTGCCCGATAGAGGTTTAGTCTGATCCACCGGCATATCGCCGAGCCAGATCAAGGCCCAACTGACGTTGACGTCCGTGTCCTCGTTCAGCGCATAGGTGGCGCCCGTCCCCAGGCGCCAGGATTCGGCCATGGGCACGGTAAAGGTGCGATCGCCATCGGACACCGCACTGCTGTCGTACGCTACGCCGAAATTCCACAGCAACTGCGGGGTGGCCTGGAATTGCCCGCCAAGCGACACGTGCCAAGTGTCTTTGTAGTGGGCATCGATCGTGGTAGATACCGCATCGATCGCCGTGGTGTCGACCCGGGCCGCGATCTCGCCGAATTCCGACCAATCCTGCCAGTTGACCGAGGCGAGCAGGGCCCAGCGTGGGTCGAGTTGCTGGAACAGGCTCAATGTGACGGTTTGTGGCACCGTCATGTCGAGTTCGGTGTTGGTGCCGTCCAGGCGCTGCAGGAGCGGGCCGTTACCCTTTACGTCCAGGCCGTCTTCGAACTTCAGGTCGACCTTGCTGGTATAGGTCAGGCCGATGCGCGTGCCGGGTTGCGGGGCATAGATGACCCCCACGTTCGCGCCAAAGCCCCAATCGTTATCCTTGTACTTGTATTGTCCATCGCCGCGGTCGGTAAGGGCGAAGGGTGAGCGGTCGATGGCCGTCTGGGCTTGCAGCATGCCGTACATGGCTTTAACGCCTATGCCCACCGACCATTGGTCATTGAAGCGGTAG
The DNA here is from genome assembly GCF_006094435.1 of Pseudomonas sp. MPC6. Classification (NCBI taxonomy): domain Bacteria; kingdom Pseudomonadati; phylum Pseudomonadota; class Gammaproteobacteria; order Pseudomonadales; family Pseudomonadaceae; genus Pseudomonas; species Pseudomonas sp. MPC6. The sequence continues at coordinate 5,334,182 of NZ_CP034783.1, read as the reverse complement.
GCCAGGCTTGGCACAAAAGACACTCCGAGGAGGCTGGAATTCTGTGCGAAGTAGCGCCCGGACCAGTCGTTGTCGTAATTGACGGCAAGACCGAAGTCACCGTAGTTGCCGAAGCCCACGCTCCAATGATCATCAAGTTGATGGCTAATGAAAAAACTGGCACCCGGCATCGGGTCAAGGGCAGCGCCACTGCCACTGCCCACGACGTTGGTGTCGTCGTCGCGATTGAATTTGAGGTTGCCGTAGAGCACCTGCAAGCCACCTGTGATCTGCGTGCCCGGCAGGTAGCTCATGCCTGCCGGATTGCTGGCAATCGTCGAAGGGCCTTGAGCCCTGGCGGCGGAACCGGCGTTGGCTAGGCCGACGTTATCGGTACCGATTTCGTAAAGCATGATCCCGCCAGCCCATGCTTGCTGAGAGCACAGGACGAGTAATGTACAAGCGGGCAAGGTAGTCATTTTTGTCGGCATACATTCACCTTGCCAACTGTTTTCATTTTGATGCTCCCGGCAGTGAGTTATTGACGCGTTAGCGGATACTCATAAACGTCAGGTCAGAAGTGACGGCGTGCGAACAGCCCGCCACTTTTTTCCAGGTTGACTAGTTGCCGGCTGGCATCGGCAGGTGAATGCCTTCCTTCTGCAATTCTTCTCGAACCCACTGGAATTTCTGGTATTTGGACAACTCGATCGGCCCGTCATAAGTCATGCTTTGCATCTTGCGTGGCGGGTACTGAGCGTAGGTTTTCATCAGGTTGTTGATCGCCACGCTGATGGGAACCATCGACCAGGTACGCTCGGTGAAGTTGTTCATGAAAATGTCGTAGCGTTCCTGGGGATCTTGCAACAAGTCAAAGACCTGCGGCACGGTCGCCACATACTTGCTCGCGCCTTTCCAGCCTTGGTTGGTATCGACAGCCAGGCCACCGGTGGGGGCGCCGTCATCGCCCCGCAGGTTGAATACGGCCTTGAAGTTACCGACGCGGGCGGCACCGGGCGACAGTTCGTTCTCGGTGAAGTAGAACCACTCTTTGCGAGGGGACGGGCCGGTGCCGAGCAGTACCGGGGTCATGTCATAGCTGTCGAACATGATGGGCTGGCCTTCGCGATCTTTCTCCGGCAGTTTGATCCCGGCTACCGCGGCAAAGGTCGCCATCAGATCAAGTCCACCGATGATGTCGTGGTTTTTCATACTGGGTTTGATTTTTTCCGGCCAGACCATTATCGCAGGCACCCGGTTGCCACCTTCACGCACCGTGCCTTTGGTACCCCGGAAGGGTGTGTAGCCGGCGTCGGGGTATACGTCCTGCCAGGCACCGTTGTCGGTGGTGTAGACCACCAAGGTGTTTTTATCCATGCCCAGTGCCTTGAGCTTGGCCATGATGCGGCCAATACGGGTGTCGAGTTCCACCACCGAGTCGGCATACTTGGATTTGGAGATCGATTTATGGACGAACTCGGGTGCCGGCATGTTCGGTTGATGCACTTTCATGAAGTTGATGTTGATAAAAAACGGCTTGTCCGATTTGGCCGCAGTGTCGAGGAACTCCATCGCGGCTTTCTCGACATACCCGTCAAAGAACGGAATCCCGACCACGCCGGGCTTACCGTCCACTACAGGTGTATCAACGTACTGGCCATTGATCTTGAACTCTTCGACCGGCTTTTCGCCGGCCTTGGCCGATAGCGCACCCTTGGTCACTTGGGTGAACATCGCCCGCGTTTCAGGATCCATGTCGGGGAACCATTCCGGGTCAGCGTAGGTGTAGGCATTGAGATGATACAGGCCGACGTATTTCATCACGTCATAGCCCTGGGCGTTGGGCAGCGCATAGTCGGCTTCGCCCAAATGCCATTTACCGGTGAAGTACGTGTCGTAGCCGCCGGTCTTGAGCACCGAAGCCAGCGTCCACTCGGCCGCAGGCAAACCGCCACCCTGGCCTTGGAACGCAACCGTGGTCATGCCACTGCGGTTCGGAATGCGCCCGGTTTGCATGGCTGCCCGACCGGGCGTGCAACTGGGTTGGGCGTAGAAGGAATAAAAGGTCGTACCTTGTGCGGCCAGTTCATCAATGCTGGGTGTGGGCATGCCTCGACCGACACCGCCACCGTAAGGTCCCAAGTCACCATAGCCAGTGTCGTCGGAGACGATAAACAGAATGTTGGGTTTTGCCGTTTGCGCAGCCTGGACAAGACCGTTGAGCGCTAACAGCAATGAACAGGCAAGGTAGAACCTGGCGCGATGCGGGGGTTGTTTCATGACTGGATTCCTCTGCCGAGTATTGATCTTGTTGCTGCCACTCAAACATCAAGTGCGCAACAACCAGAATCATGGTGAGTGATCCCCCAAACCTTGCTCCTGGGCAGTTCAATAAGGTCAACCAGTAATAGAACTCCCGCTCACTACTCAAGGTGCCCGTAATAGCGTAGTTCGGTTGTTTTCATTCGCGCGCCTTGCGGACTGCAAATTCATTTTTTTGTAGAATATTTCGCTCTATAGGATTTGTTATTTTAAAAGTTGTGGGTCTGAAGCAACTAATTGAGAGTTCAAGTAGTGTATCGACCTGAATAAGGCTTCTGGATTCTTATCGGCAAGTTGTAATAAATACGGACACAAAACGCAGTCCCCGCGATTAGGTACGCGCATTTAATTTGAGGTATTAGACTGAATCGCCTTGGTCGCCTACTACGCGGCCGCGCTGACCTGCGGTGGCGCCAACGGAGGTGCCCCAGAGCCACGGGGGGGGGGGGGCATCAAATGCCTACCCAAAAAGTTGTACGCCGCTATCTATTGGTCGCGTAAAAACTATACATTGAGCTAGTCTTGTATAGAATTTCATAAGAAGGTCAATACCTTGATGAACGTGGCTGATTCCAGACGCTTTCTCGCACATCGTCTGTCGAGATGCTTGCTCTTCGCACTGGTACTCGCTGTACCTGCCTGGGCGGATTGGCGTCCCGCGCTGCCCGATGGGCGTCTGGTGGGCAGCGGCGACTTCACCTGGTTCGGCGTAAATCTATACACCGCGCGGTTGTGGAGCGCTGGGTTGCCGTTGACCTGGGATCAGCCCTTTGCACTCGAACTGACTTATCACCGTGTCTTTTCCAGGGACACGCTGGTGGAGGCCAGTCTCAAGGAAATGCGTCGCATGGCAGGGGCTCGTCCAGAGGACTCAACGCTCCAACGCTGGTCCCGTGAAATGCGTGGCGCCTTCGTCGATGTTCGGCCCGGAATGCGGATTACCGGGGTCTACCATCCAGGCTTTGGCTGCACGTTCTTCGTCGACGGCCAACTGCGCCGGCGGGTCGAGGACCCTGCATTCGCCCGCGCCTTCTTCGGCATCTGGCTCGATCCGCGCACCCGGGATAAGCAATTGCGTCAACAACTGCTGGGGATGGCCGGATCGGCGGAGTGAGGAGGTTGAGATGCGTCAAATACTGGTACTGCTCGTTAGCCTGTTGCTGGTCAGCTGTAACAACATTGGCGTGGAGCACTATGCAAAGGAGCGACCGGCCCTGGATCTGGTGGCGTTCTTCTCCCGGCCGGTACAGGCTTGGGGCCTGTTCCAGAATCGCTCGGGCGAGGTGGTCAAGCGTTTCCATGTCCGGATCGAAAGCCGCGTCGAGGGCCGGCAGCTGATCCTCGACGAGCGTTTTCTCTACAGCGATGGCACGCGTCAGCGGCGCGTCTGGACGCTGGAACAGACCGGCGCCGGGCATTGGCGTGGTCGTGCGGACGACGTAATCGGAGAGGCCAGGGGCGAGGTCGCTGGCAACGCGCTGCGCTGGCGCTATCGTCTTGACCTGCCGGTTGACGGCAGGCATTGGGAAGTTGATCTGGACGACTGGATGTACCTGATGGACGAAGACACGATGATCAATCGCTCGAGCATGAGCAAGCTTGGCGTCGAGGTGGGAGAAGTGATCCTGTTCTTCCGTCGCCAGCCGGAGTCGCTTCCATGAACCCTCGATAACCGGCCAAAGCAGAGGATGTTCACGCATTCGAAGGCAGTTGCTTGTCAGCGGGGTGCAGCCAGGCGCAGGACAAGCGGCATCCATACAGCCCACAACGGCGCGAGCAGCAGGACCGTGCCGAGAGTGCCCCAAGGCAGGCCAACACCGGCCAGCGTAGCACCGGCGATGTAAGCCGGAGGTGCGCCGCACAGGCCCAGTAGCGCCCCGTACCAGAGGGGACGTCGAGCCCAGGCCAGGCTGTGGCGAAGCCCACTGGCCAACACCAGCCACAGCATGGCCAGCCACAAGGGTAGGGGGCGCTGGGCAAAATCGAAAACGCCCAGCGCACCCAGGCCGGCATCCAGTAAACAACCTGCCATCCCCACGCAGGCCAGAGTGATTGCTTCTTCGCCCGGGCGAGGGCAAGCAGCCACATGCACCAACAGGCCGGCCACCACCGGCAGTAGCAGCCAAGGATGCCGCTCGCTCAGCACGCAAGCCCACCAGGCGGCCTGCATCCATAGCGCGTTACCGATCAGCCAGGCCCGGCTCATATCAGCCGCCCGGCAGCGATGCGCGACGTGCGGCCGGGGCTGCCCAGAGCAGTTGCGCGACGCCGATCGCGCGCTCCTCGAAACCGCCTTGGCAGTAACACAGGTAGAACTCCCACAGGCGCTGAAAGGTATCGTCATAGCCCAGCTCGACCAACGCGGTGCGCGACTGACGCAAGTTGTCGCGCCAGTGCTGCAGGGTCCGCGCATAGTCCAGGCCGAAGTCCTCCATGTGCACCAGGTTCAAAGAGGTATGCCGACTGGCGGTCTGCAGCATGACGCTCAGGGAGGGCAGGGAACCGCCGGGAAAGATATGCCGTTGAATGAAATCCACCGACCGCCGGGCCTGTTCATAGCGCTGGTCGCGGATGGTGATGGCCTGCAGCAGCATCAAGCCGTCATCCTTGAGCAGCGACGCGCAGCGGCGGAAGTAAACCGGCAGATAGCGGTGCCCGACCGCCTCGATCATTTCGATCGAGACCAGCTTGTCGAAGCGTCCGCCAAGGTCGCGGTAGTCCTCGCGCAGGACGGTAATGCGTTCTTGCAGGCCAAGATCGCGGACGCGCTGCAGGGTATGGGCGTACTGCGCCTCGGACAACGTGGTGGTGGTCACTCGGCAGCCGTGCCGGGTGGCGGCATGGATCGCCAGGCTACCCCATCCGGTACCGATCTCGAGCAGATGATCGTCGGGGCGCAGCGCGAGTTTGTCGCAGATACGCTCAAGCTTGTTTAGTTGGCCCTGCTCCAGGCTCTGCTCCAGGCTGTCGAACATGGCCGCCGAGTACATCATGGTCGGGTCCAGCAGCCGCTCGAACAAGGCATTGCCCAGATCGTAATGGGCGAGAATATTGCGCCGCGAGCCGCGCCTGTTGTTGCGATTGAACCAATGCAGCAGGCGCAGGACCGGACGGCCCAGGCGGGCCAGCCCGCCTTCAAGGGCGTCGAGCACCTCGAGGTTGGCGACGAAGAGGCGGGTGACCGCGGCCAGGTCCGGAGTGCGCCAGCAGCCGTGGATGTAAGCTTCGCCGGCACCGATCGAGCCGTTGGCCGCCACCATGCCCCAGGCTGCCTCGTCGAAGATCTCGACCTCGGCATGCAGTGCGCTGCCGGCATCGCCGAACAGCCACTGCCGGCCTTTGCAGATCAGGCGCAGACGGCCTTGGCGCAGGTTGCGCAGCTGAGTGAGCACGGCGCTTCTGGCCAGGCCGCCGAATAGTGGCGCCAGGCTAAAGGATTTGCTAACGCTCAGAGTTGGATCGGACATGCTCGGGCTCCTCGTGGACGTGATGGCCAAGGTCTTGGCTGCTCTTACTGGACGTGTGGGTGTAGAGCGGGGTGCGCTTGAGCAGCAGGCGCATGGCTTGCCAGTAAATGGCGGTGAGGGTGCGCAGGCTCATCCAGGGGAAGGCCAGTACGTGGCGTCGCAGGGCGCCGGCATCCAGCGGCTGGCGGCGCAGGGCCAGGTCGGCCTCGAAGACTGTTTGCCCTTCGCGGCGGTTTTCCATGTGGATGCGCAGGTGCTCGCCATCGATGTGGAAGCGCATGTGGTACTGCATGTCCATCGGCAGGAACGGCGAGACATGGAAGGCCTTGCTGACCGAGAACTGCCGGGGCTGACCGGGCAGCACCGACAACACGTAGTGAAAGCGCTCACGCCAGGGGGTGTTGCGGACTTCCAGCACAATTGCCGCCAGGTGCCCGTCGCTGTCGTGGCAAAAGTAGAAACTGACCGGATTGAACGAGATTCCCCAGCTGCGCGGCTGGGTCAGCAAATGAATGGCGCCGTCCGGTGCCTGGCCCAGGGCCTTGGCCACCACTTCGCGCACCGCGTCCTTCAAGGGTATGCCGCGACGGGTCCAGGCCGGCAGGTAATCGGTTTCTCGCCAGCACAGCGGCGCCAGGCGAGAAGCACCGAGCAGCGGGGACAGGCCCAGCAGCTGTTCCTGTTCGTCCAGGTCCAGGTAAAACATGCCGCTGCGATAGCGGAAACCATGGAACCGCGGCGCCAGGCGCCGGTGGCTGACCCAACCGTAGCAAAGGCTGCTGTTCACAGGCGCTCCCCGAACCTTTGTGCGACGTCCAGTGCGCTGACCACGCCATCCTCATGGAAGCCGTTTGCCCAGTAAGCGCCGCAGAAATAGCTGTGCCGGTTCCCCTGCAGCTCACCCTGGCGCGCCTGGGCCGCCATGGCGGCCAGGCTGTATTGGGGATGGGCGTAATTGAAGCGTGCCAGCACTTGCGACGGGTCCACGCAGTCGCCCTGATTGAGGCTCAGGCAGAAGGTCACCGGGGCGTCGAGGCCTTGCAGAATGTTCATGTTGTAGGTCACGGCCGCCGGGGCGTGGGCGGGTCCGCCGAGGCGATAGTTCCAGCTGGCCCAGGCCTTGCGCCGGCAGGGCAGCAGGCGGGTGTCGGTGTGCAGCACTATTTCATTGGCGGCATAGGTGAGGGCGCCAAGCACCTCGCGCTCGGCGATCAAAGGTTGCTCCAGCAGCGCCAAAGCCTGGTCGCTGTGGCAGGCGAACACGACCTTGTCGAAGCGCTCCTGGCCTGCGGCGCTGGTGATCTCCACGCCGGTGTCGTCCCGGTGGACGCTCGTCACCGGGCAATTGAGCCGAATGCGCTCGCCGAAGGTCTTGCACAACGGCTCCACGTAGCTGCTCGAGCCACCCTCGATCACTCGCCACTGCGGGCGTTGGCTGATCGAGAGCAGGCCATGGTTACGAAAGAATCGGACGAAGAAGTGCAGCGGGAAGCGCAGCATGTCGGCCCTTGATACCGACCAGATGGCCGAGCCCATAGGGACGATATAGTGATGGATGAAACGCTGCCCGTAGCTTCGCGTGTGCAGGTAATCGCCAAGACTCATGCCTGGCTCGATGCGGTGGCCATCCAGGTCGGCCACCGCCTGGCGATTGAAGCGCACGATATCGCGCAACATTCCCCAGAAGCCCGGCGACAGCAGATTGCCGCGCTGGGCGAAGAGGGTGTCGAGGTTATTGCCGTTGTATTCCAGGCCGCTGTCCGGATCGTTGACGGAAAAGCTCATCTCGGTAGGGCGCGAGACGACGCCCAGGCGATCCATCAAACGGATGAAGTTGGGGTAGGTCCAGTCGTTGAAGACGATGAAACCGGTGTCCACGGCATAACGCTGGCCCTGCCATTGGACGTCGACAGTATGGGTATGGCCGCCGATCCAGTCGGCTGCTTCAAACACGGTCACCTCGTTGCGACGTGACAGCAGATAGGCACAGGTCAGCCCAGAGATCCCGCTACCGATGATGGCGATGCGCATGTGTCGCTATTCCTGTTCGGTTCGCGCCAGGCGACGGCCCAGGGCCAGGCGCCAACGCGCTGGCAGGGCGCCGAGCAGGCGCAGGACGAGAGTGAAAAGACGTGGAAAGTTGATCTCCAACGGTCGGCGCGGCAGGCGCGCGACGACATGCCGCGCGGCGCGGTCGGACGTCCAGAGTTGTGGCATGGCAAAGGCATTGCGCCGGGTCAGGGGGGTGTCGATGAAGCCTGGGCTGACCAGCGTTACATCGATGCCTTCGGCGTGCAGATCCAGGCGCAGGGACTCGACCAGATAACGCAGGGCCGCCTTGGACGCGCCATAGGCGCCAGCCCGGGGCAGCGCCAGCCAGGTCACCGAGCTGCCGATCACCACCAGGTGTGGCCGGTGCCCGCGGCGCAGCAGTGGCAGTGCCGCCTGCAGGCAGTAACTGACCCCGAGCAGGTTAGTGCGCATCACGCGCTCGACTGTCTCGGCGTCGAACCTGCCCGGCACAAGGTATTCGCAGGTGCCGGCGTTCAGGATCACCAGGTCGAGTGCGCCCCACGCATGCTCGATGTCCTCGCAGATAGCCGCGACCTGTCGTGGGTCAGTCACGTCGCCGGTAGCAAGCAGGGCCCGAGGGTGGCGCAGCACGAGCGGCATCAGTGCCTCCGCCCGCCGGCCCCCCAAGGCCACCGCATGGCCTTGCTCCAGCAGCAATTCAGCCAGGGCAGCACCAAGGCCGCTACTGGCCCCTGTCAACCAGCAGCGACTCATGCGAGCCTTCCCTTGATCCAGCCGATCACCCCGCCAAGAACCGGGACGTGCTCGTAGAGCAGGGCGCCGGCATCGAAGTAGTCGTGGTGCAGGTAGACATGTGTCGCCCAGCGCAGGTGGCTGCAGCCTTGCAGACTGATCAGCTGGCCGCGGGACAGGCGCGGATGACGGAAATGCAGGTTCCAGCGCAGATAACCGTGGCCGGGGGCGGTTTCATCCACGTCGAGGATGTCGTAGCGGATTTCTTGGACGTTGGTGTACAGTTTTTCAAAGTAAGTGTGCAGTGCCGTCAAGCCATCAAGCTGATGCAACGGATCACGAAACTGAACGTCGTTGCTGTATAGCTCGCCCAGTTGGCCCAGGCGATCAGCGTTCAGCGTTATGAACGTGTCAGCAAAATGGCGGAGATATGCAGACATGGCAGGCTCCAGGCAAAATTGTACAATTCGAAATAATTGTACAGGTTTGTCTGAAGCCTACGTCGAAAATTGTACAAGTCAATATTCTTGTACACTTTTCGTGTCGGTCTAGCGCTATCCGTCTTTAGCCACCAAGCCTTGCCAATTGAAGGCGAAGCTCGGCCACTTCGGTCTCGAGTGACTGAATCCTTTCCAGAGCGGCAATCTTGTCGCTGACGTCATGCTGAATGCCAATGTAGTAGGTCAACTGGTCGGCATCATTGTGCACGGGAGTGATAGACAGCTCGTTCCAGAACGGGCTGCCATCCTTACGATAGTTGCGCAGCACCTGACGGCAGGGCTGGCCGCGGCGGATGGCATCGCGAATTGCCTCGAGGCCGACCTGATCATGATCGTCTGCCTGCAGGAACCGGCAATCCTGGTAGAGAATTTCGTCGGCACTGTAGCCGGTCAGGCGCTCGAAGGCAGGGTTGGCATAGATGAGGATGCTGTCATCGCCTTCCTGCTCGGCCACGACGATGCCGTCATTGGAGGCTTCGACCATAAGTTGCAGGAGTTTGGCGTCAATCATGGTCCGGGCTCGCTGGGGTTCGGGGGTTTGTCCAACAGCGTAGTCGTCAGCGACAGCCATGCCTAGATGGCAGGGCGCAGGGACGCCGGACAACGATTGGTGCTGGTTTAAAAGTGTCATGCCTGGTTTAGAATGCCGACACACTCAGGATGCAACGACTTTTAATGACCGAGCCCATCGAATCCGCCTCCGACGACGTCTTGCTCCCCATGCGGGAAGTCGCCAGCCTGACCGGCGTCAACCCGATCACCCTGCGGGCATGGGAGCGCCGCCACGGGCTGATCCGACCAGTACGCACTGTGGGAGGGCATCGCCTGTATTCGCAACAGGACATCGAACATATACGTAGCATCATGCTCTGGACCAGCCGGGGTCTGCCCATCAGCAAGATAGGCGCTCTGCTCGTCCGGCAGCAGGACACGCCCGGGCTCGCTGTATCAGGCTCGGCCGAATCCCCCCTGGTCCAGTGGCAAGAGGCAGTTCATCGTGCCACGCAGGCTTTTGATGGCGCAGAGCTGGAGCGCCTCCACGGGCAACTATTCACGATCTATCCGAAGGCTACGGTACTGGAGGCTGTTCTGCTGCCTGTCTGGCGCAGCCTGGCATCCGGCAATGCATTCGGCCGACGCAGTCAGTGGCTGTTCCTGGACGCCTTCTTGCGTGCGCGGATGTTGTTGCGACTGCAGATGAACCCGAGCAACGGTGCTTGCGTGCTGCTGGCGGACGGCTCGGGCCATGCGCACGAACTGGAGCTGTTGTGCGCCGGTTTGTTGATGAGTAATGACCAGCTGCGCATCGAGGTGCTGGGCACGGGCCAGCCCCTGGAAGAACTGCCGTTGCTGTGTAAGGCCATTCAGCCCGCCGCGCTGGTGTTATGGGTCCAGGTGCCACTGCAGGCCGATGCGCACCAGCGTCTGCGTGCCCTTCAAATGGGCGTTACGTGCCCGGTGGCGTTGGCCGGCGACGCAGCCGCCGTTTCGTCGGCAGGGTTACAGGGTTCTTCGATTGCCATTTTGGGCAATGACGAAGCGAGTATTTTGCCCAGGCTGGAAGCCTTGGTAAGGGGGACGCTGCAAATTTGAATCCGGTCGTTCCCTCGGGTCCGGATAACGCGCAACTCTCGGATTTTGCCTACAACTGTATCGAGAGTTCAGCGAGCCGGATCATCCCTCCAGAGCGTGAGGATCACTTGCATGCGACGTTTCACTTTTCAGATAGCTGCCGCGTACGGCTACTGTACGGATGGAGGTTGACGCTCGTCTGGCTATACGTCTAACATCCGTACATTGATTGAAGACCTCTGATACGAGCAGAGATAAAGCGCTTGCTCACGGGTCATCTGGGGATGCAACAAAATGACACTCAGTAAGGAAATATACGCTCTGAAAACGGGGACATCCCATGATAGAAATTAACGAAATTCTCAAAGCACCAAAAAATGCGCGGCTTGAACTCAAAACCACGGACGTCGCGAAGGAGTTCATCCGCAAGGCCGCTTCAATCTCTGGGCTTGATATGACTTCTTTCATTATTTCGTCTGCCTTTGAGAAGGCGGAGGAGGTGATGGAAAAACATCGGCGTATCGAAGTGTCGGAACAAGCCTATGCCCGAGCCCTGGAGATCCTTAACGAGGATACGGCTCCAACGCCTGGGTTACTGAACCTGATGAGAGGGAAGCATGGGGACAAAAGCGGCTCCGGCTTATGAAATCGACAACCATTTGCAGGTTCGTCTTGAGACTTACCTTTATCTGAAAGATTTCGATTGTGGGCTTGCCATGATGGACGAGTACTACAAAAGCGGTTTGAAGCGTGCCCTGAAGAGCGAAAACATCCGGGGTATTGGTGCGATTAACCCTGCGAGCGAAGTCGTTGGCTTTGGTACGCTCACGCTGGGGCACATTGACAGAACGCTAGCGAAATCGGCCATCAAAAAATCGAACCTGCCGTCTCAGTTGCCCGTGGTGCGGATGGTGATGTTCGGTGTGGACCGTCGATATCAGGGGCTTGGAATTGGACAGGAAATCCTGAGACATACATTTATCCAGGCGGCCAAGGTTCACAACGAGGTGCCTATCAGAGGTTTGTATCTGGATGCGGCGCCGAATGCAGTTTCGTATTACGAGTCTTTGGGTTTTCAATCCCTGAGCGGGCCCGATACCAGGGGAGGAGTTCCCATGCTCGTCAGCATCGAGCCGATCCTGCGGGCGATTGTCGATACGACTGAATAACGTAATACATAGAAAAGCCTCGTAGCTGGACAAGTTATGGGGTTTTGTTGTTTTCCAGATCAAGAGAAGGCGCATCCAGCTCATTAGCTATCATGCAATACAGAGCAAATCACCTGCTGACGGGGTAGTGCATGAACAGAGGGCAACGGCTCTGGTTGGTCGTAAAGCTGCTGGCAGCCGTGGCGGCCTGCCTGTACGCGGCTGTCCAGGCTTCTCGCTACATGCTGGAAAGCCCTGACGCAGAGCAAATCCACCCCCTGAGCATTTTGGTTGTCGGGCTGATCTTTGGCTTCGTTACCTTCGGGCTTCTGTCACTGATCGGATGGATTGTCCGACTTTTCCTGCCTTTCCCTGATCCGGTCACCCCGACGGTAGTGGCTCAACCTCAGACAACGCCTGATGAAGATGCGCCGCTGATGCCCGAATCTCCTCCGGTCCTACCCGCTGACGATTCAACTCGGCAGAAAAATCAGTGAACCGGTATCAGGCCGCTTTCGGACATTAAACGCAAACTGCATCAACCTATTCACTTGGTCGCATAGACGCCGATTGAGACACCTACCTAAACTGTCGGCAGATACAGGGATCGGGATCAGTGGATGAATCGCAATGAACTACGCAAGGCCGATATCAACCTGATGGTGGTGTTCGAGACCTTGATGCTCGAACGCAATGTCACGCGCGTGGCGGAGAAGTTGTTTCTCGGTCAGCCGACCATCAGTTCGGCCCTTAATCGCTTACGTGTGATGTTCAACGATCCGCTGTTCATTCGCGTCGGCCATCGCATGGAGCCGACGGCGCGGGCCGAGGAGATTATTCGGCACCTGTCGCCGGCGCTGGATTCGTTGTCGGTGGCCTTGAGCCTGACCCATGATTTCGACCCCATCAGCAGCACCATGACCTTCCGTATCGGGCTGTCGGACGATGTCGAGTTTGGCCTGCTGCCGCCGTTGCTGCGGGCCTTGCGCCAGGAAGCGCCGAAGGTGGTGTTCGTGGTGCAGCATGTCGATTACTGGCGGATTCCGGATTTGCTGGCGTCCGGTGATATCACCGTCGGCATCAGCCAGACCCGCGGGTTACCGGCCAATGCCAAGCGCAAGTTGCTGCGGCATATCCAGCCCAATATATTGCGCGCCGATGCGTCCGATACGCCGCTGACCCTCGATGAATATTGCCAGCGTCCCCACGTGCTGGTGTCCCACACCGCCAATATCAGCGGTTATGCCGATGAGTGGCTGGCGGAGATTGGCCGGACGCGCCATGTGGTGCTCTCGGTGCCGCAATACAGTTCATTGCCGGCCTTGCTCGCCGGGACTGATCTGATTGCCAGCCTGCCGGATTACACCGCCGAGGCGATGGCCGCGTCCGGGGTGCTGTTCAGGGAACCCATTCCGTTCCAGGCGCCGACCCTGGACCTGTCGATGGTCTGGCTCAGCCATGTCGATACCGATCCGGCCGAGCGCTGGTTGCGGTCGCGGCTGGAGGCATTCATGGGTGAGCGCGCGATGTTGCCGCTGCCAGAGTGAGCAGGGCACCGCTGTGTTATATCTACGACCCTTCCGCCCACTTTCAGGAGCACCGTCATGCCTCATCTGCACATGGAATACACCGCCAACCTGCCTGATCTGAATGCCGACGTGGCATTGATCCGGCTCAACAATGCGCTGGTGGCTTCCGGTCAGTTCGCTGCCGAATTCGACATCAAGAGCCGGGCGGTAAAGGTCGAGACGTTCAAGGTCGGTACGGCAATGGCTGAACGGGCGTTCGTGCATGTGAAGCTGGCGTTATTGAGTGGTCGCTCAGGGCAGATCAAGAAGCAGTTGTCGGACAGCCTGCTGGCGGTGGTGCAGGACCTGTGTCAATGGCCAACGGGCATTGAAGTCCAGCTGGCCGTGGAAATTCTCGACATCGATCGCGAGTCCTACACCAAGATTGCCATTGGTCACTGAGTCTCAGGCCTTTTACTGCTCGATGCAGGCTTGGGCCACTTGTTTGCGCAACCAGGTATTGGCGCTGTCCTGATCGGCCCTTTGGCTCCACTGCATATCGAGGGTGAACCCCGGCAAGCCGACGGGCGCTTCGCAATGCTTGAAGATCGCCTCGCTGGCCAGCAATGGCTGGATGCGTCGGGGCAGGGTCACGATGAAGTCGGTGCCGGTGATCATTTTCAGCGCCGCGCTGTAGCTGTTGGCGCGGGCGACGATTTGCCGTTTTTGCGCCTGCTGCGCCAGCCAGCCATCGACCATGTTGGTGTTGGACGTCCAGGGTGTCGGAAACACATGCCGGCGGGCGACGTAGGCTTGCAGGCTTAGCGGCAGCTCCAGCGGTGGGGCGCGCTTATCGAAGACACAGACCAGCTCATCCTCCAGCAATACCCGGGAGTTGAGGTCGCTGTGGCTGCGATGGAAGTGGGGGCCGAAGCAAATCACCAGGTCCAGGCTGCCATCGCGCAGTGCCTCGGTCGGGATGTCGGTTTCGAGCTTGTGCATGTTGATCATCACCGGCAGGCCGGCGAAATCCAAGCGTTTCAGCAGGCGCGGCAGGATCAGTTGCTCGAAGTACTCCGGGGCACAGATGTTGAACGTGATGGACTGCAAGGTCGGGTCGAACGTCTGGGCGCTGGCGTGACACAGGTTGATGCTTTCGAGGATTTTCAGCACGTGGGAGTACATGGTGCTGGCTTTGCCGGTGGGGCGCATGCCGGCGCGGGTATTGATGAACAGCTCATCTTCGAAACTGGTGCGCAGCTTTTTCAGGCAATAGCTCACGGTGGACTGGCTGACGCAGAGTGTCTCGGCGACACCGGTGACGCTGCTTTGCTCGTACACGGCGACAAACACCATGAGGTCTTGCATGTCGAGCTTTCTAAGCAAATTGCTGTTCAGCATCCATTCCATCTCGCTGCGTTCCTTGCGCTGAACATGCGCAAACGTGTGCGCAAGATCCTAGCGGAACGATGGTGTCAGGAAAATGCCTTGTGGGAAGTTTCGCTGATAGTTGTGAGGCGGTTGCCATAAGCCTTGAGCTTTTGCAAGGCGGCAAGCATTGCGCGGCGCCTGGGCATCGACAGTGGTCGCGTGCCAATGCATGACCCCGATCGCCCGTTCCAGATTAGCTGATGTGTCTGGCGTAGTGCCGTGGATCGAAGCGCAAGACCATCAGGATCATCAGCGCCGTGACGCCGGTCAGTGACCACCAGGCCCACTCGAAGCTGCCGAGTTGATCGCGGGTCATCCCGGCCAACAGCGGCGAGAGACCGGCGATCAGGTAGCCGATGCCTTGTACGAAGGCGGTCAGTCCACCGGCTCGCCGGGGGTTGTCCAGGTGATCCAGCGACACGATCAGGTTCATCGGAAACAACCCGCCGATGCCCAGCCCCAACAGGCACGGCCATAACAGGCTGAGGTGTTGCGGGCCGAGAATCAGCCCGCAGAACCCGGCCATGATCAGTGCCAGCAACACCACCAGCACGAGGCGTCGGTCGCGGCTGCGGTTGGCGATGGCCGGCGTCACCAGGCCGGACAACACTTCCATGGCGGTCAGGAAACCCAGGAGCAACCCGGCGTTCTGTTCGCTCCAGCCCTTTTCCACGTAGTACGGCGCCAGCCAGGCCAGCACACAGGTGTAGGACGCTGTTCCGAGGCCAAAGAACAGCGCCAGCAACCAGGCGCGGGAATTGCCGAAGAAGGATGCGTCAGGTGATGACGCCGAAACCGGCGTCGGCATCCCTGAGCGCCGGCCGCCCCAGACCAGCAACGCCACCAGCGCCAGCGCCGCCCAGATCGCCAGGCCCACGCGCCAACTGCCGGTCCGCGCCATCACAAGGGGGGCGAAAGACGCGGCGATGGCGGCGCCGCCCATGATCGAGGTGACGTAGAGGCCCATGCACACGGATACGTTATCGCTGAAGCGGGATTTGATCAGCGCCGGCATCACGGCCTGGATCAGCGCGATACCGATACCGGCCAGCACGGCGCTGAGGATCAGTTCGACCGCCGAATCGAGGAACAGGCGCGACACGGTGGCGATGCCGATAATCAGCAACGAGAGCACCACGGTACGTTGTTCCCCGAGTCGTTGGCTGACCCGGAGACCGAAGAACATCGCCAGCCCCATCGCCATCACTGGCAGCATGGTCAGCAGCGAGGCCAGGCTGAAACTCAGCGCGATGTCGCCGCGAATGGCGGATAACAAAGGACCGACGGCGGCCATGGAGGGGCGCAGGTTCAGGGCTACGAGAATGATGCCGGCCATCAGCCAGAGGGCAGGGCGGGAGGTTGCGCGGACGTTTTCCATCAATCGGACCTAGTATGACAAGGAACCGATTAGGCGCTGGAGGGGTGGAGGCCGCAAATCAGAATGTCCGGGGTGGTATCTAGAAATTAAATATTACTGTCGGAACACAGCACCCTGTAGGAGCGAGCTTGCTCGCGATGGACTTAAGAGCGCCGCGTTTAGCTAGTAAGCACGCGTTATCGTTAAAGACCATCGCGAGCAAGCTCGCTCCTACAGGGACTGTGAATGTTTAGCCAACCCACACCCAAAGTTCTTCAAATCCCGATTTAACGACTTGACCACCCGTGTGACGCTGCCGCTTATGTGTTTACCGCGGTCTTCTCTATGGACGATAGTCCGGTTGCACTCCCTTCCGAACTCGCCTTTTGGGCGCTGTGGCATTGTCGTCACGCGCGCCCGCCGGACTCCTGCCTTTTCCGTTGATTGTTCCTACAGGTCCCGTGCTGTGCGCCGGGATCAAATCGGCAGCGCCTGTGCGTTTGCCTGACGCGAATACAAGAGAATGCCCATGAGTTGTGCCACGACCTCCTTCGCCTCCACACAAGAAGCCTTGACCTTCCTCGAGCAGAACCCGGATATCGAGATGTTCGAGTTGTTCATCCTCGACAACAACGGCGTACCCCGGGGCAAGTTGCTGCACCGCGATGAGTTGCTGGCGGTGTATGAAAGCGGGCGGCCTTTGCCGAGCACCATCCTCGGCCTGACCATCAACGGTGATGACGTGGAAAATTCCGGGCTGGTCTGGGACGTCGGTGATATCGATTGCCGGGCCTACCCGATCAGCGGCAGTCTGACGCGCATGCCGTGGCGATTGATTCCGACCGCGGCGGTGCAGGTCAGCATGCACCCGAAAGAGGGCATGCCCGCGACCATTGCCGATCCACGGCATCTGCTGGCGAAAGTCATCGAAGGTTTGCAGGCCGACGGCTATTACCCGGTCATGGCGGCGGAGCTGGAGTTCTACCTGCTGGATCAGCAGCGCGACAGCAACGGACGGCCGCAGCCGGCGCGGGATGTCGATGGCGGGCGTCCGCGTGGGACCCAGGTCTACGGCTTGCGTGAGCTGGAGCAGATCGAGCCGTTCCTGGCCGACCTCTACAGCGCCTGTAAGCTCCAGGGCATTCCGGCGCGCACGGCGATATCCGAATACGCGCCGGGGCAGGTGGAAATCACCCTCGAACACCGCACTGACGCCTTGCAGGCGATGGACGAAGCGGTGCGTTACAAAAGGCTGGTCAAGGGCGTGGCACACAAGCACGGGATGACGGCATGCTTCATGGCCAAACCCTTCGATGACCTGGCGGGCACCGGGATGCACATGCACGTCAGCCTGGCGGATAAGGACGGCAACAACCTGTTCGCCAGCGAAGCCCCGGATGGCACCCCGCTGCTGAAACAGGCAGTCGCAGGGATGCTCGGCACGTTGCTCGATTCGTTGTTGCTGTTCTGTCCCAACGCCAACTCTTACCGCCGTTTCCAGACCAACAGCTACGCGCCGCTGGCGGTTACCTGGGGCGTGGACAATCGCACCGTGAGTTTGCGTGTGCCCGGCGGGCCGGCGTTCTCGCGGCATATCGAGCATCGTATCTGCGGCGCCGACGCCAACCCGTATCTGGCGGCGGCGGCGATCCTGGCGGGTATCCATCGCGGCATTCGCGAGCAACTCGACCCGGGCGCACCGGTGGAGGGCAATGGTTACGCCCAGGCGACGAAACTGTTGCCGACGGACTGGCTGACGACGTTGCGGGCGCTGGAAGGTTCGAGCTGGGCGCGGGAGGCATTCGGCGCCGAGTTTCTTGGGGTTTATCTGGCGGTGAAGCGTGCCGAATACCGACAATTCATGGGTGAAGTCGGTGAGCAGGACTGGCGCTGGTATTTGCATCAAGCCTGAACAGAACCTGAACCATTCTCAAATAAGCTAAAAGTTAAGCGTTAATCCCCGAAGCCAACTAATCGTTGGCTTCTTTTTCACAAAAAATTGATGGTTGGCTGCTTAAAATTTGTGTCGCTGCGGTAAATGAAATTTTCACATTTGCCGACAGCACTTCTTTTCAGGATCAGCCAATCATCATGTTGAAGATTAAAGCCGTGCGCCCAGAGTGGGTGACACTGATTGCCAGCGCCTTGTTATTAACGGCGTTCAATCTGGTGCTCTGGAAGCACCTGTTTGCAATCACCGCGTCTGACGGCAAAGGCCTGGTCATGCGCGTGGCGTTCGGGGTGATGATCCTCGCCGTGTTTAACATTGTGCTGACCTTGCTGGCGTTCCGGGGCGTGATGAAACCAGTGCTGACGCTGATCTTCATGGTCAGTGCCGGCGTGGCCTATTTCATGAGTCAATATGGCGTGATGATCGACATTGGCATGCTGCGCAACTTTGCACAGACCAATGCGACGGAAGTACGCGACTTACTCTCGATAAAACTACTTGTTTATATTCTGTTGCTGGGCATTCTTCCTTCGTGGCTGTTGTGGAAGACACCGATCAGTTATCGTCGCTGGCACCGTGAACTGTTAAGTAAAGTGCTGGTGTGTGCCGCTTCAGTCGCGGTCTTGGGCGGCGTTGCCTTGATCAACTATCAGGGCTTGTCTTCGTTGTTTCGCAATCACCATGAGTTGCGTTTGATGGTGGTGCCGAGTAACTACATCGGTGCCTCGGCCAGCTACTTGCGTGAACAAGTGGTTTCCGCGCAGCAACCTTTTGTCAAAGTCGGTGAAGACGCCGAGAGAAACCCGGCCGGGCAAACCCATGCCCGTAAATCCTTGACCGTACTGGTGGTGGGAGAAAGCGCCCGGGCCGAGAATTTCGGCATCCTCGGCTATGACCGCGATACCACGCCAAAACTGGATAAAGAAGCCGGCCTGATCGCCTTTACCGATGTGCATTCCTGCGGCACGGAAACAGCCGTGTCGGTGCCGTGCATGTTTTCCAACATGGGCCGCAAGGATTACAACGCCAGCCAGGCGAAAAACGAAGAGAGCTTGCTGGACGTACTCAAGCGCGCCGGTCTTGACGTAATCTGGCGCGATAACCAATCGGGCTGCAAAGGCACCTGCGATCGGGTCACCCTCCAGGACGTCAGCAACCTCAAGGACCCGGTACTGTGCGCCAACAGTGAATGCCGTGATGAAATTCTGCTGCAGGGGCTGCAGCACTTCATCGATACCCTGGATAAGGATACGGTCCTGGTGTTGCATCAGATGGGCAGTCACGGTCCGGAGTATTTCAAGCGCTACCCGAAAGAGTACGAACGCTTCACCCCGGTCTGCGACAGCAACGCGCTGAACAATTGCAGTCGCGAAAGTATCGTCAACGGTTACGACAACACCCTGGTGTACACCGACCACGTGCTGTCGACCCTGATCGATCTGTTGCGCAGCAATCAGGACAAAGTCGATACCGCGATGCTGTACCTGTCCGATCACGGCGAGTCCCTGGGCGAATACAACCTGTTCCTTCATGGCACGCCTTACCTGCTGGCGCCGGAACAACAAAAGCATGTCGCAATGCTGGCCTGGTTCTCCGACACCTATCAAAAATCCTTCTCGGTGGACACCCACTGCCTGCAACTGAGCCGTGAGAGGCCCTTGAGCCAGGACAACCTGTTCCATTCGATGCTCGGTCTGCTGGAGGTCAAGAGCAAGGTCTACAACCAGGATCTGGATATGTTCGCCGGATGCCGCGGTGCCGTGATCGACGGTGTGCTGGCCAAAGAATAAAGGCTTCAACCTTTTTTTTACGCACCCGCCGCTAAGCTGCGGCGGGTTCATATTCCTACAAGAGTCATTGCACATGTCCGCGCAACCCCCCTCCGCCATTGAACTGGAGTTCACCCGGCGCTACGACCGGGAACACGCCCGCGACTGCCTTCAGTCGCGTCCGCGGGGCCTGGGGCGGCGATTGACGTTCTGGCGCGACGAGCAGTTGGTGCGCAGCGCACTCAAGGTGGCTGGCGAGCCGGGCCTGATCCTCGATGTAGCCTGCGGTGCCGGGCGCTTCTGGCCGGTGTTGGCCGAGCATGCAAACCGGGTGATCCTCGCGTCCGATCCCTCCCAGGAAATGCTCAATCACGCCCAGACCCACCATCCGCAGCACCTGCTTGAGCGAATCAAGACCTTTCAGAGCTCAGCCTTCACCATCGATTTGTCGGCGAACGCGGTCGATTGCATTTTTTGCATGCAACTGTTTCAACACATCGACGGTTCCGAGCATCGGTTGGCCATGCTCAAGGAGTTCCACCGGGTCAGCCGCGATACCGTGATAGTGGCGGTACGAATTGATGCGCATTTCAAACTGCAGCGTCCCGGTGCAGAGGGCGCACAGCCCCGGCAACTGCCGGGCAAGGCCGAGGTTGAAGCCGAATTCAGGCAGGCGGGATTACGTCTGCTCAGCCATCAGGATTTCCTGCCCGGTTGCGCCCGGATGCGGGTCTATGTGTTGCGTAAGACCAGATAACCTCCCTTTGTCAGACAATTCTTGCTAATTGGCAGGTATTTTCGCTAAAGCTCTTGTTCAGTGGATGCGTGGAAATCGCCTGAGGCGATATATACTGCGCGCCATTCTTCAAGGGAGAGCCGTGTGGCCATCGATATTCACTGGATTCGCGACAACGATAGCCTCGGTCGGTTTTGTGCCGAGTGGCAGCAGCTGCCGTTCGTTGCCCTCGACACCGAATTCATGCGGGTCGACACCTTTTATCCGATCGCGGGCCTGCTGCAGATCGGCGATGGCGTACGCGCTTACCTGATTGACCCGCTGACCATCGACAACTGGCAGCCGCTGGCCGCGTTGCTGGAAAACCCGGCCGTGGTCAAAGTCCTGCATGCCTGCAGCGAAGACCTCGAAGTCCTGCTGCGCCTGACCGGCAGCCTGCCGGCGCCATTGTTCGACACCCAACTGGCCGCCGCTTACCTGAACCTGGGTTTCTCCATGGGGTATTCGCGGCTGGTGCAGGAAGTGCTCGGCATCGACCTGCCCAAGGGCGAGACCCGTTCCGACTGGCTGCAACGCCCGCTTTCCGACACCCAGATCAGCTACGCCGCCGAAGATGCCGTGCACCTGGCGGAAGTTTTCGTACAGTTGCGCCCGAAGCTTTCTGACGACAAGTACGCCTGGGTCCTGGAAGACGGTGCCGAACTGGTGGCGAACCTGCGCCGCGAGATCGACCCGTACGAGGTCTATCGCGACGCCAAGCTGGCCTGGAAGCTGTCCCGTGCCCAACTCGCCGTATTGCGTGAACTCTGCGCCTGGCGCGAGCGCGAGGCGCGCGCCCGCGATCTGCCGCGCAATCGCATTGTCCGTGAGCATTCCCTGTGGCCGCTGGCGCGGACGCAGCCGGACAATCTGGGCGCACTGGCGAAAATCGAAGACATGCACCCGCGTACCGTGCGTCAGGACGGCGAATTCCTGCTTGATCTGATCAAGCGCTCTGGCAGTGTGTCACCGGATCAATGGCCGCCTGCCGTGCCGGAGCCGTTGCCGGTGGAAGCCGCCGCGTTGGTCAAACAGCTGCGGGCGATCGGCCAGGCCGAAGCCGAGCGCCTGAACATCGTGCCGGAACTGATGCTGCGCAAGAAAACCCTGGAAGCCCTGCTCAAGAGCGGTTTCCCCAATGGTCCTTACCTACTGCCTGATTCGCTGCGTGGCTGGCGCCGCGAATTGATGGGCCAGGCGCTGCTCGACAGCCTGGCCACCGCCGGAGAACAGCCTTGAAACGTATTTGCTCCATCTACCGAAGCCTGAAGAAAAACGAGATGTACCTCTACGTGCTCAAAAGCGATGCACTGGAACGCGTCCCGGAAAGCCTGATGGCCGCCTTCGGCAAACCGCATCACGCCTTCGACCTGGTGCTGAGTCCCGAGCGCAAACTGTCGCGCGAAGACATCACCCAGGTCCTGGAAAACCTCGACAAGCAGGGCTATCACCTGCAAATGCCGCCGGCCGAGGACGAATACATCGAACATTTGCCGGAAGAGTTGCTGCGACGCAATGACCCGATGTGATCGGCAGAGCATCCAGGCTTTTCGTGAAGAGCCTTCTCTTGAATCACTGGAATTGAATTTGGCGATGGCCAGGGCGATGGAGCGTTACTTCATCGGCGGTCGTCTGCACTGTTTTCGAAAGGTTTGAACCATGCGCGTTCTGATTGCTGAACACGAGCACCCTGTGTACGCCCAACTGCTGCGTCAGGCAGCGCCCGACCTGGACGTGCTGACCAGCGGCGATTCCGCCGAACTGGCCAGCCAGGCCGCCGATTGTCCGATCTGGCTGGGCCAGCCGGATTTGCTGGCGACCCTGCTGCGCCAGGGCCACCAGCCGCAATGGCTGCAATCGACCTGGGCCGGCATTACGCCGCTGTTGGCCGACGGCTTGCCACGGCATTATCGCCTGACCCGGGCGGTGGGGATTTTCGGCCAGGTCATGGCCGAATACGTGCTCACCTACATGCTCGGCCACGAGCGCGAAGTGCTGCCGCGACTGGTCAGCCAGGTCGAGCGCAAGTGGGACAGCCGCCAGGGGCACAGTCTGGCAGGGCGCAAGGTGTTGATCGTCGGCACCGGTGACATTGGCCAGACCGTGGCGCAGTTCCTGCTGCCGTTTGGCGTGGTGTTGTATGGCATCGCCAGCGAGGCCCGCGAGCAGGCGCCGTTTGTCGAAGTAGGCGCGTTGGCTGATTTGCCGCGTCTGGTCGGTGAAGTGGATTACGTGATCAACCTGTTGCCGAACACGCCCAGTACCCATGACCTGTACGACGCGGCGCTGTTCAAGCAGTTCAAGCCGACCGGCTTGTTCATCAATGTCGGACGTGGGGTGGCAGTGGTCGATGCGGATCTGGTGGCAGCCTTGAAGGAAGGGCATCTGTCAGGCGCCGTGATCGATGTCTGCCGTCAGGAGCCGCTGCCGCAACGTCACCCGTTCTGGACCGCCTGGGGCTTGCTGTTGACCGGGCACAGTTCGGCGCCGACCTCGCCATCGATGATGGTCAAGCTGTTTGTCGAGAACCTGCGGGCGTATGAGGCGGGCGAAGCGTTGCGCGGGGAAGTGGATTTCAATCGCGGGTATTGAGACCACCATGAACCTGTAGGAGCCGGCTAGCCGGCGAAGGCGTTGTATGGCCGCTGCATGGCGTGAGCCCGCCTTCACTGGCAAGCTGAACCTGTAGGAGCCAGGCTTGCCGGCGAGGGCGTTTTCATGGCCGCTGCAAGGCTTGAGGCCGTCTTCGCTGGCAAGCCAGCTCCTACAGGGGGGCGGCGGTGTGGTTTAGAGGGTGAAATCGCCTTCGGCCGCCAATTCGTTCAACGGACGACGCGGGCTCGGCGCTTCACGCGCTTGCAGGTACTCCGCCAGGCTCGCCTTGTCGCCCAACTTGCCGATCGCCACGGCCGCATGCAGGGCGTAGCCCTCAGGAATATTCAGCACCTTGCGGGTCAGTTCCTGATCGAAGCCGGCCATGCCGTGGGTGTGCCAGCCGCTGATGCTCGCTTGCAGCGCCAGATGGCCCCAGGCCGAACCGGTGTCGAAGGTGTGCCACAGGGCCGGGGTTTCTTCGGTGGCGCCAGGCGCGATGAAGGTGGTTTTCGAGATTACGATCACCAGCGCCGAGGCGTGTTGTGCCCAGCTGCGGTTGAACTCGTTCAGCAAGCCCAGGTAACGCTCCCAGTTCGGCGTGTCGCGACGCGCGTAGAGGAACCGCCAGGGTTGCGAGTTGTAGGCCGATGGCGCCCAGCGTGCGGCTTCGAAGAAGCTCAGCAGGGTCTCGACAGGAATGGTTTCGCCGGTGAAGGCGCGGGGCGACCAACGATCGGTGAATTGTGGGTGAATGGCGTGGTCGGCAACGCGAGGATTAGCGCTCATCAAGAGGTTCCTTGCTACGGTTGAAGGTGAGGGTCGTCTGAAACCTGCGGCCGCAGTTGAGCTGAGCGTTGAGGTTTTTCTTGAGCCTGGGCAGTTCGCCGGAATGCAACGCGGTCGAGCGTTAATGGCACGCGGGTCTGGCTCCTGGCGACTGGCAAAGCTACTTCGCGGCGCAAAAACTGACAAGCCCTGTCGACCGGCAGTCGCCAATGCTTGGCCCGCAAGGGCCTTGGCACTAGACTGGCGGCCTTTTCACCACCTGATGTCGATGTTGAACCATGGCCGCTAAAGTCGAACCGTTCTGGATGCGCAAAACCCTCGATCAACTCGATCCGCAGGAATGGGAATCGCTGTGCGACGGCTGCGGCCTGTGCTGCCTGCAAAAGCTCGAAGATGAAGAAGACAACTCGGTCTATTACACGCGCATTGCCTGCAAACTGCTGGACCTGAAAACCTGCCAGTGCACCGATTACCCCAACCGTCGCGACTTCGTGCCGGACTGCATCCAGCTCACGCCAGGCAAGGCCGACACGTTCAAATGGCTGCCACCGACCTGCGGTTATCGACTGGTCAGCGAGGGCAAGGACCTGCCGCTCTGGCATCACCTGGTGTGCGGTGATCGCGACGCCGTGCACCACGAGCGAATTTCACAATCCGGGCGCATGCTCGCCGAAGGCAGCGTGGCCGAAGAGGATTGGGAAGACCATCTGATTTTCCGGGCGGGTTGAGGTTTTCTCCAAGGAGTGTGTATGGCTGTAGGATTGCGGCTGGCGTTGGTCGTTGGGCTGTTGGCCCTGGGTTTGCCGGTGTTGGCGGCGAAGAAGGTCGATCTGGATTATCACGTGCGCCTGTTGCCGCAAAGCGATCAGGCCGAAGTCCGCCTGACCCTGGCTCAAGGCTCGGCAGTGCGCAGTCTGGATTTCGACCTGGGCGATGGCAGCCACTACAGCGATTTCAAGGCCGACGGCCAATGGCAACTGACGCCCGGCAAGCCGATGCGCGGTGTCTGGCTTCCGTCCGCCGACAAGGCCAGCCTGACCTACCGCGTGCGCATCAGCCATGGCCGCAAGAGCGGCAGTTTCGACACTCGCATGACCCCGACCTGGGCGTTGATGCGTGGCGACGATCTGGTGCCGGCTGCCCGGCTCGATCAACAGGACGGCATCGAGCTGGTTTCACGCCTTGAATTCGAGTTGCCCAGCGGCTGGAAAAGCGTCGAAACCGCCTGGCCGCGGATCGGCAAGAACACCTTTCGCATCGATAACGTCTCCCGATTGTTCGACCGGCCCACGGGCTGGATGCTCGCCGGCCACCTTGGCAGCCGTCGCACGCGATTGGGGGAAACCGAAGTCACCGTCGCTTCGCCCCGAGGCCAGGGCATGCGTCGCATGGACGTGCTGACGTTGCTGACTTTTGTCTGGCCGCAAGTGCAGGCAGTGTTCCCGCGTCATCCCACCAAGCTGCTGATCGTCGGTGCCAATGACCCGATGTGGCGCGGCAGCCTGGCGGCGCACGAATCGATTTACCTGAACACACGTTTGCCGCTGGTCAGCGAAAGCGGCCGCAGCGCGGTGGTGCGTGAATTGGCCCAGGTATTCGGCCGGATCAACGACCGGCAGCGAAGTGACTGGATCAGTGAAGGCTTTGCCGAGTATTACGCCATCGAACTGGTGCGCCGGGCGGGTGGCATGAGTGATGAGCGCTACGAGAGTTTGCACCGCAAGTTGGTCAAGGACGGCCAGAAAGTCACGACGTTGCGCGGTGAGCAAATGAGCCCGACACAGGTTTCGAAGGCGGTGTTGTTGCTGCAGGAGCTGGATCGCGAAATTCGCCTGAAGACCCGCAACAAGCGTTCGCTGGATGATGTGTTGCGTGGGGCGATGCGTCTGGAGGGTGTGGACACCAAGGAATTCGTTCAGCTCGCCGAGAGCGTGATTGGCGAGTCTTCCAAGGTTCTTGATACCGAGTTGCTTCAGTAATATCGCCTTCGCTGGCAAGCCAGCTCCTACAGTGATTCGTGAACCGCACAGATCACTGTAGGAGCTGGCTTGCCAGCGAAGAGGCCATAAGCCCCACTACAAATCCGGGATCAAATCCGGGATCAAATCCCGGGTCAAACCCCGGTCTTAGGCGACTTCAACGAATCATTTCCGGTCACGGTAGCCGTCTTGGTCGCCGCGTCGGCATTCGCCTTCAACCGCCCCAACTCTTCCCCGGCCCGCTCGATTTTCGCCCGCACGTTATTCATGTCCTGGCGGCTTTTCTCCAACAGGCTCTTGACCGAACTGTGCCCGGTAATCCCGCGAGCCAGCGCCACGCCGCCGATCGCCACTTGAATCAATCCGAACACACCGCCGCGACGCAGGCCCTTGCTGACCATCACCACGCCACCGGCCACGGAGCCGATGCGCTCCCAGCCCTGAACGTTATGGTCGGAATGGGTCTGGAACGGGGTGGACTCGATGCGTTCTACGCGTGTGAGTTCGCTCATGATCTGTCTCCTGGCTGGATGGGCTGCTGCAAGAATAGATAATTAAGCTGACTGCCGAGGCGGGCGGCTTGTTCCATCGGATGTACAGCAATTCAGCGGAATTTCGGCCCCGAGCGGGTGTTCAGGCCCTTGGCCATGCGGTCGTACAGCACGACATTGACGGTGGCCGCCAGGTTCATGCAGCCGGTGGTCGGGATGTACACCACGTCTTCGCACCAGTCGCGGATCTCTTGATCCAGCGAGCCGTCTTCCGGGCCGAAGATGTACAGCGCGCGATCCGGGTGGGTGTATTCGGGCAGCGAACGGGCGCCTTCGACCAGTTCCACCGCGACCGGGACGCAGCCCAGGGGCAGGATTTTCTTCAGGTCGTCGATGCCGATCAGCGGAATGTCGTAGTGCACGCGCTTGGTGTCGGTGACGAAGTCTGCGGCGCGTTCATAACGCTTGCCGGTGTAGAACACCGACGCGGCGCCATAACAGCCGGCGGCGCGCATCACCGAGCCGACGTTTTCCGGTGATTTGGGGTTATACAAACCTATGCAGCTGTACCGTTTGTCTGCCACGAGCGGGGTGCCTTCGGGGAAAAAGCGCGATTATACGGGGATTGGGGGAGGGGTGTCCGGTTTGGAGACTTGTGGTGGCGAGGAGATTGCCTTCGCGAGCAAGCCCGCACACTGGATCTGCGGCGAACATCATAAGTGTGGTCACCACGGATCAATGTGGGAGCGGGCTTGCTCGCGAAGAGGCCAGCTCAGGCGCTGAAGATTATTCGTCTTTCTTCATCAACCCGGCCAACGCCGCAAACGGGTTATGCGTCGCCTTGGCGATCTTCGGCGAGCTCAGCGAGCCTTCACCAAAGTACTGCTGGTCGGTGTATCGCGAGTGTTCATTGTCGTGGCAATACAGGCACAACAATTCCCAGTTCGAGCCGTCCTGCGGATTGTTGTCGTGGTTGTGGTCGCGGTGGTGCACGGTCAGTTCGCTCAGGCGCTTGCCAGAGAACTCGCGGGCGCAGCGGCCGCACACGTGCGGGTACATCTTCAGGGCCTTGTCGCGGTAACCCATTTCCTTGTCGCGCTGGTTGTCGGCGAGGATGCGGTCCAGCTTCGATGTATTGGTTGGGGTGGACGAACTCATGGGTTCACCTTTGTAAAAAGACTAATGACGGTTATGAGGTCAGTTTAGCTCAGGCCTTGAGCTTCTCGGCAATCCAGATGGTGTGGCGGGTGCCTTTGTTGCCATGGGCGAAGACTTGCACTTCCTCGGCCTTGAAACCGGCCTTTTTCAGCTTGTCGGAAAACTGCCGGTCAGCGCTGGCCGACCACACCGCCAGCACGCCTTTGGGGCGCAGGGCCTTGGCGCAGGCGCTCAGGCCTCCAGCGGAATAGAGCCAACTGTTGGCCTTCTGGGTCAGGCCTTCGGGGCCGTTGTCGACGTCGAGCATGATCGCATCGAAGCCCTGTGGCTCGGTTTGCAGCACCTTGGCCACGTCTTCCATGCGGATCACCGTGCGCGGATCGAGCAGCGGATTGCCGGCTTTCTCGCCCAGCGGCCCACGGTTCCATTCGACGACGCCGGGCACCAGTTCGGCGACCACCACTTCAGCGGTCTTGCCCAGATGCTTGAGGGCCGAGGCGAGGGTGAAGCCCATGCCCAGGCCACCGATCAACACCCGCGAGTTCGGCCGGCCGGCCACCTTGCGGCACGGGATCTCGGCCAGGGCGTCTTCGGAACCGTGCATGCGTGTGTTCATCAACTGCCCGCCATCGCCCCCCTGGATCTTGATGACAAAGTCCTCGCCGTATTCGAACAGGCACAAGGCACCGCCATTTTCAGGAATCGGGGTGGTGTCGAGCAGAACGAAACGTTTCATTGGGGCACTCTTGATGGAAAATCGGCAATCAGGGGCAGGCAAACAGCGGCGGTTGGGAGTAGCCTGCAAACAGACTACAAGGCCAACGGAGCCATTGATGAAGCGCACCATTCTAACGGTCATTGCCCTGGCCGCGCTCTCGATAACTGCAGTGCAGGCCCAGGAACAACCCACCATTCCCACCAGCCCCGGGCCATTGCCCGGGTCGCCGGGCACCGCAACGCCGACGCCCTACCCGCAGATTACCCCGATCAGCGTGCCCAAGGCCGGGTCCGGCAGTGGCGGGCCGCCGTTGTTGCCGCCGATCGAAATGCCCAGCCCGCCCAAGGACCAGACGTTGCCGGGGCTTGAGCAGAACGGCACGAAGATCAAGTCGCCGGGCGGTTAAGGCGAAGACGATCGGCCGTCGGCCCAGGTTTCTCAGGCAATACCCAGCACTTTGAACACAAATGCATATTCGAGCGCTACATCACGCAATCCCTGGTACCGCCCGCTCATCCCGCCGTGCCCGGCGCCCAATTCGGTCTTGAGCAACAGGGGATTGTTGTCGGTTTTGGTCGCACGCAACTTGGCCACCCACTTGGCCGCTTCCCAATACTGCACGCGACTGTCGTTGTAGCCGGCAATCACCAACGTCGCCGGATATGCCTGCGCGGTGACGTTTTCGTACGGGGCATAAGCCTTGATCCGCTCATAAACGTCCGGTTCCTGCGGATTGCCCCACTCGTCGTACTCGGTCACGGTCAACGGCAGGTCCGGGTCGAGCATGGTGTTGAGCACGTCGACGAACGGCACTTCGGCAATCGCTGCGCCGAACAACTCCGGCCGCGTGTTGAGGACGGCGCCGATCAGCAACCCACCAGCGCTACCGCCGCTGATCGCCAGTTGCCTTGATGTGGTGAAGCCGTTGTCGATCAAATGCTCGGCGCAGGCGATGAAGTCGCTGAAGGTGTTGTGCTTGTGCTCCTGCTTGCCGGCGCGATACCAGGCTTCGCCCAATTCACCGCCGCCACGCACGTGAGCGATGGCAAACGCCACGCCGCGGTCCAGCAGGCTCAGGCGCGCATGGGAGAACCACGGGTCGAGGCTTTCGCCATACGCGCCGTAGCCGTACAGATAAAGGGGCGTCGGCTTACCGAGGGCTTCGCGTTTGACGACGAGGCTGATCGGCACTTGCGTACCGTCGGGTGCCGTCGCCCATAGACGCTGGCTGACGTAGGCATCGGCATCGAACGGGCCCAGTACCGGGGTTTGCTTGAGGACTTGCTGCTCGCCGGTGGCCAGTCCCAGCTGGCGGATTTGCGCCGGACGGTTCAACGCTTCGTAGCGCAGGCGAATCCTGTCGCTGACGAATTCCAGGCTGTTCTGCACGTGCAGGCTGTAGGCCGCATCCGGCAGTTGCACACGGTAGCTCGGCAGGTCTTGCGGATGGACTTCGATCACCGGCAAGCCGCCGACCCGCAGGCTCAGGGTCATGGCCGAGGCGTTCAGGCTCATGCCGTCGATCATCGTGGTGTCGCTGTGGGGAATCAGGTTCTGCCAGTCAGCCAGGGTCGGCGCGACGCCGGTATCGACGGCCGTGTACAGGGCAAAGTTGATGCCGTCGCGATTGGTGCGAATGAACCAGGTCCAGACCCCGTCGAGCACACCGTGGTCGACGTCGTATTCATGATCTTCAACCCGCGGCGCTACGCAGGCAAAGGCTTGCTGCGGCTGGAACGCGTCGAGCACCCAGACTTCGCTGGTCGTCTTGCTGCCCAGCGACAGCAGCAATTGCTGCTCGGAACTGGACCGGTAGCAGTGCATGAAGAATCGACCGTCGGTTTCATGGAACACTTCTTCAGCCGCCGTGCCATCCAGTCGATAGCGGTACAGTTTGTGCGGGCGGTGGGTGTCGTCCAGTTCGCCGAAGAACAGCGTCAGGCTGTCGTTGGCCCAGGTCATGCTGCCGTCGCAGTCCTGGAATTCCAATTCGCTGACACGACCATTGGACAATTCCTTCACGAACAACGTGAAAATCTCATCGCCCGTGGAGTCGATGCTGTAGGCCAGGCGTTGGTGGTCGGGGCTGATGCTGAATGCGCCCAGGGAAAAGAAGCCGCCCTTGGCCAGTTCGTTCGGGTCCAGCAGCAGTAGCTCCTGGCTTTCGTCGAGCTGCAGGCTGTCGTCGGCCGGGCGCGGGCAGCGGTAGTGACGGGCGTATTCGTCACCCGCCGTGGTGCGTGTGTAATACAGGTACGGCCCCCAGGGGGAGGGCAGCGACAGGTCGGTTTCGAGAATCCGGCCCTTGATCTCTTCGAACAGGGTTTCGCGCAGCCCGGCCTGATCGGCGGTTTGCGCCTCTTGATAAGTGTTTTCCGCTTTCAGGTAGTCGAGCACCGCGTCGGTGTCGCGCTCCTGGAGCCAGGCATACGGGTCATCGCCTTCGGCCTTGTGGGCGATCGGGGCGTTGGAAACGTTGGCGGATAGGGGCATGAAGGGCTCTCGAACAATGTGCGGAAAGGGGCTTCGCAACCTGTGGGAGCGGCGGTGCGACGATTCGACTTGCTCGCGAAAGCGGTGTGCCAGTCAACGCAGTTGTTGAATGGACTGGCCTCTTCGCGAGCAAGCCCGCTCCCACAGGGGTTGCGCTCTACAGACAGGTATTGGGACAAGCCTGATGGGCGAAAAGTCGTTACTATAAGCGCCTCTTTGCCTGCCTTGCCATGGACACCATGACCGAGAACGACTATCTGATCGCTTGGGGCCTTTACGCCTTCGCCGCTTTAGGCTGCCTGTTAGTGTGGATGCGCATGACCCGCTGGATGTGGCGCTGGCTGCGTGAGCCGTTGCGGCTGCTGGTTTTCGTGTTGCTGTTCAGCCCGACCATCATCGACCCGGTGAAGGAAAAGGTCGCCCCGGCCATCGCCATCACGGCCCTGGACCTGTTGTTCAAGGTCGGCAACAACGCCTGGCGGGCGATTTCCGATCTGTTGATGTACAGCATGCTCGCGTTCGGCCTCTACCTGGTGTTCGTGGCGATCCGTTTCATGATCGAGCGCGGCTCCAAGGCTCGCATGGAGCAGGCTGCCGCCGCCCAGGCCGCGGCCAGGGCCGATGAACCTGAAGACCAGCCTTTCGGCGGTGCCGGCGACGATCGTTACGGTCGCCCGCCGGTGCCGAGCAATCCCCAGCGTTTGCGGGTCGAACCGCGGTTGTAACCTTGCCCCTGCATTGAATCGAGAGTCAGAACATGTGTGAGTTATTGGGCATGAGCGCCAATGTCCCGACCGATATCGTGTTCAGCTTCACCGGGCTGATGCAGCGCGGCGGCCGCACCGGTCCGCACCGCGACGGTTGGGGCATCGCCTTCTATGAAGGCCGAGGCCTGCGCTTGTTCCAGGACCCGGCGGCGAGCTGCGAATCGGAAGTCGCGAACCTGGTGCAACGCTATCCGATCAAGAGCGAAGTGGTGATCGGGCACATCCGCCAGGCCAACGTCGGCAAGGTCTGCCTGTCCAACACCCATCCGTTCGTGCGCGAGTTGTGGGGACGCAACTGGTGTTTCGCCCATAACGGCCAACTGGCGGACTTTCAACCCATCACCAGTTTTTACCGCCCGGTCGGCGATACCGACAGCGAAGCGGCGTTCTGCGACGTGCTCAATCGGGTGCGTGCCGCCTTCCCGGAACCGGTGGAAGTCGAAGAACTGCTGCCGGACCTGGTGGCCGCGTGCGCCGAATACCGCAGCAAAGGGGTGTTCAATTGCCTGCTCAGCGACGGCGACTGGCTGTTCTGCTACTGCTCGACCAAACTGGCGCAGATTACCCGCCGCGCACCGTTTGGCCCGGCGCGCTTGAAGGATGTCGACGTGATCGTCGACTTCCAGGCCGAAACCACGCCCAACGACGTGGTCACGGTGATTGCCACCGAGCCCTTGACCGAAAACGAAACCTGGACCCGCTACGAACCGGGCCAATGGAGCCTGTGGCGGCGCGGTGAATGCGTCAGCCAGGGCAAGACCGAATAAGGACACGCAACCATGTTGCTCAGTTATCTACGGCTGGTGTTGTTTGCGGCAGGCCTGTTGATCGGTGTCCAGGTGCCGGGGTTCATCAGCGATTACGCCAAGCGGGTCGAAGCCCATCTGATCGAAGCGCAGACCGGGCTGAGCGGTTTTCAGGGGACTGCCAATCAGTTCTTCAAGGGTGACATGCAGGCGTTGGTGGCCCATTACCGCGCGAGCGAAGACCCGATCTTTCGTAGCGATGCCGACAGCCTGAACACCCTGTTGACCCGTCGACAGGCCCTCGACAAACAGTTCCAGGCGATGCAGGGGCCGTGGTATATCCGCTTCCTGCAAGTGGTCCTGGCCGCCGATCCGGAGATTCGCAAGGAAACCTGGAATGGCTACAACTACCAGATCCTGCTGACGCCGGAAGCGATGATCTGGGGCATGAGCGGCGCGCTGTTGCTGTCTTTCGGCATCGAATGCCTGTTCCGGCTGATCGACTGGGTGGTGCTGGGCGGCAAACGCCTGCGCCAGAGCCGGCCGATCGAAGACCGGGATGTGCGGGGGTTGTAAGGGGGCGATGCGATCTCTGTGGCGAAGGAGCAAGCTCCCTCGCCACAGGGTGTGATCACCGCGCGAGGACGATGTAATCCTCACCCACCTTGTGCGCATACCCGTCCAATACCTGCTGACACAACGCCACTATCTCCTCGACCCACTCCACCCCGGTCCGCCACGACACCACCACCTGCAAATTCGGCGGCCGTTGCTCGATGGCCAGCAAGGTCAGTTCCCCTCGCGCCAGTTCCTCGGCCACCAGCACCGGCGGCAACGCGCCGATACCGAAGCCATCCCGGAGCAAGCGGGTAATCGCCGACACCGAGTTCACGCAGTTGAGCCGTGGTGCCATGACACCGTTGGCCTGCATCAGGCTCAAGATGTCCTGATGTGGGTGGGAGTTTTTCGAGTAGGTAATAATTCGCTCGCGAGCCAGATCGGCGATGTCGCAATACTCGCGGTTGTAGATCGAGTTACTGGCAACGATCCAACCCATCGGGTGGCTGGCCAGCTCCAGGCTGCGGACACTTTCCTGGCGCAACAGGTCGGTTTGCAGGATCAGGTCGAGAAAGCCTTTTTGCAGCTGATCGCAGAGATTGAGCGCCGTATCGGCCACCAGCTCGATTTCCACCAGCGGATAGTGATCCATCATCTGTGCTACCAACGGGCTCAGCCAGGTATGGATCACCGTGTCCATCACGCCGATCCGCACCCGTCCAACCTTGCACGAACGCGTCTCGATCGACTGCTTGAGCGCCTGCATGGTGTCCATCATCTGCTCGGCATAGTCGAGCACTTTCAGGCCTTCGGGCGTCAGGCTCACGCCGCGGGAATCGCGCAGGAACAGTTTTACGCCGAGTTCGCCTTCGAGCACCGCGATGCGGCTGGAAATCGAGGCCTGGGTGGTGAAGAGTTTGTCGGCCGTCAGGCGAAAACTCTTGAGTCGGGCGACCCAGACAAAGGTCTCGAGAAACTTCAGGTTCATGGGAGCAGCTCGCGGATAAAGTTTTCTTATGTCTAGGGCGGGATTTTATTAGTTGGACGCGGCAGGGCCATGCGTCCAAAAATCAGGCTATCCGGTTCCCACGATAGGCGTCGTCGGGGCTCAGAACAATATTAATAAAAACCAGCGCGGAGATTTGCCATGAGTGCGCCCGACACCCCCTTCATTCCGAAAGCACCGGCTCGCCCGGGAGCTTTAAGCACTCGATCAGCAGGGCGCATCATGAAGCCGCGCGTGGAAGTGGTGGCGCTGGACTGCCTGATGGTGCGTCTGTTCGATGCGATCAGCGAAGCGAACATGCCGTGGATACTCGCGGCCAGCGAAGGTCTTCGCACTGCGTTCGCCGGGCACCTGATTGACCTGGTGCCGTCCTATACGACGTTGATGGTGCATTATGACCTGACTTCACTGAGTCCGGCCCAGGCTCGGGAGTTGATTGCCGAAGCCTTGATCGATCTGTCGCCCAACGCCCGCACCCCTGGCAAATGTCATGTGCTGTCGGTCTGGTATGACTTGAGTGTCGGTCCGGAGCTGAGTCTGTTGGCGCAGCGCAGCGGATTGGCGGTCGATGAAGTGATCCGCCGCCATAGCGAGCGCGAGTATCAGGTGTTCGCCTTGGGTTTCGCGCCGGGGTTCGCCTTCATGGGCCTGGTGGAGGAAGCGCTGGCGGCACCGCGCCTGGACACTCCGCGTAAAAAGGTCGCTGCCGGCAGTGTCGGCATCGCCGAACGCCAGACGGCGGCTTACCCCGTGGTGTCGCCGGGCGGCTGGAACCTGATCGGCCGGACCCCGGCCAAACTGTTCGACCGCGAGCGCGACGGCTACAGCCTGATGCAACCGGGCGACACTGTACGCTTTGAAGCCGTCAGTCATGCCGAATTCATCAACCTGGGCGGTGACGACACACCACTGGAGGCGCAGGCATGAGCCGTCTATCGATAGAAGCGAGTACACCGTTGTGTCTGTTGCAGGACGCTGGCCGTTTCGGTGTGCGGCATCTGGGCGTGACCCAGGGCGGAGCGCTGGATTGGCGATCGATGTCGTGGGCCAACTGGTTGCTGGGTAACCGGCTGGATGCGCCGGTGATCGAGATCACCCTCGGCGGTTTCAGCGTGCTGGCCGAGGAGGAGTGTGTGCTCGCCCTGGGTGGCGCGGATCTGGGCGCGCACATCGATGGCGAGGCGTTGGCGCCGTGGCGTAGTTTCCGGTTGCACAAAGGTCAGCGGCTGCAATTCACTCAGCCGCTACTCGGGGCGCGGGCCTATCTGGCGGCCCCGGGAGGATTCGAAGCCCCCGAGGTCCTGGGCAGTCGGTCGACGGTGGTGCGCGAAGAGCTCGGTGGCCTGGAGGGCATGGGGCGCCCGCTGACCCAGGGGCGGTCGTTGAGTTATTCCGGTAACTCGCTGATGCTGCTGCGGGAGTTGCCTGCCGATCAGCGACCGGACCTTGACCTCGCTACGCCGCTGGACCTGGTGCTGGGCGCGCAGATCGGTGAGTTCAGCGGGCAGAGTCTGTTCGACGCGTTCAACAGCGTCTGGACCCTCGACAGCCGTGCCGATCGCATGGGCATTCGCTTGCTGGGAACGGCGTTGGAGTACCAGGGCCAGCCGATGATTTCCGAAGGCATCCCGCTGGGCGCAGTCCAGGTGCCGCCGGACGGGCAGCCGATCGTGTTGCTCAATGATCGGCAGACCATCGGCGGGTATCCGCGGTTGGGGGCGTTGACGCCGTTGGCGTTGGCGCGGCTGGCGCAGCGTTTGCCCGGATCGAAGGTGAGATTGAAGCCGGTGGTGCAGGAGGTGGCGCATCGGGAACAGGTCGAGTATCTGCGCCGGTTCGTTAACTGCTAAAAGCTTCGCGAGCAAGCCCGCTCCCACAGTTGATCTCCAGCGGACACATTATTTGTGTGCGAACAAAATCCAATGTGGGCGCGGGCTTGCTCCGGGCGGCGTTCCGACGAAGAGGCCCTTGCAGGCAATGCATTTCTATTTGGAAAGAAACCGCATCGCCTCTTCCAGCCCCCGCAACGTCAACGGGTACATCTGATCGTCAATCAGTTCCCGCACAATGTTGGTCGACGAGGTATACCCCCAGGTATCTTTCGGATACGGGTTAATCCAGATGAGCTTCTTGTACTTCTCCTTGAACCGCTGCATCCACACATAACCCGCTTCTTCGTTCCAGTGTTCGACGCTGCCGCCGGGCTGGGTGATTTCGTAGGGCGCCATGGCGGCGTCGCCAATGAAGATCACTTTGTAGTCGGCGCCGTACTTGTGCAGCAAATCCTGGGTCGAGGTGCGTTCGGAGCTTCGGCGCATGTTGTTCTTCCACACCGATTCATAAATGAAGTTGTGGAAGTAGAAGTACTCCAGGTGCTTGAACTCGGTCTTGCAGGCCGAAAATAATTCCTCGCAGATCTTCACATGCGCGTCCATCGAGCCGCCGATGTCGAACAGCAGCAACAGCTTGACGGTGTTGCGCCGCTCGGGCCGCATCTGGATGTTCAGCAGCCCGGCATCGCGTGCGGTGTGGTCGATGGTGCCA
The DNA here is from genome assembly GCF_006094435.1 of Pseudomonas sp. MPC6. Taxonomy (NCBI): domain Bacteria; kingdom Pseudomonadati; phylum Pseudomonadota; class Gammaproteobacteria; order Pseudomonadales; family Pseudomonadaceae; genus Pseudomonas; species Pseudomonas sp. MPC6. Next base: position 5,297,796 of record NZ_CP034783.1, on the reverse strand, counting down.
TCGATGTCCAGCTCTTCCGCCGCACCCTGGCGCGCGAATTTGCGCAGCCGGCGCAAAGCGACCTTGATATTGCGCGTGCCCAGTTCCACCGAGTCGTCGAGGTTCTTGTACTCGCGCTGATCCCAGACCTTGACCGCCTTGCCCTGGCGCTTGCCGGCATCGCCGACCCGAATGCCCTCGGGGTTGAAACCGCCGGAGCCGAACGGGCTGGTGCCGCCGGTGCCGATCCACTTGTTGCCACCGGCATGGCGTTCCTTCTGTTCTTCCAGGCGTTTCTTGAATTCTTCGATCAACTTGTCCAGGCCGCCGAGGGACTGGATCTGCGCGCGCTCTTCATCGCTCAGGGAGCGTTCGAATTCCTTGCGCAACCAGTCTTCCGGGATCAAGGCCTGGAGGTGGTCGTCGAGTTTTTCCAGGCCATTGAAGTAGGCACCGAACGCGCGGTCGAACTTGTCGAAATGCTTTTCGTCCTTTACCAGGATCGCCCGGGCCAGGTAATAGAACTCATCCATGTCGGCGAACGTCACCCGGTGTTTCAGCGCGTTGATCAGGTCCAGCAGCTCGCGCACCGAGACCGGGACCTTGGCTGCGCGCATTTCATTGAACAGGTTGAGCAGCATGGCTATCGCCCTCTATCTGGTTAAACAGAGGGATCAGCGAGTGCCGCGACGGCTCATGAACGCCAGGCGCTCAAGCAACTGCACGTCCTGTTCGTTCTTCACCAGGGCGCCGGCCAGCGGTGGGATGGCCTTGGTCGGATCGCGCTCGCGCAGCACCGCTTCGCCGATGTTGTCGGCCATCAGCAGCTTCAGCCAGTCCACCAGTTCGGAGGTCGACGGCTTTTTCTTCAGGCCCGGCACCTTGCGTACATCGAAGAACACATCCAGCGCTTCGCTGACCAGGTCTTTCTTGATGTTCGGGTAATGCACGTCGACGATCCGCTGCATCGTGACGCGATCCGGAAAGGCGATGTAGTGGAAGAAGCAGCGGCGAAGAAACGCGTCCGGCAGTTCTTTTTCGTTGTTGGAAGTAATGATGATGATCGGGCGTTTCCTGGCCTTGATGGTCTCGTCGATCTCGTAAACGTAGAACTCCATCTTGTCGAGTTCTTGCAGCAGGTCGTTCGGGAACTCGATGTCGGCCTTGTCGATCTCGTCGATCAGCAGGATCACCCGCTCTTCGGCCTCGAAAGCCTCCCAGAGCTTGCCCTTTTTCAGGTAGTTGCGAACGTCGTGGACCCTTTCCGTGCCCAGTTGCGAATCGCGCAGGCGGCTGACCGCGTCATACTCGTACAGGCCCTGATGCGCCTTGGTGGTGGACTTGATGTGCCAGGTGATGAGCTTGGCGCCGAAGGACTCGGCCAGTTGCTCGGCGAGCATGGTCTTGCCGGTGCCCGGTTCGCCCTTGACCAGCAGCGGACGCTCCAGGGTAATGGCGGCGTTGACTGCCAGCTTCAGGTCATCGGTGGCAACGTAGGCCTGGGTGCCTTCGAACTTCATCTGCTAATCCTCGAACGTTAACGCCGACCTGACGAGGCAGGGCGGGGCGTAATAATGTGTAGTACCCCGACTATAACGCGGCGCCCGGTCCACTGTGAACGCGGACGGGTTATTCAGTCTCTGAATGGGGCGTCACATCTTGACTCAGTCTCGGCGCCAGGCCAGTATTGAGGTATCGTCATTTTGGCGATAGCGTGCCGGGCATGTCTACTAAATATCGATTTCGCGATAAGTACCGCATCCAGTTGCGCGAAAAGGATCATCCGCCGCCCCATGTCCACCTCACCGGTGGCGGTCTGGATGTGGTGCTGAGTCTGGAAACCGTCGAAGTGATGATGGGCCAGGCGCCGCCGCTGATCATCAAGGAAGCGCTGGAGTGGGTCAGGGCTCATCAAGTGCAATTGCTGGAGGACTGGAAACGATGTTACCCATGAAACGACCGCGGCTGTCGGCCTTGCAGGCATTGCCGGATTATCGCCTCGCACTGACCTTTATCGACGGCCGGCAACTGACCCTCGATCTAAGTCGTGACCTGCGCGCCTATCCAGGCTTGCAGCCCTTGCTGGAGCCCGGCGCTTTCGAAGGTGCAACCCTGGGCGACGATGGCTGGTGTGTCGAGTGGCCTGAACTGGACATCCAGATTGGTGCCGACACGCTCTACCTGGATGCGCTTGCACAAAACGCCTCGGACGAAAACACCCGGATTTTCATCGATTGGCGCGCTCGCACCGGGTTACCGCTCAACCAGGCGGCCGAGGCGCTGGGCGTCAGCGCCCGAAGCATCACGCGCTACAGCAGTGGCCGTGAAGCAGTGCCGCGATCGTTGGCCCTGGCGTGTCTGGGCTGGGATTTTTTGCAGCAGCGAGACCCGGCGCGAGCGGCTGAGGAGACCGGTCGCTATACCGTCACGCGCAAACCTTAACCCGCATCCGGCTTCGGCTGTTCATACCGGGCATTGAATGCCTGAATGAAACCATTGCGTAAAATCTGCAAAAACGCCTGGAACGCGCTGACATCCTGCCGATGCACATTGCCGCTCAATTCAACGCGGGTGGCAAACTGGTTCTTGCCCTGGTTTTTCAATACGGTTTCGGAGCCGCCGACGATGGCCTCCCAGATGGAACGGAAGATTCCTTTGTCCTTGTTCTCGACGTCCTGCTGCCAATTGAACACGTCCACGTCCTTCAACAGCGGTTTGATGTAACCCGTCAATTTTGCCTTTTTGGCCTGCGCCTCGATCACCACATCGCCATGACCGGCGTTGAAATCGAACTTGCCGTAGGCGGAGGCGAAGTCGTTCATGCGCTTGAGTTCGATGCCCCTGGCGCGCAGCCGGAATTCGAAGTCTTCGAAATTGCTCAGCGGGTCGAAGGTGGCGGTGGTTTCCAAGGGTGCATGTCCCAGCAACATCGCCTTGCCTTCGAAGCGAGCGTCGCGTCTTCCTTCGGTGTCGGCCACGTTGGTCAGGTTATAGATGCTGGCGTCGACCTGGGTGGCATTCATGTTGACCGGCGGTTTTGAATTGAAATTTCGAAAGCTGATCTTGCCGTCGGTGATGCGCACTTCGTTCAGGGTGATCGGCAGCAACTTGCCCAGTTGCGCCCGCCAGTCGGTGCCCTGGCCGGTCTGGGAATTTTGCTTGTTGGCCCCACCGTCGACGAAGTTCACTTCGGGCTTGATGAACTGCACCTCGGCCACCACCGCGTGGTCGTACCAGAGCGAGTGCCAACTGACGGCGAGGTCGATCAGCGGCGCGTTGACGAAGGGCACCGGGACCTTGCCGTCGACCTTGACGATTTTCAGCCCGTTGATTTTATAAGCGCCGCGCCACAGGGCCAGGTCCACGTCGACGATCTGGCCACGGTAGTCGCCCATGTCCGCCAGCTTGTCGTTCAGGTAGTTGCGCACCATGTAGGGCAGGGCGAAATGCAGGGCTATCAGCAGTACGACCAGGCCGGCTAGCGTCCACAGCGGCCAACGGTATCTCCGTTTCATGATGGCAAATCTCTGGTGATGTAAAGCCATTGACTGTGGTTGTAACCGGACGTTCGACTGACTGGACGACCACAGGCAACAGGCATACCTTGGAGGGCTTATTCAATGCTGTACAAGGACCCAGCCATGAGCCGTATTTTCGCTGACAACGCCCATTCCATCGGCAATACGCCGCTGGTGCAGATCAACCGCATCGCCCCGCGCGGCGTGACCATCCTGGCCAAGACCGAAGGGCGCAACCCGGGTTATTCGGTCAAGTGCCGGATCGGCGCGAACATGATCTGGGACGCCGAAAGCTCCGGCAAACTCAAAGCAGGCATGACCATCGTCGAGCCGACCTCGGGCAATACCGGTATCGGCCTCGCGTTCGTTGCCGCGGCGCGTGGTTACAAGTTGATGCTGACCATGCCGTCCTCCATGAGCATCGAGCGACGCAAAGTGCTCAAGGCGCTCGGTGCCGATCTGGTCTTGACCGAACCGGCCAAGGGCATGAAGGGTGCGATCGAGAAAGCAGCTGAAATTGTTGCCAGCGCCCCGTCCAACTATTTCATGCCCGCACAGTTCGACAATCCGGCCAACCCGGCCATTCACGAGAAAACCACCGGCCCGGAAATCTGGAACGATACCGATGGTGCGGTCGATGTATTGGTGGCGGGCGTCGGAACGGGTGGAACCATTACCGGGGTTTCGCGGTATATCAAGAATACCCAGGGCAAACCGATCATTTCGGTGGCCGTGGAGCCGGTGTCATCGCCGGTCATCAGTCAGGCGCTGGCCGGGGAGGAGATCAAGCCGAGCCCGCACAAGATCCAGGGTATCGGGGCCGGCTTCGTGCCGAAGAACCTGGACCTGTCGATGGTCGATCGGGTCGAGCTGGTCAGCGACGAAGAGTCCAAGGCCATGGCCCTGCGTTTGATGCAGGAAGAAGGCATTCTGTGCGGGATCTCCTCTGGCGCGGCGATGGCTGTAGCGGTCCGACTGGCGGAAACCCCGGAGATGCAGGGCAAGACCATCGTGGTGATCCTGCCCGATTCCGGCGAGCGCTACCTGTCGAGCATGTTGTTCAGTGATCTGTTTACCGAGCAGGAGACTCAGCAGTAACTGAAAAAATCAAAAGATCGCAGGCTGCGCCAATCCGGGAGATTGTGTAGGAGCTGCCGCAGGCTGCGATCTTTTGATCTGGTTTCTAATCTTGTTTTTTATCTTGTGAAAGGGCGGTTGACTCAGGTCAGCCCCCCTTCAGGAACCTTGTGTTAGAAGTGCTTTGTTGCAAATTCCTCAACACTGAATGTTGAGTTATGCGGTTTTTCCTGCAGCCGGTAATGTTTATCATGCCGACTGCCACGTCGGGTAAATGGCGTTGTGCAGAGTTGTCGACTATCAAGGAGTTGCTGATGACCTTTTCCCTTGCCGCGAAGGCGTCGCTGTTGCTGCTGTTTCTGAGCAGTACTCTTTATGTGCATTTGCGCGGCAAGGCACGATTGCCGGTGCTGCGTCAGTTCGTCAATCACTCGGCGCTGTTTGCCCCCTATAACGCCTTGATGTACCTGTTCTCCAGCGTACCGTCCAGGCCCTATCTGGACCGCAGCAAATTCCCCGAACTGGATGTACTCAAGGACAACTGGGAAGTCATCCGCGACGAAGCGATGCACCTGTTCGACGAGGGCTACATCCGCGCTGCCGAGAAGAACAACGATGCCGGTTTCGGCTCGTTCTTCAAGAAGGGCTGGAAGCGCTTCTATCTCAAGTGGTATGACAAACCGCTGCCGTCGGCACAAACCCTGTGCCCAAAAACCGTGGCCCTGCTCAGCGGCATTCCCAACGTCAAAGGCGCCATGTTCGCCTTGCTGCCGGGCGGCAGTCACCTCAACCCGCACCGCGATCCATTTGCCGGCTCCCTGCGTTATCACTTGGGACTGTCGACGCCGAACTCCGACGACTGCCGCATTTTCGTCGATGGTCAGATTTACGCCTGGCGCGATGGCGAGGACGTGATGTTCGACGAGACCTATGTGCACTGGGTCAAGAACGAAACCGAGAAGACCCGGGTCATCCTGTTCTGCGATGTCGAACGCCCATTGAGCAACCGCTTCATGACCCGCATCAACCGTTGGGTCAGTGGCTTCCTGGGGCGTGCCACCGCACCGCAGAACCTGGATGACGAACGTGTTGGCGGGATCAACCAGGCCTATGCCTGGAGCAAGAACTTCGGCGACAGCTTCAGTGGCGGGATCAAACAGTGGAAGCGCCGCAACCCCAAGGCTTACCGCGTGATGCGACCGATGCTGGCGGTCGTAGTCCTGACGTTGTTGGGTTATTGGCTGTTTGGCTGATGCCTATTCCCGAATAGAATATCGGTCCCTGTAGGAGCGAGCTTGCTCGCGATGGATTCAAGGACTACGCGTTTACCCAGAAAAAACGCATTATCGTTAACGTCCATCGCGAGCAAGCTCGCTCCTACAGAGCGTTATTGCAATCCATGCCACGCGCTGGTTATAGTCGGCGCTCGGTCGTTCTCCAAACCACCGATCCACCCCTCAAAAAAGATCAGCCCATGCCAGCTTCCCTCATCAACGCGGTAGTCGATTCAGCGGTCAACGCTGGCGTCGTGCCGTGCGGGAACCAGCAACCGGTGCAGATCAGTCATTACCCCCCACCTGTCAGCAGCACGCCGGTGTGCGCAGTCGTATCACCGCCAGGCGTCGGCATTTCGGGCTGATCAGTTTTTTCTGCTGTTCCCCGTGCCCGCTTGAAAAAACTACTGGATTTCAGCTTCGGCTGAGTTGGCTTTTTGCCTGACTACAGGTGGCATTCATGTTTGTCCTTTCGAAAAAAACCGCGCTCGCGGCGGCGTCCACGAGCCTGTTCGTCCTGCTGTGGAGCAGCGGGGCGATCTTCTCCAAATGGGGCCTGGCGCACGCGTCGCCCTTCGCATTTCTGCTGATTCGCTTCGCCATCGCGTTGTGCGGGCTGGTGCTGTTGATGCCATTGCTCAAACTGAAATTGCCCAAGGGCGGCAAACCGATGATGTATGCAATGGCCACGGGCGTGGTGTTACTGGGCGCTTATCAGATTTTCTATCTGCTGGCCCTGGACCTGAAAGTCACGCCCGGCGTGATGGCAACCATCATGGGCGTGCAACCGATCCTCACCGTGGTGCTGATGGAGCGTCAGCGTTCGTGGAGCCGGATGTTCGGTCTGGCGCTGGGTCTGACCGGGTTGATCATGGTGGTCTACCAAGGCATCGGTCTGGCCGGCATGTCGCTGGCGGGCATGCTCTTCGGTTTGCTGGCACTGGCGAGCATGACCTTCGGCTCGATCATGCAAAAGCGCATCACCGACAATCCCCTCGGCACGCTGCCGGTGCAGTACCTCGCCGGGCTGTTGCTCTGCGGGATCTTCGTGCCGTTCCAGCCTTTCCGTTTCGAATACGGCAGCGGGTTCATCGTGCCGGTGTTGTGGATGGGACTGGTGGTGTCGGTGCTGGCGACGTTGCTGCTGTATCGGCTGATAGCCCGGGGCAACCTGGTGAATGTCACCAGTCTTTTCTACCTGGTACCCGCGGTGACGGCAGTCATGGACTACCTGATTTTTGGCAATCGCCTGGCGGCCTTGAGCGTGCTTGGCATGTTGCTGATCATCGTTGGTCTGGTGTTCGTCTTCCGTAAAACCGCTTGAAGCAAAACAAGGCTCCGGGGCATGCCCCGGGGCCTTGCTACTTGGCTTGCGCATGTTCCGCCCGCACTGAATTCATGAACGCCTGCATCGCCGACGATTGAATGCGATGACGCCGGGTGATCAGCCCATAGGGGGGCAGCCGGGCTTCGAACTTGATCGGCAACACGGCCAGCAGATGACGGCCCGGATAGTCCTCGACCACCGACACCGGTGTCACACCGAGCATGTCGGTCTGCTGGATCAACGACAGCAGGGTCATGATCGAGGTGGTTTCGACAATGCTGCTGGGGATATCGACCCGTGCATTGTGGAACACCTGATTGATGATCGAGCGCATCGGGCTTGGATGCTGTTGCAGCACCCAGGTCATGTTCTGCAGTTCCGCCCAGCTCAGCTGTGTTTCTTTGGCCAGGGGATTTTGCGCACCGGCAATCACGCAGAGCGCTTCTTCACCCAAGCTGTCGAACAGCAACTCCTCGGCCCGCGCACCCGCCGGAATCCGGCCCAATACGATATCCAGTTGATCCTGCAACAGTGCCTGCACCAGCACGTCGCTGGTGTCGACCTGGATGCTCATGGATAACCGTGGATGGCTTTGTTTCAAGGTCGCGATGGTCCGGGTCAACAGCCCGGAGGCCAGCGCCGGAATCGCCCCGACCGCGACCCGCCCAAGGTTGCCGGATTCAAGTGCAACCAGCTCTTCACGCATGCCGCTGATTTCGGCGAACACCATGCGTGCGTAATACGTGACGGTTTCCCCGAACGGGGTAGAACGCATGCCCCGGGGCAGTCGCTCGAAGAGCTCCACGCCCAGCAAGTCCTCGGCTTCGTGCAGCATCTTGGTCGCCGCCGGTTGCGTCATGCCGATGTGGTCGGCGGCGCGTCGCAACGAACCGAATTCCTGCAACGCCAGCATCAGCCGTAGCTGACGCAATCGCAGTCGACTGTGGATCACATTGGCAACAGGAATTCGGGTCATGGTCGCGCTCGCGAAAAAGGACTGCGGCAAGCCTGACAACAAATGTCAGGCGTTGCCAGCATTGCTGTGTCACAGCACCGATTTTGGCTTGGCGACCTGGGGTTTGCGCAGGCCCGTCAGGGTTTGCAGCGCCTTGGAAATCAGCGGCCAGAACAGCATCAGCAGCGCTGCCGTGGTCAGGCCGCCCACCAACGGGTTCGACCAGAAGATCCCGATCTGACCATCGGAGAACAGCATCGACTGACGGAAGGCATCTTCGGCCTTGTCCCCCAGAACTGCGGCCAGCACCAGCGGTGCGATCGGGTAGCCGAGTTTCTTGAACAGATAACCCAGCGCACCGAAGCCGAGCATCAGCACCACGTCGAAGAACGAGTTGTGCACCGAGTAGGCACCGATGGCGCAGACCATGATGATGATCGGTGCAATGATCGAGAACGGAATGCGCAGGATCGACGCGAACAGCGGCACGGTGGCCAGCACCACGATCAGACTTACCACGTTGCCCAGGTACATGCTCGCGATCAGGCCCCAGACGAAGTCATGTTGTTCGACGAACAGCGTCGGGCCCGGGTGCAGGCCCCAGATCATCAGCCCGCCGAGCATCACGGCGGCGGTGGCCGAACCGGGAATGCCCAGGGTCAGCATGGGCAGCAGCGCGCTGGTGCCGGCCGCATGGTCGGCGGTTTCCGGGGCGATCACGCCTTCGAGTTCCCCCTTGCCGAAGTTTTCGCGGTTCTTCGAGAAACGTCGCGCCAGGCTATAGCTCATGAACGATGCCGCAGTCGGCCCGCCAGGCGTGATGCCCATCCAGCAGCCGACCAGGGTGCTGCGCACGATGGTCCACCAGTAACGTGGCAACTTGGCCCAGGTGCGCAGGATCACCATCGGTGTGATGCGCGCATGCTCGCCGCGGAACACCAGGCCTTCCTCGACCGTGCAGAGGATTTCGCCAATGCCGAACAGGCCGATCACCGCCACTTCGAAACTGATGCCGGTCATCAGGGCCGGCTGGTCGAAGGTCAGGCGCAGGTTGCCCGAGACCGTGTCCATGCCGACCGCGGCCATGGCGAAGCCGATCATCATCGCCACCACGGTTTTCAGCGGCGGGTTCTTGCTCATGCCGATGAAGGTGCAGAATGCCAGCAGGTACACCGCGAAGAACTCCGGCGAACTGAAAGACATGGCGAATTCGGCAATCCGCGTCGACAGGAACGTCAGCAGCAGGACCCCGGCCAGCGCCCCGATCAACGCCGAACTGAAGGCGGCGGTCAGCGCTTCGGCGGCGCGGCCTTCGCGGGCCATCGGGTAGCCGTCGAAGGTGGTCGCCACCGATGAGGGCTCACCGGGGATGTTGAACAGGATCGAGGTGATCGAGCCGCCGAACAGCGCGCCCCAATACATGCACGACAACAGGATGATCGCCGACACCGGCGACATGGTGAACGTCAGCGGCAGCAGCAACGCCACGCCATTGGGGGCGCCGAGGCCAGGCAATACGCCGACCAGGATGCCCAGCAGCACGCCGATCACCATCAGGCCGATATGGCCGGGGGTCAGGATCAGGTTCATGCCTTGCAGCAGGGAATCGAACTCGCTCATTTGAATTGTCTCCCGGCCAGGGCAATCCAGTCGCCAAGAGGGCCGGCATCCAGCGGGACCTTGAACCACAGTGCGAAAATCAGGTAGCTGGCGAGGACTGCACCGAGGGATATAGTCGCGATCATCAACTTGCCATAGGGTTTGCCCCGGGTTTTGTCATGCCACATGAACCAGGCGATGAAACAGGCCGAGGCCACATAGATACCGGTCAGCGGCATGGCCGCGACGAACAGCGCAATCGGGATGAACACCGACAGCACTTGCCTGAATGCAGGGCGACTGACGAATGAAATGCTCAGCGCTTGCCAGCGCACCAGGGTCAATACGCCGTTGCCCACACTCGCGGCGCTCAACAGCAGGCCGATGTAAAAGGGGAAGTAACCCGGCTCGGGGCCGGAATCGCCCCAGCCAATACCTTGTTCGACGCTGCCGTACATCACCACCACGCCGATCAGCGTGGTGAAGAGTGTCAGACCGAGTTCGACCCAGCGGGTACCGACCAGCGCCGGTGAATCCGAAGAATGGGACATGCAAACACCTCCAGCAGGTGACGGCCGTGCGCAGGCGGACGGCCGCGGGCAACTCAGTTTTTCAGCCAGCCGGCTTCCTTGAACACCGGGGTAACGCGCGCGGTGTCTTTCTCGATGTAGGCGGTCAGTGGCTCGCCTTCGAGGAACGTCGGCACCAACGCGTTCTGCTTGACGTAGGCCTTGAATTCCGGAGTCTCGGTGACTTTGCGCATCAATTCGACATAGAACGCGCGCTGTTCGGCGGTGACTTCGCCGGGCATGAACACGGTGCGCGGGAAGCGGTACTGGTCGATGCCCAGGCCCTGTTCGTGGCAGGTCGGAACGTCGGCCCAGGATTTATCGCCGGCGACTTTCTCGGTGTAGCTCATGCGCTCCTTACTGAACACGCAGAGCGGCTCGACCTGGTCGCCACGCCATTGGCTGATGCTTTCGCTGGGGTTGTTGACGTTGGCGGCGATGTGCTTGCCGGCCAGTTGGGTCGCGGCTTCACTGCCGCTCTTGAACGGGATGTACACCAGTTTGCTGTTGTTGGTCTGGTTCAGCAGCAGGGTCAGGGTCTGGTCGACATCCTTGGACTGGCTGCCGCCCATGCGCAGTTTCGACGGGTCGGCCTTGGCTGCTTCATAGAAGTCCTTGGCATCTTTCCACGGTGCGCCTTTATAGCTCCAGAGAATGAAGTCATCCTCGGCCACGGCCGCGACCGGGGTCAGTTCCTGCCATTGATAACCGAGCTTGGACACCAGCGGCAACAGGTAGATGTTGTTGGTGCCGATCACCAGTTTTTCCGGGTCGCCCTTGTTCATTTTCAGGTCGAGAAAGGCTTCGGCACCATTGCCGCCGCCTTTGTTCAGGACGATGGTATTGACGTCGAGGAACTTGTGGGTGGTGATGATCGACTGGATCAGGCGACCCAGTTGGTCGGTACCGCCTCCGGGACCGCCGGCGACGACGATTTCGACGTTCTTGTCCGGTTGCCAGGCGGCGTGGGCCAGAGCGGGAAGGGCGCCGGCAGCGACCAGCGTGCAGCCAAGAGCCAGACGGGATGTGCGACGGACGAATGCATTTCGCATGGAAGGGCCTCGTTTTTGTAGTTGTTATGAGCGACTTGTCGGTGGTGAAAGTTGCAAGCCTGGCCTGAGTGTGGGAAGGCGCACGGCCCGCGTCTAGTCAAAACAATACATACGCCGATAGCCTGGGGTTATAGGTCGCTACGAGTAAAATCGCCCATGTCGCCAGGAGCTTTGCGCCAGAGCCATTTGAGTGGAAAGTCGGCGTAGGCGCAATATCCTGAAAGCCCGCTGAAAACAGGGCGTGACATAACCCAAGGCTATCGCCTTATCTCAAGTTTTGATTGGACGGTTATCAATGGGCCTTCGATAGTGCTCGTCAGAACCGATCATCAACCTCGACGAGGTGCCCCATGGGTGAGCTTTGGAATGGACCGATCATCGACGCCCATCATCACTTCTGGGACCCGTCGATCAATGGCCATCCCTGGCTGGCGCCCGAGGCCAACATCCCGTTTCGCTACGGTGATTACAGTGCGCTCAAGCGTCGCTATTTTCCTGAGGATTACTTCGCCGATGCCGGTCCTCATGATGTGGTGAAGACGGTGTATATCGAGACCGAATGGGACCCGCAAGACCCGATTGGCGAAACCCGCTTCATCGAACAGCTGGCGGCCCGCTACGGCGTACCGAATGCAATCGTCGCCCAGGCCTGGCTGGACCATCCCGACGCCATTGCGGTAATGACCGAGCAAGCGAGTTACAAGTGCGTGCGCAGCGTTCGCCACAAACCCGGCGGCCCGACCACGCCGGCGCAGGTAGGCCATGTGCGCAGCCTGATGAGCGACGAGCATTGGCGACGCAGTTTCGCTGCACTGCAAGGCCTGGGGCTGCACTTCGATTTGCAGACACCGTGGTGGAACTTGCACGAAGCCGAACGATTGGCCCGGGACTTTCCCGGCACCACGCTGATTCTCAATCACGCCGGGTTGCCGAGCGACCGCAGTGCCGAGGGCCTGGCGGGTTGGCGTCTGGCGATGGCGCGGCTGGCCCAATGGCCGAACGTGCAGGTGAAAATCTCCGGCCTTGGGCAGCGCGGCCAGGCATGGCGCGCCAAGGACAATGCCTGGATCGTGCGCGAAGTGATCGCGATGTACGGTCCCGGTCGAGTGATGTTCGCCAGCAACTTTCCAGTGGACGGGTTGTGCGGCTCATTCAATGACATTTACAACGGTTTCAAATCCATTGTTGCCGATCTGCCGCGGGCCGATCAGGAGCGACTGTTCTACAGCAACGCGCAGCGGGTCTATCGTTGCGAGCCTTGCGCCATCGACCGGACAGGGCCAGAACCCTTGAGGAGTGAAGCATGAACAAGACAACCATCGCCATGGTCCTGGGTGACCCGGCGGGCATCGGCCCGGAACTGATCGCCCGCCTGCTCGGCGAGCCCGAAGTGCGCAGCCAGGCCAATGTGATTCTGATTGCCGACGAGGCGGAAATGCGCCGTGGCATGCGCATCGCCGGGACGGAATTTCCGTATCGTCGCGTCGAGTCTCTGGACCAGTTGGACTTTGACGATGACACGCCGCTGTTCTATGACTTTCGTGGCGACACCATTGGCGAATTTGCGCGCAGTGAAGCCAGTGTCATCGGCGGCCGCTACAGCCTCGACACCCTGGAAAAGGCCTTGCGCCTGACCGAGGCCGGCGCTACCGACGCGGTGCTGTTCGGGCCGCTCAACAAGACCTCATTGCACATGGCCGGCATGGCCCACAGCGACGAGCTGCACTGGTTCGCCGAGCTGCTGGATTTCCATGGACCGTTCTGCGAATTCAACGTGCTCGATAACCTCTGGACTTCCCGGGTGACGTCCCACGTCGCCCTGGCCGATGTGCCGGGCATGCTCACCCAGGCGCGGGTAGTGGAGGCGATCCAACTGATTGACACTGCGCTCAAGCGCAACGGCCTGGAGAAACCGCGCATCGGTGTGTGTGGGTTGAATCCGCACAACGGCGATAACGGCTCGTTCGGGCGCGAAGAGCTGGACATCATTGGCCCGGCAGTTCGCTCGGCCCAGGCGCTGGGGATTGCGGCTGAAGGCCCCTATCCCGGCGATACGATTTTCCTCAAGGTGCAGGGCGATGCCAGTGCCTTCGACGCAGTGGTGACCATGTATCACGACCAGGGACAGATCGCGATCAAGTTGATGGGGTTCTCCCGTGGCGTGACGGTGCAAGGCGGGTTGCCGATCCCGATTACCACGCCGGCCCACGGCACCGCGTTCGATATCGCGGGGCAAGGCAAGGCGAATGTCGGAGCGATCCGTCAGGCGTTCGAGATTGCCTGCCGGATGGGGGCCAACAGCTACTGACACCCGGTCTCTGAAACAACACCAATCCTTTGTCCACCCTGGACCCTGTAGGAGCTGGCTTTCCAGCGAAGACGGCCTGACAGCCACATATGAGGTGACTGTCAGACCGCTATCGCGAGCAAGCTCGCTCCCACAGGAATTGCTGGCGCTGCCCGCTTTTTCTGATCAACGCAAACCCCCTGTAGGAGCTGGCTTGCCAGCGAAGGCGGTCTGACAGACACACACAAGGTGACTGTCAGACCGCTTTCGCTGGCAAGCCAGCTCCTACTTTTTTTGTGTGGTGTCTGATAACCCGATCTAGCGGATAACCGGTTTTTGCTATCACCCCAGGTTATCGCCGGATACGCATAAGTGATTATCCGTCACCCCCAGGCGCTGGCTAAAGTCGCTCCATCGAATGCCCGGACCGGCCCGTACGAGCGGCTCCGCGCAGCGACCCGACAACTACAAAAAGCCGGCAGCGCAAGGAACTGTATTCATGAAAATCAAAGCCATCCGAACCCGCGTTTTCGAGTGGAAAGGCAAAGTCGTCCCCCCGCAAGCGCACTTCTGCACCAATGCCAGCGACATCCTGTTCGAACGCGGCGACGCCATGGGCTCGTTCCGTTTCCATGGCTGGCTGGTGGTGGAAGTCGAGACCGACACCGGTCTTGTCGGCATCGGTAACTGCGCCCTGGCGCCGCGTGTGGCCAAGGAAATCATCGACACCTACCTGGCACCGATCGCCATTGGCGAAGACCCGTTCGACAACGAATACATCTGGCAGAAAATGTACCGTCAGAGCCACGCCTGGGGCCGCAAAGGCATCGGCATGGCGGCGATCTCGGCGATCGACATCGCCATCTGGGACATCATGGGCAAAGCCGTGAACAAGCCGGTGTTCAAACTGCTCGGCGGGCGGACCAAGGAAAAGATCTGGACCTACGCCTCCAAGCTCTACGCCAACGACAACCTCGACCTGTTCCTCGAAGAAGCCCAGGGTTATCTGAACCAGGGCTTCACCGCGCTGAAAATGCGTTTCGGCTATGGACCGAAGGATGGCCCGGCGGGCATGCGCAAAAACATCGAACAAGTGCGGGCGCTGCGTGAACTGGCCGGCCCGGACATCGACATCATGCTCGAATGCTACATGGGCTGGACCCTGGAATATGCGCGCCGCATGTTGCCAAAACTGGCCGAGTTCGAACCACGCTGGCTTGAAGAACCGGTGATCGCCGACGACATCGAGGGTTATATCGAGCTGAAGAAAATGGGGATCATGCCGATCTCCGGCGGCGAGCATGAATTCACCTCCTACGGCTTCAAGGACCTGCTGGAACGCCGCGCCATCGACGTGATCCAGTACGACACCAACCGCGTCGGCGGCATCACTGCCGCGCGCAAGATCAACGCCATGGCCGAAGCCTGGTCAGTACCGGTGATCCCGCACGCCGGGCAGATGCACAACTACCACCTGACCATGTCCACCACCGCCTCGCCGATGGCCGAGTTCTTCCCGGTGTTCGATGTCGAGGTCGGCAACGAACTCTTTTACTACGTGTTCAAGGGCGAACCACAACCGGTCAACGGCTACATCCAGCTCGACGACAACAAGCCGGGCCTGGGCCTGGAAATCTCCGATGAGTACCTCGGCGACTTCAACATCATCGAGTGATCCTGTGGCGAGGGGATTGCCTCGCCACACATCCACGACTTTCTGGAGGGCCGGACATGCGCCTGATTCAATATGAAAACACTGCCGGGGAGCGCCAGGTCGGTCTCGTCGAAGGTTCCCAGGTCCAGGTAGTGCGCGACACCCGCAGCACCCGTGCACTGGCACTCGCGGCGATCCGCGCCCAGCGCAGCCTGCAAGAAGAGGTCGCCCAGCGCGGCACCGAGCCCGGCCCGGATTACGCGCAACTGTTGCAACAGGGCAACGTCCTGCCGCCGCTGGACCACGAAGACCCGGCCCATTGCCTGATCAGCGGCACTGGCCTGACCCATTTGGGCAGCGCCTCGGCGCGGGACAAGATGCACCAGCAGGACGGAGCGGTCGAAGCCGGCATGACCGACACCATGCGCATCTTCAGATGGGGCCTGGAGGGCGGCAAACCAGCGGCCGGCCAGGTCGGTGCGCAGCCGGAATGGTTCTACAAGGGCGATGGCAGCATCGTCGTGCGCCCCGGCGCGGACTTCCCGGTGCCACCGTTTGCCGAAGATGCCGGCGAAGAACCGGAGCTCACCGGTCTCTATGTGATCGGCGACGACGGCCAGCCGTATCGGGTCGGTTTTGCCCTGGGCAACGAGTTCTCCGACCATGTGATGGAGCGGCGCAATTACCTGTACCTCGCCCATTCGAAACTGCGCTTCTGTGCCTATGGCCCGGAACTGCGGGTCGGTGAACTGCCCAGGCACCTGGCGGGCACCAGCCGCATCACGCGCAACGGTGAAACGATCTGGGAACAGGAGTTTCTCAGCGGCGAAGACAACATGTGCCACAGCCTTGCCAACCTCGAATTCCACCACTTCAAATACGCGCAGTTCCTGCGTCCGGGCGATGTCCACGTGCATTACTTCGGCACCGCCACGCTATCGTTTGCCGACGGGGTGAAAACCCAGCCGGGGGATCGCTTCCAGATCAGCCTCGATGAGTTCGGCGCAGCGCTGGAAAACGGCATCGGCGAAAGCGCCCAACCATTGGCCATCGGCCAGGTGCGCACACTCTGACCCCTTGTAGGAGCGAGCTTGCTCGCGAAGGTCGTACAGGCACAGAAAATGTGTCGGATGTACCTCTTTCGCGAGCAAGCTCGCTCCTACAGGGTCTGCCATCGATCAAGGAAATGCGAAATGACCACGCTACTTGGACACAACTACATCGGCGGCCGGCGCAGCGCCAACGGCACCCTGCAGCTGCAAAGCCTCGACGCGACCAGTGGTGAGCCGCTGCCCGGCAGCTTCTTCCAGGCGACCGAAGCCGAAGTGGATGCCGCCGCCAATGCTGCCGCGGCTGCCTACCCGATCTACCGCAACCTCAGCGCGGAAAAACGTGCGCAGTTCCTCGACGCCATTGCCGATGAAATCGATGCCTTGGGCGATGATTTCGTCGCCATCGTGTGCCGCGAAACCGCGTTGCCGGCCGGGCGCATTCAAGGTGAACGCGGGCGCACCAGCGGGCAGATGCGCCTGTTCGCCAAGGTCCTGCGCCGTGGTGATTTTTATAGCGCGCGGATTGACCGGGCGCTGCCGGATCGTCAGCCGTTGCCGCGTCCGGATTTGCGCCAGTACCGCATCGCCTTGGGGCCGGTCGCGGTATTTGGCGCGAGTAACTTTCCCCTGGCATTTTCCACCGCCGGTGGTGACACCGCTTCCGCGCTGGCCGCCGGTTGCCCGGTGGTATTCAAGGCGCACAGCGGCCACATGGCGACCGCCGAATGGGTGGCGGATGCAATCATCCGCGCTGCCGAACGTACTGAAATGCCCGCTGGCGTGTTCAACATGATCTACGGCGGTGGCGTCGGTGAATGGCTGGTCAAGCACCCGGCGATCCAGGCCGTGGGTTTCACCGGTTCGCTCAAGGGCGGCAATGCCCTGAGTCAGATGGCCGCGTCCCGCCCGCAGCCGATCCCGGTGTTTGCCGAGATGTCGAGCATCAACCCGGTGTTCCTGCTGCCCGAAGCTCTCGCCGTGCGTGGCGAACAGATAGCCGCGCAACTGGCCGGTTCGGTGACCCTGGGTTGCGGTCAGTTCTGCACCAATCCGGGGTTGGTGATCGGCCTGCGCTCTCCACAGTTCAGCACCTTTGTCGAAACGTTTTGCGCCAGCATGAACCAGCAACCGCCGCAGACCATGCTCAACGCCGGTGCGCTGGTCAGCTACAGCAAAGGCCTGGGCGAGCTGCACGAACATCCGGGACTGACGCATCTGGCGGGCAAGCCACAACAGGGCAGTCAGGCTCAACCGCAGGTGTTCCGGGCGGATGTCAGTCTGTTGCTCAAGGGCGATGAACGGCTGCAGGAAGAGGTTTTCGGACCGACCACCATCATCGTTGAAGTCGAGGATAGGGCGCAGCTGACGGCAGCGCTGCAGGGCCTGCGCGGGCAACTGACGGCGACGTTGATTGGCGAGGCCGGGGAGCTGCCGGAGTATCGCTGGCTGGCGGAATTACTGCAGGAAAAGGTCGGGCGGATTCTGCTCAATGGGTATCCGACCGGGGTCGAGGTGTGCGAAGCGATGGTGCATGGCGGGCCGTATCCGGCGACGTCGGATTCGCGAGGGACATCGGTGGGGACCCTGGCGATCGACCGTTTCCTGCGGCCGGTGTGCTTCCAGAATTATCCGGATGCGTTGTTGCCGGAGGCATTGCAGGATGCTAATCCGCTGGGGATTCGGCGGTTGGTGGATGGGGAGATGAGTGACCTGCCTTTGTAATTGTCGGTGCCAGAGCTGACGCTTTCGCTGGCAAGCCAGCTCCTACAGGATGGGGTATTGCTCACAAATTTTGTGTACGACACCAATCTCTGTAGGAGCTGGCTTGCCAGCGAAGGCGTAATCGACAGCACCGCATCACTGCCGGGCAACCACCTTGGAAGCCTTCACCACAGCCGGCTTCAACACCATCCACAACGCCGCCGCAATCAACACCCCGCCATAAATATGCGCCATCGACAACGGCTCATCCAATAACAAGGCCCCCCACAACACGCCAAACGGCGGAATCAGGAAGGTCGTGGTCATTGACTTCACCGGCCCGACCGAGCTGAGCAGGCGGAAGTAAATAATGTACGCCAACGCGGTACATACCAGCCCCAACCCCAGCAACGACAGCCAGACACTCCAGCCGCCCCAGCTCGCAGGCGGTTGGCTGATCACGCTGTAGCCAAACAGCGGCAGCAACAACAGCGTCGCGCCCAGCATGCTGCCCAGCGCCGAAAGACGGCTGTCGAGACCGCCGGCCTGGTCGAGCCAACGGCGTGCGAGGAACCCGGCGAAACCGTAGCAGGTGGTGGCGAGCAGGCAGGCGAGGGCGCCCATCAACAGGTCCATGTCGAACGCCACCGGCCCGGCCCGGGTCAGGATGCCGACGCCGAACAGGCCGAGAAATACCCCGCCGACCTTGGCCGCGGTGAGTTTTTCATGGAAGAACAGTCCGCCGATCAACACCCCCATCAGCGGCGTCGTGGCATTGAAAATCGCCGAGTAACCGGCGGGCAGCACTTGGGCGGCGACGGAATAGAGGGTCGCGGGAATCCCGGAGTTGATCATCCCCAGCAGCATCACCGTCTTGAGTTTGCCTTTGAAGTCCCAGCTGATGCGCATCAGGCCCAGGATCACCAGCAACCCGGCGGCCGCAATCGACACGCGGAAAAAAGCCGTGGGCACCGTGCCAATCACGGGGGCGATGATGCGCATGAACAGGAAACTCGCCCCCCAAATGGCGGCAAGTGCCAGCAAACGCAGAGTATCGACGAGGTTCACAGCGGTTTCCTTCCATGATTGGCGCGCAAGTGTCGCGCCAGTCAGGGTACAAGGCAATGGTTGCGTTGCGTCACACAGGGCCACTAAGCTCAGGCTCCAACGATCAGCATCAGCCGCCGAGGTTTTACCTATGCCGCAGCATTGGCCAGCCGCCGACATCGCCCGAATGATCCTCGACGGCTTTGACGATTACCGCGAGCATTTCCGTCAGATCACCGACGGCGCCCGAGCCCGATTCGAACAGGCCAAGTGGCAGGAGGCGCAAATCGCGTCGGCTGCACGGATCAATCTGTACGAAGAAAAAGTCGGCGAAACCGTGGCGCGACTGCGCAGCGCCTTCGACGCCGACACGCTGATGGACGACAGTTGCTGGCCGCTGGTCAAGAGCGCCTACATCACCCTGATCGACCTGCGCTTCGACGATGAGTTATCCGAGACCTGGTACAACTCGATCTTCTGCGGGCTGTTCAGCCACGACCTGATCAGCGATGGCTGCATGTTCATCCACACCACCCGGCCCAGCCTGCGCCGGGCACGTGCCGCGCAAACCCGCACCTATAAACCTCAAGGCCAGCTGTCGGGCATGCTCGCCAGCGTTTTCGCCGATTACCGCTTCAGTGAGGATTACGCCGACCTGCCCGCCGACCTGCGCCGTCTCGAAGCGCAATTGCGCGAGAACCTGCCGGACTGGGTGTGCAAGGACCCGGAGCTGAGCGTCGAGCTGTTTTCCTCGGTGCTTTACCGCAACAAGGGAGCGTACCTGGTGGGGCGCATCTACACCCAGGACGAGCAGTGGCCCTTGGTGATTCCGCTGCTGCACCGCGAAGGCCGCGGGATTCAGATCGATGCGTTGATCACCGATGAAGCGGACGTGTCGATCATCTTCTCCTTCACCCGTTCGTATTTCATGGTGGATGTGCCGGTACCGGCGGAGTTCATCGGTTTCCTCAAGCGCATCCTGCCGGGCAAGCACATCGCCGAGCTGTACACCTCGATCGGCTTCTACAAACACGGCAAATCCGAGTTTTACCGGGCACTGATCAATCACCTGGCCAACACCGACGATCAGTTCATCATGGCGCCCGGCGTACGCGGCATGGTCATGAGCGTGTTCACGCTGCCGGGCTTCACTACCGTGTTCAAAATCATCAAGGACCGCTTCTCGCCGTCGAAAAACGTCGACCGCGCCACCGTGATCGAGAAGTACCGCCTGGTGAAAAGCGTCGACCGGGTCGGGCGCATGGCCGATACCCAGGAATTCGCTGACTTTCGTTTCCCGTTGAGCAAATTCGAGCCGGCGTGCCTGGAAGAATTGCTCGAAGTGGCCGCGTCCACGGTGTCGGTGGAGGACGACACGGTGCTGATTCGTCACTGCTGGACCGAGCGGCGGATGACGCCGCTGAACCTGTACCTGGAACACGCCAACCCGGCGCAGGTGCGCGAGGCGCTGGAAGATTACGGCCTGGCGATCAAGCAGCTGGCGGCGGCGAACATCTTTCCGGGCGACATGCTGCTGAAGAACTTTGGCGTCACCCGCCACGGGCGTGTGGTGTTTTATGACTATGACGAAATCTGCTACCTGACCGAGGCCAACTTCCGCCATATCCCGCAACCGCGTACCCCGGAAGATGAAATGGCCTCCGAGCCGTGGTATTCGATCGGACCGCTGGATGTGTTTCCCGAAGAGTTTCCACCGTTTCTGTTTGCCGATGCCGGGCAGCGCAAGTTATTCGATCAACTGCATGGCGAGCTGTACAACGCCGATTACTGGAAAAGCCTGCAGGAGGCGATTCGGGCCGGCAAGGTGATCGACGTGTTCCCGTACCGCCGCAAAAGCCGAGATAACGAATAACCCGCACCCCCCTGTAGGAGCTGGCTTGCCAGCGAAGGCGGCCTGACAGACACCTCCACTGTGCCTGTCACACCGCAACCCCCTGTAGGAGCTGGCTTGCCAGCGAAGACGGCCTGACAGACACCTCCACTGTGCCTGTCACACCACAACCCCTGTAGGAGCTGGCTTGCCAGCGAAGACGGCCTGATAGTCACCTACGATGTGACTGACGCATCGCCTTCGCCAGCAAGCCGGCTCCTACAATAGTCCTTCAAATCTGCGACAATCCGCCCCCTGCGCCACTAGACGACTTATTGCGTACCTGATGACTGACGAATCGCCTTCCATCGACAAACTGCTGAAAAACCTCGATCACGCCATGCTCGCCGACCGCCACCGGCTGCGGCGGCAGTTGCTCGAGCTGCGCAAGAAACCTGACGAGGCCAAGCTGGCCCAGTGGGCGGCGCGCCTGCAAGCGTCCTGTGATCAGGTGCTGGCGCGGCGCGCCAGCCTGCCGGTGGTGCGTTACGACGACAGCCTGCCGATCGCCGCCAAGCGCGATGAAATCAAGGCGGCGCTGCTCAAGCATCAGGTGCTGATCATTGCTGGCGAAACCGGTTCGGGTAAAACCACCCAGTTGCCGAAGATCTGCCTGGAAATCGGTCGCGGCCAGCATGGCCTGATCGGCCACACCCAGCCCCGCCGGATCGCTGCGCGCAGCGTGGCCAGCCGGGTCGCCGAAGAACTGGGCACGCCGTTGGGCGCGCTGGTCGGCTATCAGGTGCGGTTCGAGGATCAGAGCGATGCCAACACCCTGATCAAGCTGATGACCGACGGCATCCTGCTGGCGGAAACCCAGAACGACCGCTACCTCGAACGCTACGACACGATCATCGTCGACGAAGCCCACGAACGCAGCCTGAACATCGACTTCCTGCTCGGTTACCTGAAAACCCTGCTGCCCCGTCGTCCGGATCTGAAAGTCATCATCACCTCGGCGACCATCGACCTGGAGCGTTTTTCCAAGCATTTCGATGATGCGCCGATCGTCGAAGTCTCCGGGCGCACTTTCCCGGTAGAGACCTGGTATCGCCCGCTGACCCTGGAGCAGGACGAGGAGGGCAACCGCGTCGAGGATGACTTGACCGTGGATCAGGCCATTCTGGCCACCCTCGACGAAATCGCCGCGTTCGAACGCAGCGAGCGCAAGAGCCCGGGCGATGTGCTGGTGTTCCTGCCCGGTGAGCGCGAGATTCGCGACGCCGCCGACATGTTGCGCAAGGCCCAGCTCAAGCACACCGAAATCCTGCCGCTGTATGCACGCTTGTCGCCGGCCGAACAGCAGCGGATTTTCCAGTCGCACCCAGGCCGGCGCGTGGTGCTGGCGACCAACGTCGCCGAAACCTCGCTGACGGTGCCGGGCATTCGTTACGTGATCGACAGCGGCACCGCGCGCATCAGTCGCTACAGCTACCGGGCCAAGGTCCAGCGCCTGCCCATCGAAGCCATTTCCCAGGCCAGCGCCAACCAGCGCAAAGGCCGTTGCGGGCGGGTCGAACCGGGCATCTGCGTGCGGCTGTTCAGCGAAGAGGACTTTATCGGTCGTCCGGAATTTACCGACCCGGAGATCCTGCGCACCAACCTGGCGGCGGTGATCTTGCAGATGCTGCACCTGCGCCTGGGCGAGATCACCGATTTCCCGTTTATCGAGCCACCGGATGGCAAGGCCATCAGCGACGGTTTCAACCTGCTGCAAGAACTCTCGGCAGTGGACCGCAACAGCCAGTTGACCCCGCTGGGTCGTCAACTGGCGAGACTGCCGGTGGACCCGCGCATGGGCCGCATGCTGCTGGAAGCGGCGAAGCTCGGCAGCTTGCAGGAAGTGCTGATCGTCGCCAGCGCCATGTCGATCCAGGACCCGCGCGAACGTCCGCCGGAGCGTCAGCAAGCGGCGGATCAGGCCCACGCGCAATGGAAGGACGTGGACTCGGACTTCGCCGGGCTGGTCAACCTGTGGCGTGGTTTTGAAGAACAGCGCCAGGCGCTGACGGCGAGCCCGTTGCGCAACTGGTGCCGCAAGAATTTCCTCAATTACCTGCGCCTGCGCGAGTGGCGCGATTCTCACCGGCAGTTGAGCCTGATCTGCCGCGACATGCAGCTGAGCCTCAATAAAGAGCCGGCGGATTACCCGAAGCTGCACAAAGCCGTGCTCTCGGGCCTGCTCAGCCAGATCGGCCAGAAAACCGAAGACGGCGACTACCTCGGTGCCCGTCAGCGCCGCTTCTGGATTCACCCGTCCTCCGGGCTGGGTAAAAAGCGCCCGCAATGGTTGATGGCCGCCGAACTGGTGGAGACCACCAAGCTTTATGCGCGGATGGTGGCCAAGATCGATGCCGACTGGATCGAGCCGCTCGCCGGGCACCTGATCAAGAAAAACCACTTCGAACCCCATTGGGAGAAGAAGCGCGGCCAGGTCGTGGCGTTCGAGCAGATCACCTTGTTCGGGCTGATCGTGGTCGGTCGCCGGCCGGTGCACTATGGGCCGATCGATCCTGTGACGTCCCGTGAGTTGTTCATTCGTGAAGGCTTGGTGCGTGGCGAGATCCAGTCCCGGGCCAGATGCCTGACGGCGAACAAAGAACTGTTGGAACAGCTCGACGAACTCGAAGCCAAGGCGCGTCGCCGGGACATTCTGGCCGACGAAGAAACCCTGTTCGCCTTCTACGACGCGCGACTGCCGGCCGAGATCCACCAGACCGCGACCTTCGACAGCTGGTACCGGGTCAACAGCCAGAAAGATCCACAGCTGCTGATCATGCGCGAAGAAGACGTGCTGGCCCGCGAGGCCAGTGAAGTCACTGCTGCGCATTACCCGGATACCTTGCACATCGGCGATCTGGAACTGGCCCTGAGTTACCACTTCGAGCCCAACCATCCACGCGACGGCGTCACCCTGCGGGTGCCCGCGCCGCTGTTGCCGATGCTGCCGCCGGAACGCCTGGAGTGGCTGGTGCCGGGCGTGATCGAGGCCAAGTGCATTGCGCTGGTGCGTAACCTGCCCAAGGCCCTGCGCAAGAACTTCGTGCCGGTGCCGGACTTCGTCAAGGCAGCGCTGCAGCGCATGACCTTCGCCGAGGGCTCGTTGCCGCAGGCGTTGGGTCGTGAATTGCTGCGCATGACGGGGGCGCGGGTCAGCGATGAAGCCTGGGCCGAAGCGGCGCAGCAGGTCGACAGCCATTTGCGGATGAACCTGGAAATCGTCGACGGCCAGGGCAAGTTCCTCGGTGAAGGCCGGGACCTGGCCGAGTTGACCGCGCGCTTTGCCGAGGCGAGCCAGGCGGCGTTGGCCGTGCCGCAAACCGCGAAAAGCCAGCAGCCGGTGGAGGCGAAAGTCTTTGCCGCCGTCGCTGAGAAAACCCAGCAGAAGATCGCCGGGCTGTCGATGACGGTGTATCCGGCGCTGGTGGAGGAGAGCGGCACGGTCAAGGAAGGGCGTTTCTCGACGCCGGCCGAAGCCGAGTTCCAGCATCGCCGGGCCTTGCAGCGCTTGCTGATGCAGCAATTGGCCGAGCCGGCGAAGTTCCTGCGCGGCAAGTTGCCGGGGCTGACCGAACTGGGCCTGATGTACCGCGACATGGGGCGTATCGACAGCCTGGTGGAAGACATCCTGCTGGCCAGCCTCGACAGCTGCATCCTCGACGGCGAAGACCCGCTGCCGCGCGATGGCGCTGCACTGGCGGCGCTGGCCGAGCGCAAACGTGGCGGCTGGACCGAGCACGCCGAGCGATTGGCGAAGCTGACGCTGGAGATTCTCAAGCACTGGCACGGTCTGCAGAAGCGCTTCAAGGGCAAGATCGACCTGGCGCAAGCCGTGGCCCTGAACGACATCAAGCAGCAGCTCAGTCATCTGGTCTATCCGGGTTTCGTGCGTGAAACGCCGATGCAGTGGCTCAAGGAACTGCCGCGTTATCTCAAGGCCATCGAGCAACGCTTTGAAAAACTCGGCGCCCAGGTGCAGAAGGACCGGGTCTGGAGCGGCGAGTTGTCCGGGCTCTGGAGCCAATACCAGACCCGCGCCAACAAGCACGCCCAGGAAGGCAAGCGCGACCCGCAGCTGGAGCTTTATCGCTGGTGGCTGGAGGAATACCGGGTGTCGTTGTTCGCCCAGCAGTTGGGGACCAAGGTGCCAATCTCCGACAAGCGCCTGGGCAAGCAATGGACCCAGGTCGAACCCTGACACGCCCCCCTGCAGGAGCTGGCTTGCCAGCGAAAGCGGCCTCAAGCCTTGCATCGCCCACGAAGACGCCTTCGCCAGGCCGGGCTCCTACAGGGATTGGCGTTGACCACTCTCCATCTGCATACCGGAGATCGTGTAGGAGCTGGCTTGCCAGCGAAAGCGGCCTCAAACCTTGTATCGCCCACGAAGACGCCTTCGCCGGCAAGCCGGGCTCCTACAGGATTTGCGTGTTGCGGGTATTCTCGCAAAAGGCGCCAAAACCCCAGGTTTATGGCAAACTTCGCGCCTATAAACGCCAGTCCCGCAGTTTTCAGCCTTCACGGGCCCGGGCGGATCGGAATAAAGCGATGCCAGGTTGCCCTGGAGTAGACCCTTTGCGTATTGGTACGTCGGTGCCAATGCTTTCTGCCTGAACAGATCAGAGAAACGACCATGCATAACGTCGTCATCAGTGGCACCGGCTTGTACACCCCGGCCAACAGCATTTCCAACGAAGAGCTGGTGCAGTCTTTCAATACTTACGTCGGGCAGTTCAACGCCGATAACGCCGAAGCCATTGCCCGCGGTGAAATCGAAGCGCTGACCGAATCCAGCGCGGCATTTATCGAAAAAGCCTCTGGCATCAAAAGCCGCTTCGTCATGGACAAGGACGGCATCCTCGACCCGCAACGCATGGCGCCACGCCTGCCGGAGCGCTCGAATGACGAGTGGTCGGTGCTCTGCCAGATGGCCATCGGCGCTGCCGAGCAAGCCCTGCAGCGTGCGGGCAAGACCGCCGCGGACATTGACGGCGTGATCGTCGCCTGTTCCAACCTGCAGCGCGCCTACCCGGCCATCGCCATCGAAGTCCAGGAAGCGCTGGGCATCCAGGGTTTCGGCTTCGACATGAACGTCGCCTGTTCCTCGGCGACTTTCGGCATCCAGACCGCGGCGAACAGCGTGCAACTGGGCCAGGCCCGGGCGATCCTGATGGTCAACCCGGAAGTCTGCACCGGTCACCTGAATTTCCGCGACCGCGACAGTCATTTCATCTTCGGCGACGCCGCGACCGCGGTGATCATCGAACGTGCCGACCTGGCCACCTCCCAGTACCAGTTCGACATCGTCAGCACAAAGCTGCTGACCAAGTTCTCCAACAACATCCGCAACAACTTCGGCTTCCTCAATCGCGCAGCGGAAGAAGGCATCGACGCCAAGGACAAACTGTTCGTCCAGGAAGGCCGCAAGGTGTTCAAGGACGTCTGCCCGATGGTCGCGGAACTGATCGCCAACCATCTGGAAGAAAACCAGCTCAACATCACTGACGTGAAGCGTTTCTGGCTGCACCAGGCCAACCTCAGCATGAACCACTTGATCGTCAGGAAACTGCTGGGCCGCGAAGCCACCGAAGAAGAAGCGCCGGTGATTCTCGACACCTATGCCAACACCAGCTCTGCCGGTTCGGTGATTGCCTTTCACAAGCATCAGGATGATCTGGCGGCCGGTTCGCTGGCGGTGCTCAGCTCGTTCGGCGCCGGTTATTCGATTGGTAGCGTGATTTTGCGCAAGCGCTGAATCCACCCCTCCTGTAGGAGCGAGCTTGCTCGCGAAGGTCGTCAACGATAACGCTGGCAACCTGACACCCCGCAGCGCTCTCAGGTTTTTCGCGAGCAAGCTCGCTCCTACAGGGGTTGGCAAAAACAAAACAGCCTGGCGTTGCTGCATCGGACGGATGATGGGGACCGATGCAGCAACGCCAGGCTGTAAAAAATGCGGCTCAGGCTTCCTTGCCCGAGCCATGTAGCGAGGAATCAGAACTTGGCTTCTGCATCCAGCTGCAGGGTGTTGATTTTCGAATCCCGCAGGTTGGCGTTGGTAAAGTCGGAGTCAGCCATGAAGTACGTCGCGCCGAGGGCGAAGTTCTTGTCGATCTCGTAGCTCACTTTCAACTTGCTGCCGCGCGAACCGGTGAAACCGTTGGCGAAGTCGGAGTCGGTAAAGGCACCGACCACGGCGTTACGCTGTACGTCGCGATAGTTGTAATCCACGCCGAAGCCGTAGAACTTGGTCTTGACCCCGGCCAGCCAGCCCATGTCCTGATCGTTGCTCGCACTGTCGTTGTTGACGATTTGACCGTACAGCGACAGTGGCATCGGCAGACCGCCGATGTCGAGCTGACCGAAGCCTTCGTACACTTTGAACTCTTCGCCCGGGCTGTTGCCGTTGATAGCCAGTGTCGCGGCGTCCTCGTCGTTGTCGTAAGCGTAAAGACTGCCACCGAGCGTCATTTTCAGGTTGTCGGTGATCGCGAAGCGTGCGCCCAACTGGCCAGCATACAGACGCAGGTCGTGACGGAACTGTTTGCCTTCGCCGTCGACGTTGTCCTGAAGAGTGTAGTGGCCGGCGCTACCGAATAGCTCGGCCGTGCTGCCTAGCGGGTATTTGTAAGTCACCGCCAGACCTTCCGGGCTGATGTCGCTATCCCAGATGATGTCGCCCATGCTCACCCATGGCTGTGGCATCTTGCCGCCGATCAAGTGCAAATTCTTGATGGCAGTCGGGTGGTAGTCGACGTAGCCCTGGTCCAGCCAGATATCTTTCTTGGAGAAGTTGCCTTCCAGGCTCTGGTTGGTGGAGCGAGCGTCGTTGTTGTTGCCAGTGGCGATACGAATGCCGGTGTCCACTTGCGGATTGATTTCGGTGTAGGCGCCCAGGCGGGCACGAATACGTTGGCGGTCCTGGTCGCCGGAGTTGGACACGCCGTCGTTCTTGACCGTCTCCTGACGGAAACGCACATCGCCCTTGAACTGGGTCTTGGCCGCCCACGCCAGTTTCTGGTCGAAGGTGCTCAGCTCATTGGTTTTCTTCGCGGTGGCCGCGATTTGTTCGTTGGTCTCTTGCTGAGCCTGACGGGCAATCTGCTGGTCCTTCTGATCCTTGGCCAGTTCGGCCTGCAGTTCAGCGTACTGCGCCTGGGAAATCGAACCGTTGGCCTTGAGCATGTCGAGCAGTTTGGCGTCGACTGCGGCGCTGGCCGGAACACTCATGGCCAGCATCAGGCCACCGCACAGGGCTGCCGCAGTTTTCGTGGAAGCAAGACGCATATCAATCTCCGAAGATGTAAGAGGATGACTGAGCCATCCAGAACACAACCGACCTTGAGGACGGAAACAGGGGCCGGGTAGAACCCGACGCTCTAAAAACTGGCGCCAGTATCGCGATCGATTATGACAAAGCAGTGGCAAAATGATGGCGTCTCGATGACCGTACCGATGCCCCTGGAACCACCTGGAAACCCCTTTCCAGAGCGCTGCGGTCGGATAGATCGTGTGGAGAGCTGCGCGATAAGCGATACTCGCGGGGCTTTCACGCAAAGAAGTGGAGAGGAAGTTGATGCCGTTGCAACGTCTGGAAAATCTGTCCGAAATCGCTGCGAACACCTGGGATGCCCTGGTGCCGGATAGCCAGCCATTCCTGCGCCATGCTTTTCTCTGCGCCCTGGAAGACAGCGGTAGCGTCGGCCCGCATTCCGGCTGGCAACCCGAGCATTTGCTGAACATCGAAGGCGATCGCCTGATTGCCGCGCTGCCCGGTTACCGCAAATGGCATTCCTATGGCGAGTACGTGTTCGATCACGCCTGGGCCGATGCCTGCGAGCGCGCCGGCATCGACTATTACCCCAAGCTGTTGAGCGCCGTACCGTTCAGCCCGGTCAGTGGCCCGCGCTTGCTGGCGGCCTCCCTCGAAGATGGTTTCGAGCTGTTGAAAAGCCTGCCCGGCTACCTTGAGATCGAACAGCTCTCAAGTGCTCACATCAACTTCACCGATCCCTTCACCGATGCCGCATTGGCCGAACAACCGGGCTGGTTGCAGCGCATCGGCTGTCAGTACCACTGGCAGAATCGCGGCTATCGGGACTTTCAGGATTTTCTCGACGTCCTCAGTTCGCGCAAGCGCAAGCAGATGCGCAAAGAGCGCGAGCAAGTGGCGGGGCAGGGGATTGATTTCGAATGGCTTGAAGGTCGGCAGCTGGATCAGCTGCAGTGGGATTTTGTCTATGCCTGCTACGCCAACACCTACGCAGTGCGGCGGCAACGGCCTTATCTGACCCGGGAGTTTTTCAGTCTGTTGGCCGAGCGGATGCCGGAATCGATTCGCGTGGTATTGGCCAAACAGGGCTCGCGACCAGTAGCCATGGCGTTCAGCCTGGTGGGGGGCGACAGCTTTTACGGTCGCTATTGGGGATGCCTGGCGGAGTTTGACCGCCTGCACTTCGAGACGTGTTTCTATCAGGGCATGGACTACGCGATTGCCAACGGCTTCCAGCGTTTCGATGCCGGTGCCCAGGGCGAACACAAGTTGATTCGCGGGTTCGAACCGGTGATCACCCATTCCTGGCACTACCTGCGCCATCCCGGCCTGAAAGCGGCCGTCAAAGACTTCCTGCAGCAAGAGCGCGTCGGTGTGTTGGCGTATGCCGAGGAAGCGAGGACGGCCTTGCCTTACCGGCAAGACTGATCCTCGCCCTGGGCTTCAGCTGCCTTCCTTGCCTAACCATCGATATGTCACGCCGCCGATCACCGCGCCGACCATCGGTGCCACCCAGAACATCCACAATTGCGCGATGGCCCAGCCACCGACGATCAGCGCCGGGCCAGTGCTACGGGCCGGGTTGACCGAAGTATTGGTGACTGGAATCGATATCAGGTGAATCAGCGTCAGGGCCAGGCCGATGGCGATCGGCGCCAGCCCGGCGGGGGCTCGCTTGTCGGTGGCACCGAGGATGATCAGCACGAACATCGCCGTCATCACCAGCTCACAGACAAAGCCTGCGGCCATCGAGTATTTGCCGGGAGAATGCTCGCCATAGCCGTTTGAAGCCAGACCGTTGGCGAGCTCGAAGCCTTCCTTGCCGTTGGCGATGTAGTAGATCAAGGCCGCCGCGATAATCGCGCCAATTACCTGAGCGATGATGTAGGCGGGCAGCTCTCTGGCGGGGAATCGACCGCCAACGAACAAACCGACCGAAACGGCGGGGTTGAGATGGCAGCCGGAAATATGGCCAATGGCGAATGCCATGGTCAGTACCGTCAGACCAAAGGCCAGGGCCACACCCAGCACCCCGATCCCCAGCGGAGAAGACGCGGCCAGGACCGCACTGCCGCAACCCCCCAACACCAGCCAGAACGTACCTAACAACTCAGTGACTGAACGTTTGAACAGAGACATGAGAGTGTCCTTGATAGGCTTCCTATCGAGACTGTATCGAGTGATGCATCCTGCACATTTACGACAGGCTCATCTCCAGAACCTTGGCTGATTACAGCAGGGTTTTGATGGATTTCCAGTGGCAATAAAAAACCGCCAGAGCCCGTGGTTGAAGGTCTCTGACGGTTTTTCAGGTTGTCGAAGATCAAATGTGGGAGCGGCGGTGCGACGATTCGACTTGCTCGCGAAAGCTGTGTAACAGAAACATTTATGTCGACTGACACGACGCTTTCGCGAGCAAGCCCGCTCCCACAGGATGGGGGGCGATCAGAATGTTTAATCGATGCCGACAAACCCACCCGTCTGGTGCTGCCACAACCGCGCATATAACCCGCCATGGGCCAGCAGTTCGGCATGGCTGCCGGTTTCGGCGATCGTGCCTTTTTCCAGCACCACCAGCCGGTCCATCCGGGCAATGGTCGAGAGCCGGTGGGCGATGGCGATCACGGTCTTGCCCTGCATCAGGGTTTCGAGGCTTTCCTGGATCGCCGCTTCGACCTCCGAATCCAGGGCCGAGGTGGCTTCGTCCATGATCAGGATCGGCGCGTCCTTGAGCAGCACCCGGGCAATCGCAATACGCTGACGCTGGCCGCCGGAGAGCTTCACCCCGCGCTCACCGACGTGGGCATCGAAGCCGGTACGCCCTTCGGAGTCCGACAGCAACGGGATGAACTCGTCGGCCCGGGCCTTGCGTACCGCTTCCCACAGCTCGGCGTCGGTGGCGTCGGGCTTGCCGTACAGCAGATTGTCGCGGATCGAGCGGTGCAGCAGCGACGTATCCTGGGTGATCATGCCGATACGCTCGCGCAGGCTTTCCTGGCCGACCTCGGCGATGTTCTGGCCGTCGATGAGAATCCGCCCGCCCTGCACGTCATACAGGCGCAGCAGCAAATTGACCAGGGTCGATTTACCGGCGCCGGACGGGCCGATCAGGCCGATTTTCTCGCCAGGTTTAATGATCAGGTCGAGGTCGGCGATGATCCCGCTCTTCTTGCCGTAGTGGAAATCCACCTGCTCGAAACGCACTTCGCCACGGGGCACCACCAAGGGCTTGGCCTGCTCGCGGTCGGTGACGCTGACCGGTTGGGAAATAGACTGCAGACCGTCCTGGACCATGCCGATGTTTTCGAAGATGCCGGTGACCACCCACATGATCCAGCCGGACATGTTGACGATACGGATCACCAGGCCGGTGGCCAGCGCAATGGCCCCCACGGTGATCAGCGACTGCGTCCACAGCCACAACGCCAGGCCGGTGGTGCAGACGATCAGCAAGCCGTTCATGCTGGTGATGACCACGTCCATGCTGGTCACAACCCGGCCGGCCAGTTGGGCTTTTTCAGTTTGTTCCTTGATCGCTTCGCGCGCGTATTGCTGCTCGAAGTTGGTGTGGGCGAACAGCTTCAGGGTGGTGATGTTGGTATAGCCGTCGACTATCCGCCCCATGAGTTTGGAGCGCGCATCGGAGGACACCACCGAGCGCTCCTTGACCCGCGGCACGAAGTAATAAAGGGCACTGATGAAGGCGACGATCCAGGTCAGCAGCGGGATCATCAGGCGCCAGTCGGCCTCGGCGAACAGCACCAGCGAGCTGATCGCGTAGATCAGCACATGCCACAGCGCGTCCACCGCTTGCACGGCCGAGTCGCGCAACGAGTTGCCGGTCTGCATGATGCGTTGGGCGATGCGTCCGGCGAAGTCGTTCTGGAAAAAATTCAGGCTCTGCTTGAGCACATAACTGTGGTTCTGCCAGCGGATCAGGCTGGTCATGCTCGGGCTCAGGGTCTGGTGCACCAGCAGGTCATGCAGGCCAACAAAAATCGGCCGAAAAACCAGGGCGACCACCGCCATCCAGGCCAGCTCGATCCCGTGTTCCTTGAAGAAATCGACGTTAGGCGTGCCTTGGGTCAGGTCGATGATCCGACTCAGGTAACTGAACAACGCCACTTCGATCAGCGCGCCGATCAGACCGACGAGCAGCAGCACGGCGAAACTCGGCCAGACCTGCTTCAAGTAATAGGTATAAAAGGGGAGAACCCGATCCGGTGGAGCGGCCGTCGGTGCATCGCGGAAAATGTCGATCAATTTCTCGAAACGGCGATAAAGCATCAGTTCTCCGCCCGCGCACGGGCTCTCCTTTGAACAGTGTGAGCGGCGCACTCCGGCAGCCGCTCAAGACTTGCCGTGTAGCTTAGTCGATGACTTTGGCCGACTTGATGAACACCGGGTCGGCCGGCACATCTTTCATGCCGCCACGGGTGGTGGTTGGCGTGTTGACGATGATGTCCACCACGTCCATGCCTTTGACGACTTTACCGAACACCGCATAGCCGTCGCCCTGGTCCAGGAAGTCGTTGTCCTTGACGTTGACGAAGAACTGGCTGGTGGCCGAGTCCGGCACGGAAGTACGGGCCATGGACAGGGTGCCACGGACGTTGTGCAGGCCGTTCTTGGACTCGTTCTTGATCGGTGCCTTGGTGTCTTTCTGCTGCATTTGTTGAGTGAAACCACCACCCTGGACCATGAAGCCCGGAATCACCCGGTGGAAAATCGTGTTGTTGTAGAAGCCGCTGTTGACGTAATCAAGGAAGTTCTTGGTACTGATCGGCGCCTTGACCGGGTCCAGTTCGATCTCGATCTGGCCATTGGTGGTTTCAAGCAGCACGTGCGGCGCCTTGGCGGCGGGCGTTGCGGCCATCAGATTGGCGGCAAACAGCACGGAGCCGGCGACGAGGGCGATTTTTTTCAGCATGGGTCAGTGATCCTGATTGGGTTTGTGTCGACTGCGGTGAGAAACTCGAGCAGGGTTTGGTTGAAGCGTTCGGGTTGATCCAGCGGGGTGGCGTGGCGCGAGTCGGCGACCACCACCAGCCGCGCATCGGGCAGCAGTTTTACGTACTTCTCTTTCAGCGATACCGGTGTGTAGTCACGGTCGGCGCTGATGATGAGAGTTGGACAGGCAACCCTGGAAAGTCGTTCCTGAACCCCCCAGCCTATGATCGCATCGAAGCTGGCGAGATAAGCACGCTTGTCGTTTTTTGCCCAGCGCTCGGCTATTTTTTGTCGCAATTGAGCCTGCTCGGGTTCAGGAAACAGCTTGGCGCCCAGGGCTTTGCCGATGGCGCCCATGCTGAACACGTGCATCAGGCTCCAGCGTTTGAACCACTGCCAATAATCATCGCGACTGCGCAGTTTGACCTCCGGCCCGCTGTTGACGATGCACAGGCTTTTGAGCAGCTGCGGCTGGTCCACTGCCAATTGAAAACCGATCATGCCCCCCATGGACAGCCCGACAAAATGCACCGGGCCAAGGTGCAAATGCTCGATCAGCGCGACCAGGTCGGCACTGAACCCGGCGATGCTGTAGCGTTCGCGGGGTTTATCGGAACGACCGTGGCCGCGTACATCCGGGACGATCACCCGGTAGCGCGCCGACAACGCCGGGATCTGCTGTTCCCAGTCCAGGGTGCTCGAACCCAGGCCGTGGACCAGCAGCAACGGCGCGCCGTGGCCATATTCCTCATAGTGCAGGTTACAACCTTCATGTTCGAAATAGGCCATGTTCTCACTCCGTGTCAGGCTTGTTCAGGGGCGGCGAAAGGCGCATCCAGCGGCGCGGTATCAAAGGTGCGCAGCAATTCGATGAGGATCTGTGTCGCCGGGCCCAGGGGTTTGTCCTTGTTCGAATACAGGTAGAAGCTCGGATTACGGCTGCCGCCCTGATCCAACGGTAGCAGCTTGAGCGTACCTTCCTTGAGTTCCCGTTCGATCATGTGCCGCGGCAACCAGGCAAAACCCAGGCCGCTGCCGACAAAGGTCGCCGCGGTGGCCAGGCTGCCGACGGTCCAGCGCTGCTCGGCACCGAGCCAGCCGACATCCCGTGGCTGCTGGCGACCGGAGTCGCGAATGACCACTTGCATCTGGCTTTCCAGGTCCTGGAAATTCAGTTCGCGATTGAGGCGGTGCAGGGGATGGTCGGGGTGCGCGACCGCGACGAATTCGACGTCGCTCAATTCCGCGCCCAGGTAACCGGGGATGCTGAAACCGGTAATGGCCAGATCGGCCACGCCCTCGAGCAATACCTCCTCTACGCCCGACAACACTTCTTCGCGCAGACGCACCCGGCAGCCACGGCTTTGCGGCATGAACGCGGTCAAGGCGCGCACGAGACGGGCGCTCGGGTACGCGGCGTCGACCACCAGGCGCACTTCCGCTTCCCAGCCTTGTTCCATGTGGTGGGCCAGGTCTTCGAGCTGACTGGCCTGTTTCACCAGTTGGCGGGAGCGACGCAGCAGCACCCCGCCGGCTTCGGTCAGCACCGCTTTGCGGCCGTCGATGCGCAGCAGCGGGACGCCGAGTTGATCCTGCATGCGTGCCACGGTGTAGCTGACCGACGATTGCGAGCGGTGCAGCGCTTCGGCGGCCTGGGCGAAACCACCGTGGTCGACCACGGCCTGTAGCGTTCGCCATTGATCAAGGGTCACGCGGGGCGCTTTCATGAACAGCTCCTCTTGTCTAAGCTGGCAGTCCTTATTGGAGACTGCTGAATGAAAAAGCTTTGTGGTGTGCTGTCGGGTTGTGTCGTGCTGGCGCTGCTGCCGCTGACGGCGTTTGCCTATCCGATCGATGTGCAGAAACAGCTGAACGGCATGAGCATCGACTACAACGCCTACGACACCGACAGCGACATCGCTTCCATTCAGGTCAACAACTTCGGCACGACCGATGCGATCTGCAAGGTGGTGTTCAACAATGGCCCGGAAGCACCGCGCACCCGCAGGATCGACGTGCCTGCCGGCAAGCACACCAATGCCACCGCGAAGTTCACCCGGACCATCATCAAGATGCGGATCAACCTGAGTTGCACCCCCAAATAGCATCGATGTCCCCTGTGGGAGCGGCGGTGAGACGATTCGACTTGCTCGCGAAGGCGGCGTATCAGTCGACAAATTTGTTGAATGGCACACCGCCTTCGCGAGCAAGCCCGCCCCACAGGTATGCTCAGTTTATAAACGAATTTATTGATGGGTTATAGCAGTTATTTGCGCTTTTTCATCGATATGGTTCTGTTTAACCTTCACTCCATCGACCTACAGCATTCTCAGATGGAGGCTACAGCCCATGTCCCGCGTTCTGATCATCGAAAGCAGTGCCCGTCAGCAAGACTCGGTTTCCCGTCAACTGACCCAGACCTTCATCAGCCAGTGGAAAGCCGCTCACCCTGACGACCAGATCACCGTGCGTGACCTGGCCATCAACCCGGTGCCGCATCTAGACATCAACCTGTTGGGCGGCTGGATGAAACCCGCCGAGCAGCGCAACGACATCGAACAGGTTGCGCTGGAACGCTCCAACCAACTGACTGACGAACTGCTGGCCGCCGACGTGCTGGTCATGGCCGCGCCCATGTACAACTTCGCGATCCCGAGCACCCTCAAGGCCTGGCTCGACCACGTGCTGCGCGCCGGCGTGACCTTCAAGTACACCGAGACCGGCCCGCAAGGCTTGCTCAGCGGCAAGCGTGCCTACGTGCTGACCGCTCGCGGCGGGATCTATGCCGGCGGCCCGGCGGATCACCAGGAACCCTACCTGCGCCAGGTCATGGGCTTCATCGGCATTCACGACGTGACCTTCATTCACGCCGAAGGCATGAACCTGGGCGGTGACTTCCAGGAGAAAGGCCTGAACCAGGCCAACGCCAGGCTTTCCCTGGTCGCCTGAGCCGTTAATCGCCAGATAATCGCTGGAGGGTCTAGTGACCTGACGCAACACTTGAACACGCATCAAACCTCCCTTTGCACTTGTTGCTCCTGAGTGCGGTAGCCCGATTGAACGCTTTAGCGAGATCGGGCTTTTTTTTGCCCGGGATTTGCTGGGCTCACACACAACCCCCTGTAGGAGCTGGCTTGCCAGCGAAGGCGGCCTGGAGAGCGCTGCAAGACTTGAGGGCCCCTTCGCTGGCAAGCCAGCTCCTACAGGGGGTTTTGTATTGGTTGCCGAGTCGCAGTGACGGGCAAAACCCGCTATCGTCGCCGCCATCCGAAAATGAGGCGAGCATGGGCTATCTACTTTTTGTCACGCTGATCCAGGCGTTTTCCTTCAGCCTGATCGGTGAATACCTGGCCGGACATGTCGACAGCTACTTCGCGGTGCTGGTGCGAGTCGTGCTCGCCGGCCTGGTCTTTATCCCGCTGACGCGCTGGCGCTCGGTGGAACCGGCGTTCATGCGCGGCATGCTGTTGATCGGCGCCTTGCAGTTCGGCGTGACGTACGTCTGCCTGTACCTGAGCTTCCGGGTGCTGACGGTGCCGGAAGTGTTGCTGTTCACCATCCTCACGCCGTTGCACGTGACCCTGATCGAAGATGCCCTGAACCGGCGTTTCAATCCCTGGGCCCTGGTGGCGGCCCTGGTGGCCGTGCTCGGCGCGGCGGTGATCCGCTTCGACCGGATCAACCCGGACTTCTTCATGGGTTTTCTGCTGCTGCAATTGGCCAACTTCACCTACGCGGCCGGGCAGGTGCTCTACAAACATCTGGTGGCCCGTCACCCAAGCGACCTGCCGCACTACCGGCGCTTCGGTTACTTCTACCTCGGCGCACTGGCGGTGGCATTGCCGGCGTTTCTGTTGTTCGGCAAACAGAACTTCCTGCCTGAGGCACCCCTGCAATGGGGCGTGCTGCTATTCCTCGGCCTGGTCTCGACGGCATTGGGCCTGTACTGGTGGAACAAGGGGGCGTGCCTGGTGAACGGCGGGACGCTGGCGGTGATGAACAATTTGCATGTGCCGGTGGGGCTGCTGATCAATTTGCTGATCTGGAATCAGGATGAGGAGCTGGGGCGGTTGTTCCTGGGCGGGTCGGTGATACTGATGGCGGTTTGGATCAGCCGGTTGGGTGTACGCAAACCTGTAACCGTACACTGAACCCTGTAGGAGCGAGGCTTGCCCGCGAAGGCGGTGTGTCAGTCAGGCGATGGGTGTCTGACACACCGCCTTCGCGGGCAAGCCTCGCTCCTACGGGGTATGTAGTCTTACATAACGTGCTTTTCAGGCTGGGGAATATGGCTCGCGCCAAGCACCGCCGGCAACAACCCGGCCCTTAGATCCCCGCCACTGGGCTGCTGATAAAGACTCAAGCCAAACTCCGGCAGCACCGCCAGCAGGTAATCGAAAATATCCCCCTGGATCCGCTCGTAATCGGCCCACACCGTGGTGCGGGTGAAACAATAGATTTCCAGCGGAATGCCTTGGGCGGTGGTCTGCATCTGGCGAACCATGCAGGTCATGTTCGGCTGGATTTCCGGGTGGCTCTTCAGATAGGCCAGCGCATAGGCGCGGAAGGTCCCGATATTGGTCATCCGCCGCCGGTTGGCCGACATCGCCGCGACGTTGCCCTGGGCTTCGTTCCAGGCCTTGAGTTCGGCCTGTTTGCGGCTGATGTAGTCGGTCAGCAGATGCACCTGGGCCAGCTTCTGTTCTTCGTCGTCGCGAATGAAACGCACGCCGCTGGCATCGATGAACAGGCTGCGCTTGATCCGTCGACCACCGGACTGCTGCATGCCGCGCCAGTTCTTGAACGACTCGGACATCAGGCGCCAGGTCGGGATCGACACAATCGTCTTGTCGAAATTCTGCACCTTCACCGTGTGCAGCGTGATGTCCACCACATCGCCATCGGCGCCGACTTGCGGCATCTCGATCCAGTCGCCGACCCGCAGCATGTCGTTGCTGGTCAGCTGCACGCTGGCGACGAACGACAGCAGGGTGTCCTTGTAGACCAGCAGAATCACCGCCGACATGGCGCCCAGGCCTGACAGCAGCAACAGCGGAGAACGGTCGATCAGGGTGGCGACGATGATGATCGCGCCGAACACGAACAACACCATTTTCGCCAGTTGCACATAACCTTTGATCGAACGGGTACGGGCGTGTTCGGTGCGGGCATAGATGTCCAGCAGGGCGTTGAGCAGGGCGCTGACGGCCAGCACCAGGAACAGAATGGTGAACGCCAGCGCCACGTTGCCGAGGAACACCAGGCTGGTCTTGCCCAGTTCCGGCACCAGGTGCAGACCGAACTGGATCACCAGCGACGGCGTCATCTGTGCCAGGCGATGAAACACCTTGTTGTGGCGAAAATCGTTGATCCAGTGCAGCGCCGGTTGGCGGCCAAGTATTTTGGTCGCGTGTAGAATCAGGTAACGCGCCACTCGTCCGAGGGCCAGCGCCACCACCAGCAGCAACAGCAAACCGAGGCTGGAATGCAGGAGCGGGTGCTGATCGAGAGCACCCCAAAGGTCTTGGACATTGAGCCAGAGCTGTTTGATATCCATGGGCAAACGTATCTTCTGTAGGACGCGACGGGGCGATTAGAGCATTTAAGACGCTACGTATTACGTTCTGGGACAAATCAGGCAACAAAAAAGCCACTGTTTGCAGCCGTTTGTATAAAGAAACTCGGCCTGGGCGCTCGAAACCGTTACCCTATGCAGCTGTTTTTTTGTATTTCTTCGAGGTAGCACCCGTGTTTTCCCAATTCGCCCTGCACGAACGCCTGCTCAAAGCCGTGGCCGAGCTTAAATTTGTCGAGCCAACGCCTGTGCAAGCAGCGGCTATTCCGCTGGCGCTCCAAGGGCGTGACCTGCGGGTGACAGCGCAAACCGGTAGCGGCAAAACCGCTGCATTCGTTTTGCCGATCCTCAACCGCTTGATCGGCCCGGCGAAAGTCCGCGTCAGTATCAAGACCCTGATCCTGCTGCCGACCCGCGAGCTGGCCCAGCAGACCATCAAGGAAGTCGAGCGCTTCGCCCAGTACACCTTCATCAAATCCGGTCTGATCACCGGCGGTGAAGACTTCAAGGTCCAGGCCGCGATGCTGCGCAAAGTGCCGGACATCCTGATCGGTACGCCGGGGCGGATGATCGAGCAACTCAACGCCGGCAACCTCGACTTGAAAGAAGTTGAAGTCCTGGTGCTCGACGAAGCCGACCGCATGCTCGACATGGGCTTTGCCGAAGACGTGCAGCGTCTGGTGCAAGAGTGCACCAACCGCCAGCAGACCATGCTGTTCTCCGCCACTACCGGCGGTTCGGGCCTGCGCGAGATGGTCGCCAAGGTGCTGAACGACCCTGAGCACCTGCAGCTGAACAACGTCAGCGACCTGAATGCGACCACCCGTCAGCAGATCATCACCGCTGACCACAACCAGCACAAAGAACAGATCGTGAACTGGCTGCTGGCCAACGAGACCTATCAGAAGGCCATCGTGTTCACCAACACCCGGGCCATGGCCGACCGTATCTACGGCCGCCTGGTGGCGCAGGACTACAAAGCATTCGTGCTGCACGGCGACAAAGACCAGAAAGATCGCAAACTGGCGATTGACCGCCTGAAGCAGGGCGGCGTGAAAATCCTCGTCGCCACCGACGTCGCCGCTCGCGGCCTGGACGTTGACGGCCTGGACCTGGTGATCAACTTCGACATGCCGCGCAGCGGCGACGAGTACGTGCACCGCATCGGTCGCACCGGCCGCGCCGGCAACGATGGCCTGGCCATCTCGCTGATCTGCCACGGCGACTGGAACCTGATGTCGAGCGTCGAGCGCTACCTCAAGCAGAGCTTCGAGCGCCGCACCATCAAGGAAGTCAAAGGTACCTACGGCGGACCGAAAAAGGTCAAGGCCTCGGGCAAAGCCGTTGGCGTGAAGAAGAAAAAGGTCGACGCCAAGGGCGACAAGAAGAAAACCGGCGCCAAGGCCCCGACCAAGCGCAAGATCGCCAACCGCCCGAAGACCGACGCCCTGTCGCTGGTCAGCAAGGACGGCATGGCGCCGCTCAAGCGCCGCAAGCCGGAAGCGCCGGCTGCTGAATAAGGCGTTGGTAGCGATGTAGTAAAAAACCCGGACAGCGTCCGGGTTTTTTTATGCCTGGAAATCTGGTTGATCTTTTGATCTTTTGATCTGGCCTTCAACCCTCAGCTTTCTTTTCAGCCGTTCCCAGCTCCTTCAATCGCTGATCGATCAACTGGCACTTATCCGGCAAATCCTTGCTCGCAGTGCCAAGGTCCATTTTCTGCAGCTCGTCATTGATTTCCTTGGCCTTGGCCGGATTCTGCTCGGTGAGCTTGGCGACCTCCCTGGCCAGTTGTTCGCGCTTGGCCGTGGCTTCTTCTGGCGTGCAAGCAAATGCGGGGAGGGCGCAGGCGAGGGTGGCGGCGATAGTGAATTTCAGCAAGGTTTTCATAGGGCGAGCCTCAGTTCCGGTTAAGGCGGGTTATCCGGTTGAGGGTTCAAGCGTGGAAAAAGTTCAGCACCGGGAATGGGCGAATGCAGATTATCCTTTCAAGCTGCACCTGTGCGAGCTTGCTCGCGATAGCCGCGACTCGGTCCCCACGGTCTATTCCCCATGACAGCAGCTGGATGAAGCCTCACCTCCATACTGATCATGAAGCTGCACCCATTCCATGATTTGCTCTTCATTGCGGCCCTTGGGCGTCAGGTCCAGGTAGTTGTAGGCGCCGACCAACAGGTCGAGGCCGCGGGCGTAGGTGGAGTAGGTATGGAAGATTTCGCCGTCGTCGTTGCGATAAAACACGCTCAGGCCGGGGAGTTCGTCTTCGCTGCCGTCGGATTTTTCGTAGTTGTAGGTCGCCTTGCCGGCGGCGACGTCTTCGGCCCGAGCGGAAACACCGAAGTCGTAATTGAAATCGCAGCCTGCTGACGATACCCAGGCGAATTTCCAGCCCATGCGCCGTTTGAACGCCTGGAACTCGGCGAAGGGTGCGTGGGAAACCGCCACCACTGCCACGTCATGGTGGGCCAGGTGCTGGTTGGCTCCGTCGATATGGTCGGACAGGAAGGAGCAACCGGAACAGCCTTCGTC
This sequence comes from Pseudomonas sp. MPC6, assembly GCF_006094435.1. Classification (NCBI taxonomy): domain Bacteria; kingdom Pseudomonadati; phylum Pseudomonadota; class Gammaproteobacteria; order Pseudomonadales; family Pseudomonadaceae; genus Pseudomonas; species Pseudomonas sp. MPC6. The sequence continues at coordinate 5,256,493 of NZ_CP034783.1, read as the reverse complement.
CCAGCCTTTGGCAAACATGAAGTGGTAAATGATCAACTGGCTGCGGCCGCCGAACAGATCGGCCAGTTTCAATTCGCCGTCAGGACCCTGGAAACGGTAGTCCTTGTCGATTTTCACCCAGGGCAGGGCGCGACGTTCGGCGCTGAGTTTGTCCCGTTCCCGGGTGAAGGCTTTTTCGTTGGCCAGGTGTTGTTTACGGGCGGCGAGCCATTCTTCTCGGGAGACGACGGGATGATTCTGAATGTTCATGGGTTTCTCCTGCGGGATGCGGGGAGGTATCTGACACAGCTAGTCGTTTGACCTGTGCCCAATTCGACATACCGCCGGTCGGTGCTGTTCAAAAGCTATTCAATACCTCGGCTGAACGGCTGCGCACGCTGTCGGTCACAACCTATGTAAGCCATCTCACTCACGGGCGCTGGAGGTTGATCAGGATGACGACTTATAACTGGGATTTGATTGAACGCTTGCTGCACGAAGTACAGAACGGTGCCAGCAGCTTTACGCCACGGCCTTATGCCGAACAACTTGCGGCCGAGAAAGCGACTGAAGGCGAGCAGACGGAAAACCTGGATCACCTGAAAGCGGTGGCTGGCGAGTACGAAAAATTGCTGCTGGAGCGCGGCTATATCGAGCCTCGGCCTGAAGAACAGGGAGGCACTGGCTCGAACTACATTTTGACGCCACGGGGCTCGAGTTTATTGAGCCTGATCGACAGCAGCATTCCGGGCAATGACCATCCGCGCCAGGTGCTGGATGAGCAGGACGATGCGCTGGACGAAGTGACGTTTGATCAAGTGGCGTCGAAGGCGCAGATCGCCTGAGCCCCACGCCAGCTCCTACATGATCACCTGCATACCGCTGGATTGTGATCAACGCCTGACCCCTGTAGGAGCTGGCTTGCCAGCGAAGGCGTCGTCATGGGCACTGCAAGGCTCAAGGCCGCCTTCGCTGGCAAGCCAGCTCGTACAGGGGGGGCTAACCTTGTCTGGCCGCTTTCAAACATTTCAAATCATTGAAATTCTTGCGCACCCCGTCGATCTTCTTCAGCAATCGCTGCCGTTGCTCCGGCGTACTTTCAGCCAGCAAGTCCACGAACAGCGACTGCGCCTGGGCTTCGGTGTTGGCGTAGGCCTGGCGATAGGCGGGTGTCCACAACGCCTCTCGATTGACCAGAAGCGTCTCGATGCGCTGTGGGAATTTCGGGCTCTGGCGCTGCGCGACCGCCGCACTGAATTGCTTTTGCCAATGGACGCGGTTAGCGATCCATTGCGTGTTCTGATCGCCCAGGGCATTTGACCAGGCGACTACTCGTTGCTGTTGGGTCGGGCTGAGCGGGCCGAGCCAATCATTCAGGCGTTTTTCCATGCGTTGGCCACGCTCCTTGATTTGCTGATCACGCGACGGTTTGAGGTATTGCTCCTGGCGTTTGCGCTGGTCTTTGGCGAAGGCGTCGTTCATTTCCGCGACTTGCTGGTCATTCAGCCCCTGCAACAACTCGATGGCTGATGGGGTGATTTCCCGGGCTGTCTGGGCGATGGCCTGTTTGGCTTCCTGAGTGCGGGCTTGCAGCGCAGCGTCGGTGACCTGGTTGCGCTGGACCATGTCCTGCAAGCGGTCCAGCCAGTCGAGGTAGCCCGGCAGCTGCGTGGTGCAGTGCCAGCTCAGGTGCTCTCGCAGGCGTTCGTTGAACCAGTCTTTCTGCTCGCCGTTCATATTCAGGTAATCGCCGAGCGACCACGGGATGATCACGTCGAGATTGCGATAGGCCAGGTCCATGCGGCTGCACGCGCCGAGGGCGAGACTGAGGGTGATAACGACGGCGAGGCACTTCAACCAGCGCGACATGGGCAAGTCCTTGCGAATGCGTGGGTTCTCATGTGGACGCTGGATGAGCCCGCCAGTTCAGCCAATCAATAGAAGGCATGTTGCGCTTTCAGGGTGACCAGGCCATCGCACTGGCTGTTGTGCCCGGAATAAGCGGAACAGTCGCTGCCGCTGAGGCTGGAATCGCTATAGATCAGGTCCAGGTCGATGCCCATGAAGGGACGGGAGAGCGTCACTGACCAATCGGTGAAACTGCCGACATATCCACCCTCGACGGACACCGGAACGTTGAGCCGATGGGTGGTGTATTTCATGCTGACCCCGATGCCGAACGGCTGATTTCCGCTCAGGTCGGCGAATACCGTGCTGTTGCGTTTGTCCGGATCGTTGCTTAACGCCGCGCCAAACCGACTGCCCAGCAGGGTCAGGCCACCGAAAAGCTCCTGGCTGTCGAGCGTCTCCACTGTCGGGTAGCTGTAATGGATCATGCCGACTTCGTAGCCGAGGCTGTGGTCGAAGGGCTGTTTAAAACCCATGTAGGAATCGACTTCGAGGTTGTTACCCGGGCTCAAGCCCGCGCTCGGTGACCATTGGCCCACGTAGAATCCGCTATCGTGGCTCAGGTCGAGACCACCGTGGAACGAGCCGGTGCTGGAAGGTTGGACCAGGCCCTGGGCCATGCTGCGACTGGGGGTGGTGCCCAGCTTGAGGTCGAAGGCGCCCAGCTCACGCTGGAAGATTTGCGCATTGGCTAACGGACACGCCAGCAGGCTGGCGAGCAGGAACAGAGAGGGTTTGAGCATGCGTCACTCCATGAACAGCGAGGTGCAGGAAAAAAACCTGCTGAAACGCTTGATCTAGACGTGTGCAAGGATACCGGCGAATGCTCGGCATTGATGGCCGTTCGTCGATTTTTGAAAGATGGGTGTTGGGCGGGATGTTGCGGAAGGGTTCCAGTCCAAGCGCTTCAACGCTCAAAGCGCTTAGGGACCAGTTATCTCGGAGAGATTCTGTAGCGTTACTTTTTGCCCAAGGTGATCTGCTTGGACGGGCCGAACGTCTGGCCGCTGACGCCTTTGGCAATTTGCTGGATCTCGCCGCCGGACTTGAGGAACGCAGCGATCTGGTTGTTGATCGATTCGCTGGTTTCAACGGCTGGAGCTGGCTTTGCTTTGCTGTTGGATGCTTTTACACGCATGGCGGCCATTAACCTGTAGAAATTAACTTGGCCAGGCATAGTACAGGAAATACTTGACAATTGCTTGGTAAATATCCTCCCGAAATACCCGTCGCAGGTCAGTGATGAATCGCAAGTTATTATTCGGGAAATGCCCCTAAGCTGCTGTTTTAACTAAAAACTGCAGCTTGAAAGTGACGGTTTTTGCCTGGCTGACAGCCGCGGGCAGCGTCAGCGCGGCCAGACGAGTGGCCAGGCGTGCGGGATAAAAATCAGGAAAATTAAGGGCTTCAGAGGATTTTCCTGCGCCATCGGGCTGGCCGCCGAACGCGACCCGCAAAACCGGGTAGAATGCCGCCCACGCAATGAGGGTATTTGGACATGGCTTTAGTCGGGCGTTACAACAGTTTGCAAGTGGTTAAACACACTAACTTCGGTTTATATCTGGACGGTGGCGCGGACGGCGAAATCCTCCTGCCCAATCGTTATATTCCCAAGGATATTCCCAGCGAAGATGAAGACTGGCTCAACGTTTTTGTTTATCTGGACAGCGATGACAAACTCATCGCAACTACCGAAAAACCGAAAGTGCAGGTCGGTGAATTCGCCAGTTTGAAAGTCGTTGAAGTCAACAGCATCGGGGTTTTCCTGGATTGGGGCTTGCCGAAGGATCTGTTGCTGCCGTACTCCGAAGAAAAACGTCAGATGACCGCTGGCGAGTATGTCGTGGTGCACGTCTACCTCGACAAGCACACCCGCCGCATCACGGCGACGGCGCGTCTGGACCGCTACCTGGACAAGACCCCGGCCAGCTACACCCCTGGCCAGGAAGTTGATTTGCTGGTCGCCGAAGCCACCGACATGGGGTTCAAGGCGATCATCAACAACAAGCACTGGGGCCTGATCCACAAGAACGAAATCTTCAAGTTCATGCGCGCCGGTAAGGAAGAAAAGGGCTTTATCAAAGAAGTCCGGGCCGATGGCAAGATCAGCCTGAGCCTGCAACCGGTCGGCGAAGAAGCGGCCACCAGCCTCAATTCGAAGATTCTCGCCAGGTTGCGTGACAACAACGGCACACTGCCGGTGAGCGACAAGAGCGATCCGACGGTGATCACCAGCATGTTTGGTGTCAGCAAGGGCAACTTCAAAAAGGCGATTGGTGCGTTGTACAAGAACGGCCAGATCGTGATTCATGCCGACCGCATCGAACTGAGCTGACCCGGCCGCCCCCCCTGTAGGAGCGAGCTTGCTCGCGATGGTCGTCAACGATGACGCGGGTTTTCTGGTTAAACGCGGCGACTTGAAGTCCATCGCGAGCAAGCTCGCTCCTACAGGGGGGGCGCGTACGCTGAACGGCGCGGCAGCTCCAGGTAATCGTCGGCCCCCCGCAATCACTTCCAGAAAATGACGTAACCAGGAAGCCGAATGTCTCTGACAGACGGCATTTTCTGGCCATTCAGTTAATAATCGGCGGCATGATTTTTCGCCCCGACGCTTTCTCAGCAAAAAAACCGGGGCTTTGCTTCTACTGTCGAGTCACTGCCATGGATTGTGTTGTCGAGGTGTTCCGGTGAGCGCCACCCGGCGTAGCGCCGACGGGTTTGCCCTGCAAGTGATGATGGGGCTGTGCCTGATCTGGGGCGTTCAGCAAGTGATGATCAAATGGGCGGCGCCCGACATTGCCCCGGTCATGCAAGCGGTAGGGCGGTCGGGCATCTCGGCATTGCTCGTAGGCCTGCTGCTGTGCTGGAAGGGGGGGTGGGATCAGGTCGGCAGAACCTGGCGCGGCGGTTTGCTGGCCGGTTCACTGTTCGGTCTGGAGTTTTTGTTCATTTCCGAAGGCCTGCAACTGACCACGGCCGCACACATGTCGGTGTTTCTTTACACCGCGCCGATCTTTACCGCGCTGGGTGTCAACTGGCTGTTGCCGAGTGAACGTTTAAGACCTCTCCAGTGGCTGGGCATTTTCCTGGCATTCGTCGGGATTGCCATCGCATTTGCCGGCGGGGTGTCCTGGGACAATCTCGATCGGCGCATGCTGCTGGGCGATGCATTGGGGGTGCTGGCCGGCGCGTCATGGGGCGCGACGACCGTGGTGGTGCGCGCCTCGCGCCTGTCGGAAGCGCCGGTGACCCTGACCCTGTTTTATCAGCTGATCGTCGGTTTCGTCGGCCTGCTGCTGATTGCGATCCTCAGCGGCCAGGTCGGCCACGTCAGCCTGACCACGGTGGCGGTCGCCAGCGTGCTGTTTCAAGGATTGGTGGTGTCGTTCTTCAGTTACCTGACGTGGTTCTGGCTGCTGCGCCGTTATCTGGCAGCGAACCTGGCGGTATTTTCCTTCATGACGCCATTGTTTGGCGTCACGTTCGGCGTGGTGCTGCTGGGGGATGAATTGAGTCTCAACTTCGTCGTCGGCGCGGTGCTGGTGCTATTGGGCATCACCTTTGTCAGTGCTGAGCAATGGGTGCGCCGTCGTCTGCGCAAAGCCCTGGGGCAGCACTGACGGTGGCAGGTAGCCCAGCACCCGGGCCCATGGGAATGCGTGGATCAAGTGGCGACAGACGGTCCATCCGGCGGCCCGACTCGCGTTCAGCTGATGGCTTGAACTAATGGTCAGGTATTTGGATCAATTCAGTAACAGATCGTTGCCACTTTTGGCGAGCATTGCGCAGGACTTCGGACTATTATCATTGCGAAGGGGCTGCAGAATTTTCAGCCGCTCGGCACTACCCTGAAGGGGGCACCATGAAAGAGAAAATCCAAAACTGGCTGCATGACCTGGGTGTCGCACTCGGTTTGATCGAACCGCCTCTGCAACCTGTACCTATTCGTACTGACGACGAACAGCGCCGACGCCAGCAGCGTCGCCGGTAACGCGTCCGGGTCTGAAAAGATCGCAGCCTACGGCAGCTCCTACAGAGCAGCTCCTAAAGGGGAGTAGCGCAAAGGTTGCGATTGCGAGTGTTCCTGTTGGAGCTGCAACAGGCTCGGGCCGCGTACGGACGATCTTGGCGGACTACAGGCTCCATTCAATAGGACGGTATTCAATGCCGCCCGATCTCCAGCAAAAACCGGCTCAAGTCACTCACCGTCCTGGCAGTCTTGAGCAGTTGGTCTTCTTCGGCGGTAAACGCCGTCAGATCCAGCTCATCTTCCAGATGGATGATCAGCTCTTCGATATCCTCCTTATCCAGTCCCAACTGCGCCAGGCTGCTGTTGTCGTCGAAGTCATCCTGACCCTCCAGCAGGCGACTGATGAAGCGATGCACGGCGGCGCGAACGGCGGCTTTTTTCATGGTTGTGACTCGTCCTGAATAAGGTTTACACCTTCTGGCTTCTTATCAGGAAGGTGCAATGGATACGGGCGAAAAACGCAGTCAGCGAGATTACACGCTGACTTTTAAATTGTCGGTTGTCGACCAAGTAGAAAAAGGCGAGTTGAGTTATAAAGAGGCTCAACGGCGCTACGGGATTCAGGGCCGGTCGACGGTGCTGGTTTGGTTGCGCAAGTATGGTCGGCAGGACTGGAGTCAAGGCGCTTCCATTCGCGCTCAGAGGGTCCGACCGATGGACGAGCCTACTTTGCCATTAACTCCCGAGCAGAGAATCAAAGAGCTTGAGGAGCAGTTGGCGTTGGCGAATCAGAAAGCCAAATTCTTCGAAGACGTGGTCGATGTCCTGAAGAACGATTACGGCGTATCTATCGTAAAAAAGCGGCCAGGCAAGTCGTTGCGCAAACCCAAACCCTGAGTGTCTGCAGGGCTTGCCAGTTTATGGGGATTAGTCGACAGGCCTATTACAAGCGTGATCGGGTCTATCGGGCGCGGGTCGAGCAGGATCAGAAGCTTATCAAGTTTGTGCAGGAAATCCGCGTGCGGCAACCCTGTCTGGGCACCCGGAAACTGCACTCACTGATGCACGCAAAGCATGACAAGCCGGAACTGCATGTTGGCCGAGATCGCTTGTTTGAAGTGTTGCGCGATCACCGGTATTTGGTACGCAGAAAACGGGCCTATCACAAGACAACTGACAGCCATCACCGCTTCCGCTGCCATCCCAACCTCCTGAAGCCTGGCCCCCAGCAAATCGTTGCCACCGGCCCGGAGCAGGTCTGGGTGGCGGATATCACTTATCTGTCCACCAAACGTGATGACCCGGCTTACTTGAGCTTGGTGACGGATGTCTTCTCGAGGAAAATTGTCGGTTATCACGTGCATGGCAGTCTGCATGCCGACTCGGTGGCTCAAGCCTTGCGCATGGCGTTGAAGACGCGACGAAGCAGTCAGCGATTGGTTCACCACTCGGATCGTGGAGTGCAGTACTGCTCGACGCTTTACCAAAAACTGCACGCAAGACACGGCATAACGTGCTCAATGACTGATGGCTATGACTGTTACCAAAACGCCTTGGCAGAGCGGGTCAACGGCATCCTTAAAACTGAGTTGTTGCTTCATCGGCCTAACGATCTGACAGAGGCTGAAAAGATGGTGAGAGAGGCGATCCTAATCTACAACCAGGAACGCCCGCACCTGTCCTTGAAATACAAAACGCCCGATGCGGTGCATCGGGCGTTGGGGTGAAACAGGTGTAAACCTATTTCAGGACTAGACATTGTCTTCGAGGGCGTTATTGTTGTTGTCCCTGCGCTTGAGTACAGCAGGCTTCAGCCGTGCGAGCGCTGCCACTCGTCAATCATCGTGCGTAAACGCTCCCCGGAAAAACTGCCGAAGTGCCCGCCGTGCACGGTGCGGATCGACAACGCACGCAAGCGCTGCAGGCTGCGGGCATAGTCGTCGAGGTTGGAGTGGTAGGCATCTTCGATCAGCGGCCCGTCGTAGATGATGTCGCCACTGAACAGCGTCTCGGTCGCCGCCTCGTAAAGGCTGATGCCGCCCGGTGAGTGCCCTGGTGTGTGCAACACGCGCAGGACCCGATTGCCCAGGTCCAGCACGTCGCCTTCTTCAATCATTCCCGTGGCCGGTGCGGCCTTGACCCGGTATTCGGCGTAGCACAACGGGCATTCGGGGTGAGCCTCGAACATGTCATCCCCGACGAACGCCGTGCTCAGCGTATTTTCGCCATCGGGAGAAGCGAGGATCTGCGCCTCAGCCGGGTGCACCAGGCGTTCGGGGAACTCGTGATGGCCGGCAATGTGGTCGAAATGGCAATGGCTGGCCACGGCCACCAGCGGTCGCTCGGTGATCCACGGCAATTGCTCGCGCAAGCTCACCAGCCCGGAACCGCTGTCCAGCAGCAGGTCCTTGTCGCGACCCTGGATGTGCCAGAGATTGCAGCGATAGAACGGGCGGATGTAGGGCTCGTGAATCAGGCGAATGCCGTCACTGAGCTGCTTCACCTCGAACCACTGATCGCGGCTGACGATCTTCATAGGCAGATTTCCTTCAGACGAAAAAAAACGAGTGTGGCAACCGACGCCACACCCGTCGAAGAAAGCATCAAGTCGTTATGGAAAGCTTAGGCGGCGCTGGCCACCGCTGCGGGCTGACGGGACAGCAGGCTGACCACGACGAAACTCACCAGGCCGACGCCGAGGCTGTAGTAGATCGGGGTGTTGGCGTCCATGCCGTCCTTGATCATGAACATCAGCGCGGTGGCAAAACCCAGGCCCATGCTGGCGATGGCGCCGGCGGTGGTGGCGCGTTTCCAAAAGATCGCGCCCATCAGCGGGATCAGCATGCCGCCTACCAGCAGGTTATAAGCCAGGGTCAGGGCGCTGATCACGTCATTCACGACCAGGGCGATACCGAGCACGGCCATACCGGTCAACAGGGTGAACAAGCGGCTGATGGTCACGTCCGACTGTTTGCCGCCACGCAGTTTCGGCAGCAGGTCTTCGGTCAGGGTGGTGGACGCGGCCAGCAGGCCGGCGCTGGCGGTGGACATCATGGCGGCCAGGGCTGCGGCGATCACCAAGCCACGGATGCCGTCCGGCAGCGAGACTTTGACGATGGCGGCGAAGGCGTTGTTGACGTTGTCCAGGTCCGGGATCAGGACGTGGGCGGCCATACCGATCAGGGCGCAGACCAGACCGTAAATGATGCAGTAGATGCCTGCCGAGGTACCGGCATACTTCGCGACTTTTTCGCTCCTGGCGGTGAATACCCGTTGCCAGATGTCCTGACCGATCAGGATGCCGAAGAAGTAGATCATGAAGTAGGTAATGATGGTGTCCCAGCCGATGCTGGTGAAGCTGAAGCTCGCCGCCGGCAATTGCGCGACCAGTTGATCCCAGCCACCCACGCGGTACAGGCAGATCGGCAGCAGTACAAACATCAGGCCGACGGTCTGGATACCGAACTGCACGATGTCGGTCAGGGTCAGCGACCACATGCCGCCGATGGTCGAGTAGATCACGACGATACCACCGCCGAGCAGCACGGAAATCCAGAACGGCAGGCCGAACAGCACTTGCAGCACGGTACCGATGGCCAGGATCGAGGTCACGCCGATCATCAGGGCGTAGGCGAGCATGATGGTGGCGCTGGCGGTACGGGCCATCGGGTTGTAGCGTTTTTCCAGCACCTGGGTGACGGTGAACACTTTCAGTTTCAGCAGCGGTTTGGCGAGGAACAGGTTAAGCGCGACGATCCCGCAACCGAGGGCCGCGCACAGCCAGAAACCGGAGATGCCATGTACGTAACCCAGGCGCACGGTGCCCACGGTGGACGCGCCGCCGAGGACGGTGGCGGCCATGGTGCCCATGTACAGGCTCGGGCCGAGGTTACGACCGGCGACCAGGTAGTCCTCGTGGGTCTTGGCCTTGCGCATGCCGTAGTAGCCGAGTATCAGCATCGCTGCGGCATAGATGAGTACGACGAATAAATCCAAAGCCATGATGGCGTGTCTCCGATTGTCTTTTTTATGGTGAGGCGAAAATCAATTTTTTGTGTAGGAGCGATGCTTGCTCGCGAAAGGAGCACCGCGGTCGGTCAGGTCGATCGCGTTATCGTTCTGCGCGGGCAAGCCTCGCTCCTACACCATCGCCGGTTTAGCGAGCGAATCCGTGCCCATGCTGCGTGAATCATTCGGCCCGAACACCGCCGCCGGTTCCGGGAACAGGCTCAGCAACGCCAGGTACACCAGCGACGCCAGGCCCAGGGTCACCGGCAGGCTGACATCGATGCCACCCGCCAGATCACCCAGCGGTCCGACAAACTGCCCCGGCAGGTTCACAAAGCACAGGCCGACCAGTGCGCTCGGGATCCAGGCCCCCAGCCCGCGCCAGTTCCAGCCATGGGTGAACCAGTAACGACCGCCTTTCTCGCCGCGGGTGAACACCTGCAGGTCATCCGGGCAATAGAAGCCGCGACGCACCAGCAGACCGATGATCATGATCACCATCCACGGGGTGGTGCAGGTGATGATCAGCACGGCGAATGTCGACACGCTCTGCACCAGGTTCGCCGCGAAGCGCCCGATGAAGATGAAGGCAATCGACATCACGCCGATCAGCAGCGTTGCCTTGACCCGCGACAGCACACGAGGGAATACGCTGGACATGTCCAGCCCGGTGCCATACAGCGAAGTGGTGCCGGTGGACATGCCGCCGATCACCGCAATCAGGCACACCGGCAGGAAGAACCAGCTCGGCGAGACCGCCAGCAGACCGCCGACGTAGTTGTTGGCCGCGATGTAGTCCGGCGCCTTGATCGCCACGATGGTGGCGGTGGTCAGGCCGAACAGGAACGGGATGAAAGTGGCAATCTGCGAGATCACCACCGCCGCCATGATCCGGCGCTTGGAGGTGTCACGCGGGATGTAGCGCGACCAGTCGCCGAGGAACGCGCCGAAGGAAATCGGGTTGCTCATGGCGACCAGCGCAGCGCCGATGAAGGCCGCCCAGAACCCCGGTTGCCCCAGGCTGACGGTGCCGGCGTAGTTCACATCGAAAGGCCCGGCAAAAGCAAAGATGCCCAGCAGGAACAGCAGGCTGGCGCTCCACACCGCGATCTTGTTGACCCACAGCAGGAAGCGGAAGCCATAGATGCAAACGGTCAGCACCAGAATCGCGAACAGGCCGTAGGCCAGGCCCAGGGTCAGGTCGGTTTCCGGAAGACCGATCAGGCGCTTGGCACCACCGATCAGCGCATCCCCCGAACTCCACACCGAGAGCGAGAAGAAGGCGATGGCGGTCAGCAACGACAGAAACGACCCGACGATCCGCCCGTGCACGCCGAAATGCGCACCGGAAGACACGGCGTTGTTGGTGCCATTGAGCGGGCCGAACAGGCCCATGGGCGCGAGGATCAGCGAGCCCAGCAGCACACCGAGCACAATCGCCAGGACGCCCGCCTGGAAAGACAGGCCGAACAGTACCGGGAAACTGCCGAGCACGGCCGTGGCAAAGGTGTTGGAACCGCCGAAGATCATCCGGAACAAGTCCGTCGGACCAGCGGTGCGTTCGTTGTCCGGGATCTGTTCGACCCCGTGGGTTTCAATCTGCGTAAGGCTTTGGTCGTTGTTGTTGTTATTCATGATCTGCTCCGATCATAAAGGCGCGCTCATCGTGCGTGAGCGTCACCTGTTTGGCTAAGGGGGTGGCAGCCCTTCCGGCATCGCGGACAAATGTTCGTGGCAGGCCAGCCATAGGCCTTGTTGTTGTCGGCGAAACACAATCGTCTCGCGCTCCTGGCTGAAGTGTTGCTCCCCTTGCATGCGCAGCTCGGTGGCCACGTCATGGATGAAAATCGCCACATCACCCTGCAGGCTGACGAAGGCGTTGCTCGAGGTGCACGCAAGCACCTCGAAGCCATCCTCGGCGCGCCAGGTGTCCCACAACGCCTGATAGGCATCGCGCGACAGCAGGGGCTGCTCGAGGGTGTAGAACACGAAGCTGGCATCGGCGCTGAACGCGCCGAAGTAGGCTTCGCGATCGTTACGGGCGAAGGCTGACACCAGATCGGCGGCGGCTTTCAAAACCTGATCACGTTCGGTCATGACCGATCCTCAGCGGTGGGCCACGCCAGGCAGTACGCAAAGCATTTCGTACAGCAGGTTGGCGGCCAGCAGCGAGGTGTTGCCGGTGGTGTCGTAGGCGGGCGAGACTTCTACCAGATCGCAACCGATCAGGTCGAGGCCTTGGCAGCCGCGAATGATCTCAATCGCCTGAATGGTCGTCAGACCACCGATTTCCGGGGTGCCGGTGCCAGGTGCCCAGGCTGGGTCGATGCCGTCGATGTCAAAAGTCAGGTACACCGGACCGCCGCCGACTTTCTCGCGGACTTCAGCCATCAGCGGGGCCAGGGATTTGTGCCAGCACTCTTCAGCCTGAACCACACGGAAGCCTTGTTTACGGCTCCAGTTGAAGTCTTCGGAGGTGTAACCCTGAGCGCGCAAGCCGATTTGCACCACGCGATCGCAGTCGATCAGGCCTTCTTCGGCGGCGCGACGGAAGGTGGTGCCGTGGGCGACTTTCTCGCCAAACATGTGATCGTTCACATCGGCGTGGGCGTCGATGTGCACCAGGCCGACTTTGCCGTGCTTCTTGTGGATGGCACGCAGGATCGGCAGGGTGATGGTGTGGTCGCCGCCCAGGGTCAGCGGGATCACATTGTGTTCGAGGATGGCGTCGTAGGACTCTTCGATGATCCGCACGGCGTCCAGCAGGTTGAACGTGTTGATCGCCACGTCGCCGATGTCGGCAACCGACAGCGAGTCGAACGGGGCGGCGCCGGTGGCCATGTTGTACGGGCGGATCATTACCGATTCAGCGCGGATTTCACGTGGCCCGAAGCGGGTGCCGGGACGCAGGGAGGTGCCGATGTCCAGCGGCACGCCAACGAAGGCGGCGTCGAGGCCGGCAGCGGTAGGTACATGGGGGAGTCGCATCATGGTGGCGATGCCGCCGAAGCGCGGCATTTCGTTGCCGCCCAGTGGTTGGTGAAGAATCTTGTCCACGGGTAGGGCCTCATCGTCGTTGTTTTATTATGTCGGTTGCGCCGTTCGGGGAGAGACGGGCACCGCTGTGGGCCGATTCTGCGAAATGTAGTGGCCGGGAAGAATCGCTACGGGCAAATACTTAGTTCAGATTTTTCTAAACTATCGGTTTGAAGGGCGATAGACTCTCGGCTTGAGAGATGTATTGCCTGGGTGGGCCGTTCGCCAGCAAGCCGGCTCCTACAGGTCGGCGCTAGTCGTGAATGTTGCTTGCCCCCTGTAGGAGCCGGCTTGCTGGCGATCGGTTGTGCAGCAACCGCCATGCAGACAACCCAGACTCAACTGAACCTGCACGGAGCCCCCATGGCCAACGCTTTACCCGACCTGAAACTGTTGCGCATCTTCGTCAGCGTGGTCCGTCATCAGGGATTCGCCAACGCCCAGCAGGAGCTCAACCTCTCGACCTCGGCCATCAGCACTTACATGAGCCAGCTCGAGGCGGCCCTCGGCCTGGTGCTGTGCCATCGCGGTCGCGGCGGCTTCAGCCTGACCAGCAAGGGTGAATTGTTCCATCAGGAAACCTTGCGTCTGCTCGGCGAACTCGAAGGTTTCGAGCAGTACGCCGCCGCCCTCAAGGGCGAACTGCGCGGTACGCTGAACCTGGGGGTGATCGACTCCACCGTCAGCGACAAGGCCTTGCCCTTTGCCGAAGCCATCGGCGCCTACACCCAGGAGCACCCGGCGGTGCATTTGCACTTGTCGGTCATGAGCCCCTACGAACTGCAGCTCGGCGTGCAGGACAATCGCCTCGACCTGGCCATCGGCGCGTTCTCCACGCGCATGAGCGGGCTGGTCTACATGCCGCTGTACCGTGAGCAGCACTGGTTGTATTGCAGCAGTCGGCATCCGCTGTTCACCGAACGGCGTATCCCCGAGCAGGTCATCACCCAGCAGCGCATGGTCGGCCGGGGTTACTGGAGCCAGGCGGAACTGGCGCGCCATGGCTTCAAACACAGCGCGGCAACGGTGGAAAGTATGGAGGCGCAGCTGATTCTGGTGCTCTCCGGCGCCTATATCGGTTACCTGCCGGAACACTACGCCCAGGCCTGGGCCGACAAGGGCGACTTGCGGGTGCTGCTGCCGGCGACGTTCGGTTATCAGGCGCCATTTTCGATGATCGTGCGCCGTGGCCGCAGTCGCGAGCCGCTGATCCAGACCTTTCGCGACTTGCTTAAAGCGCAACTGAATCAGGCTTGAGACGATGTCCAGAATCCAATGCCCGCGCTGCCTGCGCCCACAGAGTCATTGCCTGTGCCCGCTGATTCCGAGTCTCGATAGCCGCACGCGGGTATTGCTGCTTCAGCATCCGAGCGAAGTGAACCATGCGCTGAACACCGCGCGGTTGGCGGCGTTGGGCTTGAACAATGCCGAGCTGATCGTGGGCGAGGTGTTCGAGGAGTTGCCCGCGTTGTTGAATCAACCGGGCTATCGGGCGCGGCTGTTGTTTCCTGCCGACGATGCGCAGCCGTTGCAGGCCTACACCGAAACCGGGGAACCGTTGCTGCTGGTGGTGCCGGACGGCACCTGGCGCAAGGCGCGCAAGATGCTGCACCTCAATCCGTTGCTGGCGGCGTTGCCCAGAGTGACCCTGGTTGCGGGGGGCGTGTCCCGCTATCGGCTGCGCAAGGCGCCGGGGGCGGGGGCGTTGTCGACGGTGGAAGCGATTGTCCAGGCGTTGCAGACGCTGGAAGCGCCTGTCAGTTTCGAACCGTTGTTAAAGCCGTTCGAAGCGTTGATCGAGGGGCAGATTGCGGCGATGGGGGAGGAGGTCTTTCAGCGTAATCATGGGCCGAGATGATCATCGCTTGTGCGGCCCTCATCGTCGGATCGCCGCCCGGAGCAAGCCCGCGAAGAATGATAACGCGGTCCACCCGCTGAAAAATCACATCGGCTCCGGCGGCCCGATCAACCGCCCCATCACACCAAACACCCCCAACTCCCTGATCACTTCCAGCTCCGCTTTGCTCTCGACCATTTCCGCAATCAACGGCAAATCGATGCTGTTCGTCGCCCGGAAAATCGCCTCGATGAACAGCCGCTTGTCTGGCTGCTTATCGATGCCCCGAATATAGGCCCCGTCGATCTTCAGGTAAGCCAGCCCCAGTTGCGTGAGGTTGCCGATCTGGCTGAAGCTGCCACCAAAATGCTGCAAACCGATGCGGTAGCCAGTGTTGAGCAAACTATGGCTTAGACGCTGCAATTGCTCTGGAGGAGGCAGTTGGCGTTCGTCGATTTCCAGGGTCAGCAGCGCGGCCAGTTCAGGCAGTGATTCAAGCATTTCAAGGATCTTGTGCAGTTGCGCCTGGTCGCGCAGGGTGCTGCCGGACAGGCTCAACGCCAGGGGCCAGCGGTTGACCAGGAGGTAGTCGAGGGTGGCTTCGAGCATGATCAGGTCGAACCGCGCCGACCAGCCGAGGCGTTCGATCCATGGCAGGAAATGCCCGGCGGCAACCGCTTCGCCCCGGGGATCGAGCAGGCGCGCGAGGACTTTGTGATGCAGCACCTGGCTGGTGTCGGCGCATTGCACCACCGGTTGAAAATACAGGCGCATCTTGCCTTCGGTCAGGGCATCGTCGATCCAGGTTTGCCAGTCGTGTTGGGGCTGGTTTGGCGCGCTGACGCTGTGGCTCAGCAGCCTCCATGGCCGCTCGGGGTGGCCCTGGGCTTCAGTCAGCGCCTGATCCAGCCGCAGCAGCACATCCCTGGCCGACTCGCCGGGCCGGAAGGCGACCATGCCCAAATGCGCCACCGGCATGCAGTCGCTGGCGCCGGTCAGGCGCAGGTTTTCCAGGGTGGCGCTGATTTCGGCGGCCAGGAGTGCGGCATCCTGGCTGCCCAGACCGGGTGTCAGCAGGCTGAATTCGCCACCGCGATTACGCGCCGCCAGCCAGGTACGACGCTCCGGTACCTGAGTCAGACGCATCAGCAAGTCACCGACGGTGCTGATCAAGGCGTCGGTGCGCTGGCCACCGAGGCGCTGGTTGAGGCCGACCAGATCATTGATTCGCAGCATCAGCAAATGGCCGTCACTGCTCTGCTCGCCGACCAGCAAATGGTCGGCCAGCTGTTCATCCAGCAAACGCCGGTTGGCCAGGCCGGTCAGGCTGTCCTGATAGGATTGCGCCCGCAATTTTTCACTGCGCGCGGCCTCCTCGGTGAACAGCGCCTTGAGTTTCTCGACCATCTGGTTCATGGCCAGCACCACGCGTTTCAGTTCAGGCGTACGCGGCAGTCTCGGCAGGCTGAGGTACTCGCGTTTGCAGATGGCTTCGGCCTGTCTGACCATGGCCTCGAGCGGACGAAATTGCCGCCGCAACAACCAGTCACCGAATACGGCGCTGAGCAATCCGCACAACAACAACCAGATCAGGCTGCCCAGTGTGCTGTCCCAGAGCCTGGCCAGGGCGAACTGCGGATTGCTCAACACTTCGACGCGCGCGACCTGTTCCCAGCCGCGCATGATCAGCGCATCGGCGCCTTGTGGATGCAGCTTGACCAGACTGACAAACCAGCCGGGAACGTCCTCGGCCAATGCCGCTGCGCTGCGCTCGACCAGCACCTGCTCATTCTCGATGTCGATGATCCGGATGCTGCTGAAATAGCCGCTGTCGAAAATCGAACCGACCATCGACTGGATCATTGCCGGGTCGTGGATTTGCGCGGTCAGCGATAACCCCAGCGCCGTGGCGGTGTCCTGGGCGTGGGAGCGCAACTGGCCGAGCATCTGCTCGCGGGAGCTTTCCAGGCTGACAAAAAAACTGCCGCTGATCGCCACCAGCAGGAACAGGCAAATGGCGAGAAACAATTGTTTGCGCAGTGACATGGACACGCTCCTTGCTGTGTCGACTGGCGGTGGGCATGTCTGACTACTTGGGTGCAGATGCGTGAAGTCTAGGCGGTGTTTTGGCGAGGGAGGGCAAATCGTCGGCTCAAGATTTGTGCAGGGTTTTCTGCTTGAGGATATAAACCGTCACCAGCACTGCACTGGTCAGCATGAACGCGCGTGCCCATGGCAGTGGCACCAGGTAACAGGAAAGCAGGATGCTCGCCCACATCAGGCCGATGGCATACACCTTGCCCTTGAGCGGGATGCCATTGCCGTCGAGGTAGTCGCGAATCCACGGCCCAAGCCACGGGTGCTCCACCAGCCACTGGTAAAAGCGCGGGGAACTGCGGGCAAAACAAGCCGCCGCCAGCAGCAGGAAGGGCGTGGTGGGCAACACCGGCAGGAAAATCCCGATCACCCCCAGCGTTACGCTCAGCCAGCCGATGGCCAGCAGTACGTAACGCAACATCAGGGAGCGGTTGCCTATGGGATTGTCCATAGGCAAGACCTTAGTGGTGACGTGGCTTGAGGATCGCCGGTTTTTCGTCGGGCGCCTGGCACAGCAGGTACAGCGCGGTCAGGGCTTCCGGGATCTGCACGATCATGTCGTCCATCAGGTTGGCGTCTTTGGCGATGTCTTCGAACTCAGGCTGTTCGTCGAACAGACCCGAACCGACCATGATCGGCAGCAGCATTTCGCTGACTTCGTCTTCGGCGGTTTCGAACCAGGCCGCTTCGCGCAGGAACACGCCTTCCATGAAACCGATGCACCAGCCGCGCAGGTCGGAATCATCCGGCTCTTCGCCCAGGTCCAGGTCGCAAGGCAGCTCGAACTCTTCGTCGGACGCCAGTTGGCGGGCGATGTGCGCCTTGAGGGCCAGCAGGGTGGATTCGATCGCTTCACGCTCGGTGTCGTCGGCGTAATGCGGCTCTTCGGCGAAGAGCGCGTCGATCCATTCACGGTCGGGAACGCTTTCGGAACAGATCGACAGCGCAGTGAGGTAGCCGTGGGCGGCCACGTAGTCCAGCGCCTCGTCATGCAGTTCGTCGGCGTCGAGGAAGACTTGCAAACGGGTTAGTTGCTCAGCGAAGGACATTAAAGGGCTACCTTGGGGAATTAAACAGATGCGGGAATTCTAGGCCTTCTTGAGCAGTCAGGCCAGCCGCGCGGGATATTTGCTCCCCGGCGCACTGCTCCTGCAGGGTGGAAAACGCCGAACCCTATGTAGGAGCTGGCTTGCCAGCGAAGGCGTATTCATGGGCGATACAAGGCTTCAGGCCGCCTTCGCTGGCAAGCCAGCTCCTACAGGAGGTTCGGTATTGGCTTGCGTGTGTCTTCTCAGCGGCACCCTGTGGCGGACAGGCGTCGGGTATACTCGCGCGTTTTGTGATGCCCTGCTGGCGCCACGGCTGAGATGTGAAGCGTCATGCAATGCGCACTTACTATTCGTCAGTGCAGCCTGCGTGGTTCTGAACCAGTCTTGCAGGGATGTTTTTGGTGATTTCTGGAGTTTTTATGCTCGAACAGGCTCAACGCGTCCTCAAGGACATCTTCGGCTACGACAGTTTCCGTGGCCGCCAGGGTGCAATCATTGAGCGCGTGGCCAGCGGCGGCGACGCCCTGGTGCTGATGCCTACCGGCGGCGGCAAATCCCTGTGCTTCCAGGTGCCGGCGCTGCTGCGCGAAGGTTTGGCGGTGGTGGTTTCGCCGCTGATCGCGCTGATGGACGATCAGGTCGCGACCCTCGAAGAGCTGGGTGTCGCCGCGGCTGCACTGAATTCCACGCTGAGCGCCGAGCAGCAACGGGATCTGGCTGCCCGGATCAAGCGCGGTGAAGTGAAGATGCTTTATCTCGCGCCCGAGCGCCTGGTCCAGCCGCGCATGCTCGCGTTCCTGCAAAGCCTTGAAATCGCCCTGTTCGCCATCGATGAAGCGCATTGCGTGTCCCAGTGGGGCCACGACTTCCGCCGCGAATACCTGCAACTGGGCCAGCTGGCGGAGCTGTTCCCCCATGTCCCGCGCATCGCCCTGACCGCGACCGCCGACAAGCGTACCCGGGAAGAAATCGTCGAGCGCTTGCACTTGCAGGACGCCGAGCGTTTCCTCTCGAGTTTCGATCGCCCGAACATTTTCTACCGCATCGTGCCCAAGGAGCAGCCGCGCAAGCAATTGCTGGCGTTCCTGGCCGAACGGCGCAGCGATGCCGGCATCGTCTATTGCCTGTCGCGCAAGAAGGTCGACGAAGTCGCGGTGTTCCTCAGCGAGCAAGGGTTCCCGGCGCTGCCCTATCACGCCGGTCTGCCCAACGATACCCGGGCCCACCACCAGAAACGCTTCCTCAACGAGGAAGGCCTGATCATGGTCGCCACCGTGGCATTCGGCATGGGCATCGATAAACCCAACGTGCGCTTCGTCGCTCACCTCGATTTGCCCAAATCCCTTGAAGCGTATTACCAGGAAACCGGTCGCGGCGGCCGTGACGGGCTGCCGGCGGATGCCTGGATGGCGTACGGCCTGCAAGACGTGGTGATGCTCAAGCAGATGTTGCAGAACTCCGAGGGCGACGAACGCCACAAGCGTCTGGAGCAGCACAAGCTCGACGCGATGCTCTCGCTCTGCGAAGAAACCCGCTGCCGTCGCCAGACACTTCTGGCCTATTTCGACGAAGACATGCCTGAACCCTGCGGCCATTGCGACAACTGCGTCGACGGCGTACAGACCTGGGACGCTACCGAACCGGCCCGCCAGGCGCTCTCGGCGATCTACCGCACCGGCCAACGCTATGGCGTCGGGCATCTGGTGGACGTGCTGCTGGGCAAGGACAACGAGAAAATCCGCAGCATCGGTCATCAGCACCTGTCGGTCTACGGGGTCGGCAAGGCGATGGCCGAAGGAGAATGGCGCTCCCTGTTCCGCCAGCTGGTTGCCCGCGGCCTGGCCGACATCGACCTCGAAGGTTACGGCGGCCTGCGCCTGAGTGACAGCTGCCGGCCATTGCTCAAGGGCGAAGTGACCCTGGAACTGCGCCGCGACCTCAAGCCGCAAACCACTGCCAAAAGCAGCAAGAGCCAGGCGAGCCAGCTGGTTCGCGGCGAAGAACGCGAACAGTGGGAAGCCTTGCGGGCCCTGCGTCGCAAACTCGCCGAAGAGCATGGTGTGCCGCCCTACGTCATCTTCCCCGACTCGACGCTGCTGGAAATGCTGCGCAGCCAGCCGACCTCGCTGGCGGAGATGGCCACGGTCAGCGGCGTCGGTGCACGCAAGCTGGAGCGTTACGGCCAGGCCTTCCTCGAGGTGCTTGGCGGCCAGGTCGAGGCGCCGCCAGTGGTGGCCGACGTACGCCACGAGCTGATCACCCTGGCGCGGGCCGGCATGACCCCGCTGCAGATCGCCGGTCAACTGCAATGCTCGGAAAAGAACGTCTACACCATGCTCGCCGAAGCGATTGGCAAGCAGCAGTTGTCGCTGGAGCAGGCGCTGGATCTGCCCGAAGACTTGATGGGCGAAATCCAGGACGCCTTCCTTGACGGCGAGGGTGAATTGCCACCCGTGTCGGAGATTGCCGCGCTGTTCGCCGGACGAGTGCCGGAAGGTGTTTTGTACTGCGTCCGGGCCGCTCTGCAGTCGGAATTCGAAATCTGATGGCTTGGTATACAGATGTAACGATTCACTGAATGGCAACCCTTGCCTATAGCCAAGGGTCATGCTTAGCTGACTAATAATTAGTATTTCTCTATTTCAGCCTAATCATGAGTGTTTTATGCCGTTCACCGATCAACACCGCTTTGGCATGCAACTGGCCCAGATGTCACGTGGCTGGCGTGCCGAACTGGACCGCCGCCTGGCCGGCCTGGGACTGTCCCAGGCACGCTGGCTGGTGCTGCTGCACCTGGCGCGTTTCGACGATGCACCCACCCAACGCGAACTGGCGCAAAGCGTCGGCGTAGAAGGGCCGACCCTGGCCCGGTTGCTCGACAGCCTGGAAGGCCAGGGACTGGTGCAACGTCAATCGGTACTGGAAGACCGCCGGGCCAAGAAGATCGTCCTCTGTGCCCCGGCCCACCCCCTGATCGACCAGATTGAAACCATTGCCACCCAGTTGCGTCACGAACTGTTCGAAGGCGTTGATGAAGCGGATCTGAAAATCTGCATGCGGGTTCACGGTCACATACTGGCCAACCTGGAAAAATCTTGAGGCATAGCCGCGTGCCGGTCCTTTGAGATACCCCGTTGGGCAGACTATAAAGAACTAGTCGGCAATATCGTGTTCGTACCGGATGTGCGAACGCGTACAAGTTGGTTCCGGTTATCCAAGGGATGCTCATGCTCGAGAGTTTGCACATGGTATTGCGGGGTTGCGCCAGGCTGCTTCTGGTCGGTGGTGCTGTTGCCTACTCGGCATTGGCCCCCGCGCTGGGCTTGGGTGAAATCACCCTGCATTCGGCACTGAATCAACCGCTGCGTGCCGACATCGCCCTGATGGACGCCGCGGGCCTTGCGGAGGGCGAGTTGTCGGTCAGCCTGGCGACGGCAGAAGAATTCAGCCGCGCCGGCGTTGATCGGGCGTTCTTCCTCAACGACCTGAAGTTCACGCCGATCCTGCGCGGCGACCGCCGGCTGATCCGGGTGAGCTCCAACAAGCCGGTCAATGAGCCCTTCCTCAATTTCCTGGTGCAGCTCAATCAGCCCAACGGACGCTTGCTGCGCGAGTACACGGTATTGATCGACCCGCCGGGCGCACCGGGGATTGTTCCGGTGGCTGACGAACCGGTTGCCAGCACTCAATCGTCCGGATTCCCGAGTGTCGAGCCGGCCGTGGCAGTGCCACCTGCGGTGAAGAGCAAAAAGCCGCTCACCCCGCCTGTCGAGCAACCGGCTGCCGCGCCGGTCACTGATCCTGTTGCCGAGCAACTGGCCGTCAGCGTCCTGAAGAACCAGGCGTTGCAAACCACGATCGATGAGCTGAATGCAAAATTGCAGGCTCAGAACGAGCACATTGCCGGCCAGAAAAAACAGGTCACCGAGTTGCAGACTCAATTGGCGCAAGTCACCCAGGCTGCAGTTGCGCCTGTTGCGCCTGTTGCGCCAGACGTTGCGGCGCCAGCGCCGGTTGCCGTTGAAAAAGTCGAGACGACTCACTGGCCACTGATCTACGGGGTGCTGTTGCTGGTGGCCCTGGCGTTGCTCGGATGGTTCATTCGCCGTCGGCGACAGCAGGGTCAGGCAGCCCCTGAGCCGTTAGCCGTTTTGCCGTCACGGCAGGAGCCGGTGCTGGATCGGCGAGCGCAGCCGCCTGCTCCGGCATCCGGCCAGGGCGAAGAGTCGTCGGCGGGCGATGTGCTCGAAGGGGTCGGCATCTATCTGGCCTATGGCCGTTTTTCCGAAGCGGCCGGTGTGTTGAGGGAGGCGTTGGTCAAGGAGCCGAACCGCACCGATCTGGCCGTGCAGCTGTTGGAAGTGCTGGGCCGGCAGGGTGACGTGTCCGCCTATGAAGCGCAGGAAAACAGCCTGCGTGATACCGGATTCGACCCGCACCAGCTTCAGGAAATGCGTGAGCGTTATCCGAAACTGGGCACTGTGGCCGCCTTGGCCATCGCACCGAACGTCGCACCGAACATCTCACCGAACATCTCACCGAACATCACGCCGCCCTTGGTTGCGCAGCCCCAGGCCGCCGCCAGCGATGAGTTCCAGTTGAACCTGGATGACCTGTCGATGGATTCGAACTGGGACTTGATCAGCCCCTTCGACACTTCACCGCCCGCCGCCGCATCGCCGAATGAGCCGTCACGCCCCCACGAGCCTGAATTCACCTCGAATTTGCACGTCTTGCCCGATGTGTTCGAAATGCCTGACGAACCGACGCTGGACGAACCCGCGTTCGAGTGGGTGGCCGAACCTGATGCGCAGCCGCTGGATGACGACTTTCTCGACGGATTCGCAGATACCGGCTTGTCCCTGGAACTTGAACCGTTGAGTGCCGAGGATCCTGAGCCGTCCGAATCGAGCAATGCAGGCAAACTGGAGCAGGCCCAGACCTGCATCGATGACGGCGACCTGGACAGCGCCATCGAACTGCTCAACGAGCTGCTCAAGGACGGCGACGAGCCACTCAGACAGACCGCCCGGAGTTTATTGGCCGGCATCCGCTGAAGGTCAAAAGATCGGGGCAAACGATAAACCCGGTTATGATAGCGACGCCCTCTGGCCCAGGAATCCTGCCCATCATGACCGCGCATAAACCGGAAATCGTCATCACTTATTGCACGCAATGCCAATGGCTGTTGCGTGCGGCCTGGCTGGCCCAGGAACTGCTCAGTACCTTTGGCGACGACCTGGGCAAAGTGTCCCTGGTGCCCGGCACCGGCGGGGTCTTTCACATTTTTTGTGACGAGGTGCAAATCTGGGAACGCAAGGCCGACGGCGGTTTTCCCGAGGCCAAGGTGCTCAAGCAGCGGGTCCGCGACCGGATCGATCCGGACCGCGACTTGGGGCACAACGACCGCACTCAGTGAGACGGGGCTTGTGCCGCAACGGTCTTGTTGCTTGAACCGCCCGAGAGCCGGCTGGACACCACAATCGCTACGATGATCAGCGCACCGCCGAACAGCATGCGCAGCGTCGGGTTTTCATCGAACAGCAACCAGGCCATGGTGATTCCGTAAACCGGCTCCAGGGCGAACACCACCGCGGCGGTTCGCGCCTTGATCACTGCCAGGCTGGCGACGAACAGGCTATGAGCGACGCCGGTGCAGAACACTCCGAGCAGGCCAATCCACAGCCAGTCGAGGGCGCGCACCTCGCTCAATTGCGGTGCCGCCACCGGCAGCAGGCACAGCGCGACCACCACGTTCTGACACAGCGCCGCCTGCACCGGCGGGATGCGCCCGGAGCTGGCTCGGTTGGTCAACGACAGCAGGGCGAACAGCAAGCCGGAAGCCACCGCCCACAGCAGGCCGGTGGTGGCGCCACTGGCCAGATCGAAGTCCGGCGTGACCAGCACCAGCCCGACGCTCACCAGCACCACCAGCAGGATTTCGTTGGCGCGAATCCGCTCGCGGAAGATCAGCCCTTCGAGGATCACGGTAAACGCCGGGAAACTGGCAAAACCCAGGGTCGCGATCGCCACGCCGGCGACCTTCACCGCAATGAAAAAACTGACCCAGTGCCCGGCCAGCAGCAAGCCGCTGAGCAACAACCGGCGCCAGTCCACGGCCTCGAGCTTGCGCCAGCGCGTAGCGCTGGCGAACCGCGCAAAAAACGCCAACGCCAGCACGGCAAAGGCGGCACGCCCGAAAACGATGACGGCGGGGGAGGCGGCGGCGAGTTTGCCGAACACACCGGTCAGGCCAAACATCAGTGCGCCGATATGCAGGGCGCCAAGGGCGGTACGGGGAGTCATTGCAATCCTTGATGAACGTATCGAATCTGCCGGACAACGCTCACCAACGTGAGCACGGTCCCGGGTAGGAGCTGCCGCAGGCTGCGGCAGCTCCTACATTGAATCGTGTGAGGCCATCTGTGTCTGTCGACAAACTATCGTTGTTTGTCGCCAGCCTCGCGCCGCAATGTGCCGGGCGAGGCGCCAAATTCGCGCAGCACCGCGGCCGCGAAGGCGCTCTGCGAGCTGTAGCCGACCCGACTGGCGATCTCACCAATGGGCAGCGCCGAATCCCGCAGCATGCCCACGGCCATATGCAAGCGCCGGCTACGGATATAGTCCATCGGGGTCTGACCGCATTCGGCAACGAAGCGCGCATGCACCCGGGCGCTGGACAGTCCGGCGATACGCGCCAGGTCGGCGACTTGCAACGGGTAGGCTGCATGCTGATCAATATGCGCATTGAGCGCCGCATAGGGCAGGCGCCGACCGCCCACCACCTGCGGTTTGGCATGGTTGAGGCTGGCCAGCAACAGCACCGCACCCTGTTGCGCGATCAGAGGATCACTGACCTGGCTGGCCGCCAGCCAGTTCACCAGTTGGCTTTGCCCGGCATCCAGCGGCAGGCGCCCGGCGTTGTCGAGCAAGCGCCGGCTGGCTTGCGCGTGATCACCCAGTGACTGCAAGACCCACTCATCGCCTGGCACATCCAGCACCAGGCAACGGCTGCCATTGGCGCTGCCGCAGGCATGGTGAAAACCGGACGGCACCACCACGAAACTCTGCTGGACCACCTGGCTGCCGCGTCCGTCGACCTCGAAATCCAGCGCGCCAGACAGTCCGAACACCAGTTGCGCGTGGTCGTGGCTGTGGACGATCAGCTCGTCGCTGTACTGGCGTAGCGTGAGGATCGGTCTCATCGCAGGTCTCCCGAATAAGGTCGCCATTCTACACCGAGGGCGTACGCGAGCGCTGTCACGGGACTGACTTGCCTCTGTCATGGGCCATTAATCCGGCCGGCGCAAGCTTGCCCAAACAAACGCCAGAGGGTTGCCCATGACCAGCGCCGAGTTCGCCAAACCCAGTCGCAAGCAACGTGTGCGGACCTTGTGGATTTCCGATGTGCACCTCGGGACCCGGGATTGCCAGGCCGAGCACCTGTCGCAGTTTCTCAAGGGCTACCATGCGGACAAGGTCTACCTGGTCGGCGACATCATCGACGGCTGGAAACTGCGCGGCGGCATTTACTGGCCCCAGGCGCACACCAATGTGATCCGTCGTTTGCTGACCATGAGCAAGCGCGGCACCGAGGTGATTTACGTTACCGGCAACCATGACGAGTTCCTGCGCCGTTACTCGAAGCTGATCCTGGGCAACATCCAGTTGGTGGACGAAGCCGTGCACGTCACCGCCGATGGCCGTCATTTGCTGGTGATCCATGGCGACCAGTTCGATGTGATCACCCGTTACCACCGCTGGCTGGCCTTTCTTGGCGACTCCGCCTACGAAGTGACCCTGACCCTCAACCGCTGGCTCAATCATTGGCGTGCCCGTTATGGCTATGGCTACTGGTCGTTGTCGGCGTATCTCAAGCACAAGGTGAAGACAGCGGTCAGCTTCATCAGCGATTTTGAAGAAGCCATTGCCCACGAATGCGTCAAACGCGGACTGCATGGGGTGGTGTGCGGGCACATCCACCATGCCGAGATCCGCAAGGTGGGCGAGGTGGATTACCTCAATTGCGGGGATTGGGTGGAGTCGTGCACGGCGTTGATCGAGCATTGGGACGGCTCGATCGAGTTGTATCGGTTGGCGGATGCCCAGGCGCGGGAGGCGCAGTTGAAGGCGGTGGAAGTCGCAGAGCCGGCTTAAGGACAACGGTGTCAGTGCACTCTGGATCTGTCAGGCTGGCGCATGCTCCGCCATCGCCGCCTTGTAAATCGAATTCCTCGGCTGCGCAAACACCCGCTCCATCATTGGCTCGAAGAAGCTCAACGGCAGCGTGTCATACGCCGGATCAAACCCCGCCGCATCATATCTGGCGCAGAATTCGATCGTCGCCTGATACTGCGGATGGCCGCTGAATTGCTCGCGCAAATGCCGGTCCATGCCCAGGTAATGGAAGAAGTAATACCCCTGGAAGATCCCGTGTTTTTCCACCATCCACAGATTCTCGGCGCTGACGAACGGCTTGAGGATCGCCGCGGCGATGTCTGGATGGTTATAGGAACCCAGGGTGTCACCGATGTCGTGAAGCAGGGCGCAGACCACGTATTCTTCGTCGCGACCATCGCGCCAGGCGCGGGTGGCGGTTTGCAGGGAGTGGGTCAGGCGATCCACCGGGAAGCCGCCGAAGTCACCCTCGAGCAATTTCAGGTGCGCCACAATCCGCGTCGGCAGTTGTCGGGCGTGGGCACTGAAGTCGGCGGCGATGATCGCCCAGTCTTCCTGCGTGCCGTCCTTCATGTGGGTGAAACGGGCGTTGGCATTCATCGACTGTCCTCGGTTGACGGATTGCCCCTAGAACGGCACGCGACCCAGGATCATGTCCCGGTACATCACGAAATCGCCGAGCAGGCTGTACAGCGGGTGCTGGAAGGTCGCGGGACGGTTTTTTTCGAAGAAGAAATGCCCGATCCAGGCGAAGCTGTAACCCGCCAGCGGCAAGGTCAGCAACATCAGCCAGGCACCTTTGCCGAGGGTCAGGGCCAGGATGAAGATCACCAGCGTCGTGCCGATAAAGTGCAGTCGTCGGCAGGTACTGTTGCTGTGTTCGCTGAGGTAATACGGGTAAAACTCAGCGAAACTGTTGAAACGTCTGATGTTTTCCACGACCGCGATCTCGGTGGTTATTGTTCTGACTGCAAGTTGTTCTGCGGGTAGCTTATTTAAGTCTAGAGTGAACAATGGCATCAGCCAGTGACTATGGGCGCCACTTTAGTATCCTTCGGAAATCGGCCGCTGCGTGCGGCTCATCATTTAAGAACACGCCATGAGCGAACGAACGACATCTGCAAGCTGGGCAATGGGGATTGTCAAGGCACTGGAAATGGATGGCCTGGATTGCCGGGTTCTGTTCAGGCAACTGGGACTCGACTATTCAGCGCTGGATGATCCGGACGCGCGCTTCCCGCAAGATTCCATGACACGCCTGTGGCAGCGTGCGGTCGAGCTGTCCGGCAACCCGGCGATTGGCCTGAACATGGGCAAGGTGGTGCGGCCGGCCTCCTTCCACGTGGCGGGCTATGCCCTGATGTCCAGCCAGACCCTGGCCGAAGGTTTTCAGCGGCTGGTGCGTTATCAGCGGATCATCGCTGAAAGTGCCGACCTGAGTTTCCGGTTGCTGGATGAAGGCTACGCGCTGATTCTGACGGTCCATGGCGACCATCTGCCGCCCACCCGGCAGAGCGCCGAAGCTTCACTGGCCTGTGCCCTGGCGCTGTGTGGCTGGTTGACCGGGCGCATCCTGCAGCCGCGCAAGGTGTTGTTGCAGGGCGATGAGCCGATCAATCTCGAACCCTATAAACAAGCCTTCCACGCCCCGATGGCATTCAACGCGCCGTATGACGCGTTGATCTTCGAACGCGCCGACATGGAAGCGCCGCTGCCGACGGCCAACGAGGCGATGGCGCTGCTGCATGACCGGTTTGCCGGCGAATACCTGGCGCGGTTCTCCGAAAGCCGGGTGACCCACAAGGCGCGGCAGGTGTTGTGCCGGTTGCTGCCCCAGGGCGAACCCAAGCGCGATACCGTGGCGCAGACGCTGCACCTGTCGCAACGGACCTTGCAGCGACGCCTGCAGGAAGAGGGCACGAGTTTCCAGGCGCTGTTGGACGACACCCGGCGCGAACTGGCGGAGCAGTATCTGGCGCAACCGGGCATGACCCTGCTGGAGATTGCCTACCTGTTGGGGTTCGCCGATCCGAGCAATTTCTTCCGCGCTTTTCGACGCTGGTTCGATGCCACCCCCGGCGAGTACCGGGTGCGGTTGATGGAAACGCCGAACCCGGTCAGTGACGCCAGAACGCCGGTATACACAGGACAAATACCGTAATGATCTCCAGTCGGCCGAGCAGCATGCCGAACGAGAGAATCCATTTGGCGGCGTCCGGCAGGGACGCGAAGTTACCTGCCGGGCCGATGGTCTCGCCCAGTCCCGGACCGACACCGGACACGGTACTGGCCGCGCCGGTAAGGGCGGTCATCCAGTCCACGCCGAGCAGCGACAGCAGCAGGGCGATCACGCAGATGGTGATGGCGAAGAAGAACGAAAAGGTCAGGATCGAGCGCACGATCTCTTCGTCGAGACGGTGACCGTTGTACTTTTGCTTGATCACCGCACGCGGGTGAATCAATTGGTTAAGGTTGGCCTTGAGCAGGATATAGGCGACCTGGAAACGGAAAATCTTGATCCCGCCAGCGGTCGATCCCGAGCAGCCGCCGACAAAGCCCAGGTAGAAGAACAACATCAGCGAGAAATTTCCCCACAAGCTGTAGTCCCCAAGCGCGAAGCCTGTCGTCGTCACCACCGAGGTCACGTTCAGCGCCACGTGCCGCAATGCCTCGAGCCAATGCAGTTCGGTGGTCCACCAGTACCAGGTGCCGAGTACCAGCCAGGTCACCAGCAGCATGCCGAGCAAGCCTTGCACCTGCTGATCCTTGATCAGGGCCTTGCGGTTACCGCGCAAGGTCGCCACGTACAGGGTGAACGGCAGGCTGCCAAGAATCATGATGACGATGGCGACCCAGTGCACCGCCGGTTGCGTCCATTTGGCCAGGGACTGGTCGGAGGTCGAGAAACCGCCGGTGGAGATCGCCGACATGGCGTGGTTGATCGCATCGAACGGGGTCATCCCGGCCCACCAGAACGCCAGGCTGCCGAAAATGGTAATGCCGACGTAGGCCGCGACGATCAGGCGCGCCACCATGTGCGAGCGGGGCATGACCTTTTCGGAACGGTCCGACGACTCGGTCTGGAACAGGCGCATGCCACCGATGCGCAGCAGTGGCAGAATCGCGACCGCCATGCCGATAAACCCGATGCCGCCGATCCAGTGCAGCAACGAGCGCCACATCAGGATGCCGGGGGACATGTCATCCAGGCGGTTGAGCACCGTCGCTCCGGTGGCGGTAATCCCGGACATGCTTTCGAAGAACGAGTCGGTGTAGCTGATGTGTTGTGTCAGCAGAAACGGTAGCGCGGCGAAAATGCACACCACCAGCCAACTGCTGACGGTCAGCAGGTACATGTCCCGCGGGCGCAGGTGCACGTGTTCGGGACGCCCGGGAATGACCAGGGCCAGGCCTGCGACAAAGGTGATCATGCTCGCCCAGAGAAACGATGGCAGATCGCCGGTGCGCTCGAAGATCACCAGCGTGGCCATGGGCACGACCATGGCGATGGCCAGCGTGATCAGGAAGATGCCGATGATGAAACCAATGGTCCGTAAGGTCGGCAACGCCATGAAGTCCGCTCGGGCTGAAATAGGGAAGGGCGCCATTCTACCTGCGGCGCAGGGCATGTAAACCGGCAGGGTTTGCGCACTTGCAGCTAGAATAGCCGGACAATTTTTTCAGGAGGTGGCCGATGCAGGCTCTCGACGCGTTGCTCAACCGTGTTTCCGTTCCACGACTGCTTGAACCGGCACCCACCCCGGAGCAGCGCGAAGTGCTGTTTGCCGCTGCGATGCGTGCGCCGGACCATGGCCACCTGCAGCCTTGGCGCTTTCTGACAGTCGAAGGCGCGGCGCGCGAGCAGATGGGCGAGTTGCTGGCCGAAGCGGCGCGGCTGCAGGACAGCGAAGTGTCCGAGGCGGCGCTGGACAAGGCGCGCAACGGGCCGCTGCGTGCGCCGCTGGTGGTGGTGGTGATCGCCCGTTTGCAGGACCACGTCAAATATCCGAAGTCCGAACAGCTGCTGGCGGCGGGTTGCGCGGCGCACGGGATTTTGCTGGCGGCCTATGCGCAAGGAATTGGTGCGGTATGGCGCACCGGTGAGCTGGCGTATTCGCCGCATGTGGCCAAAGGGTTGGGACTGGCGGAAGGGGAAGAGGTGATCGCGTTTCTTTACCTGGGCACGCCGCAGAAGGAACCGCGGGCGGCGGAGAAGGTTGATCTGGCCGAGTTTGTCAGCGCCTGGCCCGGAAAGGTCTGACCCCACCAATCAACTGTGGGAGCGGGCTTGCTCGCGAATGCGGTGTGTCAATTAACGCATGATTAACCTGACACATCGCCTTCGCGAGCAAGCCCGCTCCCACAGGGTTCAGGGTTGGACGACGATGCCGGGCACCAACGGCAATTCGAGGCTGGCGATAAACCCACCCTGCGGATGATTGGCCAGCACCAGGCTCCCGCCATGGCGCTCCGCCGCACGACGGGCAATCGCCAATCCCAGGCCATGCCCCGCCGCAGTCTGTCCCGGTGCCCGATAGAACGGCTCACCCAACTGGCTCAAATGCTCGGCCACCACACCGGGCCCATGGTCCCGCACGCTGACGACAATGCGCTCACCCTGGCGTGATGCCCGCATTTCTATCGATTGCCCTGCGGGGTTGAAGCGCTGGGCGTTGCGCAGCAGGTTGTCCACCGCGCGCTCGATCATGGTCGGCCAGCCTTTGAGGTTCAGTTGCGGCTCGGCCTCCAGGCGCACGTTCTGCTCCGGCGAACCTAACTGTGCATCTTTTTGCAGGGTGTTGAGCAAGGCATTCAGGTCCACCTCTTCGGCGCTGGCGTTGTCGGCATCGACCCGCGCCAGCACCAGGATTTCGCTGATCAGCGCTTCCAGCCGGTCGCATTCACGGGTCAGGCGTGGCCAGAGTTTTTCCCGTTCCTCGGGTTTGGCCCGTTCGGCCAGTGCCAGTGCAATGCGCAGTCGGGCGAGGGGCGAGCGCAATTCATGGGATACATCGCGCAACAGTTGCCGCTGGCTGCCGATCAGACTTTGCAGGCGCGCGCCCATCCGGTTGAAATCGTTGGCGAGCACGCCGAATTCATCGCGCCGGTTGGCCAGTTTCACCAGGCTGTTCTGTTGATAGGTGGTTTGCCCAAGGTCATGCACCGCGCCGCGCAAGCGGCTGAGCGGGCGGGTGATCGAAAAGGTCACCAGCAGACTGAACAGGGTCAGCACCACCAACGCAATGCCTAATGCACTCAACGGCCAGAGCAGGCTTTCGCGGTGCCAGGCGTCCAGTTCCGGATGGGGGATTCGATAGATCAGCAGGTAGGTGTCACCGGTTTTTGCGCTGGTGTACTCATCGGTCAGGCGGCGCCACGGCAGGCGGCGATCGTCGTTTTGCTGCCGCGCTTCAAAGGCTGCCGCGCGGCGGGGGAAAGTGCCGCGCACCACCGGATCGCCGCTCTCGTTGAGCACCTGGACGTCGATGTGATACTGGCGCTTGCGCTGTTGCAGAAGATCCTGGGCTGCATCTTCTCCCTGGGCTTCATAAGTTTGTGTCCACTGTTCGGCCAGGGTGTTGAGACCCGGGTGGCGGCTGAGAATCCACGCGTCCTGGTTGAGCATGTGCCCGAGCAGAATGGACAGCCCTGCCACCAGAGCGATGGCCAGCCAGAAGCTGGCCAGGATACGCCAGAACAATGAGCGCACAGATAATCCTCGAACAAACACAAAGCTAATGTAGGAGCTGGCTTGCCAGCGAAAGCGGCGTATCAGTCGACACAAATGTTGAATGACACACCGCTTTCGCTGGCAAGCCAGCTCCTACATTTTAAACCGGGGTGCGCCGGACCCAACGGTGTTCAGCCGTTGGGTCCGGGGCTTGACGCATTATTATTGCGCTTTTTGCGGTTGTTGCGCTTTCCAGGCCTTGAACTCGGCCCATTCCGCGCGGCGCTCGGCCTTTTTCTTCTGGATCTCGTCGAACTGCTTCTGTTGATCCGGTTTCAGCAGGGCACGCACGTCGGCTTCGGCTTTCTTGTGGTTGGCGGCCATTTCGTCTTTCATGGCTTTCTGGTCGGCTGGCGACAGTTTTTCCAGGTACTTGTCGACCACTTGCTTACGCTCGTGCATCTGCTCGCCCATGATCTTGCGGATCTGCTCGCGCTGTTCGCGACTCAGGTCCAGCTGGCCGTACGGGCCTTTGCCGTGCATGCCGTGCATCTGGTCGCCGTGGCGCGAGCCGTCCATCGGGCCCATCGGGCCGGCGCCTTCGGGCATGGCCATGGCAACGGTCGGCAGGGCGGCAGCGAACATCAGAGCGATAAGAGTCTTGCGCATGGTGAATCTCCTTGTCTCGTTCCCGGTACGTTCCGGATGAGTGCAGATTACGCATATCAAGGTCAGTAGCGGTCAGCGAAGCGTAAAGCTTGGGTAAAGACGACTTTGTACCGTCCTGACAAAAGCCCCTCCGACAGACGCCGGCATGCTGGCGAACCAGACGCCGCGGTGTGTAGGAGCCGGCTTGCTGGCGAAGCAGACGACGCGATGTGTCAGATACACCGCCGTCGCCCTGTAGGAGCGAGCTTGCTCGCGATGGTCGTCAACGATAACGCTGGAAACCTGATACCCCATGGTGTTCTCAGGTCCATCGCGAGCAAGCTCGCTCCTACAGGGGGACGTAGGGTTCAGAGGCTGTAGTAATAGCCACGGCTGCGCAGGGCAACGATGCGTGGGCGGCCGTCGGGGTGCGGGCCGATCTTTTTGCGCAGATTGCTGATGTGCATGTCCAGGCTGCGGTCGTACAGGGTCAGTTTGCGGCCGAGGGCGATCTGCGCCAGATCCTGTTTGTCCAGCGGTTCACCGGGTTGCTTGAGCAACGCTTCGAGCAGGCGGCTTTCGGAAACGGTGAGGGTGAATTCCTGTTGATCGATGCTGACCACGCCGCGCACCGGGCTGAAACACAGGTCGCCCAGTTCGAGCTGGCTGGACACCGCCGTCGGATGACTGCGGCGCAATACGGCGCGCAAGCGCGCTGTCAGTTCCCGTGGATCGCAGGGTTTGGCCAGGTAATCGTCGGCACCGAGTTCCAGGCCGAGGATACGATCCAGCGGCTCGCCGCGGGCCGAGAGCATCAGCACCGGCAAGTCCGGGTGATCGCTGCGCAGTTGCTTGAGCAACTCCAGGCCGCTGCCGTCCGGCAGCATCACGTCCAGCACCACGGCCGCCGGCGAGGTTTCCGCCAGCGCGCGACGGGCGCTGCGGCCATCGTGGCAGGCGCGGACGTGGAAGCCTTCCTGGCTCAGCCAACTGCTCAGGAGCTCACACAGCTCCTGATCATCATCAATTAATAACAACTCGCTCATGAATCACTCAATTTAGCCATTGCCGACGTTCTGCTTGTACCACTGGCGAAGATACCGCAGAGCAGGGCCAACCGCACCGAGGACGAACCATTGTTGCCGGTCGGTCTGGATGTGGCAGCGGACTGTTGGACGGCTGACTCACTATCATCAGACACAACGGACCTTTTCAGACACAACGAACCTTTGCGTATCGCGACGCCTGGTGCCAATACGGTTATTGGACAGGTTATCGGCCGGTGAAGGAGAAGAATGAGCGTTGAGCGCGCGATGAACCGGGAAGGTTCATCGCACGGGGGATATTACGGGAGGACTTGCTTGAACGGCTTGACCGAAACGTTGGCGTAGACGCCGGCGGCGATATACGGATCGGCGTCGGCCCAGGCCTGGGCGGCGCCCAGGGAGTCGAATTCGGCGACGATCAGGCTGCCGGTGAAACCCGCGGCCCCCGGATCATTGCTGTCGACGGCCGGGTGCGGGCCGGCCAGTACGATGCGGCCTTCGCCTTTGAGCACTTGCAGGCGCTCAAGGTGGGCAGGCCGTGCGGCCAGGCGGGCTTCCAGGGAATTGGCGACGTCTGTGGCAATGATTGCGTAAAGCATGTCAGTCCTCGGTTTTTGGCGTTGTGGTATCGGCGTCGTGCAAATGGCGGGACAGGTAGATGCCCTGTGCGACCAGGAACAGCAAGGTCATGCCCAGGCTGCCGAAGACCTTGAAGTCGACCCAGTAGCTCTGGAAGGTGAACGCGACAAACAGGTTGGCGGCGCCACAAAACAGGAAAAACCCGATCCAGGCGATGTTCAGTCGGGTCCAGACCGGGTCCGGCAGGGTCAGCGCGTGGCCCATGATGCGCTTGATCAACAATTGCTCGCCGACGAAGTGGCTGCCGATGAACGCCAGGGCAAACAGCCAGTTGACCACCGGGGCTTTCCATTTCAGGAAGGTCTCGCTGTGGAACGCCAGGGTCAGGCTGCCGAAGACCAGGCAGGCGATAAGGGTCAGCCACTGGCTCTTCTCCAGCTTGCGCTGCTTGAAATAGAGCGCGCCGTAGACCACCAGGGAGCTGACGATCAGCATCGCGGTGGCGCTGTAGATACCGCCGACGGTCAGTTGATGACCGGCGATGTCGACGACCCGTGGATCGATCTTGAACACAACGAAGAACAGCAGGAGCGGGATGAAATCGATGAATTGTTTCACAGTGGCAGCCAGAAGCAGGATGTGGCGGCATAATAACAAACATATGGGCGCGCGATAGCGCCAGCTGATTTGAGGTAATACATCCCCGTGAATGTTGACTTGCACTGCCACAGCACAGCCTCCGATGGCGCCCTGGCGCCTGCAATACTGGTTGCGCGTGCGTTCGAGAAAGGCGTGCGAGTCCTGGCCTTGACCGATCACGACACCCTCGAAGGCCTTGATGAGGCCCGCAGCACGGCCTCCGCGCTGGGCATGCAACTGGTCAATGGCGTCGAATTGTCCTGCACCTGGGGAGGCGCGACCATCCATGTGCTGGGCTACGGATTTGATGTGAATGCACCACCGCTGGTCGAGGCGATTGCCAGATTGCACGATGGCCGCTGGCTGCGGTCCGAAGAAATAAGCCGCAAGTTGGCGTTGAAAGGCATGCCGGGAGCGCTGGAAGGTGCCCGGGCCATTCAGCAGGAACTGGGCGACAGCGGCAACGCGCCGGCCCGTCCGCACTTCGCCGACTGGATGGTGCGCGAGGGTTACGTCAAGGATCGCGCCGAGGCGTTCCGCAAATGGCTGGGCGCCGGCAAGCTGGGGGACGTCAAGCAACACTGGCCGACCCTGGAAGACACCGTCGAAACCCTGCGCGCGGCGAAAGCCTGGGTCAGCCTGGCGCATCCCTGGCATTACGATTTCACTCGCAGCAAACGTCGCCGGCTGATTGCCGACTATATTCAAGCAGGGGGCCATGCGATCGAAGTGGTCAATGGCCATCAGCCCGCGGAGCAAGTGGGCAGCCTGGCGATTCTTGCCCGCGAGTTCGGTCTGCTGGTCAGCGCCGGCAGTGATTTTCATGGCCCTGGAGGCTGGTCCGAGATCGGTGAATACCGCCCGGTTCCGGAGGATCTGCCGCCATTGTGGTGTCGATTCAAACATGACCCAATTATTGCCGCCGTCTGAACAGGTAGAAAATGTGAGTCAATTTTTCCAGATTCATCCGGAAAACCCGCAAGCGCGCCTGATCAAACAGGCTGTCGAGATCATCCGCGGCGGCGGGGTGGTGATTTATCCCACGGACTCGTCCTACGCCATTGGTTGCCAGATCGGTGACAAGAACGCCGTGGAGCGCGTGCGCCGCTTGCGTCAGCTGGACGAAAAGCACAACTTCGCGCTGATTTGCAGCGACCTGTCGCAACTGGGGTTGTTCGCCAAGATCGACACCGGCACCTTCCGCCTGCTCAAGGCGCATCTGCCGGGCCCCTACACCTTCATCCTCAATGCCACCCGCGAAGTCCCGCGCCTGCTGTTGCATCCGAAAAAACGCACCATCGGCCTGCGCGTGCCGGCCCACCCGATTGCCCTGGCCCTGCTGGAAGAACTCGGTGAACCGTTGATGAGCGTGACCCTGATCATGCCCGGTGACACCGACCCGATGAGCGATCCCTACGAAATGCGCCAGTTGCTCGAGCATCAGGTCGACCTGATCATCGACGGCGGTTTCGGCGGGATCAAGGCGTCCACGGTGATCAACCTCGCTGACGGCGAGCCCGAAGTGATCCGCGTCGGTTGTGGCGACCCCACGCCATTCATGGCCGAGGCCTAGATGTCCGCAGTAGAACCCGTCGACAGTCAGGCCGGAGCCCAGCAAGAGCTGCCCTTCGCCATGGTCTATGGCCAGGCGGTCATGGAAATGCCGCTGGACCTGTATATCCCGCCGGACGCGCTCGAGGTTTTTCTCGAGGCCTTCGAAGGCCCACTCGACCTGTTGCTGTACCTGATCCGCAAACAGAACATCAACATCCTCGACATCCCGGTGGCGGAAATCACCCGTCAGTACATGGGGTATGTCGAACTGATGCAGTCGGTGCGCCTGGAGCTGGCCGCGGAATACCTGGTGATGGCCGCGATGCTGGCCGAGATCAAGTCGCGGATGTTGCTGCCCCGTGCCGAAACCATCGCAGACGAAGAAGACGACCCGCGCGCCGAACTGATCCGGCGCTTGCAGCAGTACGAACGCTTCAAGGCGGCCGCCGAAGGCATCGATGGCTTGAGCCGCGTCGGTCGTGACGTGGTGGTGCCCAAGCTTGACGCCCCCGAGGCCAGGGCGCGCAAACTGTTGCCGGACGTGAGTCTGGAAGAGTTGCTGATGTCCATGGCCGAGGTCCTGCGCCGGGGCGACATGTTCGAAAGCCACCAGGTCAGCCGCGAGGCATTGTCCACCCGCGAACGCATGAGCGATGTGCTGGAACGGCTCAAGGGCGGCGGTTTCGTGCCGTTTGTCGAACTGTTCACCGCGGAAGAAGGACGCCTGGGGGTGGTGGTGACCTTTATGGCGATCCTCGAACTGGTCAAGGAATCCCTGGTCGAGCTGGTGCAGAATGAACCGTTCGCGGCGATCCACGTCCGGGCCCGAGCCGAATAACGAGTTGAATCATGAACCTGAGTGAACCCCGCGAGCTGGCGCCATTGCTTGAAGCCTTTCTGTTGGCCTCGGGAAAACCGCAATCGCTTGAACGCTTGTTCGAACTGTTCGAAGAGGGTGAACGGCCCGAGCCGCCGGTCTTCAAGAAAGCCCTGACGATTCTGGCCAAGTCCTGCGACGGCCGCGCCTTCGAGCTGAAGGAAGTCGCCTCCGGGTATCGCCTGCAGATCCGTGAAAAGTTCTCGCCTTGGGTCGGACGCCTGTGGGAAGAGCGGCCGCAACGCTATTCCCGCGCCATGCTCGAAACCATGGCCCTGATCGCCTATCGCCAACCGATTACCCGGGGCGAGATCGAAGACGTACGGGGCGTGGCGGTCAACACTCACATCGTCAAGACCCTGCTGGAACGCGAGTGGATCCGCATCGTCGGCTATCGCGAAGTGCCCGGCAAACCGGCGATGTTCGCCACCACCAAAGTCTTTCTCGATCACTTCAACCTGAAAAACCTCGACGATCTGCCGCCCCTGGCCGAGCTGCGCGAGCTTGAACCTGATCCGGTACTGGATTTCGACGACGCACCGGTGCCAGCCGGGCTGCAAGCGCTGGCGGATGCCACTGCCGAGCCGGAAGAGCCGAAGGAGGAAACCAGTTTCCATACGTTGCTGCAGGAGCTGGACACGATGGAGGAGGGGCTCAAGACCGATTTCGACGACCTGCTGCGCGACGGGGCTGCGACTGAAACTGAAGAGGTTTCGGACCCGCCTGAGATCGAAACTGAACTTCAGTTCGAGGCTGAAGCCATAGTTGAAGAAGTGCAGGAAGAGGGGCAGGAGCAGGACGAAGAGCGGGAAGAAGAGCAGGAAGATGACGTGCTTGGCGTCGCCGAAGCTCGGGAAAAACTCCTGGCCGCTGTCGCTGCGCTGGATCAGCACAAACCCGAACCCGAATTGAGCGACGAAGAAGCCGAAGCCCGGGCCCTCGCCGAAGCGATCGAAGCCGAACGCCGCGAATTCGACGACTGACCACACATTCTGTGGGCACTGAGATTCCCTGTAGGAGCCGGCTTGCAGGCGATGGCGGTGACACATTCAACACATGTGCTGGCTGTCAGGACGCCATCGCCAGCAAGCCGGCTCCTACACGGGTTTGTGTTGACTGGAGTATTCGATGAGCTCAACCAAAGACCCCTGCATCAGCCTCTGCAAATTCACCGACGACATCTGCATCGGCTGCGGCCGCAGCAAGCGCGAGATCAAGGCCTGGAAGAAACTCGACAAGGTCGACAAGCGCACGGTGCTGGCTGAAGCGGCGCTGCGGTTGATCAAGCTCGGCGCCACCGGTCGGCGGAAAAACAAATAACCAGGCCTGCATCGACTAGTCTCTGATGCGCGAGCGCTCGCATGAGCGTATGATTCGCGACCCTCCGGCGATCCCTTCGCCCGAGTACCCAGCTTTCAACGCTTCAGGCACTCACTTCAGAGCTGCCTGAACAGACCACACCGGGAGGTGCCCAGATGAGTATCAAAGACCAGAAAGACGACCAGGAAATCGGCCCAGCAGGCGAAAAGCTGCAGAAAGTCCTCGCCCGCATCGGCGTCGGCTCGCGCCGTGACGTAGAAGCCTGGATCAGCCACGGCCGCATCAAGGTCAATGGCAAAGACGCCACCCTCGGCCTGCGTGTCGACATGCACGACGCCATCACCATCGATGGCAAGGTGATCAAGCGCGAAGAAGCCGCCGAGTCGGTACGCCGCGTGATCATGTACAACAAGCCCGACGGTGAAATCTGCACCCGCCTCGACCCGGAAGGCCGTCCGACCGTGTTCGACAAGATGCCAAAACCGAAAGAAGGTCGCTGGATCAACATCGGCCGCCTGGACATCAACACCACCGGTCTGCTGATGTTCACCACCGACGGTGAACTGGCCAACCGCCTGATGCACCCGTCCTACGAAATGGACCGTGAATACGCAGTCCGTGTGCGTGGCGAAGTCGATGACGAGATGATCGAGCGCCTGAAGGCGGGCGTCGTCCTCGAAGACGGCCCGGCCAAGTTCACCGACATCAAGCAAGCCCCGGGTGGCGAAGGTTTCAACCACTGGTACCACTGCGTGGTGATGGAAGGTCGCAACCGCGAAGTCCGTCGCCTGTGGGAATCCCAGGGCCTGGTGGTCAGCCGTCTGAAGCGCGTGCGTTTCGGTCCGGTGTTTCTCAACTCCGACCTGCCGATGGGTCGCTGGCGCGAAATGAGCCAGTACGAAGTCGACATTCTGAGTGCTGAAGTAGGCCTGACGCCGGTGGCCATGCCGCAAATGAACGCCAAGAGCAAAGACAAGCTCGATCGCATGCAGCGTAAATCGTCGCGTCCGATGGGCAAGACCGAGCGCGTGCGTTCGTTGCGTCCAGCCATCGGTAACCAGACCGCTGCTACGCCGCGGGACTCCCGTGAGCCGCAGATCGAAGGCGAGCGTCCGGCCCGCAAGCCAGCCGCACCCCGTGCAGACGGCGAGCGCGGTCCACGCACGCCGCGTCCGGCCAACGGTCGCACCGAACGCGGTGAAGGCCGCGGTGCGCCAAGCGGTGGTCGCAGTGATCGCGGCGCCCCGGCAGGTCGTGGTCAACCTCGTGGTGATTCGGCTCGCGGTACGCCAGTGGCGGACCGTCCGTCCGACACCAAGCGCCCGGCCAAGCCAGCGCCGAAGAAACGCCCAGGCATCGTCCTGGTCGACAAGGACGCACCATCGGGCAAACGCCGCGGCGCGCCAGCCGGCTCCGGCCAGCGTCCGGGCTTTGGTCGTCGCAAGCCTGAGTAAGCGGTAAGCGCTTTATCAAAAACGCCAACCTTCGGGTTGGCGTTTTTTTTGGTCTGGCTTTAGTGATGTGGTGAATGTTCGGGCATCTTCGCGAGCAAGCCCGCTCCCACAAGTTGCCGGGGTGTTCACAGATCATGTGATCGCCCCGAAACCTTGTGGGAGCGGGCTTGCTCGCGAAGGCGCCAGTAGCAACTCCATCGGACTCGGAGTGGAAAACCGTTGTTACGCCCTGTAACGAAAATTTGACGGAATCCAATGATTTCTCCCGTGGAATCGTCACCCACCAAACGCTGTAAGAAAATACTTCCACTCGCTGGCTGTTCGAATGCTTTCCTGCCCTCTGGCCCGCTTGTTTCAAAGCCTCATCAAGGATCAGATGCGCCCCATGCCTGTCGTGCAGGTGCATAACAAGAAGGAGGCGCAATGTACGCCGTGACTCGATTCCATCTCTTCCCGCGGGGCGATTTTTCTGGCGCCTCCGTCGATGACCCGCAAAGGTCTGACTCAATTTTTGCAGCCGCCCGAGCCATTCGGGGCGGACACAGGCAATCCCGGCAAACGACTCGTTGATCCAACGGTGTCTGGCAGCAGGGGGTTACAGGTGTACAATGCGCCGCGTTTTAACTGTGACCTCCTGCGCATCTGCGCAAACCTCAAGGTTACCCGCCTTGTTCACTCCGCCACGTCACGAGCGTGTCGGGTCCGATTTCGTCACAGATAAAAACAAACAGGTGACGCATGACCGTTGTAAAAACGCTGGACTCCCGGTGCCTGCGCTGGGGTTTGATCGGCGCTGCTTGAAGCCGTAACCGAGCAGCAACGTCTAACGAACATCATCAAACCTTGCGTGAGACCCTTTTCATGAGTGGACAAAACTCGCATTCAGGCGAGCTGAAGCGCGGCCTGAAAAATCGCCATATTCAACTGATCGCCCTCGGTGGCGCGATCGGTACCGGACTGTTCCTCGGTTCGGCCGGGGTACTGAAATCCGCTGGCCCGTCGATGATCCTCGGCTACGCCATCTGCGGCTTCATTGCGTTCATGATCATGCGCCAGCTCGGCGAAATGATTGTCGAAGAGCCGGTGGCCGGTTCCTTCAGCCACTTCGCGCACAAGTACTGGGGCGGTTTCGCCGGTTTCCTGTCGGGCTGGAACTGCTGGATCCTGTACATCCTGGTGGGCATGTCGGAGCTGACCGCGGTCGGCAAATACATCCACTACTGGGCGCCGGATATCCCGACCTGGGTCTCGGCCGCCGGGTTCTTCGTGCTGATCAACCTGATCAACCTGGCCAACGTCAAAGTCTTCGGCGAGGCCGAGTTCTGGTTTGCGATCATCAAGGTCGTGGCCATCGTCGGCATGATTGCCCTCGGCAGCTACCTGCTGGTCAGCGGCAACGGCGGCCCGCAAGCGTCGGTGAGCAACCTGTGGTCCCACGGCGGCTTCTTCCCGAACGGTATCAGCGGTCTGGTCATGGCCATGGCGATTATCATGTTCTCCTTCGGCGGCCTGGAAATGCTCGGTTTCACCGCAGCAGAAGCCGATCAGCCGAAAACCGTGATCCCCAAAGCCATCAACCAGGTGATCTACCGGATCCTGATTTTCTACATCGGTGCGCTGGTCATTCTGCTGTCGCTGACGCCATGGGACAGCCTGCTGGAGACCCTGAACGCATCCGGCGACTCCTACAGCGGCAGCCCGTTCGTACAAGTGTTCTCGATGCTCGGCAGCAACACCGCCGCGCACATCCTCAATTTCGTGGTCCTGACCGCGGCATTGTCGGTGTACAACAGCGGCACCTACTGCAACAGCCGCATGCTGCTGGGCATGGCCGAGCAGGGCGATGCGCCGAAAGCCCTGGCGAAGATCGACAAGCGCGGTGTGCCTGTGCGTTCGATCCTGGCGTCGGCCGCAGTGACGCTGATCGCCGTGCTGCTGAACTACCTGATTCCGCACAGCGCCCTTGAGCTGTTGATGTCACTGGTGGTTGCGACCCTAGTGATCAACTGGGCAATGATCAGCTTCTCGCACTTCAAGTTCCGCCAGCACATGGACAAAACCAGGCAGACGCCGCTGTTCAAGGCCCTGTGGTACCCGTACGGCAACTACGTGTGCCTGGCGTTCGTGGTGTTCATCCTCGGCGTGATGCTGCTGATCCCGGGGATCCAGATCTCGGTGTACGCGATTCCGGTGTGGGTGGCATTCATGTGGATCTGCTACGGCATCAAGAACAAGCGTCGTGACCACGGCGCAGCAGTGGCCGGCTCCGCGATCAAGTAGGAAAAGGATGACAACAAAAAAGCCGGCTTCTGCCGGTTTTTTTGTCTGCGGTCCTACGCGAGGTGACGATAGACTGCCCGCGCCAGATAAAAGGAGGCAAGCATGAGCGAAGGACCAACGCATTACGAAATAGAAGGCGGCCTGTTGGGCCGTGAGGACGTTCAGGCCGCGATTGATCATCACGGCTTGCCGCTGCGCTTCATTGGCGTGGACTTCACCGACGCCGACTTGTCGCGGCTGGTGCTGGATCACTGCGAGTTCCAGCGCTGCAGCCTGCTGCGCACTCAGTTCCTCGGGGCTCGCCTGGAAGGCACGCAGTGGAAGGGGTGCCGGGGGGCGCACGGGATTTTCGAAGCCGCGCACCTGCTGGAAGCATCGTTCAGCAATTGTGATCTGAACAACACGCGGTGGCAGCGAGCCAAATTGGCGCAAGTCGTGTTCAACGGCTGCAAGCTGACCGGCGCCAACTTCAGTCACTGCTCGAGCCTGGGCCTTTCGTTCAATGAAACGCGACTCAACAGTGCTTTTTTACCGGGAATGTCCTTTGCCAGAAACACGCTGAACAACCTGGATTTTTCTGAAGCGGACCTGAGTGACGCGGACTTTCGCAAGGCCGAGTTTGTCGACTGCAGCCTGGCCCATGCCCGTATCAATGGCGCGACATTCGCCGGTGCGGATTTGCGCGGCGCCGATTTGAGCGGCTTTCGACTCAATGATGCCAAACTGTTCAAGGGGGCGGTGATTTCTCGCGCACAAGCCTCGATGCTGCTGTCGGAGCTGGGTTTAACTGTCGCATAGCACAACAAGTCCAAGGCGATTTTTGCCCGCCAACACGGGTGGATCAGCCAGCTGCACCGGCCAATGCCAATGCGTTAATACGCTTTGACTTCGTTCAACAGCTCCGGGTGACGATCAAGCACCTTGAGCAGCTTGACCAGAGCCAATGGGGGCTTGGTCTTGCCATTCTCATAGCGCGAGAATGCATTGACGCCGCCGCCGAAAATCTCAGCCGCTTCACGCTGGTCAAGATCGAGCTTTTTGCGTACGGTCGTGATAAAACCCGGATCGACAATGGCCGCATTGATTTGCTTGGTGAAAGCACGCATTTCACGCATGACACGATCCGACTCAGCTGCACCCAAAACTGATTCGGTACAGGCGGGGCAGAAGTCGCCCATCACCGCCGCAATGACAGTGGTTTCACCTTTGTAGGTATACGGCAGGTCGCGG
The DNA here is from genome assembly GCF_006094435.1 of Pseudomonas sp. MPC6. Taxonomy (NCBI): domain Bacteria; kingdom Pseudomonadati; phylum Pseudomonadota; class Gammaproteobacteria; order Pseudomonadales; family Pseudomonadaceae; genus Pseudomonas; species Pseudomonas sp. MPC6. The sequence continues at coordinate 5,213,133 of NZ_CP034783.1, read as the reverse complement.
GTGTCATGGATGAGTTCAGCTGCGCCGCAAACAGGACATTTCATGTTTATAGCTCCTTAAAGGATACGATCAGCACGTCATCAATAACCGTCAGTTTCAGATACACGTCACCTGCTTGTGTGCTCGGGCGGTACACGTCTTGCCAAATCGTGTGGTCGGCGTGAGTGGTCATGCTTTTGTAAAAATCAGTGGGTGTAAGCGCCATTACCACCGTCAGCATCTCGCAAAGATCAAGCCCCAACTCAACCGCTCCAACGCGAGCCGCTTGCGTGGTACGTACCTTGCCCGCCTCAATCAAGACTTTTACGGTAGATAGCTTGCAGTGAGGGATTCTTTTTTCCATCGGCTGAATTTAACCCAATAGGTTAATTTTGGCAAATTGGGTAATTGCTTTTTCGTGTGCAGCTAGCCCGCGGCTTTGAGGAATTTGAATGAGAATCCCATGCTGGTAATTTCCAACAACGTGCATCTGCCGGATGCCGAGATCGAATTGACGGCCATTCGTGCCCAGGGGGCGGGTGGGCAGAACGTCAACAAGGTCTCCAGCGCGGTGCACCTGCGCTTCGACATTCCGGCCTCGTCCTTGCCCGAGTTCTACAAGGAGCGGCTGCTGGCGCTGCGGGACAGCCGGATCACCAGTGAAGGCGTGTTGATCATCAAGGCCCAGCAATACCGCACCCAGGAAGCCAATCGCGCCGACGCGCTGGAGCGCCTGACCGAGTTGATCCTCAGCGCCACCAAGGTCGAAAAGAAACGCCGTCCGACCAAGCCGACCCTCGGTTCGAAAAAGCGCCGGCTCGAATCCAAGACCAAGCGCGGCAGCATCAAGGCCGGGCGTGGCAAGGTCGACTTCTAACGCGCGCGCCGTTCTTCGCGGTACTTCTCACTCAGGTGTTTTGGCGCCTGCCGATACAGGTAGACGCTCAGGGCCAGACCGCTCAGGGCGGCGAGGGCGGCGAACAGGAAGATCGAGGCAAAGCCGAAACCTGCCGCGATCGCACCGGCCAACGGGCCAGTAATCCCCAGTGACAAATCGATGAACAACGAATAAGCCCCGACCGCCGCGCCACGGCTGGAGGCCGGCACCAGGTTGACCGCTTCCACCCCCAGTGCCGGGAACACCAGCGAGAAGCCGAAACCGCTCAGCGCTGCGCCAGCCAGCGCCCAATGCGCATCCGGCGCCAGCCACAGCAACAGCAAGCCCAGGGTTTCCACCGACAGGCAGGCGATCGCCACGCGAAAGCCGCCGAGGCGGTTGATCAGGTTGCCGAACAGCAATCGGGCGCCGATGAAGCTGGCGCCGAACAGGCTCAGGCACAGCACCGCGTTATCCCAGTGTTGCGTGGCGTAATACAGGGTGATGAAGGTTGCGATAGTGCCGAAACCGATGGAGCCGAGCGCCAGTCCGCAGCCATGGGGCAGCACCCGCCCCAGCACATGCATGAACGGCAGGCGTTCGCCGACCACGATCGGCGCCGCGGTTTTCGGCCAGGCCAGCGCCAGGCCGAGGATGGCCAGCAGCACGATACTCACGCCCATGCTCCACAAGCCCCATCGACTGACCAGCAGCACCCCCAGCGGCGCACCGACCGCCAGCGCGCCATAGCTGGCGATGCCGTTCCAGGAGATGACCTTGGCGGTGTTCGCTGCGCCGACCCGGCCGATGCCCCAGCCGATCGAGCCCGAACCGACCAGGCTTTCCGCGCTGCCGAGCACCAGCCGGCCGATCAACAGGCTGATCAGGCTCAAGGTCGGCAGGCTCTGGGTCCAGGCGGAAATCAGCATGAACACACCGCTCAAGCCGCAACCGGCGAGGCCGTACATCACCGCGAGTTTGCTGCCCTTGTTATCGATGATTTTCCCGGCATAGGGCCGGCTGAGCAGGGTGGCCAGGTATTGCACGCTGATCACCAGGCCGGCGATCACCGCGCCGAAACCCAGGTCGCTGTGGACGTAGCCCGGCAATACGGCCAGGGGGATGCCGATATTGAGGTAGCCGATGAAGGTAAACAGGACGATGGAGACGACTTGCAGCGTGACCGCCAGGGGGCGCTGGTTTTCAGGCATGAGGTAAAGGTCCACGGGGCAACAGGATAGATAGGCTGCTTATGATAGCGGCGCGAGCGGCCGCGGGTCGTGGAAAAGTAAAACTATTTGCCGCAGAGGGTCATTCAGGGTGCTGCGGAGCAACCAGTTGCGTCGTGACCAGGGCGGCCAGGGCGTTTTCTTCGCTGCCGAAACGGGCGAGCAAGGCGGCTTGTTTCTCGGGGGACAGGCGGTGCCAGATCTCGATCATCTTCTCGGCGGTGCCGATCAGGACGTTGGCCTGTTGCTCTTCAAAAGAAGGGGTGGATTCGTCGGTCATGGGGTGGCGCTCGAGGTTCAGGCGGTGTGGAAAGCGCATGTTAGCGCTTTCCACACGGTCTGGCATTGCAGGTGTTTCAGTCTTCGCTGTCGGCCTGGCGGCGTTCAGATGCTTCTTTCGGCTCGGCCTGTTGGGCACCGGCTTGTTGCGTGGTCGTCTGCTCAGTTTCGTGCAGGCTTGGGAAGGGGAGATTAGGGATCTCGTGCATTTCGCGCTCCTCGCAAAGTCTGTTGATAGATCTGGGTAGATCCGCGCTTTTAAAAAGCCTGGGAAGGATACAGGAGTCGAAATGACAAATAGAGTTTTAAATCCATTTGTTTCGACGGATGGGGTTGTATAGACAAACCTGTTGCGGTTACGCGATCCCCTGTAGGAGATGGCTTGCCAGCGAAGGCGGCGTGTCAGTCGATACATGTATTGGCTGATATACCGTCTTCGCTGGCAAGCCAGCTCCTACAGGGGGGTGGCGTGTCAGTCGATGGGTGTGTTGGCTGACACGCCGCCTTCGCTGGCAAGCCAGCTCCTACACGGGGGGCAGATGGTTATTTGCAGACGTCGGCAATCGCCTCGGCCAGCAGATCCAGGCGCGTCGCATCTATCCCCGCCACGTTCGCCCGGCCAGTGCCGACCATGTACACGCTGTGCTGATCACGCAGTTTTTTAACCTGCTCCGGCGTCAACCCGGTGTAGGAAAACATTCCGCGCTGCACGCCAATATGCGCAAAGCGCTCGCGCAATCCGTGCGGCTCCAGGGCTTCCACCAGGCCGCTGCGCAGCTGGGCGATACGCAGGCGCATCGTCTCCACTTCATCGGCCCAGAGACTTTTCAGCTGCGGATCGCCGAGGATGGTCGCCACGACAGCGGCGCCGTGATCCGGCGGCGTCGACCACAGGTTGCGGGCGATGTTCGCCAGTTGGCTGCGGATGTCCACCAGCTTGTCGGCGGTCTTGGCGCAGACAATCAACGCGCCGGTACGGTCGCGGTACAAGCCGAAGTTCTTCGAGCAGGAACTGGTGATCAGCACTTCCGGCAACTCGGCGGCGAACAGCCGGGTCGACCAGGCATCCTGTTCCAGGCCATCGCCGAAGCCCTGGTAGGCAAAGTCAATCAGGGGCAGCAGGTCGCGGCTGCGCACGACCTTCAATAACCGGCGCCAGTCGTCATGGGACAGGTCGAACCCGGTCGGATTGTGGCAGCAGGCGTGCAGCAGCACGACATCACCCTTTGGCGCTGCTTCGAGTGCCGCCAGCATCGCGTCGACGTCGAGACGGTTGTCGCTGCCCACGTAAGGGTAGTGACTGACCTTGACCCCCGCCGCGGCGAAGATGGTTTCATGAATCGGCCAGGTCGGGTTGCTCAACCACACGCCACGGCCCGGCAGGCACTGCGCGATGAAGTCGGCGCTCAGGCGCAATGCGCCGGTGCCGCCCGGCGTCTGCGTCACGCCGGCCCGTTGTTCGGCGATCAGCGCAGAGTCGGCACCCAGTACCAGCTCATTGATGACTTTGCCGAACGCCGGTTCGCCGTGGCCGCCGATGTAGGTCTTGGTGGCCTGACGATCCACCAGCTGCGCCTCGGCGAGCTTCACCGCCTGAGGGATCGAGGTCAGGCCCTGGGCATCTTTGTAGACGCCCACGCCGAGGTCGAATTTGCGCGGGTTCGGGTCCTGCGCATAGGCCTCCATCAGGCCGAGGATCGGGTCGCCGGGGACTCGGCCTATGGCGTCGAAATGCATTATTTGCGGCCCTCGGCGTCCTTGGCCACGTCGTCGGTGCGCGCGGCCATGATGAAATCGTTGCGGTGCAGGCCCTTGATGGAATGGCTCCACCAGGTCACGGTGACTTTGCCCCACTCGGTCAGCAGGCCCGGGTGGTGACCTTCGGCCTCGGAGATTTCACCGACGGCGTTGGTGAACGCCAGGGCGTGCTTGAAATTCTTGAACAGGAACACTTTTTCCAGCTGCATCACGCCGTCGCGAACTTCGATGTTCCAGTCGGGGATCTGCTTGAGCAGCACCGGCAGTTCTTCGTCGCTGACCTGAGGGGCGCCGGCTTGGCAGGCTTCGCAGTGGGCTTGGTTCAATGTGGACATGATGAATTCCTGAAATCGAATTATTGGAAATCGGCCGTCAGTGCTCCCACGCTAAACCAAAGCGTCGGTTCCCGACAGGCTCACTTGATTCTAAAAGCTGCGGATCACGCAGCTTTGGGCGGAAATTTGGGGGTGTGCAAGCCCAGCTGCATGCCTTGCTTGACCATGCTCATGATGTCTTCATGGGCCACATCGAACAGGCGCTTGAGGTTCGGCAGGACAAAGTACAGCGGCTGCAGGATGTCGATGCGATACGGCGTGCGCATGCATTCCAGCGGGTCGAACGTGTGGTGTTCAGGTTCGTTCGACAGGCAGTACACCGTTTCCTTAGGCGAGGACAGGATGCCGCCGCCGTAGATGCGCAGGCCTTGCGGCGTATCGACCAGGCCAAACTCGATGGTCATCCAGTACAGGCGCGCCAGGTACACGCGCTCTTCCTTGGTCGCCTGCAGGCCGAGTTTGCCGTAGGTGTGGGTGAATTCGGCGAACCAGGGGTTAGTCAGCAGCGGGCAGTGACCGAAGATCTCGTGGAAAATGTCCGGCTCTTGCAGGTAATCCAGCTCTTCGCGGGTACGAATAAAGGTCGCCACCGGAAACTGCTTGTTGGCGAGCAATTCAAAAAAGGTCTGGAAGGGGATCAGTGCAGGCACCCGGGCGACTTGCCAGCCGGTGGTTTCAGCGAGCACCTTGTTGATCTCGCCCAGTTGCGGAATGCGGTCGTGGGGCAGACCGAGTTTTTCGATACCGTCCAGGTATTCCTGGCACGCACGCCCTTCGATCACTTTCAGTTGGCGAGTGATCAGCGTGTTCCACACCGCGTGTTCTTCGGCGGGGTAGTCGATAAAACCTTGCGCATCGGGCTCGCGAGCCACGTAGTGCGTCTGCTTCATGCTGCTCTCCTGCTAGGGGATTTCGTTCTTGTTATGTCCTGCTATGGACTTAGAAATACCCCAAGGCGTTCGGCGTTGCAGCAGGTGGTTTGCAGCGGGCGCAGGAAAAAACCACGGTTTTCGTAAAGTATTCGTTACGGTTTGCCGGGTGCCGCGCAAGTATTGAGATCTGCGGGCTTGAAATGGCTTCCAGGTGTCACATAATCTTGACGACTATCTGAGCGCCTCAGCAGAAAAATACACTCAAAGGCATTGGCACATCTGTAGGAGCTGGCTTGCCAGCGAAAGCGGTGTGTCATTCGATACATGTATTGGCTGACACACCGCCTTCGCTGGCAAGCCAGCTCCTACAGGTGTGCACGGGCATCAACTCATTCACCGAATTTTCGGGCCTTTATATGCGTATCAAAGTCCACTGCCAGAACCGCATCGGCATTCTGCGCGACATTCTCAACCTGCTGGTGGAGTACGGGATCAACGTCGCTCGCGGCGAGGTCGGCGGTGAGCATGGCAATGCCATCTACCTGCATTGCCCGAACCTGATCAACATTCAGTTCCAGGCACTGCGGCCGAAATTCGAATCGATTGCCGGGGTCTTCGGGGTCAAGCGTGTAGGGCTGATGCCCAGCGAGCGTCGGCACATGGAGCTCAATGCCTTGCTCGGCGCGCTGGAGTTTCCGGTGCTGTCGATCGACATGGGCGGCTCGATCGTGGCGGCCAACCGCGCGGCGGCGCAGTTGCTCGGGGTGCGCGTCGATGAGGTGCCGGGGATCCCGTTGTCGCGCTACGCCGAGGATTTCGACTTGCCGGAACTGGTGCGCGCCAACAAGTCGCGGATCAACGGGCTGCGGGTCAAGGTCAAGGGCGACGTGTTTCTCGCCGACATTGCGCCGTTGCAATCGGAGCATGACGACAGCGAAGCCATGGCCGGCGCGGTGCTGACCCTGCATCGCGCGGATCGGGTGGGGGAGCGCATTTATAACGTGCGCAAGCAGGAACTGCGCGGTTTCGACAGCATCTTCCAGAGTTCGAAAGTGATGGCCGCCGTGGTGCGCGAAGCTCGGCGCATGGCGCCGCTGGATGCGCCGCTCTTGATCGAAGGCGAAACCGGCACCGGCAAGGAGTTGCTGGCGCGCGCCTGCCACCTGGCGAGCCCCCGTGGCCAGTCTCCGCTGATGGCGCTCAACTGCGCCGGGCTGCCGGAATCCATGGCCGAGACCGAGTTGTTCGGCTACGGCCCCGGGGCCTTCGAAGGGGCGCGGGCCGAAGGCAAGCTCGGGCTGCTGGAGCTGACGGCGGGCGGTACGCTGTTTCTCGATGGCGTCGGCGAAATGAGCCCGCGGCTGCAGGTGAAATTGCTGCGCTTCCTGCAGGACGGATGCTTTCGTCGCGTCGGCAGTGATGAAGAGGTTTACCTGGATGTGCGCGTGATCTGCGCGACCCAGGTCGACCTGTCCGAGCTGTGCGCACGGGGGGAGTTTCGCCAGGATCTGTATCACCGCCTGAACGTGTTGTCGTTGCACATCCCGCCGTTGCGCGAGTGCCTGGACGGGTTGACGCCGCTGGTGGAGCACTTCCTCGATCAGGCCAGCCGGCAGATCGGTTGCCCGCTGCCGAAACTGGCGCCGGCGGCGATGGAGCGGCTCAGCCACTACCATTGGCCGGGCAATGTCCGGCAACTGGAGAACGTGTTGTTCCAGGCGGTTTCGTTGTGCGAGGGCGGGACGGTCAAGGCCGAGCACATTCGACTGCCGGATTATGGGGTGCGTCAGCCCCTTGGCGATTTCTCGCTGGAGGGCGGGCTGGACGAGATTGTCGGGCGCTTCGAAAAGGCGGTGCTGGAGCGGCTGTATTCCGAGCATCCGAGCAGTCGGCAACTGGGGAAGCGGTTGGGGGTTTCGCATACCACCATTGCCAACAAGTTGCGTGAGTACGAGGTGGGCAAGACGGAGTCATAGCGGGCACTTGCGGTGTTTGTTCCGGCCTCTTCGCGAGCAAGCCCGCTCCCACATTTGATCGCGTTTTTCCTGGAGGAACCCGGTCAAATGTGGGAGCGGGCTTGCTCGCGAAGGCGGTGGCGGCCATTACCCGAGACCAATCCTTGCCGCCTGACGGCATGACACCGCCGGTTTTTCGTCTCCAACCCATTCCCCCAATCCCCTCTGAACCCCTCAACCCCCTTGTTTGCCGGCCCCTGCACCGCCAGAAAAAAGTTGGTCTGCAAATTGCTTATGGCTCAGCAGTACAGCACTGGGCGGCAAACGTCCGGCAGGCAGAGGAAAGAGTGTGGACAAGTACCTTTATGTGGCAATGACCGGCGCCAGCCAGAATGCACTGGCGCAGAAGGCTCATGCGAACAACCTGGCGAACATCTCCACCAACGGCTTCCAGAAAGACCTGGAGCAGGCGCGTTCGATGCCGGTGTTCGGTGACGGCTTTGCGGCGCGGGCGTTTGCCCTGACCGAGCGCCCGGCCACCGACTTTTCCCCTGGTGCGCTGGTAGAAACCGGCCGCGACCTCGATGTCGCCGTGCAAGGCAACGGCTGGATTGCGGTGCAGAACCCCAACGGCGGCGAAAGCTACGTGCGCACCGGCAGCCTGAACGTCGACGCCCTCGGCGTGTTGCGGGCCGGCAACGGCATGCCGGTGCTGGGCAATGGCGGGCCGATTGCCGTGCCGCCCGAGCAGCAGATCGAAGTGGGCGAGGACGGCAGCATCAGCATTCGGGCGATGGGCGAGGGCCCGCGGGTGATGGCGCAAGTCGACCGGATCAAACTGGTCAACCCGGACTTCAAGAACATGACCAAGGGCCTGGACGGTTCGATCCACACCAAGGACGGCCAGCCGGCGCAGGCCGATGCCAACGTCAAGCTGGTGTCCGGCTTCCTCGAGTCGAGCAACGTCAATGCCGTGGAAGAGATGACCTCGGTGCTGGCCCTGGCCAAGCAGTTCGAACTGCACGTCAAGATGATGAACACCGCCAAAGAAGACGACCAGGCCATGGCTCGGGTCTTGCAGATCTAATAATCATCAGAACGTCGCGCCGTAAAACAGGCGCACGAGGAGAATCGAATGCTTCCGGCTCTATGGGTTGCCAAAACAGGCCTGTCCGCCCAGGACACCAACCTGACGACCATTTCCAACAACCTGGCCAACGTCTCGACCACGGGTTTCAAACGTGACCGCGCCGAGTTCCAGGACTTGCTCTACCAGATCAAGCGCCAGCCAGGCGCCCAGTCGACCCAGGACAGCGAACTGCCGTCGGGTCTGCAAGTGGGCACCGGTGTGCGCATCGTCGGCACCCAGAAAAACTTCACCGCCGGCAGCCTGCAGACCACCGAGCAACCGTTGGACATGGCCATCGACGGCCGCGGTTTCTTCCAGATCCTGCAGCCGGACGGCACCACGTCCTACACCCGTGACGGTACCTTCCACCTCGACTCCAACGGCCAGATCGTCAACGCCAGCGGCTTCGCCCTGGAACCGGCCATCGTCATCCCGAACGACGCCCAGACCTTCACGGTCGGTCGCGACGGCACCGTGTCCATCACCGTGGCCGGCAACCCGGCCGCCCAGGTGATCGGCAACCTGCAAACCGCCGACTTCATCAACCCGGCCGGCCTGCAGGCAGTGGGCAACAACCTGTTCCTGGAAACCGCCGCCAGCGGCGCGCCGCAAGTCGGCACCCCGGGCCTGGCGGGTTTCGGCACCACGCTGCAGAACACCCTGGAAACCTCCAACGTCAGCACCGTTGAAGAGATGGTCAACATGATCACCACTCAACGCGCCTACGAGATGAACTCCAAGGTGATTTCCACCGCCGACCAGATGCTCTCGTTCGTCACGCAGAATCTGTAATCAAGTCCATGGGGCGGCCACGTGGTCGCCAGCAACACCGTGAGGTAGGGTCATGAATCGCTTTGTATCTGTCCTGGCACTGAGTGGGATCACCGCGCTCGCGGGTTGTGTCGCCCCACCGCCCAAGCCCAATGACCCTTACTACGCCCCGGTGTTGCCGCGCACGCCACTGCCGGCGGCGGCCAACAACGGCTCGATCTACCAGGCCGGTTTCGAACAGAACCTGTACAGCGACCGCAAGGCGTTCCGGGTCGGTGACATCATCACCATCACCCTGAACGAGCGCACCCAGGCCAGCAAGAACGCCAATTCGCAAACCGCCAAGAACAGCAAGACCGACATCGGCCTGAGCTCGTTTTTCGGCGGCGGCCTGAGCACCAACGATCCAGTGGGCAGCGGTAACCTGAGCCTGGACGTCGGTTACGCCGGCGACCGCGCGACCAAGGGCGACAGCAAGTCCGGCCAGAGCAACAGCCTGACCGGTTCGATCACGGTGACCGTCGCCGACGTCTTGCCCAACGGCATCATCGCCGTGCGCGGCGAGAAGTGGCTGACCCTCAACACCGGCGACGAGCTGGTGCGGATTGCCGGCCTGGTGCGCGCCGATGACATCGCCACCGACAACACCGTGTCCTCGACCCGGGTCGCCGACGCACGCATCACCTATTCGGGCACCGGTGCCTTTGCCGACGCGAGTCAGCCAGGCTGGTTCGACCGTTTCTTCCTCAGCCCGCTGTTCCCTTTCTAGGTGGCCACGTTGAATTTGAGAAGTCTCATCGTTGCGGCCTTGATGGTGTGTGCAGCGTCCAGCGTCCAGGCCGAGCGCCTGAAGGACATCGCGAGCATTTCCGGGGTGCGCTCCAACCAATTGATCGGCTACGGCCTGGTGGTCGGGCTTAACGGCACCGGCGACCAGACGACCCAGACCCCGTTCACCCTGCAGACCTTCAACAACATGCTCTCGCAGTTCGGCATCAAGGTGCCGCCGGGTTCGGGCAACGTGCAATTGAAAAACGTCGCGGCCGTGTCGATCAGTGCCGACCTGCCGGCGTTCGCCAAGCCGGGTCAGCAGATCGACATTACCGTGTCCTCCATCGGCAACTCCAAGAGCCTGCGCGGCGGCACCTTGCTGCTGACCCCGCTCAAGGGGATCGACGGCAACGTCTACGCCATCGCCCAGGGCAACCTGGTGGTCGGCGGCTTCGATGCCGAAGGTCGCGATGGCTCCAAGATCACCGTCAACGTGCCCTCGGCCGGGCGCATCCCCGGTGGGGCCTCGGTCGAGCGTTCGGTGCCGAGCGGGTTCAACCAGGGCAACAGCCTGACCCTGAACCTCAACCGTTCGGACTTCACCACCGCCAAGCGCATCGTCGACAAGATCAACGACCTGCTCGGCCCCGGCGTCGCCCAGGCCATCGACGGCGGCTCGATTCGGGTCAGCGCGCCGCTCGATCCCAGCCAGCGCGTCGACTACCTGTCGATCCTCGAAAACCTCGAAGTCGATCCGGGCCAGGCGGTGGCGAAAGTCATCATCAACTCGCGCACCGGCACCATCGTGATCGGCCAGAACGTCAAGGTATCGCCGGCCGCCGTGACCCACGGCAGCCTGACGGTGACCATCACCGAAGACCCGATCGTCAGCCAGCCCGGCCCGCTGTCCAACGGGCAGACGGCAGTCGTGCCGCGCTCGCGGGTCAACGCCCAGCAGGAAGCCAAGCCGATGTTCAAGTTCGGCCCGGGCACCACCCTCGACGAAATCGTGCGGGCGGTGAACCAGGTCGGCGCCGCGCCGGGTGACTTGATGGCCATCCTCGAAGCGCTGAAACAGGCCGGCGCCTTGCAAGCCGACTTGATCGTGATCTGAGGATGACGACCATGGACATGCGCAAGGGCGGAGTGGGGGTCAGCAGCAGCGACTCGGGGTCCTATTCGGACCTCAATCGCCTCAACCAGCTCAAGGTCGGCGACAAGAACAGCGACGGCAACCTGCGCAAGGTCGCGCAGGAATTCGAGTCGCTGTTCCTCGGCGAAATGCTCAAATCCATGCGCTCGGCCACCGACGCGCTGGGCCAGGACAACCCGCTCAACACCCCGGCGGCCAAGCAGTACCAGGAAATGTACGACCAGCAGCTCGCCGTCTCCATGTCCCGCGAAGGCGGCGGCATCGGCCTGGCGGACGTGTTGATGCGGCAGATGGCGAAGAACAAACCGCTGGCGCCGGGCGAGGCCGCTGCCGCGTCCGCCGCCAAGCAGGCAGCCGCGAAAGCCGCGGTGGAAACACCGATCGCCGCCGGCACGACCGCCACCCACGGCCCCTTGTCGCGCCTCAATGGCGAGCGACCGCTGTGGGCTTCGCGCTCGGTACAGTCGACCGCGAGCGCGGGCGAGGGCGCGCATCACAACGACATGGCCCTGATCAACCAGCGACGCCTGGCCCTGCCACCAAAACTGGCCGACCGCTTGCTCGCCGGGCTGGTACCGTCGGCATCGACCAAGACAGCGACCACGGCGCCGTCCGCCACCACGGCGCTGAACCAGGTCCAGCTGCCGCCAAGCACTCCAACCGGCGCCGGCCCCCTGTACAACGGCGACTGGCTGACCGCACAAACCGATACCGCCGCCAGCGGGCGCCTGCAGATCCAGGGTCGTGCCATGGCGCAAATCCCCCTGGCCCCGGCGAAAAAAGCCTTCAGCTCCGCCGACGACTTCGTCAGCACCATGCTGCCCATGGCCAAGGAAGCCGCCGACCGCATCGGCGTCGATCCGCGTTACCTGGTGGCCCAGGCCGCCCTGGAAACCGGTTGGGGCAAATCGGTCATGCGCGCCCAGGACGGCAGCAGCAGCCACAACCTGTTCGGCATCAAGGCCGGCAGCAGCTGGCAGGGCGACTCGGCGCGGGCGATCACCAGCGAATTCAGAAATGGCGCAATGGTCAAGGAAACGGCGCAGTTCCGTTCCTACGCCTCGTACAAGGACAGCTTCCATGACCTGGTGACCTTGCTGCAATCGAACAATCGTTATCAAGACGTGGTGAAATCCGCCGATAACCCGGAACAATTTGTGCGCGAGTTGCAGAAGGCCGGTTACGCCACCGACCCGGACTACGCCAGCAAGATTTCGCAGATAGCCAGGCAGATGACCAGTTACCAGAACTACGCTGCGGCGGGCGTTTCCACCACGCCTTTATAGGCATAAGGGTCTGAATCATGAGTTTGCTCAATATCGGGATGTCGGGGCTGGCTGCAGGCCATTCTTCGTTGCTGACGACTGGCAATAACATTGCCAACGTCGACACCGCCGGGTATTCACGCCAGCAAACTGTGCAGAGCAGCAAAGGCTCCAATCAGTACGGCAATGTATTCATCGGCTCCGGTACGACGTTGTCTGACGTACGTCGGGTCTACAACAGTTACCTCGGCGCGCAGTTGCAGACCACCACTTCGCTAAATAGCGATGCACAGGCTTATCTGGGCCAGGCAACCCAGGTGGACAAGCTGCTGTCCGATGGCAGCACTGGCATCACCAAGTCGCTGCAATCGTTCTTCGCGTCCTTGCAGACGCTGTCCGGCAACGCCAACGACACCGCCGCGCGCCAAGCGCTGTTGACCAACGCGCAGGGGTTGAGCAGCCGCTTCAATGCCATCTCGCAGCAACTGAGTCAGCAGGGCTCGTACATCAACGATCAGTTGGGTGCGATGGCCGAACAGGTCAACAAGCTGGCTGCTACCGTTGCCTCCTACAACAAGAAAATCAGCGAAGTCAGCGGTTCCGGTGGTACACCCAATGAGTTGCTGGACCAACGCAACGAAACCGTGCGCCAGCTCTCCGAACTGGTCGGCACCCAGGTCACCGAAAACAACGGCAGCCTGGATATTTACCTGGGCAGCGGCCAGCCGCTGGTCATCGGCAATACTGTCAATGCGTTACGCGTAGAGGCCGACAAGGCTGACCCGACTCGTTCCGCGATCATCATGGATCGTGGCTCTTCCACGATCGATATCACCAACGTGGTCAGCGGCGGCGAGATGGGCGGCCTGTTGCGTTACCGCGACGATGTGCTGTCGCCGGCAGTCAATGGGCTGGGTCGGATCGCCATGGTAGTGGCCGACCAGGTCAACAAGCAGTTGGGGCAGGGGCTGGATCAGAGCGGCAATTTCGGCTCGGCATTATTCAACGACATCAACAGTGCTCTCGCCATCAGCCAGCGCAGCATTGCCAATGGCAACAACAAACCGGCGTCCGGCAATCTGGACGTGACCATCAAAGACACCAGCAAGCTGGTGGCCAGCGATTACCAAGTGACCGTCACCGACAAGGGCTACAGCGTTCGTCGTCTGTCGGACAACACCGACATGGGCAACTTCACTTTCGATAAGTCCCCGGTACCGGTGATTGATGGTTTCAGCCTGAGCCTCAACGGTTCGGTCAGTGCCGGCGACACTTTTAAGGTCACCCCGACCCGCGGTGCAGCGGCTGACATGACCACTGTCATGACCGACATCAAGCGTCTGGCCACGGCCGCACCACTGACCTCTACGAATGCCCAGGGCAATGACGGTACCGGTGCGGTCAGCCAGCCGAACCTGAGCACCAGCCTGGACATCTACAATCCGGTGCAGCGTCAGGACGTGCAAAATGCGGTCAAGGCGGCAATGCCAATACGCTTGCTGATGACCAGCAGCACCGCGTACGAGGTATTCGACGCCAAGGGCGGCAGCATCGGCAAAGGCAATATCGTGCCCGGCCAGAACAATGGGCTGGATATCCAGGTGCCCTTCACCGACGGTTCCGGCGCGGCGAAAACCTTTGGTGTGGCCATGACCGTTAGTGGCAGCCCGGCCGAAGGCGACAGTTTCAATATCGCGATGACCGCCCCGGGCAGCACCGACAACCGCAACACTCAAGCGCTGCTCGGTCTGCAAACCAAGGCCACGGTCGGTGCTACTACCACCAGCCCGGGCGTCAGTTTGACCGACGCCTATGGCGGCCTGGTGTCGACGGTCGGCTCCAAGACCAAGCAAGGTCAGATGGACGCCACCGCCACCGGCGCCATCCTGACCCAGGCCAGGGATTCGCGGGATTCGCTGTCGGGTGTCGATCTCGATGAAGAGACCGGCAATTTGATCAAATTCCAGCAGTACTACTCGGCCTCATCGCAGATCATCAAGTCTGCGCAGGAAATCTTCAGCACTCTGCTCAATGCCCTTTAAGGAGCCGTAGAACATGCGTATTTCTACTGCACAGTACTATGCGACAACGGCCGCCAACTATCAGCGCAACCTCAATAACCTGATGAAGTCGGCCGAGCAGGCCAGCAGCGGTGTGAAGCTGACGACGGCCGCGGATGATCCTGTGGGTGCGGCGCGGTTGATGCAGCTTGATCAGCAGAAATCGATGCTGGATCAATATTCCAGCAACATCAGCGCGCTGGGCACGGCCCAGGCTCAGGAAGAAAGCGTGCTGAACAGCATCAATGACTTGCTGCAAAAAGTCAGCGAGCTGACGGTGCGTGCCGGCAGTGCCTCCTTGAGCGACGACGACCGCAAAACCATCGGCGCGGAAGTCGGGCAGGCCGAGGAGCAGTTGCTGAGCTTGATGAACAGCAAGGACGCCAACGGCAAGTACATCTTTTCCGGCGCCAGCAACAACACCCCGCCTTTTGCACGCAATAGCGATGGCACCTACAGCTATCAGGGTGACCAGACCCAGCTGCAACTGAAAATCGGCGACTCGATGGCGCTGGGGCTCAACGACACGGGCTGGGAGGTTTTCCAGCAGGCGATCAACTCCAGTCGCAGTTCGACTACCCTGACGGCGCCAGCGGTCGATGACGGACGGGTCTCGCTGTCGCCCGGCGTGGTGAACTCAGGCCCGTCTTTTGATTCGAGCTTCCGCAGCGGCGGGCCCTACACCCTGTCGTTCACCAGCAGCACTCAGTTCTCGATCAAGGATTCGGTGGGTAATGACGTGACCGCGGAGGCGAGCCAGGGTGGCAAGTTCGACCCCGATGCCAAGGGCGGTTCCGATATCACTTTCCGTGGGGTGACCTTCGCGTTGGATATCACCTATAAGGCAGGTGACGACCCGGCTAACGCCGATACCGTGATCACCGGCCACAGCTTTAAATTGGAGGCCAAGCCGGATAGCTTCGTAAGCTCGCGCTCGCCGGGCAACAGCTCGACCGCTTTGGTCAGCCAGGCGTCGGTTACCAATGCGGCGAAATACCAAAGCTTTTTCCCTGAAGGCGGGGCGGTGCTGAAGTTCACCAGCCCGACGACCTTTGATCTGTACGCTCGACCATTGACCCCTGACAGCGTGCCGGTAGTCACTGCCGGATCTGTGGCAGGCGGCGTGGCCACGGCTGCCGGTGTCAGCTTTACCCTGGATGGCACGCCGGCGGCGAACGATCAGTTTGATATTGCGGTCAACTCGCATCAGACCCAAAGCCCACTGGATACACTCAGTCAACTGCGCAAGGCCCTCGAAACACCGGTCCAGGGCGATCCCGTTGCCCAGCGCAATCTGGACAATGTGGTGGCCTCCACCATTTCCAACCTGAGTAATGCCAAAAATCAGGTTGACCTGGCACGTGGCGCGATCGGCGCCCGGGGCAACGTGATGGATATGCAGCGTGATCAGATTCAAAGCACCAAACTGCTCAATACCGCTGCCCAGGCCTCGATCGAAGATACGGACCCGGCGGAGGTGCTGACGCGGTTGACCTTGCAACAGACCATGCTGCAAGCGGCGCAACTGGCGTTCTCGAAAATTTCCCAGCTGGGGCTGTTCAACAAGCTTTGAGTCGTCTTGACCGCTCGCGGCCAGCTCCCGTCAAGGAAGCTGGGCTTTTTTTTGCTTCTTTTTAGTTGGTAAGAGAAGGCGGGTCGGCCACAAAATCAAATAAAGCCGCGAACTCTAAGTGACCCGTCAGTCAAAACGCGCATCTTCACTGTATCCTGTCTGCGGGCGGTGAAGGTGGCGGGCCCTTGAGTTCCGACGGTGCCTCCACTGGGGGCCAAGCCCTGACTGTAGACGCCCTCGCTGCTGCGAGCGGTGATATTCAGCTGTTTATTATTGGGAAGCCATAATGATTGGCATAAAAAATATAGCGAGTTATGTGCCGACAGCCGGGGTTGACAACTACGCCCAGGGTGCAAAGTTCGACAAGGACGAAACCTTTATCCTTGGCAAGATCGGCTCGGCGTTCCTGCCGCGCAAGGGCGCCGACCAGGAAACCTCCGATCTGTGCGTCGAAGCGGTCAATGCGCTGTTCGCCGCCAGTCCCGAGCTGAAGCGTGAATCCATCGACTGCCTGATCGTCGTGACCCAGAACGGCGATGAGGAAGGCTTGCCGCACACCGCTGCAATCGTTCAGGACAAACTGGGCCTGCCGACGCACGTGGCTGCGTTCGATATCTCCCTGGGCTGCTCCGGCTACGTCTACGGCATCTATGCCCTCAAGGGGTTCATGGAGGCGACGGGGCTGAAGAACGGCCTGCTGGTCACCGCCGACCCGTACTCGAAAATCGTCGACCCGGAAGATCGCAACACCACCATGCTGTTCGGCGATGCCGCTACCGCGACCTGGATGGGCGAAAACGCTGTCTGGCAGCTGGGCAAATCGAAGTTCGGCACCGACGGTTCCGGAGCACCGCACCTCAAGGTCACCGACGGCGTGTTCTTCATGAACGGTCGCCAGGTGTTCAACTTCGCACTGCTGAAAGTCCCGGCGCATTTGCATGAGTTGCTGGACGAGTCCAATTTGCAGGCCGGTGACATCGATGCCTTCTGCATTCACCAGGGCAGCGCGGCGATTGTCGACGCCGTGGCGCGGCGCTTTGAAGAAGGCGAGCCGGAGAAGTTCATCAAGGACATGCTCGAGACCGGTAACACGGTGTCTTCCAGCATTCCGCTGTTGCTGCAGAACCACGTGTTCGATTCCAAGTGGACGCGGGTTGCCATCAGCGGGTTCGGTGTAGGCCTGTCGTGGGGCTCGGCGATTCTTTTTCGCGGCTGACTGACTTCGCCTTAGCGATCTTGCATAAAAACGCCCGGTAACCACAGTTGCCGGGCGTTTTGCGTTTTCTGGCGCCGGGGTTCTATCTCTAACACCTTGAAAATAAAGGGCTGGCACCCTGCCACTAAACATTTCGAAAAAAACCCTCAAGCAAAGCGTTTTCACGACGATAACTATTACGAAGGTTCTCTAGGCCACACCCGGCGGTTGCCAGGGCCGGAAGCCGCAGTATCCATCCAGTGAGGATTTCGTCATGGCTTTATCTGTTAACACCAACATTGCCTCCGTCAGCACTCAGGGCAACCTGAACAAAGCCAGCGGCGCCCTGGCCACTTCCATGCAGCGCCTTTCTTCTGGCCTGCGCATCAACAGCGCTAAAGACGACGCTGCCGGCCTGCAGATCTCCAACCGTCTGACCAGCCAGATCAACGGCCTGGGTCAAGCAGTCAAGAACGTGAACGATGGCATCTCCATCGCGCAAACAGCTGAAGGTGCGATGCAGGCTTCGACCGACATCCTGCAGAAAATGCGTACTCTGGCACTGTCCTCGGCTACCGGCTCCTTGAGCGCTGACGACCGTAAGTCGAACAATGACGAGTACCAAGCGCTCACTTCTGAATTGACCCGTATCGCTGAAACCACTACTTTCGGTGGCCAGAAGCTGCTTAACGGTTCGTACGGTACTAAGGCTATTCAAGTTGGCGCCAACGCTAATGAAACCATCAACCTGAGCCTGGAAAACGTAGCGGCCAACAAGATTGGATCGCAGCAAGTCAAAAGCTCCGCCGTTGCAATTTCTGCAGACGGTCTTGCTGCTGGAAACATCGTTGTAACCGGTAACGGTCAAACTAAAACTATCGACTATGATCTTGGTGCTTCAGCAAAAGATATCGCGGCCAAACTCAATGGTTCCATTGGTGGTTTGAGTGCAGCCGCCAGCACTGAAGTGAAGTTCACTGTAAATGAGGATGTTACTCTTGGTGATCCTTTAAACGCCACCCCTGTTGCTGGGGTTCCGGCTAACTTTAAATTGACAGTGGGCGATGGTAAAGAGGTCAGCTTCATAGGTGTCACTACAACAGCAAGCTTGGCTGATCAGTTGAAGTCCAATGCTGCAAAACTGGGCATTAGCGTCAATTACGACGAACTCAATAATACCTTGGAAGTCAAATCCGATTCCGGCGAAAACCTGGTGTTTACCAGTGGCGCGGGTGCTGATTCGATCTCTGTCAACTCCAAGAATGGTGATGGCAAATACTCTGCCGATGTCGATGGCTTAGAAACTCCTACTGCGCTTTCCAGTACTGCTGATGCAGTTGCTACAGTGACTGGCCAGATTGCGCTGGACTCTGCCAAAGGCTATTCTTTGGCAAATGGTGATACTGGCACTGCCGTCAGTGATCTGTTTGGCGGTCCCTCTATCTCCTCCCAAAAAACCTCGATTTCTGATACCAATGTAACAGACGCTACTAACGCACAAAACGCTCTAGCTGTGATTGATAAGGCTATTGGCACCATCGACAGTACTCGTTCGAACTTGGGTGCTACCCAAAACCGTCTGACCACAACTGCCGACAACCTGCAAAACATCCAGAAGAACTCAACTGCTGCTCGTAGCACCATACAAGATGTGGACTTTGCTGCTGAAACTGCAGAGCTGACCAAGCAACAAACCCTGCAATCGGCGTCGACCGCGATCCTGTCGCAAGCGAACCAACTGCCATCCTCTGTTCTGAAACTGCTTCAGTAAAAAAGGCGCTTGGTCACTGACGGAAGGGCGCGTTTACGTGCCCTTTCGTCTTTTCCGTGATGAGGAAATTCGGACATGGATATGAGCGTCAAGTTGAACTTGTCTTATCCAGCACTTGCACCTCAAAGCCCGGCTGCTCTTGCCGATCTGACGGACAAGCCCAAGCCCAAGCCCAAAGTCGAAGCGATAGAAACGACAGCCACAGAACCCAAGCGTGAAGAACTGGAACAGGCCGTCTCCGGTATTCGCGAGTTCGTTCAAGCAAGCCAGCGCCAGCTGGACTTTTCAATTGATGATTCCAGCGGCCGGGTCGTGGTCAAGGTCATTGCCACCGAGAACGGTGAGGTGATTCGCCAGATTCCGTCGGAAACTGCGCTGAAACTGGCACAAAGCCTGAGCCAGGCCGGCAGTTTGTTGTTTGATGACAAAGCCTGAGCTGGCATGAATTTTGTTGCTGTCCTGCGCTTGAGGCGCACTTCGTCAAGAAAGCGGCAGCCACTGGATAAGGAGAAAGTTGATGGCGGGTTCAACGGTTAGCGGTATTGGTTCGAACATCGATACCCAAGCGATTGTGAAGTCCTTGGTTGACGCAGAAAAAGCGCCGAAGCAAGCACAGATCAACACCCAAACGCTCAAGGCAACCACCTCGCTATCGTCTATCGGCAAAATCCAGGCGGCGTTGGATGCCTTTCGTGGCGCCTTGACGACAATGAGTACTGGCAGCAGCTTCACCGGGTTGACGGGTTCTTCGACTGACGAAAAAGTCGCTACGATGACGGCGGGCAATGGCGCCTCCACTGGCACCTTCAGATTAGTGGTCTCGCAGTTGGCCAGCGCTTCGAAGTTATCCACCAGAAACTTTACCGGTGGTGCCTCGTCGGTGGTTAATGCCAGCGCCAACCCAACCACATTGACAATTACGCAATCCGGCAAGAACTACGACTTGAGCGTGCCCCCAGGGGCGACGCTGCAACAAGTGCGAGATTCGATCAACACTCAATTTTCCACGGCAGGGTTGAGCGCCAACATCCTGAGTGACTCCACGGGTTCGCGCTTGGTCCTGACCTCTACCAATGGCGGGGTCGGTTCGGACCTGACCATGTCGGGCGACTCCGGCATCAATACCGGCTCAACGGTGGTAGAGGTGCCGAAGAACGCCAAGTACACCATCGACGGAATCGCGATGGAATCCAGGACGAACACGATTGCCGAAGCGGTCAGTGGCGTGAGCATCAAGCTGATATCTGTCTCGCCGACGGCAGCGGGTGCCACCGATCCTACAGCGACCACTATTGCCGTGAGCACCAACAACGCGGTGATGAAGTCCGGGGTTAAAGGTTTTGTCGATACCTATAATGCGCTGATGAAGGCGATCAGCGCGGAGACCAAAGTCACCATGAACGCGGACGGCACGCCGACAGCGGGCGCGCTGACGGGTGATGCGTCTATGCGTACTTTGATGAGTTCGATCCGCAATGAGTTGAACGCAATGTCCGGTACTGGCACCCTGAAATCCTTGGCACAGTTTGGTGTCAGCACCGATTCGACAACAGGCCTGCTGACGCTTGACGACAAGAAATGGGACAAGGCGATGACCACCAACTCGGCGGACATCGGCAGTATCTTTAACGGCAAGACTGGCCTGCTGGCGCGCCTGACGACTGCCACGGAGGGTTATGCCAAGGCGAGTACCGGAACGCTGGCAGAGCGTACTAAATCGCTGAGCGATAGCCTGAACGACCTGAAAAAGCAGCAGGACTCCCTGGATGAGCGCATGACGTTGTTGCAGAGCAGTCTCTCGGCTAAGTACAACGCCATGGACTCCCTGGTCGCCAAGCTGCGTGCCCAGAGCGACAGCATCATGACCACGCTGAACGCGCTCAACAATCCGAAAGACAACTGATCCAAGTCAGGCTTAAACCTCCGGGCTCGCTGTTAGAACAGCGCCTATGTTTTTTCTTGGGAATGAACCCCGCATTAAAGTTTTCTGTCGACCAGTCGACATAAAGATCAGAGCACACCTATTCAAGCTGTTGTCTGTCACGAGGTAGAAACATGAATCCCATGAGAGCCCTTCGCCAATACCAGAAGGTCAATTCCCATGCGCAGATCTCGGAAGCCAATCCCCATCGCCTGGTGCAGATGCTGATGGAAGGCGGGCTGGATCGCATCGCCCAGGCCAAGGGCGCCCTGGCTCGGGGTGATATCGCGGGAAAAGGCCTGATGCTGGGTAAAGCGATCGACATCATCATTGGTCTGCGTGACGGCCTGGATGCCGAGAAAAGCGAAGACCCGGCGTACGTGCAGCAACTGGAAAGCCTCTATGTGTACATGACCAATCGCTTGATGGAAGCCAACGTCAAGAACGACGTCACGATCATGGATGAGGTACTGGGATTGCTGGTCACTGTCAAAAGTGGCTGGGATGCAATTGGTAAAGCTGAATAGGCCTGCGGCCGAGGATGATGTCATGAGCCATGCACTGCAACGAATTGATGATACCCGTGAAGCCCTGGTCAGCGCTTTGAGCGAACGGGATTGGGATGCGATTGGCAAGCTGGACGAGACGTGCCGCGTCTGCATCGATGAAGTGCTGAGCGAGGCGCCACTGGATGAGAAGGCTGTGCGGGAGAAGCTGGAGAGCCTGCTGATTGTTTACCAGGAATTGTTACAAGTTACGACCGGCGAGCGCCAATCGATAGTCGACGAAATGTCCCAGATGACCCAAGCGAAGAACGCGGCAAAGGTTTACCATCTGTTCGGTTGAAAAACCGACTAGTCCAAATTGTACTGCGCCATAAATTTGACTGTTCACGGTTTTTTGACTTAACTAGTGGCTGTTTCCAGATTTCAGGCGTGTACAGGCTTTTCTGTCTGCGTGCGTCTGGCTTGCCCACTGATTTCGGGCACCGGGTTGACTAGGGAAGTAGCTATTGCATGTGGCGTGAAACCAAAATTCTGCTGATCGATGACGATAGCGTTCGCCGCCGGGATCTGGCGGTGATTTTGAATTTTCTTGGCGAAGAAAATTTACCCTGCGGCAGCCATGACTGGCAGCAGGCGGTCGGCTCGTTGTCGTCAAGTCGTGAAGTAATCTGTGTCCTCATCGGCACGGTCAGTGCGCCTGGCGCACTTCTGGCCCTGTTAAAGACACTCTCGACCTGGGATGAGTTCCTTCCGGTGTTGTTGATGGGCGATAATTCTTCCGCAGACTTGCCGGAAGACATGCGTCGCCGCGTGCTGTCGACCCTGGAAATGCCCCCCAGCTACAGCAAATTGCTCGACTCGTTGCACCGTGCCCAGGTCTATCGCGAGATGTATGATCAGGCGCGCGAGCGCGGTCGGCATCGTGAACCCAATCTTTTCCGCAGTCTGGTCGGCACCAGCCGGGCGATTCAGCACGTGCGGCAGATGATGCAGCAGGTCGCCGACACCGATGCCAGCGTGCTGATTCTCGGTGAGTCCGGCACCGGCAAGGAAGTGGTCGCGCGTAACCTGCACTACCATTCCAAGCGGCGTGACGCGCCGTTCGTGCCCGTTAACTGCGGGGCGATTCCGGCCGAGTTGCTGGAAAGCGAACTGTTCGGGCATGAGAAGGGCGCCTTTACCGGGGCCATCACCAGCCGGGCCGGGCGCTTTGAGCTGGCCAATGGCGGCACCCTGTTTCTCGATGAAATCGGCGACATGCCGCTGCCGATGCAGGTCAAGCTGTTGCGCGTGTTGCAGGAGCGCACCTTCGAGCGCGTGGGCAGCAACAAGACCCAGAGCGTCGATGTGCGCATCATCGCGGCGACCCACAAGAATCTCGAAAGCATGATCGAGATCGGCTCGTTCCGCGAAGACCTGTATTACCGCTTGAACGTGTTCCCGATCGAAATGGCGCCGCTGCGCGAGCGTGTCGAAGACATCCCGCTGCTGATGAACGAGCTGATCTCGCGCATGGAGCACGAGAAGCGCGGTTCGATCCGTTTCAACTCCGCGGCGATCATGTCGCTGTGCCGTCACGGCTGGCCGGGCAACGTCCGTGAGCTGGCCAACCTGGTGGAGCGCATGGCGATCATGCATCCCTACGGGGTGATCGGCGTGGTCGAGCTGCCGAAGAAATTCCGCTACGTGGACGATGAAGACGAGCAACTGGTCGACAGCCTGCGCAGCGATCTCGAAGAGCGGGTGGCCATCAACGGCCATACCCCGGACTTCAGCGCCAACGCGCTGCTGCCGCCGGAAGGCCTGGACCTGAAGGACTACCTGGGTGGTCTGGAGCAGGGGCTGATTCAGCAGGCGCTGGATGATGCCAATGGCATCGTGGCGCGCGCCGCGGAACGCCTGCGTATTCGTCGCACCACCCTGGTGGAGAAGATGCGCAAGTACGGCATGAGCCGGCGCGAGGGTGATGAACAGGCGGAGGATTGACGCCTGTTCTGCCCCCCCTGTAGGAGCTGGCTTGCCAGCGAAGGCGGCCGCTAGTCTTGTGGCGGCGGTGATGACGCCTTCGCCGGCAAGCCGGCTCCTACAGGGGATTGGTGTTGTTTAGCGATTTTATGTTCGCTGAAAATCAACTGTAGGAGCTGGCTTGCCAGCGAAGGCGGTATGTCAGTCAACACATGTATTGGCCGATAGACCGCTTTCGCTGGCAAGCCAGCGCCTACACGTGCGCGATGCAGCAGCCGGTTTATGTATCGCCTGACACGCCGCCTTCGCAGCGGTGCGGCGATCGGACAAGCCAGCTCCTACAGTTTCCTTAACTGTTTTCAGGCACGGGTATTGCTATAGCTCTCGCAACCTTCCGTTTAACTGACGGTCAGCCCAGCGAGTGAGCACACGATGCCCCAAGCCGCCCAGTTGTCTCCTGTCCCTGACGCTTCGGGGTCCCCGTCGTCCGTAGAGCAGGCCAGCCGGCTGGGCCTTGAGCAGTCGTTTGCGCTGTTCAACCAGATGTCGAGTCAATTGACTGACTCCTACAGCATGCTCGAAGCCCGGGTCACCGAGCTCAAGGGTGAGCTGGAAGTGGTCAGCGCCCAGCGCATGCAGGAACTGGCGGAAAAAGAACGCCTGGCCAACCGCCTGCAAAACCTCCTCGATCTGTTGCCCGGCGGCGTCATCGTTATCGATGCGCAGGGCATCGTGCGCGAAGCCAATCCCGCGGCCTGCGAGTTGCTGGGGTTGCCCCTCGAAGGCGAGCTGTGGCGGCAGGTCATTGCCCGCTGCTTCGCGCCCCGGGAGGACGATGGCCATGAAATCTCCCTGAAGGATGGCCGGCGCCTGTCGATCGCCACGCGCTCGCTGGATGCCGAGCCGGGGCAGTTGGTGTTGCTCAACGACCTGACTGAAACCCGGCACCTGCAGGATCAACTGGCGCGCCACGAACGCCTGTCGTCCCTGGGGCGCATGGTCGCCTCGCTGGCCCATCAGATTCGCACGCCGTTGTCCGCGGCCTTGCTCTACGCCAGTCATTTGACTGAGCAGACGCTGCCGGTCGAGACCCAGCAACGGTTTGCCGGGCGCCTCAAGGAGCGTTTGCACGAGCTCGAGCATCAGGTGCGCGACATGCTGGTGTTCGCCCGCGGCGAGCTGCCGCTGACCGATCGCATCACCCCGAAAATGCTCTTGCAGTCGCTGCAGGCGGCGGCGCTGACCCAGGTGCAGGGGTTGCCGATCCGTTGGCAGTGCGACAGCCATTCGGGCGAGCTGCTGTGCAATCGCGACACCCTGGTCGGCGCCATCCTCAACCTGATCGAAAACGCGATTCAGGCCAGTGCCGGTGACGTGCGTTTGAAGGTCCATCTGTATAGCCGCGACAACTGCTTGCGCGTAGCGGTCAGTGACAGCGGCAGTGGCATCGACAGCCAGGTGCTGGCCCGCCTGGGCGAGCCGTTTTTCACCACCAAGGCCACTGGCACCGGCCTCGGCCTGACCGTGGTCAAGGCGGTGGCGCGGGCCCACCAGGGCGAATTGCAGCTGCGCTCGCGGCTGGGTCGTGGCACCTGCGCGCTGGTGAGCCTGCCGCTTTTCTCGGCGGATAAACCCCGCGTTCAGGGGGGGCAATGAACAACATGGCGATCAAGGTGTTGCTGGTCGAGGACGACCGCGCGTTGCGCGAAGCCTTGGCGGATACGCTGTTGCTCGGCGGTCACGCTTACACCGCGGTGGGGTCGGCGGAGGAGGCGCTGGCCGCCGTCAGCGTCGAGGCGTTCAATCTGGTGCTCAGCGACGTCAACATGCCGGGCATGGATGGCCATCAACTGCTCGGCTTGCTGCGGGCGCGCCAGCCGCAATTGCCGGTGTTGTTGATGACGGCCCACGGCGCGGTGGAGCGGGCGGTCGATGCGATGCGTCAGGGCGCGGCGGATTACCTGGTCAAACCGTTCGAACCCAAAACCTTGCTCGACCTGGTGGCGCGGCATGCGCTTGGCAGTCTCGGCGCGAGCGAAGGCGAGGGGCCGATCGCGTTCGAGCCGGCCAGCGCACAGTTGCTGGAATTGGCCGCGCGGGTCGCGCGCAGTGACTCCACGGTGCTGATCTCCGGGGAGTCCGGGACCGGCAAGGAAGTGCTGGCGCGCTACATCCACCAGCACTCCCGGCGCGCCAGTCAGCCGTTTATTGCGATCAATTGCGCAGCCATTCCCGACAACATGCTCGAGGCCACGCTATTCGGTCACGAGAAGGGTTCGTTCACCGGTGCCATCGCGGCGCAGGCCGGCAAGTTCGAGCAGGCGGACGGCGGGACCATCCTGCTTGACGAAATTTCCGAAATGCCCCTGGGCCTGCAGGCCAAGCTGTTGCGGGTGTTGCAAGAGCGGGAGGTCGAGCGGGTGGGGGCGCGCAAGCCGATCATTCTGGATATTCGCGTGGTTGCCACCACCAACCGTGACCTGGCCGCTGAAGTGGCGGCGGGGCGGTTTCGTGAGGACCTGTATTATCGGCTGTCGGTGTTTCCGCTGGCCTGGCGTCCGTTGCGCGAGCGTACTGCGGATATCCTGCCGCTGGCCGAGCGTTTGCTGGCCAAGCACGTGCACAAGATGAAGCATGCCGCGGCACGTCTATCGCCCGAGGCGCAGGCGTGTCTGATCGGGTATCCATGGCCCGGCAATGTGCGTGAGCTGGATAATGCGATTCAGCGCGCGCTGATTCTGCAGCAGGGCGGGTTGATTCAGCCTCAGGATTTTTGCCTGACGGGGCCGGTGGCCTGTGCGCCGTTGCCGGCCCTGGCGCCGGCTACGGTGCGCGCGGTGGAGGTCGAAGCGGATTCTACCGGGGCCTTGGGCGATGATCTGCGGCGCCGGGAGTTCCAGATGATCATCGATACCTTGCGTGCCGAGCGTGGCCGACGCAAGGAAGCCGCCGAACGCCTGGGCATCAGTCCGCGCACCTTGCGTTACAAGCTGGCGCAGATGCGTGATGCCGGGATGGACGTCGAAGCCTGCCTGTTCGCCACCTGATCCACCCCATCCCGCCGCAACACAACCCCTGTAGGAGCTGGCTTGCCAGCGAAGGCGGTGTGTCAGGCGATACATGTATTGGCCGATAGACCGTCTTCGCTGGCAAGCCAGCTCCTACAGGGGGGGTAGCGGTGTGTCAGGCGATACATGTATTGGCCGATAGACCGTCTTCGCTGGCAAGCCAGCTCCTACAGGGGGGGTAGCGGTGTGTCAGGCGATACATGTATTGGCCGATAGGCCGTCTTCGCTGGCAAGCCAGCTCCTACAGGGGTAGCGGTGTGTCAGGCGATTTATGTAGTGACTGACATGTCGTCTTCGCTGGCAAGCCAGCTCCTACAGAGAAGCTGGCACCCTTGTTGCTAACACCTGACTACCCGCTGAGTGAGCGTCAAAAAATTGCGGGTCGCCAAAGAGAGTAGACGATGAGCCAAGGTATTGAATTCAATCGGTTGATGCTGGACATGCGGGCCATGCAAATGGATGCCATGTCTGCGTCGAAACCGACGGCTGCCGTCCCGCAACTGCCGGGCAGCAGCTTTGCCGACATGCTCGGTCAGGCCGTCAATAAAGTGAACGAAACCCAGCAGGCCTCCAGCCAGTTGTCCACGGCGTTCGAGATCGGCAAAAGCGGTGTCGATCTGACCGACGTGATGATTGCCAAGGAAAAAGCCGGTGTGTCGTTCCAGGCGATCACCCAAGTCCGTAACAAGCTGGTTCAGGCTTACCAAGACATCATGCAGATGCCGGTTTAAGGGCGGTATTGAGTCATGGCAGAACCAGGCGCTGATAACGTTCCGGCCAGGGCCACTCCGATAGGCGGCAAAGCGCCGCTGTTCGGCTTGTCCTTTCTGGAAAATCTCTCCGAGATGACCATGCTGCGTCAGGTGGGCCTGTTGGTCGGTCTGGCGGCGAGCGTGGCGATTGGCTTTGCCGTGGTGTTGTGGTCCCAGCAACCGGACTACCGGCCGCTGTATGGCAGCCTCGCCGGGATGGACGCCAAGCAGGTCATGGATACCCTGGCGGCCGCCGATATCGCCTACTCCGTCGAACCCAATTCCGGCGCCTTGCTGGTCAAGGCCGAAGACCTGTCGCGCGCGCGCCTCAAGCTCGCGGGCGCGGGTGTCACGCCCAGCGACGGCAATATCGGTTTTGAAATCCTCGACAAGGACCAGGGCCTGGGCACCAGCCAGTTCATGGAAGCGACCCGCTATCGGCGCGGCCTCGAAGGCGAACTGGCCCGGACCATCTCCAGCCTGAACAACGTCAAGGGTGCCCGCGTGCACCTGGCCATTCCGAAAAGCTCGGTGTTCGTGCGCGATGAGCGCAAGCCCAGCGCGTCGGTGCTGATCGAGCTGTATTCCGGCCGTTCCCTGGAACCTGGCCAGGTCTTGGCGATCATCAATCTGGTCGCCACCAGCGTGCCTGAACTGAGCAAATCCCAGGTCACCGTGGTCGATCAGAAGGGCAACCTGCTGTCCGATCAGGCGGAAAATTCCGAGCTGACCATGGCCGGCAAACAGTTCGACTACAGCCGCCGCATGGAAAGCATGCTCACCCAGCGCGTGCATAACATCCTGCAACCGGTGCTGGGCAACGATCGCTACAAGGCCGAAGTCTCGGCCGATGTGGATTTCAGTGCCGTCGAATCGACCTCCGAGCAGTTCAACCCGGACCAGCCGGCGTTGCGCAGCGAACAATCGGTGAACGAACAACGCACTACCAGCAATGGCCCGCAAGGCGTGCCGGGTGCCCTGAGCAACCAGCCGCCATCGCCGGCGTCCGCGCCTGCAACCACCGGTGGCGGCACCGCGTCGGCCGGCATGGTCCAGCCTGGGCAGCCGCTGCTGGACGCCAACGGTCAGCAAATCATGGACCCGGCCACCGGCCAGCCGATGCTCGCCCCGTACCCGGCGGACAAGCGCTCGCAGTCCACCAAAAACTTCGAGCTCGACCGTTCCATCAGCCACACCAAACAGCAGCAGGGCCGGTTGAATCGCCTGTCGGTGTCGGTGGTGGTGGACGATCAGGTCCGGATCAACCCGGCCAACGGTGAAACCACCCGCGCGCCGTGGACCGCCGATGAATTGTCGCGCTTCACCCGTCTGGTGCAGGACGCCGTCGGTTTCGACGCCAGCCGTGGCGACAGCGTCAGCGTGATCAACATGCCGTTCTCCGCCGAACGTGCCGAAGTGATTGCCGATGTGCCGTTCTACTCCCAGCCGTGGTTCTGGGATGTGGTCAAGCAAGTGCTGGGCATCCTGTTCATCCTGGTGCTGGTGTTCGGTGTGCTGCGTCCGGTGCTCAACAACATCACCAACGGCGGTAAAGGCCGGCAGCTGGTCGGCGTCGGCAACGATGTCGAATTGGGTGGCATGGGCGGTCTGGATGGCGAACTGGCCAACGATCGCGTCAGCCTTGGCGGGCCGACCAGCATCCTGCTGCCAAGCCCGAGCGAAGGCTATGACGCCCAGTTGAATGCAATCAAGAGCCTGGTGGCAGAAGACCCGGGTCGTGTGGCCCAGGTCGTGAAAGAGTGGATTAACGCAGATGAATGATAGAGCCGCTGCCGACAAACTGTCCAAGGTCGACAAAGCCGCGATCCTGCTGCTGTCCCTGGGCTCCACCGACGCCGCCCAGGTGTTGCGCCACATGGGCCCGAAAGAGGTGCAGCGCGTGGGCGTGGCCATGGCGCAGATGGGCAACGTGCACCGCGAGCAGGTCGAGCAGGTGATGAGCGAGTTCGTCGAGATCGTCGGCGACCAGACCAGCCTGGGCGTCGGCTCCGACGACTACGTGCGCAAAATGCTGACCCAGGCCCTGGGCGAAGAAAAGGCCAACGGCCTGATCGACCGCATCCTGCTGGGCGGCAACACCAGTGGCCTTGACAGCCTGAAATGGATGGAGCCGCGTGCCGTCGCCGACGTGATCCGTTATGAGCACCCGCAGATCCAGGCCATCGTGGTCGCCTACCTCGACCCGGACCAGGCCGGTGAGGTGCTGGGCAATTTCGACCACAAGGTGCGCCTGGACATTATCTTGCGCGTGTCTGCGCTCAACACCGTGCAGCCAGCCGCCCTGAAAGAGCTCAACCAGATTCTCGAGAAGCAGTTCTCCGGCGCCTCGAATGCCTCGCGTACCAACCTGGGGGGCATCAAGCGCGCGGCCGACATCATGAACTTCCTCGACAGCTCGGTGGAAGGCCAGTTGATGGACTCGATCCGCGAAGTCGACGAAGACCTGTCCGGCCGGATCGAAGACCTGATGTTCGTGTTCAACAACCTGGCCGATGTCGACGACCGCGGAATCCAGGCATTGCTGCGCGAAGTGTCCTCCGATGTGCTGGTGCTGGCCCTCAAGGGCTCGGACGAAAACGTCAAGGACAAGATCTTCAAGAACATGTCCAAGCGCGCGGCCGAACTGTTGCGCGACGACCTCGAGGCCAAGGGCCCGGTGCGCGTCAGCGACGTGGAAACCGCGCAGAAAGAAATCCTCACCATTGCCCGCCGTATGGCCGAAGCCGGAGAAATCGTTCTCGGCGGGAAGGGCGGCGAAGAGATGATCTGACATCACTATGTCGACTGAACATGATGAGTCCCAGACCGACCTGATCCGAGCCAAGGACGTCAGGGGTGTCGATATCTGGTCGTTGCCCAGTTTCGATCCGTACGTCCCCGAGCCCGAACCGGAGCCTGAACCCGAGCCGCCGGCCATGCAGGAAGTGCCGCTGGAGGAAGTCCAGCCGCTGACCCTCGAAGAGCTCGAAAGCATTCGCCAGGAAGCCTACAACGAAGGTTTCGCCACCGGCGAGCGGGAGGGCTTCCACAGCACCACGCTCAAGGTCCGCCAGGAAGCCGAAGTGGCGCTGGCGGCGAAACTTGCCGCGCTGGAAAAGCTGATGGGCCACCTGTTGGAGCCGATTGCCGAGCAGGACACCGAGATCGAGAAGTCCCTGGTCGACCTCGTGCAGCACATCACCCGCCAGGTGATCCAGCGCGAACTGGCCATCGACTCGACACAGATCGAACACGTCATGCGCGATGCCCTCAAGCTGTTGCCGTTGGGCGTGGGCAACGTGCGGCTGTACATCAATCCGCAAGATTTCGCCCAGGTCAAAGCCCTGCGCGAGCGTCATGAAGAAACCTGGCGCATCGTCGAGGACGAGGCATTGTTGCCGGGCGGGTGCCGGGTCGAGACCGAGCACAGTCGCATTGACGCGTCGATTGAAACCCGGGTGACGCGGGTCATGGACAAGCTGTTCGATCAACTGCACGAACAGGTACTGCACCCGGCGGCGCCGGACCTGAGCCTGGAGCTGCCGACGGGCAACACAGCGCCAGCCGCCCCCGCACCGGATGTGCCCGATGCGCCTTGACCGCACCAGCTTTGCCAAGCGCCTGGGCAGTTACGCCGAGGCCACCACGCTGGCCGGCGCGCCGATCCTCGAAGGCCGCCTGCTGCGCATGGTCGGCCTGACCCTCGAAGCCGAAGGCTTGCGCGCCGCCATGGGCAGCCGCTGCATGGTGATCAACGACGACAGTTACCACCCGGTGCAGGTCGAAGCCGAAGTCATGGGCTTCTCCGGCAACAAAATCTTTCTGATGCCGGTCGGCAGCGTCGCCGGTATCGCCCCCGGTGCGCGCGTGGTGCCGCTGGCGGACAGTGGTCGCCTGCCGATGGGCATGAGCATGCTCGGGCGGGTACTCGATGGCGCCGGTCGGGCGTTGGACGGGAAGGGCGGGATGAAGGCCGAAGACTGGGTGCCGATGGACGGCCCGACCATCAACCCGCTCAAGCGTGAACCGATCAGCGAACCGCTGGACGTGGGCATTCGTTGCATCAACGGCTTGTTGACGGTCGGTCGCGGCCAGCGCCTCGGGTTGTTCGCCGGTACCGGCGTGGGCAAGAGTGTACTGCTGGGCATGATGACCCGCTTCACCGAGGCCGACATCATCGTGGTCGGGCTGATCGGCGAACGTGGGCGTGAGGTCAAGGAATTCATCGAGCACATCCTCGGCGAAGAAGGCCTCAAGCGTTCGGTGGTGGTGGCATCGCCCGCGGACGATGCGCCGCTGATGCGTCTGCGCGCGGCCATGTACTGCACGCGCATCGCCGAATATTTCCGCGACAAGGGCAAGAACGTGCTGTTGCTCATGGACTCCCTGACCCGTTTCGCCCAGGCCCAGCGGGAAATCGCCCTGGCCATCGGCGAACCGCCCGCGACCAAGGGGTATCCGCCGTCGGTGTTCGCCAAGTTGCCGAAACTGGTGGAGCGCGCGGGCAATGCCGAGAAGGGCGGCGGTTCGATCACCGCGTTCTACACCGTGTTGTCCGAAGGCGACGACCAGCAGGATCCGATTGCCGACTCGGCGCGCGGCGTGCTCGACGGGCACATCGTGCTGTCCCGGCGCCTGGCCGAGGAAGGTCACTACCCGGCGATCGATATCGAAGCGTCCATCAGCCGGGTCATGCCGTCGGTGGTGTCGAAGGAACACATGGCCCGCGCCCAGTACTTCAAGCAATTGTGGTCGCGGTATCAGCAGAGTCGCGACCTGATCAGCGTCGGCGCCTACGTCGCCGGCGGTGACCGGGAAACCGACCTGGCGATTGCCCTGCAGCCGCAGTTGGTCAAATACCAGCGCCAGGGCCTGAACGACAGCATCAGCCTGGGTGAAAGCGAAGCCTACCTGGGTTCGATTTTTGCCCCTGCGGCCGGCGGCTAACCGGCCATGGCCCAGAGTCGCGCAGCCCGCCTGGCCCCGGTGGTGGACATGGCGGAAAAGGTCGAGAAAGCCGCGGTCCAGCGCCTGGGGCACTTCCAGGGGCAGGTCCGCCTGGCCGAAAGCAAACTCGCCGACCTCGAAGCGTTTCGGCTCGACTACCAGGAGCAATGGATCGTGCGCGGCAGCAGCGGCGTTTCCGGGCAATGGTTGCTGGGGTATCAAGGCTTCCTCGCGCAA
This sequence comes from Pseudomonas sp. MPC6, assembly GCF_006094435.1. Lineage (NCBI taxonomy): Bacteria > Pseudomonadati > Pseudomonadota > Gammaproteobacteria > Pseudomonadales > Pseudomonadaceae > Pseudomonas > Pseudomonas sp. MPC6. The sequence goes on along the minus strand of NZ_CP034783.1, from coordinate 5,180,765 downwards.
CTGGGCACGGCCATCGATCAGCAACGACAAAGCCTGACCTGGCATCAGAACAATCTGAACAAGGCACGGGAAACCTGGCAGCAGGCGTATGCCCGGGTCGAAGGCTTGCGCAAACTGGTTCAGCGTTACATGGATGAGGCGCGACGACTGGAAGACAAGCGCGAGCAGAAGCTGCTGGATGAATTGTCGCAGCGGCTGCCGCGGCAGGATCCGTATTGAATCAGGCGTCCTCGGCCCCACCACCACTACCAGCCTTGCCCCCATCCCCGCCAAGTGCTAAACCTTCCACACCTACGTTCCCCAATGACAAGGAAGCCGTTCATGTCAGTCGTTACAGAAATATCCCCGGATGGACAAAAGCTGACGATATCGATCAAGGGACGATTCGATTTCGCCAAGCATCAGGAATTTCGTGAGTCCTACGAGGACAAGGAACTCTCCGCCGTCGTCGTCGACTTGAAAGAAGCCACCTACCTCGACAGTTCGGCCCTGGGCATGTTGCTCTTGCTGCGCGATCACGCCGGTGGCGACGAGTCCGACATTCGCGTGGTCAACAGCAGTTCCGACGTGAAGAAGATCCTCGCCATCTCCAATTTCGACAAACTGTTCGACATCAGTTGAGCGGCATGCAGCCGCCGCTCGAATCACTGACGGTCCTGATCGCCGAAGACAGCGCGGCCGATCGCATGCTGCTGTCGAGCATCGTCCGGCGCCAGGGCCATGCGGTGCTGACGGCCGCCAACGGTGCCGAGGCGGTCGAAGCGTTCCGTCAGCAACGCCCGCAGCTGGTGTTGATGGACGCGATGATGCCGGTGATGGACGGCTTCGAGGCGGCACGGCAGATCAAGGCGTTGGCCGGCGAAACCCTGGTGCCGATCATCTTTCTGACATCGCTCACCGAAAGCGAAGCCCTGGCGCGCTGTCTGGAAGCCGGGGGCGACGACTTTCTGGCAAAGCCCTACAACCAGGTGATCCTCGCCGCCAAAATCAAGGCGATGGACCGCTTGCGCCGGTTGCAGGCCACCGTGTTGCAGCAGCGAGACCAGATCGCCAGGCACCACCAGCACCTGCTCAACGAGCAGCGGGTGGCCAAGGCCGTATTCGACAAGGTGGCCCATTCCGGTTGCCTGAATGCCCTGAATATCCACTACCTGCAATCGCCCTACGCGCTGTTCAACGGCGATCTGTTGCTGGCCGCGTATACGCCTGCCGGCGACATGCACGTATTGCTCGGGGACTTCACCGGCCATGGTTTACCGGCGGCTGTCGGGGCCATGCCCCTGGCTGAAGTCTTCTATGGCATGACGGCCAAGGGTTACGGCCTGGCCGAAACCCTGCGCGAGATGAATGCCAAGCTCAAGCGCATCCTGCCGGTGGGCATGTTCTGCTGTGCCACGCTGCTGCGCCTGAGTTTTCAGCGGTGTTCGGTGGAGGTGTGGAACGGCGGGATGCCGGATGGTTACCTGCACAGCGTCGCCAAGGGTGAGCGCACGCCGCTGCAGGCTCGGCACTTGCCGCTGGGCGTGCTGAGCCCGCAAGCCTTCGACGATCGCACCGAAGTGTTTCCGATGGCGGTCGGCGATCGGGTGTTTCTGTTATCCGACGGTGTGGTCGAAACCTGCGATGCCAACGAACAACTGTTTGGTGTCGAGCGGCTGCAGCGGGTGTTTGCCGCCAATCGGCAGCCTGATGAGTTGTTCGCCGAGATCGAGCAGGCGCTGCGGGAATTTCGCGGTGAAGCCCGTGACGACGTCAGCATGGTCGAGGTCAGCTTTCTGGAGGGGGAGCAGGTCAGCCCGCCGGCGTTGGTATATTCCGACAGTGGCCAGTCCTGCCCGCTGGACTGGTCGGTGAGTTTCGAGTTTCGCGCGGCCACGCTCAAGCGCTTCAACCCGCTGCCTTATCTGTTGCAGTTGCTGCTGGAGGTCCATGGGCTGCGGGCGCAAAGCGGGGCGCTCTACAGTGTGCTGGCGGAACTCTATTCCAACGCCCTGGAGCATGGCGTACTGGGCCTGGATTCCAGCCTCAAACGGGATGCCGCGGGTTTTACCCGCTATTATCAACAGCGCAATACTCGCCTGGATGAGTTGCAGGGTGGCTTCATCCGGATACATCTGCAGGTGACACCGCAGGGCAAGGGCGGTTGCCTGACGGTTCGCGTCGAAGACAGTGGCAAGGGGTTTGATGTCGATCGGGTGCTGCAGCTGCCCGCTGATGGAGCCCGTCTGTCGGGACGTGGCATCGGCCTGATCCGTCAATTGAGCCGTAATGCCCACTGGTCCGACGAGGGTCGAAGTGCCCGCGTGGAATTTTTCTGGGAGGCTCTGGCATAATCCACGCATTCTTGATCAAGGAGTGAGCAAGTGGCTGACACACATCTGGACTTCGACGTGCTGAGCGCGTTGCAAGAAGTCATGGAGGATGAGTATCCGATGTTGCTGGATACCTTTCTCGCCGACGCTGAAGAACGCCTGGTCCTGTTGCACAAGGCAGACGATGCCCAGCAACTGATGAATGCTGCCCACAGTTTCAAGGGCAGCAGCAGCAACATGGGCGCCATTCGCCTGGCCCGGTTGTGCCATGAGCTGGAGCAATGCGCCAAGCAGAAACGCCTCGCCGGCGTTGAAGGACTGGTGGGCGAAATCGACAGCGAATTCGCCCTGGTCCGTCCGCTGTATGAGGCCGAACGTCAGCGCGCGCTTGCCGACTAGGACAACTGTGTTGGCGCTTTTCGCACCGCGCACTTGAACCTGGCGCGACCCTTGCTTTGATCTCCGTCAACTGTACCTACGATCCCAGTGCGGCGGAGACCGTTTCATGCCCGTGACCCCCAATATGCTTCTGCAGGCCGCCGCCCAGACCAAGGCCAAGGCGGTATCCGCCAATCCACCGGCGCAGGTCGCCGAGCCCGCGGACAAGGCCTCCAGCTTCGCCGATGTCTACGCCAACCAGGCTCGCAACCCACGTTCTGCAGGGAACGACGGGCCGGCCAAGCCCGTGCGCGACACCGCCGCTGAAGGGCCGGGTAAAAAGGACCTCGGCCACGACAAGGCTGCCGCCGCGAAGCCGGCCGTTGCCGATAGCGGCAAATCCTTGCCCGCCGATAAACCGGCGGCCGACGACCCGATCGCCGACGAGGGGTCGGATGCCGTTGACGCCTCTGTCGCCGAGGCGACGGGCGAGCCAGCCGCCGATCCCGCAGGGCCGACCCTTGTCGCGCAAACTCCGCCAGCGGTAGACGCCGTGCCGCCCCTGGGCGAACAGCCGGTGGTTGCGGCAACGATTCCGGCCGCCCCCGTCGACGCCACGTTCGATCCCCAGGCCGACCCCCTTGATGCCCTGCCAGCCTTGCGCCTGGCCATGGAGCAGGGTGGGCACGTTTCCGCTTCGAGCCAGGCCAAGCCGCCAGCGCTGCCGGCCTCGGCCGAGGCTGACGGCGAGCCCGCCGCGGCGCAAAACCTGGTCGCCGGCACGGCGAGCATGCTGGACGTGCAGGCGGAAAAGGACAGCACCGAGGGCGGGGACAAGACCTTCAGCGGCCTGCTCGATGACGGCTTGAAAGACTTGAAGACCGCCAGCAGCGATACCCGGGTCGACGATTTCGCCAACCGACTGGCGGCGCTGACCCAGGCGGCCACGCCGAAAACCGCTAACGCCTTGCCGGTGAACCAGCCGATCGCCCTGCATCAAAGTGGCTGGACCGAAGAGGTGGTGAACCGGGTCATGTACCTGTCCAGCGCCAACCTCAAGGCGGCCGACATCCAGTTGCAACCGGCCGAACTCGGGCGCCTCGACATTCGGGTGAACATGGTGCCGGACCAGCAGACCCAGATCACCTTCATGAGCGCGCATCCCAGCGTCCGCGAAGCGCTCGACGGGCAGATGCATCGCCTGCGCGACATGTTTGCGCAGCAGGGCATGGGCCAGGTGGATGTCAACGTGTCCGACCAGTCCCGTGGTTCGCAGCAAGGGCAGGACCAGGCCCGGCAAAGTCACGGCGGGCGGACCGGCGCCAGCGATGGTCGCCTCGATGCCATGGATGACGAGCGTGCGCCAACAGTCGCCGAAGTGGCGGCCAGCACGACCAGCATCATCGGCTCCAGCGCAGTCGACTACTACGCCTGATCAAGCCCACCCCCCCCTGTAGGAGCTGGCTTGCCAGCGAAGACGGTATACCAGCCAATACATCTATCGACTGACACACCGCCTTCGCTGGCAAGCCAGCTCCTACAGGGGCGTGCGCGGTGTGTCAGCTGATACACGTATCGACTGACGTGCCGCCTTCGCTGGCAAGCCAGCTCCTACATGGCATAACACTTGCTCTTGCCAAGCCTGCAACTGTGAAACCCCGATTAGTGACGGATTATTGGCATGGCGAATAGCGAAGACGCGGTTAAAGACCCCGCAACCAAACGCAAGATCAAGCTGATCATCGTGACAGTGGTTGCCCTGCTGCTGGCGATCGGCTTGTCCGTGGGGGCCACCTGGTACTTCATGCACAGCCCCCGGAGCACGCCGGTCGCCGCGCCGCAAACCGTGGACAGCGGCAAGCAGCCGGCGATTTTCGTGCCCCTGCTGCCGGCCTTCATTGCCAACTACAACCAGAACGGCCGTCAGCGCTACATGCAGGTGAGCATCACCATGCTCGGCCGCGACCAGGCCGATCTGGAAGCACTCAAGGCGCACATGCCGGTGATCCGCAATAACCTGGTCATGCTGTTCTCCGGGCAGGACTTCGCCACCCTGGCCTCGCCGGTCGGCCAGGAAATGTTGCGGCAGAAAGCCACGGCCAGCGTCCAGGAAGTGGCGCACAAAGAACTCGGCAAAGTGGTCATCGAACAATTGCTGTTCACTAATTTCGTACTGCAGTAGGAACACGACATGGCCGTGCAGGACCTGCTGTCCCAGGATGAGATCGACGCGCTGTTGCACGGTGTCGACGATGGCCTGGTACAGGCCGATATCGCTGCCGAACCCGGCACCGTCAAAAGCTATGACCTGACCAGCCAGGATCGCATCGTCCGTGGACGCATGCCGACCCTGGAGATGATCAACGAACGCTTCGCCCGCTACACCCGCATCAGCATGTTCAACCTGCTGCGCCGCTCGGCGGATGTCGCCGTCGGTGGAGTGCAGGTGACGAAGTTCGGCGAATACGTGCACTCGCTGTACGTGCCGACCAGCCTCAACCTGGTCAAGATCAAACCGTTGCGCGGCACCGCGCTGTTCATCCTCGACGCCAAGCTGGTGTTCAAGCTGGTGGATAACTTCTTCGGCGGCGACGGCCGTCACGCCAAGATCGAAGGGCGAGAGTTCACCCCAACCGAACTGCGCGTGGTGCGCATGGTGCTCGAGCAGGCCTTCGTCGATTTGAAGGAAGCCTGGCAGGCGATCATGGAAGTCAACTTCGAGTACATCAACTCGGAAGTGAACCCGGCCATGGCCAACATCGTCGGCCCGAGCGAGGCCGTGGTGGTGTCGACCTTCCACATCGAACTCGATGGCGGCGGCGGCGACCTGCACGTGACCATGCCCTATTCGATGATCGAGCCGGTGCGCGAAATGCTCGACGCCGGCTTCCAGTCGGACCTCGACGATCAGGACGAGCGCTGGGTCAACGCCCTGCGCCAGGACGTGCTGGATGTCGACGTGCCGATCGGGGCCACGGTTGCCCGTCGCCAGTTGCGCCTGCGGGACATCCTGCACATGCAGCCGGGGGACATCATCCCGGTCGAGATGCCGGAAGAAATGATCATGCGCGCCAACGGCGTGCCTGCATTCAAGGTCAAGATGGGCTCGCACAAAGGCAACCTCGCGTTGCAGGTGATCGAGCCGATCGAGCGCCGTTGACCGGCGCGCAGCACATTCGCTTTTAACTGACGGCATCCCGTTGAAAGGGGTGCACGCCGAGGACACATGATGGCTAACGATATGCATACCCAGGACGACCAGGCACTGGCTGATGAATGGGCTGCGGCCCTCGAAGAAGCCGGTGACGGGCAGGACGACATCGACGCCTTGCTGGCCGCCGATGCGGTCAATTCGTCGTCCAACCGCCTGCGGATGGAAGAGTTCGGCGGCGTGCCGAAAAACACCAATCCGGTCACCCTGGACGGTCCGAACCTGGACGTGATCCTCGATATCCCGGTGTCGATCTCCATGGAAGTCGGCAGCACCGATATCAGCATCCGCAACCTGCTGCAACTCAACCAGGGTTCGGTGATCGAGCTCGATCGCCTGGCCGGTGAGCCGCTGGACGTCCTGGTCAACGGCACGCTCATCGCCCACGGCGAAGTGGTGGTGGTCAACGAGAAGTTCGGCATCCGCCTGACCGACGTGATCAGCCCAAGCGAACGCATCAAGAAGCTGCGCTGAGTGAAAAAGGTTCTTGGGGTTCTTCTAGGGGCAGCGCTGGCCTTGCCGTTCAATGTGCTGGCGGCCGAGCCGGTGGCGGCTGCCACGACGGCGGCACCGGCGGTCAGCAGCGGCGTGGCCGGGCAATTGACCCAGCTGGTGTTCGGCTTGCTGCTGGTGCTGGGGTTGATTTTCTTCCTCGCCTGGCTGCTGCGCCGGGTGCAGCAGGCCGGGCCGGCCGGCAAGGGGCAGGTGATCGAGCTGATCGGTTCCCGCGCGCTCGGCCCGCGGGACCGGCTGATGCTGGTGCAGGTCGGCAACGAGCAGATTCTGCTCGGCCTCAGCCCCGGCAGCATCACCGCCTTGCATGTGCTCAAGGAGCCGGTGCAGGTGCCGAGCACCGAGAAGACCACCCCCGAATTTGCCCTGCGCCTGATGGAGCTGATGGGCAAGGATCAGAAGGATAAGCAGTAATGGCTGCGTTACGTATCGTCTTGACGCTGGCCCTGATGCTGGCCGCGCCGCTGGCGTTCGCCGCCGACCCGTTGTCGATCTCGGCAATTACCCTGGGCACCAATGCCGAGGGTGCCCAGGAATACTCGGTCAGCCTGCAGATCCTGCTGATCATGACTGCGCTGAGTTTCATCCCGGCGTTCGTCATGCTGATGACCAGTTTCACCCGGATCATCATCGTCTTCTCGATCCTGCGCCAGGCCCTGGGCCTGCAGCAGACGCCGTCGAACCAGATCCTCACGGGCATGGCGCTGTTCCTGACCCTGTTCATCATGGCGCCGGTGTTCGACCGGGTGAATCAGGATGCCTTGCAACCCTACCTGGCGGAAAAACTCTCGGCCCAGGATGCCGTGGCCAAGGCCCAGGTGCCGATCAAGGACTTCATGCTGGCCCAGACCCGCAGCAGCGATCTGGAGCTGTTCATGCGCCTGTCCAAGCGCACCGACATCGCTTCGCCGGATCAGGCGCCGTTGACCATTCTGGTGCCGGCCTTTGTCACCTCTGAGCTGAAAACCGCGTTCCAGATCGGCTTCATGATCTTCATTCCTTTCCTGATCATCGACCTGGTCGTGGCCAGTGTGTTGATGGCCATGGGCATGATGATGCTGTCGCCGCTGATCATTTCCCTGCCGTTCAAGATCATGTTGTTCGTGCTGGTGGATGGCTGGGCGTTGATCATCGGCACCTTGGCCAGCAGCTTCGGCGGTGTGTCGCCATGACCCCGGAAGTGGCGGTCGACATCTTCCGCGAAGCGCTGTGGCTGACCACCATGATGGTGGCCGTGCTGGTGATCCCGAGTCTGCTGGTGGGCCTGCTGGTGGCGATGTTCCAGGCCGCCACCCAGATCAACGAACAGACCCTGAGCTTTTTGCCGCGCCTGCTGGTGATGCTGGTGACGCTGATCGTCGCCGGCCCGTGGCTGGTGCAGACCTTCATGGAATACATCCTGCAGTTGTACGGCAGTATTCCCCAGGTCATCGGCTAGACCATGTCGCTGCTGCAGCTGACCGATACCCAGATCAGCACCTGGGTGGCGACGTTCATGTTGCCGCTCTTTCGCGTGGGGGCGTTGCTGATGGTGATGCCGATCGTGGGCACGACCCTGGTGCCCCTGCGCGTGCGCCTGTACTTCGCGCTGGCCATCACGGTGGTGATCGTCCCGGGCCTGCCGCCGATGCCGCCGGTCAATGCGCTGGACTTGAGCGGGCTGTTGCTGATTGCCGAGCAGATCCTGATCGGCGCGGTGCTGGGGTTCGCCTTGCAGCTGTTTTTCCAGGCCTTCGTCATTGCCGGGCAGATCGTTTCCATTCAGATGGGCATGGGCTTCGCCTCGATGGTCGATCCCACCAACGGCGTGTCGGTGGCGGTGATCGGGCAGTTCTTCACCATGCTGGTCACGCTGCTGTTCCTGTCCATGAACGGCCACCTGGTGGTGTTCGAAATCCTCACTGAGAGCTTCACCACCTTGCCGGTCGGCAGCGGGTTGGTGGTCAATCATTTCTGGGAGCTGGCCGGCAAGCTCGGCTGGGTCCTGGGCGCTGCGCTGTTGCTGGTGCTGCCGGCGATCACCGCGTTGCTGGTGGTCAACATCGCGTTTGGCGTGATGACCCGGGCGGCGCCGCAACTGAACATCTTCTCCATCGGCTTCCCGCTGACCCTGGTGCTCGGGCTGTTCATCGTCTGGGTCGGGCTGGCGGACATCATCAATCAGTACCAACCGCTGGCCTCCGAGGCCTTGCAGTGGTTACGCGAACTGGCACGGGCGCGCTGAGTCATGGCAGAGAGCGAAAGCGGTCAGGACAAAACAGAAGACCCCACGGAGAAAAAGAAAAAGGACGCCCGGGAGAAGGGCGAGATTGCCCGCTCCAAGGAACTCAACACCCTGGCGATCATGCTCGCCGGTGCCAGCGCACTGCTGATTTTCGGCGGTGCACTGGCCCAGGAACTGATGGAACTGATGCGCATGAACTTCACGCTGCCGCGGGAGGTGGTGCTGGACCAGGGCGCCATGGGCACCTACCTGCTGCACTCGGGGCTGATTGCCTTGCTGGCGATCCAGCCGGTAATGATCACCTTGTTGCTGGCGGCGGTGATCGGTCCGATTTCCCTGGGCGGCTGGTTGTTCTCCGCCGGCACCATGGCGCCCAAGTTCAGCCGGATGAACCCCGGCGCCGGCCTCAAGCGCATGTTCTCGGCCAAGGCCGTGGTGGAACTGCTCAAGGCCCTGGCCAAGTTTTTCATCATCCTGTTCGTGGCGCTGGCGGTGTTGTCCTCGGACATCGACGACCTGCTGCGCATCGCCCATGAACCGCTGGACATGGCGATCATCCATAGCCTGCAAGTGGTCGGCTGGAGCACGTTATGGATGGCCTGCGGCCTGATCATCATCGCCGCGGTGGACGTGCCGGTGCAGCTGTGGGAAACCGCCAAGAAACTGAAGATGACCAAGCAGGAAATTCGCGACGAGCACAAGGACCAGGAAGGGCGGCCGGAGGTCAAGCAACGGATTCGCCAGTTGCAGCGCGAAATGTCCCAGCGGCGGATGATGGCGGCAATCCCTGATGCGGATGTGGTCATCACCAACCCGACCCACTACGCCGTGGCGCTCAAATACGACCCGGACAAAGGCGGGGCGCCGACGCTGGTGGCCAAGGGCAGTGATTTCCTCGCGTTGAAGATGCGCGAGATTGCCGTGGCCAACGAGGTGATGCTGCTCGAATCCCCGGCGCTGGCGCGGTCGATCTACTACTCCACCGAGCTTGAGCAAGAGATCCCGGGCGGGCTGTATCTGGCCGTCGCGCAGGTATTGGCCTACGTCTACCAGATCCGCCAGCACCGCGCAGGCAAGGGCAAACGCCCGGATCCGCTCAAGGATGACCTGCCGATTCCGCCGGACCTGCGCCGCGATTCCTGACCAGCCCCAAACCAGTCAGCCATACACAAAAACCTGTGGGAGCGGGCTTGCTCGCGAAAGCGGAGTGTCAGGCGCAATCAGTGCCGCCTGACACTCCCTCTTCGCGAGCAAGCCCGCTCCCACAGGGATTGCGCTTTGACTCAAGCCCGCATCACTCTGTCTAACCCTGCGGATCGAGGTTATCCAGCGCGCGATTCACCGCCAATTCGCCGAGCATGATCATCTGCGAAATGGCCAGCATCGTATGGCGCTGTGAACCTTTCAGCCCTGCAGCAAAGTCATCCGCCACGACCCTGGCCGACGCCAGCGACTCGCAGGCGTGGGCCAACAGGCTTTCGGTGTCGATGCCGGGCGCAATCACAAACATCGTGCTGGGCTTGCGCTCCGTGGCGTTTATGCGGGCGGATAGATTGATGTACTCATCGAGGGCTCGGTCGGCGGCTTCGTGGAGTTTTTGCGAGTCGATCGAGGTGTCTGGGGAAACGGCATCGGTTTCCGGCGGGTTGGGCGTTACTTTGAACATAGATGGAACTCCATATGTAATGGGAAGAGCCATCACCTTCGCTACCAAACGAGAGGCGGCGGCCATACGCAGGTTGGTAGACCGGCCCACATGGAAAAACCGGCGCGCCCGAGGGCGCCCTGCGCACAGCCACCATAAAAACAAGTGCCGATAAAGCACTTGGACAAGGTGACGCTGTGCGCCATGTGTGAGCGGCGGGCTACCAAACCCGATCGCTGCTTTTCAGCGACCGAGAAACGATAGAGCCCGGCCCTCAGGCGCACAAGCCGGCGGATTCTGATGCAGTCGTAGGCTGCGGCGCAAGAATGTGTAGGCTCTGTAAGTGTCTGGAGATGTCGTTTAAACACGGATGTTTAAGATCAAAAGATCGCAGCCTTCAGCCGCTCAGATTTTGTATTTTTCGGGAGATGGGTGGCAGCAGTGCCGGCCTCATCGCAAGCAAGCCCGGCTCCCACAGGATCGGGGACCACCGCAAAATCACCGGTCGACACAGAACCTTGTGGGAGCGGGCTTGCCCGCGAAGAGGTCGGCCCTGACACTAAAAAATCCCGATTAAACCCCTCTGTTTCAACCCTCCGCAAAAGTTGGAAGGTTTCTTGCAGTAGCCGCTCTGCGCCTGCATCTGGCGTCAAAAGTTTGCTTCAAAGGCACGGGGAAAAACCGGTGGATCGCTCTCAGTTACTCAACACTGCTCGCACGAACGTTGCCGACCTGAGTCGGGGCAATCTGGGCGTGCCGTTGTTGTTGCTGGTCATGCTGGCGATGATGATGTTGCCGATGCCGCCGTTCCTGCTGGACGTGTTTTTCACGTTCAACATTGCGCTGTCGATCGTGGTCCTGCTGGTCTGCGTCTACGCCTTGCGCCCGCTGGATTTCGCGGTGTTCCCGACCATCCTGCTGGTGGCGACGCTGCTGCGGCTGGCGTTGAACGTGGCCTCGACGCGGGTGGTGATGCTCCACGGCCAGGACGGCCACGCCGCCGCCGGCAAGGTGATCCAGGCCTTCGGCGAGGTGGTGATCGGCGGTAACTACGTGGTCGGTATCGTGGTCTTCGCGATCTTGATGATCATCAACTTCGTCGTGGTGACCAAGGGTGCCGGGCGGATTTCCGAGGTCAGCGCGCGTTTCACCCTCGATGCCATGCCCGGTAAACAGATGGCGATCGACGCCGACTTGAACGCCGGTTTGATCGACCAGAACCAGGCCAAGGCCCGACGTTCCGAAGTGGCCCAGGAAGCCGAGTTCTACGGTTCCATGGACGGTGCCAGCAAGTTCGTGCGCGGTGACGCCATCGCCGGCCTGTTGATTCTGTTCATCAACCTGATCGGCGGCGTGGCGGTCGGGATCTTCCAGCACGGCATGACCTTCGGCGAAGCCGGCAAGGTCTACGCGTTGTTGACCATCGGTGACGGTTTGGTGGCGCAATTGCCATCACTGTTGTTATCGACAGCCGCCGCGATCATGGTGACCCGTGCGTCCGGTTCCGAAGACATGGGCAAGCAGATCAATCGCCAGATGTTCGCCTCGCCGAAAGCCTTGGCGGTCGCGGCCGGTCTGATGGCAGTGATGGGCCTGGTGCCGGGCATGCCGCACTTCTCCTTTCTCAGCATGGCGGCCCTGGCCGGCGGCGGCGCGTACCTGTTCTGGAAGAAGCAGAACACGGTCAAGGTGCAGGCCCTGCAAGAGGTGCAGCGTCAGCAGGAGCTGCTGCCATCGCCGGCCCGCGCCCAGGAAACCAAGGAGCTGGGCTGGGACGACGTCACCCCGATCGACATGATCGGCCTGGAAGTCGGCTACCGCCTGATTCCGCTGGTGGATCGCAACCAGGGTGGGCAGTTGCTGGCGCGAATCAAGGGCGTGCGCAAGAAGCTGTCCCAGGACCTCGGCTTCCTCATGCCGACGGTGCATATCCGTGACAACCTCGACCTGGCGCCGAGCGCCTATCGCCTGACCCTGATGGGGGTGATCCTGGCCGAAGCGGAGATTTACCCGGATCGGGAGCTGGCGATCAACCCGGGGCAGGTCTACGGTACGTTGAACGGCATAAACGCCAAAGATCCGGCTTTCGGCCTGGAAGCGGTCTGGATCGAAGTCAGCCAGCGTGCCCAGGCGCAATCCCTCGGTTACACCGTGGTCGACGCCAGTACCGTGGTGGCAACCCACTTGAACCAGATTCTGTACAAGCACTCCAGTGAGCTGATCGGCCACGAAGAAGTGCAACAACTCATGCTATTGCTGGCAAAAAGCTCGCCAAAACTGGCCGAAGAGCTGGTGCCGGGCGTGGTTTCGCTGTCGCAGTTGCTCAAGGTGTTGCAGGCATTGCTGGCCGAACAGGTGCCGGTGCGGGACATTCGCAGCATTGCCGAGGCCATCGCGAACAACGCGGCCAAGAGTCAAGATACCGCCGCGCTGGTGGCTGCCGTGCGGGTTGGCGTGTCCCGCGCAATCGTCCAAAGCATTGTAGGCACTGACTCCGAGCTGCCAGTGATCACGCTGGAGCCAAGGTTGGAACAGATATTGCTCAATAGTCTGCAGAAGGCGGGACAAGGCTCGGAAGAGGGTGTTCTGCTGGAACCAAGCATGGCTGAAAAGCTGCAGCGTTCGTTGATCGAAGCGGCGCAGCGCCAGGAAATGCAAGGTCAACCGGTGATTCTGCTGGTAGCCGGCCCGGTTCGCGCGATGCTCTCGCGATTTGGCCGACTCGCCGTCCCGGGTTTGCATGTGTTGGCGTATCAGGAAATCCCTGACAACAAGCAAGTGACCATCGTTGCGACAGTAGGGCCCAACGGCTGAGGTAAGGGTTCATGCAAGTTAAGCGTTTTTTCGCCGCCGATATGCGTCAGGCCATGAAGCTGGTTCGTGATGAACTGGGCGCTGACGCCGCCATCATCGGCAACCGCCGGATCGCCGGTGGTGTCGAGCTGACGGCTGCCCTGGATTACAAGCTGTCGGCGCTGGCGCCGCGCGTGCCGAACATGGAGCTCGAAGACGAGCTGCGCAAGACCCAGTCGCGGATCGTCACCGCCCAGGCCGAACTGAGCCTGCGCAGCGAAGGCGAGAGCGACAAGGGCACCAATCGCCAGTTGTTCGCCGGCCTGCCATTGACTGCCGCCGAGCCGCTGGTCGAACCGACTTTCGCCGAGCCTGCGCGCCCTGAACCCGCGCCTGCCGCGCCTGCATCCGGCGGCGTCGACCCACGTGCGTTCGACTCGATGCGTTTCGAGCTCAACAGCCTGCGCGAACTGATGGAAGTGCAACTCGGCTCCCTGGCCTGGAACCAGCTGCAAGGCAGCCGTCCGGCCCAGGCCAGCCTCTGGCGGCGCATGCAGCGCATCGGCCTGTCCGGCCCGTTGTCCCGGGATCTGCTGGACATGATTCCCGACATCGAAGAGCCCCGTCAGGCCTGGCGCATGTTGCTGGCGCACCTGGCGCGGATGATCAACATACCGGAGATCGAACCCTTGGAAGAGGGCGGTGTGATTGCCATGGTCGGCCCTGCGGGCATGGGCAAGACCACCACCCTGGCCAAACTCGCGGCCCGTTACGTGCTCAAGTACGGCGCGCAGCATATCGCGCTGGTGAGCATGGACAGCTACCGGATCGGTGCCCAGGAACAGCTCAAGACCCTCGGCCGCATCCTCAATGTGCCGGTGACGCACGTCGACCCGGGGCAATCGTTGGTGCAGGCGCTCGATCCCTTGCTGCGCAAGCGTGTGGTGCTGATCGATACCGCCGGCCTGCAGGCCAGCGACCCGGCATTGCGCATGCAGCTCGAAAGCCTGGCCGTGCGCGGCATCAAGTCAAAAAATTATCTGGTCCTGGCCACCACCAGCCAGAAACAGGTGCTGACGGCCGCTTATCACAGTTACAAGCGCTGCGGGCTCGCCGGCTGCATCCTGACTAAACTGGATGAAACGGCCAGCCTGGGCGAGGTGTTGAGCCTGGCCATCAGCCATGATTTACCGGTGGCTTACCTGACCGATGGCCCGCGGATTCCCGATGATTTGCATCTGCCGCGGCGTCATCAGTTGGTCAGCCGCGCAGTAAGCGTGCAAATGCAGGAAGAACCTAGCGAGGAAGCCATGGCTGATATGTTCGCTGATATTTATCACAGCCCGACCAAGCGGGTCGGCTGAGGTATTAATGAATAGTTTTTGTACCTACATCGATGGTCTGCCATGCATTGTTCCGTTGGTGAACGCGCAGCCAGTAATGTGGCCTCCGTCTATGCAAGACAAGGTAAAGAAATAACATGGGCAGCATGCATCCCGTACAGGTGATCGCGGTGACCGGCGGCAAAGGTGGCGTCGGGAAAACTAACGTGTCAGTGAACTTGTCCCTGGCTCTAGCGGAGCTCGGCCGGCGAGTCATGCTGCTGGACGCCGATCTGGGGCTGGCGAACGTCGACGTCCTGCTGGGACTGACACCGAAACGGACCCTGGCCGACGTGATCGAAGGCCGCTGCGAGCTGCGCGACGTCCTGTTGCAAGGCCCCGGCGGCATTCGTATCGTCCCGGCCGCGTCCGGCACGCAGAGCATGGTGCATCTGAGCCCGGCGCAACATGCCGGCCTGATCCAGGCCTTCAGCGATATCGGCGATAACCTCGACGTCTTGGTGATCGACACCGCGGCGGGCATCGGCGAGTCGGTCGTCAGTTTCGTGCGCGCCGCCCAGGAAGTGTTGCTGGTGGTCTGCGACGAACCGACCTCGATCACCGACGCCTACGCCCTGATCAAGTTGCTCAACCGCGATTACGGGATGAACCGCTTCCGCGTCCTGGCCAACATGGCCCAGAGCCCGCAGGAAGGTCGCAACCTGTTCGCCAAGCTGACCAAGGTCACGGATCGCTTCCTCGACGTCGCCTTGCAATACGTCGGCGCCGTGCCGTACGACGAAAGCGTGCGCAAGGCCGTACAGAAGCAGCGCGCCGTGTATGAAGCCTTCCCGCGTTCCAAGTGCTCCCTGGCCTTCAAGGCCATTGCACAGAAGGTCGATACCTGGCCGTTGCCGGCCAACCCCCGCGGGCACCTGGAGTTTTTCGTCGAACGCCTGGTGCAACAAACCGCAGGACCGGTGCTATGACAGCCAGTGGCTACAACTTTTACAAGCAGTCGGCGCGTGACGTGCAGTACGAGCTGATCGAGCGTTACGCGCCACTGGTCAAACGCATTGCTTACCACTTGCTGGCGCGTCTGCCGGCCAGTGTCCAGGTCGAAGACCTGATCCAGGCCGGGATGATCGGCCTGCTGGAAGTGTCGACCAAATATGACGCCAGCAAAGGCGCCAGCTTCGAGACGTACGCGGGCATCCGAATCCGCGGCGCGATGCTCGATGAGGTGCGCAAGGGGGACTGGGCGCCCCGTTCGGTCCACCGCAATACCCGCATGGTCAGCGACGCGATTCGCTCGATTGAAGCTAAAACCGGTCGCGACGCTAAAGATCACGAAGTTGCGGCCGAACTCCAATTGAGTCTCGACGATTATTACGGGATTTTGAACGACACCCTGGGCAGCCGGTTATTCAGTTTCGACGATCTGTTGCAGGACGGCGAACACGAAGGGCTGCACGAGGACGGCGCGAGTGCACATCCGGAGCCGTCGCGCGACCTGGAAGATGAACGCTTCCAGGCGGCGCTGGCGGACGCGATTGCCAATTTGCCTGAGCGTGAGCGACTGGTGTTGGCGCTGTACTACGACGAAGAGCTCAATCTCAAGGAAATCGGCGAGGTCCTGGGGGTCAGCGAATCCCGGGTCAGCCAGTTACACAGCCAGTGCGCGGCCCGTTTGCGGGCGCGTTTGGGGGAGTGGCGAGCGCGCTGAAGGCAGTGTTGGGGACACTGCGAACGTGGCTGGTGCGGTGTTCAACTGCGCCGGTCGCGATCTGTTGTGTTCCAGACAGTCATCGAGTGCATCGCCGGATTGATTGAAATGGCGCGTCCAGGTGCTGGGCGCGTTTAAGACTGCTTGGAGGTCGAATTGGACAAGAACATGAAAATCCTCATCGTTGATGACTTCTCAACGATGCGGCGGATCATTAAAAACCTGTTGCGTGACCTTGGGTTCACCAACACGGTCGAGGCGGATGATGGCACCACGGCCATTCCGATGCTCAACAGCGGCAGCATTGACTTTCTGGTCACCGACTGGAACATGCCTGGCATGACCGGCATCGATCTGCTGCGCCACGTGCGTGCCGATGAAAAGCTCAAGCACCTGCCGGTGCTGATGGTGACCGCTGAAGCCAAGCGCGAGCAGATCATCGAAGCGGCCCAGGCCGGTGTCAACGGCTATGTGGTCAAACCCTTCACGGCCCAGGCGTTGAAAGAAAAAATCGAGAAGATTTTCGAACGCATTGGTTGAGCAACGGCGCCACGGGGGAGCTATGGAGCAAAAAGAATCTTCACAGGGCGATTTCGAATCGACCCTGAAAAAACACGCGGTCGAACTGGTCGCAAGCCTTGAAAAAGGCAAGTTCGGCGACGCGGTGCAACTGATCCATGAGCTCAACCAGACCCGTGACCGCGGCCTGTACCAGGAGGTGGGCAAGCTCACCCGCGAGTTGCATAACGCGATCGTCAATTTCCAGATTGACCCGCACATGCCGCAAGCCGAGGAAGTGTCCCAGATCACGGACGCCACCGAGCGCCTGGGCTATGTGGTCAGGCTGACCGAGGCCGCGGCCAACCGCACCATGGACCTGGTAGAGAACGCCACGCCGCTGGTCAACAGCCTGAGCCAGGAAGCCCAGGCGCTGAGCACGGACTGGGGACGGTTCATGCGTCGTGAAGTCGGGGCTGAAGAGTTCCGCGAACTGGCCCGGCGGGTCGACGGTTTCCTGACACGCAGCAGTGCCGACAACCGCATTGTGTCGAGCAACCTCAACGATATCCTGCTCGCCCAGGATTATCAGGACCTCACCGGTCAAGTGATCAAGCGTGTGACTCAATTGGTCACCGAAGTTGAAAGCAATCTGCTCAAACTCGTGCTGATGGCCAGCCAGGTGGACCGCTTTGCGGGCATCGAACATGACCGTGAAGCGATGCGGGCAGAAAAAGATCCGCAAAAACAGCTCTCTCAGGGTGAAGGTCCGCAGATTCATGCCGATAAAAGAGAAGACGTCATGTCCGGTCAGGACGATGTGGACGATTTGCTTTCCAGCCTTGGATTTTAAGACCTGTTAGGAGCACCCCATTAATGAGCTTCGGCGCCGATGAAGAGATCCTTCAGGATTTCCTGGTTGAAGCCGGCGAGATTCTAGAGCTGCTGTCCGAACAACTGGTCGAGCTTGAAAGCCGACCGGATGATGCGGACTTGCTCAATGCAATTTTTCGCGGTTTTCACACTGTAAAAGGAGGCGCCGGCTTCCTCCAGCTCCACGAGCTGGTGGAGTGCTGTCACATCGCCGAGAACGTGTTCGACATCCTGCGCAAGGGTGAGCGTCGCGTCGACTCGGAATTGATGGACGTGGTTCTCGAAGCGCTGGACGCGGTGAACGGCATGTTCACCGAGGTCCGCGAACGCAGCCCGGTCACGGCCGCCACGCCTGAGTTGCTGGCGGCCCTGGCGCGTCTGGCCGAGCCGCAATCGGCTGACGCAGCGGCACCGGTTGCCGCCGTGGCGCCTGTGGCTGACAGCGTGCCGGATGACATCACCGACAATGAATTCGAACAACTGCTGGACTCGCTGAACGCGATCAAGGCGCAGGCCGAGGCGGCGCCTTCCGTTCCGGCACCGGTCAGCAACACTGCGCCGGTCAGCGACGAAATCACCGATGCCGAGTTCGAGTCATTGCTCGATCAATTGCACGGTAAAGGCCGGTTCGCCGTCGACGCCGTGGTTGCGCCCACAGCGCCAGCAGTGCCTGCCGCAGCGGCCGCGCCGAAAGCGGCAGGCGACAGCTCCGACATCACCGACGAAGAGTTCGAAGCACTGCTCGATCAACTGCACGGCAAGGGCAACTTCGCGGTCGAGGCGCTGGAATCGGCGATCGCTGCGGCTCCAGTCCCGGCGGCGCCAACGGCCGTAGCGGTGGGCAGCGAACTGATCTCCGATCACGAGTTCGAAGCGCTGCTCGACGAGCTGCACGGCAAAGGCAAGTTTTCTGAGATCGGCATCGCTGCCGGTGCCAGTGCATCGGTGGCCACACCGGTCGCCAAGGCTGCAGCGCCCAAACCGGTCGCCAAAGCCGTCGAGCCACAAGCTCCCGGGCCACAAGCCGAAGCCGTGAAGGCCGCCCCAGCGCCTGCGCGTGCCCCGGTGGCGCCGCCGGCCGAGAAACACGCCAGCGAAGCCGAGACGACCGTGCGGGTCGACACCGCGCGGCTCGATGAAATCATGAACATGGTCGGCGAGTTGGTGCTGGTGCGAAACCGCCTGGTTCGCCTGGGCGCCAACAGCGCCGATGAGGCCATGTCCAAGGCCGTGTCCAACCTCGATGTGGTCACGGCCGACCTGCAAACCGCGGTCATGAAGACCCGGATGCAACCGATCAAGAAGGTTTTCGGACGCTTCCCGCGCCTGGTTCGCGACCTGGCGCGCCAGCTCAAGAAAGAGATCAACCTGGAGCTGGTCGGCGAAGAAACCGACCTCGACAAGAACCTCGTCGAGGCCCTGGCCGATCCGCTGGTGCACTTGGTGCGCAACGCCGTCGACCACGGCATCGAATCGCCGGAAGAACGCGAAGCCGCGGGCAAGTCCCGTGGCGGCAGGGTGATTCTGGCGGCCGAGCAGGAAGGCGACCACATCCTGCTGTCGATCTCCGATGACGGCAAAGGCATGGACCCGCACGTCCTGCGTGCCATCGCGGTAAAACGCGGGGTGATGGACAAGGACGCGGCCGAGCGCCTGAGCGACACCGAGTGCTACAACCTGATCTTCGCCCCGGGGTTCTCGACCAAGACCGAGATCTCCGACGTGTCGGGTCGTGGCGTGGGCATGGACGTGGTGAAAACCAAGATCTCCCAGCTCAACGGTTCGATCAACATCTACTCGGCCAAGGGCCAGGGCTCGAAGATCGTCATCAAGGTGCCGCTGACCCTGGCGATCATGCCGACGCTGATGGTCATGCTCGCCAACCAGGCGTTCGCCTTCCCGCTGGTGAACGTCAACGAGATCTTCCACCTCGACCTGTCGCGCACCAACGTGGTGGACGGCCAGGAAGTGGTGATCGTGCGCGACAAGGCGCTGCCACTGTTCTACCTCAAGCGCTGGCTGGTCCGCTCCGCCGCTTACGAAGAGCAGCGCGAAGGCCATGTGGTGATCGTTTCGGTGGGCACCCAGCGGATCGGCTTCGTCGTCGATCAACTGGTGGGCCAGGAAGAAGTGGTGATCAAGCCATTGGGCAAAATGCTCCAGGGAACCCCGGGCATGTCGGGCGCCACCATCACCGGTGACGGCCGCATCGCGCTGATTCTCGATGTTCCGAGCATGCTCAAGCGTTACGCCACGCGGCGTATTTGATTCTGGCGGGGCGGGGCGACTGAGCCTTGCTCCGTCCATATGGAGTGTTTATGGCAGTCAAAGTCCTGGTGGTGGACGATTCGGGGTTTTTCCGCCGCCGCGTCTCGGAAATTCTTGCAGCCGATCCGAATATCCAGGTGGTCGGCACGGCGACCAACGGCAAAGAGGCGATCGATCAGGCGCTGGCCCTCAAGCCGGACGTGATCACCATGGACTACGAGATGCCGATGATGGATGGCATCACCGCCGTGCGGCACATCATGCAACGCTGCCCGACCCCGGTGTTGATGTTCTCCTCGCTGACCCATGAAGGCGCCCGGGTCACCCTGGATGCGCTGGACGCCGGCGCGGTGGATTTCCTGCCGAAGAATTTCGAAGACATCTCGCGCAACCCGGAGAAGGTCAAGCAGCTGCTGTGCGAGAAGATCCTGAGCATCTCGCGCAGTAACCGGCGTGTCGGCGCCTATAGCGCTCCGGCTCCGGTCGCAGCGCCGACGCCTGCGCCTTCCAGCGTCAGCAGTTATAGCAGCAGCGCGCCTGCGCGTCCGGCACCGGCTCCAGCTCCGGTTCCGGCACGTGCGTACGCCCCGGCATCGTCGTCGCCGGCGCCTAAGCGTAAAGCCTACAAACTGGTCGCGATCGGCACGTCCACCGGCGGCCCGGTGGCCCTGCAGCGGGTGCTGACCCAGTTGCCGGCCAACTTCCCGGCACCGATCGTGTTGATCCAGCACATGCCGGCAGCCTTCACCAAGGCGTTCGCCGAGCGTCTGGACAAGCTCTGCCGCATCCACGTCAAGGAAGCCGAGGATGGCGACCTGCTGCGTCCGGGGCTCGCGCTGCTGGCCCCGGGTGGCAAGCAGATGATGATCGACGGGCGTGGCGCGGTGAAAATCCTCCCGGGTGACGAACGCCTGAACTACCGGCCGTGCGTGGACATCACCTTCGGTTCGGCGGCCAAGTCCTACGGCGACAAAGTTCTGGCGGTGGTATTGACCGGCATGGGCGCCGACGGTCGCGAAGGTGCGCGCCTGCTCAAGCAGAGCGGCAGCTCGATCTGGGCGCAGGATGAAGCCAGCTGCGTGATCTACGGCATGCCGATGGCCATCGTCAAAGCCGAACTGGCCGACGCGGTGTATGGCCTGGACGAGATTGGCAGGCACCTGGTCGAGGCGTGTGTCTGATGGATGTTCTGAGCCTGATCGGGATCATCATGGCGTTCGTCGCGATCATCGGCGGCAACTACCTTGAAGGCGGTCACCTCGGCGCACTGGCCAACGGCCCGGCGGCATTGATTGTCATCGGCGGGACCGTCGGTGCGGCGTTGCTGCAGTCGCCGATGAGCGCTTTCAAGCGCGCCCTGCAGATTCTGGTCTGGATCCTGTTCCCGCCGCGGCTGGACCTGGCCGGCGGTATCGATCGCGTGGTGGGCTGGAGCATGACCGCACGCAAGGAAGGTCTGCTCGGCCTGGAAGGGGTGGCCGACGCCGAACCCGACACCTACTCGCGCAAAGGCCTGCAACTGCTAGTGGACGGCATCGAGCCGGAATCGATCCGCAGCATTCTGGAAGTGGATTTCTACACCCAGGAAAACCGCGACATCGAGGCCGCCAAAGTCTTCGAAAGCATGGGCGGCTACGCGCCGACCATCGGCATCATCGGTGCGGTGATGGGCCTGATCCACGTCATGGGCAACCTGGCCGATCCGTCACAATTGGGCAGCGGCATTGCCGTGGCCTTCGTCGCCACCATCTATGGCGTGGCCAGTGCCAACCTGGTCCTGCTGCCGATTGCCGCCAAGCTCAAGTCCGTCGCCCTGCGCCAGTCGCGATACCGCGAAATGCTGCTGGAAGGCATCCTGTCGATCGCCGAAGGTGAGAACCCTCGCTCGATCGAGTTGAAGCTTCACGGCTTCATGGATTGAGGGAGGTCATGGACAATGGCGCGTCGCCGGCGACCTGAAGAGCCCGTTAATCGCGAACGCTGGCTGGTGTCCTATGCGGACTTCATCACCTTGCTGTTCGCCTTTTTCGTGGTGATGTACTCGATTTCTTCGATCAACGAAGGCAAGTACAAGGTTATTTCCGAAGCGTTGATCGGCGTCTTCACCGACGCCGATCGCGCGCTCACGCCGATCCCCATCGGCGACGAACGACCGAGGACCATGAACCCGGCCAAGCCGCTGGTCAAGGACAGCGAGCAGATCGACGCGGGCATCGCCCCGGCCGCCAACGATCCGCTGAAAAGCATCGGCGCTGACATCAGCGCGGCGTTCGGCGACCTGATCAGCGCCAACCAGATGACCGTGCGCGGCAATGAACTGTGGGTGGAGATCGAGCTCAATTCCAGCCTGTTGTTCGGCAGCGGCGACGCCATGCCCAGCGATATCGCGTTCAGCATCATCGACAAGGTCGCGGCGATCCTGAAGCCGTTCGACAACCCGATCCATGTCGAAGGTTTCACCGACGATCGACCGATCCGCACCGCGCAATACCCGACCAACTGGGAGCTGTCCTCGGCCCGGTCGGCGAGCATCGTGCGCATGCTGGCGATGCAGGGGGTGAACCCCGGTCGTCTGGCGTCGGTGGGTTACGGTGAGTTCCAGCCGGTGGCCAATAACGCGACCGCCGAGGGGCGGGCGCGCAACCGTCGCGTGGTGTTGGTGGTGTCGCGAAATCTCGATATACGTCGCAGCCTGACCGGCACCGGAACCGCCCATGCCAAACCGGATGCCGCATTGAGGCGTGCTGGCACACAAACTGCACCGACCCCGATCAAGTCGCCGGGACGAGAGAGTGCCGTCAATTCTCCGTCACCCGCATTAATACCCTGAGCTATTTCTCGGTCGAGCCGCTCGGCCGGGAGGAACAATCCAATGAGAGTCTGGGCAGTCGCCAATCAAAAGGGTGGTGTCGGTAAAACCACTTCCTCCATCGCTTTAGCCGGGTTACTGGCCGAGGCGGGCAAGCGCGTGGTCGTGGTCGATCTCGACCCCCACGGCTCCATGACCAGTTACTTCGGTTATGACCCCGATAAGCTGGAACACAGCGTCTACGACCTGTTCCTGCACAAGGGCAGCGTGCCCGCGGGGTTGCCCGGTCAGCTGTTGTTGTCCACCAGCCATGAACACATTTCGCTGCTGCCCTCGAGCACCGCCCTGGCGACCCTCGAGCGCCAGTCGCCGGGCCAGAGCGGCCTGGGCCTGGTGATTGCCAAGAGCCTGGCGCAGTTGTGGCAGGACTACGATTACGCCGTGATCGACAGCCCGCCGTTGCTCGGCGTGCTGATGGTCAATGCCTTGGCGGCGAGCCAGCAGCTGGTGATCCCGGTGCAGACCGAGCACCTGGCGGTCAAAGGCCTGGAGCGCATGGTCAGCACCCTGACGATGATCAACCGCTCACGCAACCAGGCGCTGCCGTACAGCATCGTGCCGACCTTGTTCGATCGTCGCACCCAGGCCTCCCTCGGGACGCTGCGGCTGTTGCGCGACAGGTACCCCGAGGAAATCTGGCAGGGCCACATCCCGGTCGACACCCGCTTGCGCGATGCCAGCCTTGCCGGCATGACGCCTTCGCAATTCGACGGCAAGAGCCGCGGCGTCCTCGCTTATCGCGCCTTGCTCAAGCACCTGTTGGCGGCACAACTCGTCCCGCAGGTTGCCTGAGATGAGCCCGAGTCCTGTAGGAGCAAGCTTGCTCGCGATGGTCGTCAACGATAACGCAAAAAACCTGACACCCCGCGGCGCGCTCAGGTTCTTCGCTGTAGGAGCAAGCTTGCTCGCGATGGTCGTCAACGATAACGCTGGAAACCTGACACCCCGCGGCGCGCTTAGGTTTTTCGCGAGCAAGCTCGCTCCTACAATGGGTGGGCGTTAGTGAACAGGCCGGCAAAGATCACTTCACGTCCGCAACTGGCGCTACAGTCCTATCTGGACAACTTGCTGATGGACGCGACCGACGAGCTCACGGCAGACGTCCCCGAGGTGGTCGAAGACGACAGTGCGCTGGATGAATTCCAGGCGGCAGTGCTTGAAGAGCAGGCGCTTGATGCGCAGAAAGCCGTTGTGGCCGCCACGCCAGTGCTTGCCGCGCTCGCAAATACGCCGGTCATGATCGATGCCGCGCCAACAGCGGTGCCGGCAGCCGTATCGAGCCTCGCGCCACCACCGCAAACCCTGGTACCGCCGGTAGTCGACGTCCATCAGGCGCCCGGTACCACGCCACCAACGGTTGGAGCAAACGGTCGTCCTTCATGGGCCGCCGAGCCATTCGAATGCCTGTTGTTCGATGTCGCCGGGTTGACCCTGGCGGTGCCGCTGGTGTGCCTGGGTTCGATCTATTCGTTGGCCGGTCACGAACTGACACCGCTGTTCGGTCAGCCGGACTGGTTCCTCGGGATCCTGCCGAGCCAGGCCGGCAACCTGAAGGTGCTGGATACCGCGCGCTGGGTCATGCCCGACCGTTATCGCGATGACTTCCGCCAGGGCCTGCAATACGTCATTTCGGTGCAGGGCTACGAGTGGGGACTGGCGGTGCATCAGGTCAGCCGTTCGCTGCGCCTGGACCCGAACGAAATCAAATGGCGCAGCCACCGCGGTCAGCGGCCGTGGCTGGCAGGCACGGTGATTGAACACATGTGTGCGTTGCTCGACGTTACCGAACTGGCCGAGTTGATTGCCAGCGGCGGGGCAAAGCACATGGGCGGCAGCAAAGCCGGCCCGACCTAGAAACTACATGACAACAGAAGGCGGCACTGCATGCCGCCGCACAGAACACACACCGCCAGGGCGGTTTATCGAGGGATCAGGGTATGAATGATAAGGCGTCGTCCGCAAAAGGTTCCGAAGATCCGATCCTGCAATGGGTCACCTTCAAGCTGGACAATGAAACCTACGGCATCAACGTGATGCGCGTTCAGGAAGTCCTGCGCTACACCGAAATCGCCCCGGTCCCGGGCGCGCCGAGCTACGTGCTGGGCATCATCAACCTGCGCGGCAACGTGGTTACCGTGATCGACACCCGTCAGCGCTTCGGCCTGATGAACGCCGAGATCAGCGACAACACCCGTATCGTCATCATCGAAGCCGACAAGCAAGTGGTCGGGATCATGGTCGACAGCGTGGCCGAAGTGGTTTACCTGCGTCAGTCGGAAATCGAAACCGCGCCGAACGTCGGTAACGACGAGTCCGCCAAGTTCATTCAAGGCGTGTGCAACAAGAACAACGAATTGCTGATCCTGGTCGAACTGGACAAGATGATGAGCGAAGAAGAATGGTCGGACCTGGAGAACATCTGATTGATGCTTGAGGTGGCGGTCGTTGTCCTGTTCCTCTTGTGGGCAGGCACGCTGGCGATGTTCCTGGCCTACGTTCGCGCGCAAAAGCTGGTCGCCGCGCAACAGGCCGGGGGCGATGCGCTGCGCGATCAACGCATCAAGGACCTGGCCAAGCGCGTCGACGACTACCAGAACAGCAACGTGCGCATGGGGCAGGACCTGCAGGAATTGCGCGCGGTGGTCGGGCCGTTGCCGGACAAACTGACGCAGCTGGAACAGCGTGACCCATCGAGCCTGTCGTTCGCCCAGGCGGCGCGCCTGGTGGGCATGGGGGCGAGCGTCAATGAACTGACTCAGTCCTGCGGCTTGACCCAGGCCGAGGCGGAGTTGATGAGTAAGTTGCATAAAAACAGCTGAGCCATTTTAAGCGATCAGCAACAAGTTCAAAATCGCAGGGTGCAGGCGCGAGTCAACGCTTGCGCAGGCTACGATTTTTTATTGGACTAATTCGGTCATTTTCTATATTCTCTGTCGTCAGGCCAACTGGCAATCTATTGGCCTGTGAATAAGCGTCAACCGTAACAAACCATTCGTCCTGTCCCGCTCTGGTGCAGGCGAAAGCCCTTAAAATCAGGGCTCTAACTCAATCGCAGCGAGCATTTTGCGCGATTGCAGCGTTTTACCTGGAAGCACTCGTACTGGGTGTTCTTCTATCAATAACCGAAGTCGGGTTCGATAACGTGCCGGATGAACTTTGCGCAATATAATAAAAAACATATAACTGTGCCTGATTCTTGTTGCTGAAAATACCAACCGTAAAGTTGAAGTATGGCAATGACTGCCTTGTCGCGTTTAATGCTTGCCTATCAGTAATCTCGCACTTTTAAGTGATCTCGATTTCAATTCGATTCATGCGGTTTTTGTCGAGGCTGTTGTGTCTAAAGGTGTTGTTTTTGCGGTATCCGCATCATTTCTGTTTGGCGTTCTGTATTACTTTACGTCTCTTCTTTCCCCGCTGAACGGTCAGGAAATCTTCGGCTGGCGAATGCTCATTTCGCTGCCTTTCATGACCTTGTTCATCTGCCTGTCCGGCGACTGGAAATGGGTCCCGCAGATCTATCGGCGCGTGCGTGAAAAACCCAGGCTGATTGTCGGCGTGCTGCTCACCAGTGCGCTGGTCGCGGTGCAACTGTGGATCTTCATGTGGGGGCCGCTCAATGGCCATGGTCTGGACGTGTCGCTGGGCTACTTCCTGTTGCCGCTGACGATGGTGATCACCGGGCGCATCGTGTATGGCGAGCGCATGTCGCACCTGCAAAAAATCGCAGCGGTATTCGCCGCCATCGGTGTGATCAACGAGCTGTACCGCACCGGCGGATTTTCCTGGACCACGCTGGTCGTAGCGCTTGGCTATCCGCTGTACTTCGTATTGCGTCGGCGCCTCGGCACGGACAACCTGGGCGGGTTGTGGCTGGACATGCTGCTGATGATCCCGGCGGCGCTGTGGTTTGTGCTCAGCGGCGAGCCGTTGGCCGACATCGGCGCGCAACGGCCGGCGCTGTACTGGCTGGTTCCGCTCATGGGCATCGTCAGTGCGGCGGCTGGGTATGCTTATATCCTCGCCAGTCGGCTGCTGCCTTTCAGTCTGTTCGGGCTGCTCAGCTACGCCGAACCGGTGCTGCTGGTCGCCGTGGCGCTGTTGCTCGGTGACAGCCTGAAACCGGGGCAGTGGATGACCTACCTGCCGATCTGGCTGGCCGTGGTGGTATTGATCATCGAAGGGTTGAAGCACCTGAACCGAATGCGCCGCGCAATCAAGTTTGCCGATCAATAATCATCACTGCGTACCGTGACGTCTTTCTGGGGCGGAACACTTTCGGGTGTGCGGCCTGACCCCGGCTGAGGCGGCGTTGATGGTCCTAGGACGCGGACTACGCCGTCCTAGGACCCAGGCTACAAGATTTACGGAATGTGCCGACTTGTGACACTGGTTGGCCGTTAGTACGGTGTGGTTCCGCGAATCGACTCGCGCCTGTTCAAACACGGACGTCCATCATGCAACCCATCATCGTTTTCAACGACCCGACCTCTGATGGGGGCCGGGTGGTTGAAGGATCCCCCTCTACTTTTATCAATGGTCTCGCGATTGCGCGAGTCGGCGATCGCGTGTCTTGCCCCCATGGGGAATGCACGATTGGCAGTGGCGACGAAACCCTGCTGGACGATGACAGGGCGGTCGCGCGTGACGGGGACCTGACTGCCTGCGGTGCGCGGTTGGTTGCTACGCAAAAGGACACCGGCGTTCTCTAAGGATCAGAGATGACAACCCGTACCAGTCTTTTCGATCGAATATCCGAGCGACGCCTGGCCGAGCAGGAAAAGCAACGCCTGGCAGAAGCAGGATGTCCCAAGGGTGATTTTGCCTCTACCTGCGCCAGCATTGTGCGAGCCTGGGTCTGGCTACCTTGTGGCGCCTTTGAAGCACCGTTGTCAGCGAGCGAGCTGGCCGGTTTACCCTCCGACTTTTCTCACGACCCACGCCTGCTCGATGAGCGCGGGCTGCGCCGGCCTGTTCGCCGACTCGCGACCCCGGCAGCCGAGCGTCCAGACATCAACGCGCCGGGCCGCTCCAGCGAAATCCTGCAGGCGGCTTTGAAACAATGGGCACCGGCCTTCCGGGATTCCATTGATTGGCCCAACACGCAGGTTGTGTTGTTCGTGCCAAGTGCTGTCCGCGCAATGGACTGGCTTGATCGAGTCGTGAGCCTATGGCCCCGTGCGCTATTGCCACACCGTGGTTTCGACCTGCAAACGCAAGTCCCGGCGCTGTGGTTGCCCGAGGTGCTTGCCCGCAGTGCCGGCGCGCAATACCTGTTGTGCCTGAGCCTGGACACCTGGGCCTGCAAGGAGCAGCTATCGGCGTGTTTGCCTGATCAGCTGGCTGGCGAAGCGGTTAGCGCGGTGTTGCTGCGCCGCGAATCCAAAACAGCGCAGCTGCAGCCCGACAGTCTTCTGAAGCTGTTTGCTCCAATCAGTCTGAGCCACGCCCCGCGCACCGCGCAGGATCGCAACGACACGCAGACACTTGAACAGTTGATGACAGCACTCAGCCAGCGTACGGCCATTGATCCATCGCGAGTGAAGGGGTTGATCGGCGATGGCGCGCTGGAGGGTCAACGCCTCAACCAGCTCAACCGATACGCCCGGGGTTTTCTGCCGGCCCTGGACCTCGAGCGACAGATTCGCCTCAGCCTCATCGGCGCACGGTTCGGGCCTGTGACCGAGCAATGGGTGCAGATAGGCCTCGCCTGGCTGACCGCCAGCGCTGACTCCGACAGTGCCGTCTGGATATTGGATCGCACCCAGGCCGACCAGACTCAAGGCTGGCTGATCGGCGCAAGCATCAGGGACTAATGAAAACAAGGAGTTTTGAAAGGTGGATTCAATCACTGACACCGTGACGGCCCCGTACGGCCAGCCGCTGAGCCAGGCCGAACGCTTGTTGCAACTGACGACGCCCCAAGGGCAAGAACTGTTCGCCCTGCGAGCCCATGCCCAAGAGCGACTGAGCCAGGTGCCTCGCTATACGGTCGATGTGATCAACCAGACCCCGGCTTTCGACCCGGAGCAACTCATTGGCCAGGCCGTCCAACTGAGCATCAAGCTCGACGACGGCACTTTGAGTCCCAGGCATGGCTGGGTGGACAGCGTGCGTTACCTGGGCAGCGATGGCGGTCTTGACGACTGGCAATTGGTCTTCGCGCCCTGGTTCAGCCTGCTGGAATACCGGGTGGATTGCCGGATCTGGCAGGAGGTGAATCTCCCGGACATCCTCGCCCAGGTGTTCCAACGCTACAGCCAGGCTCATGGTGCCTACCGCTTTGATTTGTCACGGGACTATCCGCTGCTGTCCTATGTCACCCAGTTCAACGAGAGCGACGCGCACTTCGTCCAGCGCTGGTGCGAGCAAGAAGGCCTGTTCTGGTATGTGGAACATCAAGTCGACAGCCACTGCATCGTGTTCACCGACAGTGTCCTGTTCTTGCCGACCCTGAACCCGCCAACCTTGAGATTTCACACCCAACAAGCCGCCGCCCAGCAAGACAGCATTACCCAATGGAGCCCCGGTACTCGCTTGCTCAATGGCGTAGTGCAATCCAGCAGCAACGACTATTTCTGTCATGCCCGATCACAAGTCGCACAAGCGCTGGCGTTGCCTGCCGCATCGGCGCCGGCGGATCTCGAACGTTATCAATACCGTGGGCAATATGCCTGGCAGAACCTCGACCGTGGCGACTGGCTCAGCCGTGTGCAGATCGAACAGGACGAATCCGCTGCCAGACGCATTCATGGCCAGGGTGGCGTACGCCAGATGCAACCAGGCCATGGCTTCGAGCTGACCCAACATCCGTTGTATGAAATGAAGACGCGCAAGGACCGCCAATTCCTGATCATCGCCGTCGAGTTCTTCGCCCAGAGCAACCTGCCAGTCGGCACGCAACGGATCAATCCACCCGGTAGCCTGAGAGCGCTTTTCGAGACGGGGCAAGGGAAGTCGATGCTGGCTGCGGGCGGTGAGGGTATTTATCAAAACCGATTCGAGACCCAGCGCCTGGACATGGCCTATCGCAGCCCGTTCGCTCATGCCAAGCCAGCCAATCCCGGGCCGCAGACCGCAGTGGTCGTGACCCCGAGCGGTCGCGAAGTTTTTACCGACAACCTCAATCGAATCTGCGTGCGTTTTCATTGGGATCGTCTGGTGAAGGACGGTGAGCTGGGCTCATGCTGGCTGCGCATGATGCAGGCCAGCAGTGGCGAAGGATGGGGCAGTGTGAACGTGCCACGCTCAGGGGAAGAGGTCGTGATCACTTTCCTGGATAATGACATCGACCGCCCCCTGGTGATGGGTCAGGTCTATGGCGGGCATAAGCCCGCCTGGCACTCGAGCGGTTTGATGAGTGGTTATAAAAGCCAGGAAATTCAGGGGCGGGGTTACAACCAGTGGGTCATGGACGATTCCACGGGCCAGGTCCGTACCCAGATCCACAGCAGTCACGGGCACAGCCAGTTGAACCTCGGCTATCTGATCGACCAGCAGGGCAATCAGCGTGGCGCCTTGCGTGGCGCCGGTTTTGAACTGCGCACCGATGCCTATGGCGCCTTGCGCGCACAGCAAGGGTTGTACCTCAGCACATGGCCGCGCAACAACGCGCAAGGCGGTCAGCTCGATGTTCAAGAAGCCCGGCAGCAACTGACGAACGCACAAGAGCGGGTCAAGTCATTGTCCGAGGCCGCTCGGCAGCACAATGCCTTGCCGATGCAAGGAGGCGTCGACAGCCTCGAACAACTGAACGCCGACACTCAGCTGAACTATGGCAGCGCAGCAAAAGGCATGGCCGGCACCACAGGGCAATTGCGCAATGCGGGCGACACCGAGGCGGCGATCAGCAACGGTGGCCGTGGCCAGACGACCGGTTACCGCCAACCGCTGCTGATCGCCTCGGCCCCGGCCGACATCGCCACCGCCACGCCGCAAAACACCCACCTGCATAGCGGCAAGCAATTGACCCTCTCGACAGGGGAGGACATCAACCTCGCCAGCGGCAAATCATTGCTGGCCAGCGTGGCTGAAAGTATCAGCCTGTTCGCCCAAGCCGCTGGCGCCAAATTGTTTGCGGCCAAAGGCAATATCGAAATCCAGGCCCAGAACGATCGCATCGAGCTCACCGCCAGGGACAGCGTGCGCATTACGTCCACCGCCCGGACCGTCGAGATTGCCGCGCAGGATGAGATCCTGCTCACCAGCGGTGGCGCCTACATCCGTATCAAAGACGGCAACATCGATATCCATGCGCCCGGCACCGTCGATGTCAAGGGCGTGAAAAAAACCATTGGTGGGCCGGCGCAACTCAACCGCGATAACCCGGCGTGGCCGACAGCCTCGATCAGCAAGACCCTCACGTTGCTGGCTGGGCAAAGCAGCGCCGCAGGTTATCAGTCGTGGAAGGGCATGCCGTACACGGTCTTCGCCGACGGTGCGCAGGTAGGCAAAGGCGTCATGGATGCCAGCGGCCGGTTCGCAGTCGAGCATCATGTCACCACCTCCCGCTACCGCATCGAACTCGCTAACGGCGTCAGCTACGACGTGCCGGTGGGCGGTGAGTACCTGGGTGATCCGGACAACGCCGAACGTGCCAATCAAGGCTTCCATCGACACGAAAGTCAGCCTCATCCGGACATCTCCGCGCAGAAAGAACGTAGCCGGTTTCGCCAGGCCTACACCCAACTGAACTCGCCGAAACCGGAGGCTTGACCATGGCCACACCCTCAATCACCACCCCGATCGCCACCCGCCAGACCGACTCGTGCCAGCTCAATTTACCCTGGTTCGTGGAATGCACCGAGTACCCACCTGTTCCGGCCACCTTCGAGCCGCTGGTGAATGGCGAACGTGCGTTCGGCGCGGTGTATGACGCCATCATGGCGGCCAAAAGCAGCGTGGAAATCATCTGCTGGGGTTTTCAGCCGTCGATGTATTTCAAGCGGGGCGACACCAGCTCGTTGCGCATCGGTGATCTGCTGATCAAGAAAGCCAATGAAGGTGTCCAGGTCCGAATCCTGTGCTGGTACGACTCGCTGCGCGTCGCCCAGACTTCAGAGAACATGACCCCCGGCGACAACGTCACGAACTGGTTCGGCAAGTACAAGCAGAACCGCAACGACGAGCAAGTCGAATATGACAAGTTGTGGTATCGCCAGATCAGGCTTGCCTACACCGGGGCGGAGACCGGTCCGATCGAGCTGGGGCAACGTTTCTTTCGCATGCTGATGTGGGGCAATGATCCCTCCCTGGGCATCAGGAACATCGAATTCGTCACCCGCGACTTCGGCTTGCTGGACCGTGCAGAAATTGCCTGGCGGCTGGCGATGAACGCGTTGGATCAGGAGCGCAGCACCACCAACAAAGTCATGGGTACGGTGGCGATGGTTGCCGAGCCGACCCACCACCAGAAAATGGTCCTGGTGGATTATGAAAAACCGGAGATCGCCGTGGGGTTCGTGATGGGGCATAACACCCTGGATGCCTATTGGGACAATGACCGTCACAGTCACGAACGTCACCACGCACAGTTCGGCCGCAACGGCGCCACGCCCCGGCAGGACATTTCCAGTCGAGTCACCGGCCCGGTGCTGGAATTTCTGAACCACAACTTTTGCGAGGCCTGGCACAAAGAAACCCATGTCGACCTGCTGACCCCGCGTCAACCCATTGCCGCTCAACTGCACGTACGGCCAGGGCATGGCGTACCAGTCATGGCGCAGGTACTCCGGACCCAAAGCCAGGAAGGTAAGAGAGACATCGAGCAGCTCTACCTGAAGTCCGTCAACAACATGACCCAGTTCATCTACATCGAGAATCAGTATTTCCGCTGGCCACCGCTGGCGGAAAAGATCAAAAGCGTGGTGCAAAACCTCCTCGACGGTGGCCGCGACCTTGAGACGGACGGACCGCTTTACCTCTTTGTCGTGACCAATTCCTCTCAGGAAGCCATGGGCGATGGCTCGGTCAATACGTTCCGAATGTTGAAGCAGTTGGGGCGCCCACAACTGATGCCGGAAGTGGCCAGGGCCGAGCGGCGCGACGACCTGCTCGCCGAACTTGAGCAGGCCCGGCAAACCGAGCGGTTGGCCAGCGTGAATGCGGGGGTCTTCAAGAAAGTGCGGGATGTCGATCGCGATGTAGCGGCGGCTCACTACTACAAAACCTTATTGGACGATCTGGCCAAGGCACGCGCCCAAGTGGCGCTGTTGGAAAAGGAGTTTCCGGATAAGGACAGCGCGGGTATTTCCAGTACGGACATTAACGGCCTGAAGGTGCATATCTGTACCTTGGTTGCGCCGGACTCACCGCCGGACAACTGGATGGATGTCTATGTGCACAGCAAGTTGATGATTGTTGATGACGTCTTTACCACGCTGGGGTCGGCGAACATTAATACGCGCAGTATGCAGGTGGACAGTGAGTTGAATATTTGTATTGAGGATCCGGCGATTACACGGCCGTTGCGGGAGCATTTGTTTGGGGTGCATACCGGGGAGGTTGGGGGTGGGGAGGAGTTGTCAGAAATCTATAAGAAATGGAAGAAAATTATAGAGCAGAATAAAGCAAGGAGGGGGCTTGGTTTGCAGAAAGAAACTGCACAGAAACTAAAATCTCCTGTTGCTTCACTGGTTGAGTTTATGCAGGAAAGCCCGGCCAGAAAAAACTTGGATTAAGATGAAGAAACTATGTTTTATTTTATTGTTTTTTACCTCGGCCTGTTCAGAAAAGGAAGAAGCTATGCCTGATGCTTCGCAGATTGACTTCGCCTATTCGAGACTTGAATTTCATTGCGTGCATGAGGATAGTTCGCTACCTGTACTGAACAAGGAAGCAGATATTTTCTTTCGCTATAGCCTTTACTTGGAGAAGCTCAGAGGTAAGAAAAACTATGATGAGATCGCACGGTATTACCGTATAGCTGCGGTACATGATCACTTTAAAGCCGCAACCAACCTGCAATATTTACTGTCTACTGGACAGGCGCGGTCCCCTGACGCGAGCACGGAAACTATCGATTTGGTCGAATACTATATTGCCTTAGGAATTCCAGGGGCTTACTACGACATGGCGCATTATCTCGAAATGGGTTACGGTGTTAAACAAGACGTTGCTGCGTCCAGAGCCTATTTTCGAAGAGCTGCCGATATGGGCAGCCCGGACGCACAGTACTATATTGCTGAACTGTTAACCTCTGTGCCCAATGCCGCCGATGTGATGCTTGCGATGTACAAGTGCGCGATGGATCAGGGTAATAAAGAAGCTGGAAGGAAGCACGCGAATTACCTGAAGGAATTGGAGCGTTATCACGGATCTCTACAGAGCTATCAAATAGCAATTAAAAACGGCGATGATATGAGCGCTTATAGTCTGGCTGGTGCATTCAAAGGACCACCTGCTTCCGATGATTTGTACTACCTTGGTCTTGAAAAAGATACAGAGAGAGTGGCTCGGTATAGCAGTATTAGTGATTTCCTGACGCGTCACGAACATCTTGGGGCTAAGGTTCCAGACTTGGATGAAATCGTCCCACTTCCGCCCGCGGTCCTCCCCGAATGGGATGGCACTTTCCAATGGAAACGTGAACGCGACTCTGCTGTTCCAGTCATTCCGTCTCCAGAGCTGATCGAAAAACTCAGCGCCGAGAAGGGGCTTGATCCCTCCACCGGATTACCCCTGACGGTTAGAAAACCCTAGCCAGTTTTCGCCAAGCCCACTCACAACAGATCTTCCTGAAATGAACCACAACTTTTGCGAGACCTGGCACAAAGAAACCCATGTCGACCTGCTAGCCCCTCGTCAACCCATCGCCGCGCTTGAGCAGGCGAGGCAAACCGAGCGGTTGGCCAGCGTCAATGCGGGGATCTTCAAGAAAGTGCGGGATGTCGATCGCGATGTAGCGGCGGCTCACTATTACAAAACCTTATTGGACGATCTGGCCAAGGCACGCGCCCAAGTGGTGCTGTTGGAAAAGGAGTTTCCGGATAAGGACAGCGCGGGTATTTCCAATACAGAAATTAATGGACTCAAGGTGCACATCTGTACCTTGGTTGCGCCGGACTCACCGCCGGACAACTGGATGGATGTCTATGTGCACAGCAAGTTGATGATTGTTGATGACGTCTTTACCACGCTGGGGTCGGCGAACATTAATACGCGCAGTATGCAGGTGGACAGTGAGTTGAATATTTGTATTGAGGGTCCGGCGATTACTCGGCCGTTGCGGGAGCATTTGTTTGGGGTGCATACGGGGGGTAGTGTCATTGGAGGTCAGATGTCAACAGTGTACAAAAGTTGGGAGGAAATTCTCGTGGAGAATAATAGTGCGCGCATGAATAGTTCGACGGAAGATTCTTCAGTGTCATCAAGTTCTCCTGTTGCATCGGTGGTTGAGTTTTTACAGTCCAGTCCTGTTAGGAAGAACTTGGATTGATCATGAAGAAAGCTTATATTTTGATTTGTCTGTATTTATTGATTTCGGCTTGTTCAAAAAAGGAAGAAGACATGCCTGATGTCTCGCAGCTAGACTTTGCTTACGCGCGGTTAAAATTTCACTGTGTACATGAGGAGGGCTCTTTACCTGCATTGAACAAGGATGCGGATAATCTCTACCGGTATGGTGTTTATCTGGAAAAACTCAAGGGGAAGAAAAATTATGACGATATTGCACGCTACTATCGAATCGCCGCTGCGAATGATCACTACAAAGCTGCCACTAATTTGCAACTCTTACTGTCGACAGGTCAAGCCAGTTCGCCTCATGCCAGTAAGGAAACTATCGATCTAGCAGAGTATTTTGTAGAAAAAGGAATTCCGGGCGCCTACTACGATATGGCGCATTACCTTGAGGTAGGTTATGGCGTTAAACAAGATGTTGTTGCTTCCAAAGCTTGCTTTAGAAGGGCTGCTGATATGGGCAGTCCTGAAGCTCAGTATTACATAGGCAGGCTTCTTTCTAGCGTTCCAAATACCGCAGATGTCATGCTTGCAATGTATAAGTGTGCGATGGAGCAAGGTCATCGGTCTGCGGGGATGTACTATGCGTCTTACTTAAAGGTTTCGGGTCTTTATAGTGAGTCCGTAAAAAGTTATCAGACTGCAATTCGAAATGGAAGCGACACAAGTGCAAATACTCTGGCGAACGCTTTCGAGGGGCCGCCCGCTTCTACGAGGCTCTATTACCTCGCACTTGAAAGAGATCTCGAACGAGTCAGCCGATATAACAAAATCAGTGATTTCCTGACGCGTCACGAACATCTAGGGGCTAAGGTTCCAGACTTGGATAAAATCGTCCCACTTCCACCAGCAGTCCTCCCCGAATGGGATGGCACTTTCCAATGGAAACGTGAACGCGACTCTGCTGTTCCAGTCATTCCGTCTTCCGAACTGATCGAAAAACTCAGCGCCGAGAAGGGGCTTGCTCCCTCCACCGGATTATCCCTGTCTGATAGAAAACCCTAGCCAGTTTTCGCCAAGCCCACTCACAACAGATCTCCCCGAAATGAACCACAACTTTTGCGAGGCCTGGCACAAAGAAACCCATGTCGACCTGCTAGCCCCTCGTCAACCCATCGCCGCGCTTGAGCAGGCCAGGCAAACCGAGCGGTTGGCCAGCGTCAATGCGGGGATCTTCAAGAAAGTGCGGGATGTCGATCGCGATGTAGCGGCTGCTCACTACTACCAAACCTTTGTGCATGATTTAGCCAAGGCGGCGCCAAGGTGGCGCAGTTGGAAAGGGAATTTCCGGATAAGGATAACGCGGGTATTTCCAGTGCGGACATTAACGGCCTGAAGGTGCGAAATGTAATTAAAAAAGGGTCAGGCTCGCAAAGAAATAGCGGTGCAACTCCACTGTCTCCCACCGCTTCGGTGGTTGAGTTTTTGCAGGAAAGTTCAGCCAGGAAAAATTTGGGCAAATATGAAAAAATTATGGGTTATTTTATTTTTATGTTTTGTTGTGGCTGCGTGCTCAGAAAAGGAGAAAGATATGCCAGACGCATCACAGGTGGATTTTGCTTACTCGAGATTAGAATTTAAATGTGTGCACGAGGTGAAGTTTCTGCCTCCATTGAAAAAAGACGCAGATCTTTTCTATCGTTATTCTCTCTATTTGGAGAAACTAAAAGGTAAGAAGGACTACGACGAAATTGCGCGCTATTATCGCATCGCTGCTGCTCACGACCATTACAAAGCGGCGACTAATTTGCAATATATTCTGTCAGTTGGACAAGCCACTTCCCCAGATACCAGCAAGGAAACTATCGATTTGGCCGAACATTTTATTGCAATGGGAATTCCTGGTGCTTACTACGATATGGCACATTATCTAGAATTGGGTTATGGCGTGAAGAAGGACGTCGCTGCGTCCAGAGCGTATTTTCGCCGGTCTGCCGACATGGGGAATCCGGACGCCCAATACTACATTGGTAAACTGCTTTCGTATGTGCCCAATGGTGGCGATATCATGAGGGCGATGTACAAGTGTGCTATGGAGCAGGGCCATCCATTGGCGGGAAGAGATTACGCAAGTTATTCGAAGGTCTTAGGTCTTTATCAAGAGTCATTGGAAGGTTATCAGTATGCGACTCGTTCTGGAAATGCTAACAGTGCTAGAAACTTATCGAAGTCTTTTAATGGTCCAATCGCGTCCGATAGACTCTACTATTTATCTTTACAAAGAGACGTAGAGCGAGTGGAACGCTACCATGAAATATATAATTTTCTAACACGTCATGAACATCTTGGTGCAAAGGTCCCAGACCTTGAGAGCATCGTCCCATTCCCACCAGCCGTCCTCCCCGAATGGGATGGCACTTTCCAATGGAAACGTGAACGCGACTCTGCTGTTCCAGTCATTCCGTCTCCAGAGCTGATCGAAAAACTCAGCGCCGAGAAGGGGCTTGATCCCTCCACCGGATTACCCCTGACGGTTAGAAAACCCTAGCCAGTTTTCGCCAAGCCCACTCACAACAGATCTTCCCGAAATGAACCACAACTTTTGCGAGGCCTGGCACAAAGAAACCCATGTCGACCTACTAGCCCCTCGTCAACCCATCGCCGCGCTTGAGCAGGCCCGGCAAACCGAGCGGTTGGCCAGCGTCAATGCGGGGATCTTCAAGAAAATGCGGAATTTCGATCGCGATGTAGCGGCTGCCCACTACTACCAAACCTTATTGGATGATTTAGCCAAGGCGCGCGCCAAGGTGGCACAGTTGGAAAAGGAATTTCCGGATAAGGATAACGCGGGTATTTCCAGTACGGACATTAACGGCCTGAAGGTGCGAAATGTAATTAAAAAAGGGTCAGGCTCGCAAAGGAATAGCGGTGCAACTCCGCTATCCCCCCCCACCGCTTCGTTGGTTGAGTTTTTGCAGGAAAGTTCAGCCGGGAAAAATTTGGACTAAATATGAAAAAATTATGGGTTATTTTATTTTTATGTTTTGTTGTGGCTGCGTGCTCAGAAAAGGAGAAAGATATGCCAGACGCATCACAGGTGGATTTTGCTTACTCGAGATTAGAATTTAAATGTGTGCACGAGGTGAAGTTTCTGCCTCCATTGAAAAAAGACGCAGATCTTTTCTATCGTTATTCTCTCTATTTGGAGAAACTAAAAGGTAAGAAGGACTACGACGAAATTGCGCGCTATTATCGCATCGCTGCTGCTCACGACCATTACAAAGCGGCGACTAATTTGCAATATATTCTGTCAGTTGGACAAGCCACTTCCCCAGATACCAGCAAGGAAACTATCGATTTGGCCGAACATTTTATTGCAATGGGAATTCCTGGTGCTTACTACGATATGGCACATTATCTCGAATTGGGTTATGGCGTGAAGAAGGATGTCGCTGCGTCCAGAACGTATTTTCGACGGGCTGCCGATATGGGCAATCCGGACGCTCAGTATTATATTGGTAGGCTTTTAACTAATGTTCCAAATACCTCTGAAATCATGTTGTCGATGTACAAGTGTGCTATGGAGCAGGGTAATCGCTTGGCAGGAAGAGATTATTCTAGTTATTCAAAGGTCATTGGGCTTTATCAGCAATCCCTACAAGGCTATCAAACTGCAATTCGAAATGGCGACGACAGTAGTGCACATCGACTGGCGTATGCCTTCGAAGGACCACCTAAGTCTGAGCGGCTTTACTACTTGGCTTTACAAAAAGATGATGAGCGAGTCGAGCGCTATAACAAAATAAGCGCCTTCCTTACCCGCCACGAACACCTCGGAGCCAAAATTCCTGATCTCGATAACATCGTCCCACTCCCACCAGCCATCCTCCCCGAGTGGGATGGCACTTTCCAGTGGAAACGTGAGCGAGACTCTGCTGTTCCAGTCATTCCGTCTTCAGAACTGATCGAAAAACTCAGCGCCGAGAAAGGCCTTGATCCTGCCACTGGCTTGCCTCTATCTGCCGGAAAAGCCTAGGTGGTTACGCTAGGATTGAACGTAACCGATCCACAAAAACTGGCAGGGCCGTTCACGATCCCCTGTAGGAGCAAGCTTGCTCGCGAAAAACCAACGAGCGCCGCGGTTTGCCAGGTATAACGCGTCATCGTTGACGATTTTCGCGAGCAAGCTTGCTCCTACAATGTGGCGTCCTCAAATCCTCAGTAATCCCCCCGTTGCGTGTCCCCGCCAATAACGAAACAAAATTCAAACCTATTAGGGTGAGGTTTCCTGTGGGCGTAGATACTATTACAACTGATAGTGTTTTTTTTAATTGTGCTGGGTATTTAATGAATGCGCTCGCTTTTTTGTGGTGAGTGTAATGGTTGAATAAGTTTTAAATTAAAATAGTATCAGGATATTTAACATGGATGGAAAACAGATCCGTCATTTCGGTACGATAGAAACCTACGAGCCCGAGAAGCCGCAACGGTTTCTTGGATATATTTCAGGCTATTTGGATGTGCAATGTAATTTCCAGTGTAGGAGCGAGCTTGCTCGCGATGGCGTCGTCGAAACCTTAATAATCATCCCCGCGATCGGTGATGTCCTTCTCGACCATCGGCCCATCCGGATCCTGCCCCTCAGGGAATTTCCCCTTGAGATTCCACGCAAACGCAATAATCTCGGCAATCGTGCGATACAACTCCTCTGGAATACTTTCCCCCAATTCCATCCGCGCCAGCAGCTTCACCAGTTCGGCGTTCTCGTAGATCGGCACTTCATAATCGCGGGCAATTTTCAGAATGGCTTCGGCCAGTGCGTCGTCGCCCTTGGCCGTGAGGGTGGGGGCGTGGCTGCCGTCGTACTTGAGGGCGATGGCCTGGCGTGGGGTGTCAGGGGTTTTCATGCGGTTTCGTCGACCCAGCGTTGTTCGAGACGGGTTTGGGCGCCTTGCGGCGGTGTGCCGAGGTGGCAATCGATGTCGCCGACGTTCAGGCCTGAATCCAGCAGGCGTTGGCGCAGTGCCGCCAGATTGCTTTCGATCAGGCTCGCGGTATACGGCCGCTCGGCCCATAGCTGGCTGGAGAGGCTGCCACTGATTAACTGCGCCTGCACCTGCAACGGCCCCAGCGGCTCCATGTCGAACGCCAGTTCGACGCGCCAGAGGTGTTGTTTGGGCGGGCGTTCTTCTTGACGTTCCTTTGGCTGCTGCTGTTCGGGAGCGTCTTCGCGCTGGAACTTGACCTGCAATGGCACGATGTCCTGCATGTTGCGCATCGGGATTTCCAGTTGCCAGGTGCTCATCAGGCGTCCGTCACTGGTCATGCCGGTCTGTTCCAGGCTCGACAGCTGATGGCTTTGCAAGCGTGAAACCGCTGCAGCCGCCAAGCGCAGCAGGTGCTCGAGATCGTCCTCGCCGTCTGCGCTTTGCAGCAGGCGTTCGGGCAGGGGGAAGCTGGTCGGCGACGGTTTGGCGCTGACCTGCCCCAGCATGCCGAGGGCGCTGCGCACGAACCCCGGCATGGCCTGGGCCAGGGTATTGGCGGCAATGAGCGCATTCAGGTTGGTGTTGGCCGGCAATCCCGGGGTCAATTGTGCGATCAGCTTGAGCAGGTCGCCCTTCATGTCCGGTGCCAGCGTCGGGTTCTGCCCGCCGAGCAGCTTCGCTTCGAGGAACAGCCCGCTGCTGGCCAGTGCCTGGGCCAGGCCCTTGGGCGTACTGAGTTGGTGAACGTCCGGCAGGCCGGCGAGCAGCTTGTCCACGGCCGCGCGCACATCACTGGAGGTTTGATCCGCGGGCAGGTTTTGCAGGATTTTCAACAGCCCGTCGAGCGAACCCTGGCGACTCTGCTGGCTGACCAGTTGCTGGGTCACGGCCAGTTGTTCCTGGCGGCTGCTCAACGGCACGAACTGCAAGGTCTGGGCGTCCTGCACCCGGGCGCTCAACAAGGTGCCGATGCGCAGCGGCTGCGGGCTGTCGATGCTTAGAGTGCGGCCGCTCAACGCCGTATTGAGCAGGCTCACCATCGAGCGAAAGACCGTTGGCTGGCCCGGCACCTGGGGCAGCGCTTGCGAGGTCTGCACTTTGCCTTGCAGCAGGGTGCCGGCCGGCAGTTGCGCGGTGTCGATGCGGGTGAGGGTGGCGACGCTGGACGCGACGGCCTGTTGCACGGTGACCGCCAGATTGCCTGCCGATGGCTGGGTGATCGCCAGGCGGGTGCCCTGGAGCAGCGGCTGGGCACTGGTGGCCTGGACCGTGGTCTGGCGGCCGCTGTCGAGGGTGACCTTCAGCAGCAGTTGAAAAGTCTGTTCCGCCTGCTTGAGCGACAGCACTTCGGCCTTGGCGCTCTGACCGGTGCTGATCAAACCCTCCATCGGCGTCAGCAACTTGAGCAGCTCGCCGCTGACCGCCTGCGCACGTGGCGGCGCAGGCGCGGTTGGCGGTAGCGGGAGGATGTTCATTTCGCCTGTCATATGCGGTCACAACCTGAGGAAATTGCCCTCTTGAGAGTAGGGCATGGCATGTATAATGCGGCCCCGTTGTATCCGGGGCGCTGAAATCATTTGCAAATTCTTGATCTGGCGCCTTAGACCGAGCCGCCAAAGCATTTATCCTGCATCTCTTTAGCGGCCGCACCGCTGCCGACTTGAACCGTAAAGGCCCGTGATCTCTTGACCAGTCCTGTCCTGCAAACCGTTGCCCTTGCCTGTGAGCGAGACCTCCGGCTGCTTTTCGAAAATCTCGAATTGAGACTGGCCAGTGGCGAAATGGTGCAAATCAGTGGCCCTAACGGCAGCGGCAAGACCAGCCTGCTGCGTTTGTTGTGCGGCCTGATGCAGCCGACCGCCGGTCAAGTGCTGCTCAACGGCCAGCCGCTGAACGAGCAACGCAGTGAACTGGCGCACAACCTGCTGTGGATCGGCCATGCCGCCGGGATCAAGGACCTGCTGACCCCGGAAGAAAACCTGAGCTGGCTCTGCGCCTTGCACCGACCGGCCTCCCATGAGGCGATCTGGCAAGCGCTGGCCGCTGTCGGTCTGCGCGGTTTCGAGGATGTTCCCTGCCATACCCTGTCTGCCGGCCAGCAGCGCCGCGTGGCATTGGCGCGGTTGTACCTGGACAGCCCGGCACTGTGGATCCTCGATGAGCCCTTTACCGCGCTCGATAAACAAGGCGTGGCGCAGCTCGAGGAACACCTGGCCGCCCATTGCGAGCGCGGTGGCATGGTGGTGCTGACCACGCATCACACCCTGAGCCGGATGCCGGCGGGTTATCGCGACATCGATCTGGGGAATTGGGCCGTATGAGTGTCTTCGGCCTGTTGGTCGCCCGTGAGGCCCGTCTGCTGTTCCGCCGTCCCGCGGAACTGGCCAATCCGCTCGTATTCTTCGCGATCGTCGTTTCCCTGTTCCCGTTGGCGGTCGGGCCCGAGTCTCAATTGTTGCAAACCTTGTCTCCGGGACTGGTCTGGGTAGCGGCCCTTTTATCGGTTTTGCTCTCGCTGGACGGGCTTTTCCGCAGTGATTTCGAGGACGGTTCCCTCGAGCAGTGGGTCCTTTCGTCGCACCCCCTGCCTCTTCTGGTATTGGCCAAGGTACTGGCACACTGGGCCTTCTCTGGCCTGGCACTGGTTTTGCTGGCACCACTGCTGGCATTGATGCTCGGTTTGCCTGCCGCCTGTCTGCCGGTGTTGCTGCTTTCGTTATTGCTGGGTACACCGGTGCTGAGCCTGCTCGGTGCGGTGGGCGCGGCGTTGACGGTGGGGTTGAAGCGAGGCGGCCTGCTGCTGGCGTTGCTGATCCTGCCGTTGTACATCCCGGTGTTGATCCTGGGCAGTGGCGCCTTGCAGGCGGCCTTGCAGGGCATGCCGGCGACCGGTTATCTCCTGTGGCTTGGTAGCCTGACCGCCCTGGCGATAACCCTGACACCTTTTGCAATAGCTGCTGGCCTGAAGATCAGCGTCGGCGAATAATAATGAGGTCTGGTTATTTTTTAACCATTTTTGCTTAAAAAAGCAGACCCTGGCCAACTCGTGACAACGAGTGGCAACCGTGATGGAAACAGCAATGAATTGGACCTGGTTTCATAAGCTCGGCTCACCCAAATGGTTTTACGGCATCAGCGGCAAACTGCTGCCGTGGCTTGGCGTCGCGGCGTTGCTGCTGATCGGCGTTGGCGTAGTATGGGGGTTGGCCTTCGCGCCGCCGGACTACCAGCAAGGCAATAGCTTTCGCATCATCTATATCCACGTCCCGGCCGCCATGCTCGCGCAGTCCATCTACGTGATGCTGGCCGTGTGCGGCATCGTCGGGCTGGTCTGGAAGATGAAACTGGCCGACGTCGCCCTGCAATGCGCGGCGCCCGTCGGTGCCTGGATGACCGCCGTGGCGCTGGTCACCGGCGCGATCTGGGGTAAACCGACCTGGGGTTCGTGGTGGGTCTGGGATGCGCGACTAACGTCCATGCTGATCCTGCTGTTTCTGTACTTCGGTCTCATTGCGCTGGGCAACGCGATCAGCAATCGTGACAGCGCGGCCAAGGCCTGCGCGGTGCTGGCGATCGTCGGCGTGATCAATATCCCGATCATCAAGTACTCGGTGGAGTGGTGGAACACCCTGCACCAGGGCGCGACCTTCACCCTCACCGAAAAACCGGCGATGCCTGCAGAGATGTGGCTGCCACTGCTGCTGACGGTGTTGGGTTTCTACTGTTTCTTCGGCGCCGTGCTGTTGCTGCGCATGCGCCTTGAAGTGCTCAAGCGCGAAGCCCGCGCCAGCTGGGTCAAGGCCGAAGTGCAGAACAGCCTGGAGGCCGCTCGATGAGTTTTGCTTCAATCGGCGACTTTTTCGCCATGGGCCATCACGGCCTGTATGTCTGGTCGGCCTATGGCATCTGCCTGGCGGTCCTGGTCCTCAACGTGGCGGCGCCGGTCCTGGCCCGCAAGCGGTATCTGCAACAAGAGGCGCGTCGTTTGCGCCGGGAGAACGGCAAGTGAATCCCCTGCGTAAAAAGCGTCTCATCATCATTCTCGCGATCCTGGTCGGCGTCGGCGCCGCCGTCGGCCTGGCCCTGAGCGCCCTGCAACAGAACATCAACCTGTTTTACACGCCGACCCAGATCGCCAACGGCGAAGCCCCGCAAGACACGCGCATCCGCGCCGGCGGCATGGTCGAGGCGGGGTCGCTGACGCGTTCCGGCGATTCACTGGATGTGAAATTCATCGTCA
The DNA here is from genome assembly GCF_006094435.1 of Pseudomonas sp. MPC6. Taxonomy (NCBI): domain Bacteria; kingdom Pseudomonadati; phylum Pseudomonadota; class Gammaproteobacteria; order Pseudomonadales; family Pseudomonadaceae; genus Pseudomonas; species Pseudomonas sp. MPC6. The sequence continues at coordinate 5,136,506 of NZ_CP034783.1, read as the reverse complement.
CCGATTTCAACAAATCCGTGACCATCAGCTACCGTGGCATCCTGCCGGACCTGTTCCGTGAGGGGCAGGGCATCGTCGCCCTGGGCAAAATCAACGCCGATGGCGTCGTGGTGGCGGATGAAGTGCTGGCCAAACACGATGAAAAGTACATGCCGCCGGAAGTGACCAAGGCCTTGAAAGACAGTGGTCAATCCGCCCCGACACCCGCGAAGGAGGGTTGATATGACTTCTGGCATCTTTATTCCCGAACTGGGCCACCTGGCAATGATCCTGGCGCTGTGTTTCGCGCTGGTCCAGGCCGTGGTGCCATTGCTGGGTGCCTGGCGCGGCGACCGCTTGTGGATGAGCCTCGCCCAGCCGGCGGCCTGGGGGCAATTCGCGTTTCTGCTGTTCGCCTTCGGTTGCCTGACGTATGCGTTCATGGTCGACGACTTCTCCGTGGCTTACGTCGCCAACAACTCCAACAGCGCCTTGCCCTGGTACTACAAATTCAGCGCGGTATGGGGTGCTCACGAAGGCTCGTTGCTGCTGTGGGCGATGATCCTCGGCGGCTGGACCTTCGCCGTGTCGGTATTCTCGCGACAGTTGCCGCAAGTAATGCTGGCGCGGGTGCTGGCGATCATGGGCATGATCAGCATCGGTTTCCTGCTGTTCCTGATCCTGACGTCCAACCCGTTCGAACGGATCCTGCCGCAGATTCCCACGGACGGTCATGACCTCAACCCCTTGCTGCAGGACATCGGCCTGATCGTTCACCCGCCGATGCTGTACATGGGTTATGTCGGTTTCTCCGTGGCCTTCGCCTTTGCCATCGCCGCGTTGCTCGGCGGTCGTCTCGATGCGGCGTGGGCGCGCTGGTCCCGTCCGTGGACCATCGTCGCCTGGGCCTTCCTCGGCATCGGCATCACGCTGGGCTCCTGGTGGGCCTATTACGAGCTCGGCTGGGGCGGCTGGTGGTTCTGGGACCCGGTGGAAAACGCCTCCTTCATGCCTTGGCTGGTCGGTACGGCGCTGATTCACTCGTTGGCGGTCACGGAAAAGCGTGGCGTGTTCAAGAGCTGGACCGTGCTGCTGGCCATCGCCGCGTTCTCGTTGAGCCTGCTCGGGACCTTCCTCGTCCGTTCCGGTGTGCTGACGTCGGTGCACGCCTTTGCGTCCGACCCCGAGCGTGGCGTGTTCATCCTGATCTTCCTGTTGTTTGTGGTCGGTGGGTCGCTGACGCTGTTCGCCCTGCGTGCACCGGTGGTCAAGAGTCACGTCGGCTTCAACCTCTGGTCCCGGGAGACCCTGCTGCTGGGCAACAACCTGGTGCTGGTGGTGGCGGCTTCGATGATTCTGCTCGGCACCTTGTACCCGCTGATCCTCGACTCAATGACCGGCGCCAAGCTGTCGGTCGGCCCGCCGTACTTCAACGCGTTGTTCATTCCATTGATGGCGTTGCTGATGATGGTGATGGCGGTCGGCATGCTGGTGCGCTGGAAAGACACCCCGGTCAAATGGCTGGTGGGCATGTTGACCCCGGTGTTGCTCGGCAGCGCCGCGTTGGCGGTGGTGGCTGGCGTCGCTTACGGTGATTTCAACTGGGCGGTGATCGCCACCTTCATGCTCGCGGCCTGGGTGTTGCTGGCCGGCGCTCGCGACATCGTCGACAAGACTCGCCACAAGGGCCTGATCAAAGGCCTGCCGACCCTGACCCGCAGCTATTGGGGCATGCAGATCGCGCACCTCGGCATTGCCGTGTGCGCCCTGGGTGTCGTGCTGTCGAGCCAGAACAGTGCCGAGCGCGACCTGCGCCTGGCGCCGGGCGAATCCATGGACCTGGGCGGTTACCAATTCGTGTTCGAAGGCGCCAAGCACTACGAAGGCCCGAACTTCACCTCTGACAAGGGCACCGTTCGGGTGATCCGCGATGGCAAGGAAATCAGCGTGCTGCACCCGGAAAAACGGTTGTACACCGTGCAGAATTCGGTGATGACCGAAGCCGGGATCGACGCCGGTTTCACCCGCGATCTCTACGTTGCCCTCGGTGAACCGCTGGGCGATGGCGCCTGGGCCGTGCGCGTGCACGTCAAGCCGTTCGTGCGCTGGATCTGGTTCGGCGGCCTGCTCACCGGTCTCGGCGGGTTGCTGGCGGCGCTGGATCGGCGTTACCGGGTCAAGGTGAAAAGCCGCGTGCGTGAAGCACTGGGCATGACGGGAGCGACCGCATGAGACGTTGGCTGATGCTGTTGCCCCTGGCGGTTTTCCTGGTGGTTGCCGTGTTCCTGTACCGCGGCCTGTACCTGAACCCGGCCGAGCTGCCCTCGGCGATGATCAACAAGCCGTTCCCGGAGTTCTCCCTGCCCGCGGTGCAGGGCGACAAGATCCTGACCCGGGCCGACCTCCTCGGCAAACCGGCGCTGGTCAACGTCTGGGGCACCTGGTGCATTTCCTGCCGGGTCGAGCACCCGGTGCTGAACAAGCTGGCCGAGAAGGGCGTGCTGATCTACGGCATCAACTACAAGGACATCAACGTCGATGCCTTGAAGTGGCTGGAAGAATTCCACAATCCGTACCAGCTGGACATCCGCGACGATGCGGGCACGTTGGGCCTGAACCTCGGCGTGTATGGTGCCCCGGAAACGTTCTTCATCGACGCCAAGGGCATCATCCGCGACAAGTTCGTCGGGGTGATCGACGAGCAGGTCTGGCGCGAAAAACTGGCGGCCAAGTATCAGGCGCTGGTGGATGAGGCCAAGCCATGAAGCGCTGGATAGCCGCTGTGGTGTTGGGCTTGAGCATGGCCGGCGTGGCGCACGCGGCCATCGACACTTATGAGTTCGCCAAGGAAGGCGATCGCGAGCGTTTTCGCGAGTTGACCAAAGAACTGCGCTGCCCCAAGTGCCAGAATCAGGACATCGCCGATTCCAACGCACCGATTGCCGCCGACCTGCGCAAAGAGATTTTCCGCATGCTCGGCGAGGGCAAGGACAACCAGCAGATCATCGATTTCATGGTCGACCGCTACGGTGATTTCGTCCGCTACAAACCCGCGCTGAACGCCAAGACCGCCGTGCTCTGGTTCGGCCCCGCCGGCCTGCTGCTGGGCGGTTTCGTGATCATTGCCGTGATCGTCCGCCGTCGTCGCGTGCAACGCGCTGCGACCAAGGATGAGCTCTCTGCCGAGGAGCGTGAGCGCCTCGACCACCTGTTGGATAAAACCAAGAATGATTGATTTCTGGCTCGCTGCAGGTCTGCTGCTACTGGTTGCCCTGAGTTTTCTGCTGATCCCCGTTCTGCGTGGCCGACGCGCCCAGCTGGAAGAGGATCGTACCGCCCTCAACGTCGCGCTCTATCAGGAACGCGTGGCCGAACTGCAAACCCAGCAGGAAGGGGGCGTTCTCGACGCCGTGCAAATGGACACCGGCCGCGCCGAAGCGGCGCGTGAGTTGCTGGCGGACACCGAAGGCGTCGAGGCGCCGCGCGTGTCGCGCCTGGGCAAACCGTGGCCCTTGCTGGCGGCAATTCTGGTGCCGGTGCTGGGCCTTGGCCTGTACCTGCATTTCGGGGCCAGCGACAAGGTCGAGCTGACCCGCGAATTCGCCCAGGCGCCACAGTCGATGGAAGAGATGACCCGTCGCCTGGAGCGCGCGGTCGAGGCGCAGCCGGATTCGGCTGAAGGCCTGTACTTCCTCGGTCGCACCTACATGGCTCAGGAGCGTCCTGGCGACGCGGCGAAGATCTTCGAACGCACGGTCAGCCTGGCCGGGCGTCAGCCGGAGCTGCTCGGTCAGTGGGCCCAGGCCCAGTACTTCGCCGACGGCAAGAAGTGGTCGGACAAGGTCCAGGCCTTGACCGACGAAGCGCTCAAGGCCGATCCGAAGGAGGTCACCAGCCTCGGCCTGCTCGGTATCGCCGCGTTCGAAAGCGAGCGTTATCAGGACGCCATCGACTATTGGAATCGCCTGCTGGCGCAATTGCCGCCGGAGGACAATTCCCGTGCCGCGCTGCAAGGCGGGATTGCGCGGGCCAGCGAAAAACTCGTCGCCAGCGGCGGCAAGGTGGCCCAGGCGCCGGCGGCCAAGGTCGCCGCGGTGCTCAAGGTCCGTGTGGATCTTTCACCCGAGCTCAAGGCCAAGGTCCAGCCGGGCGACAGCGTGTTCATCTTTGCCCGCGCCACGTCCGGCCCGCCCGCGCCGCTGGCCGCCAAACGCCTGACCGTGGCCGACTTGCCGGCGACCGTCGAACTGGGCGATGCCGATGCCATGATGCCGCAGTTGAAACTGTCGAACTTCCCTGAAGTCCAATTGGTTGCACGCATCTCCCGCGCCGGCCAACCCACGGCGGGCGAATGGATCGGTCGCAGCCAGCCCTTGGCCAGCAGCACCACCGCACCGCAACAACTGACCATCGACAGTCCGGATAAATGACAGGAAATGCAACCATGACCGCCATCGCTCGTATCACCCTGCTCAGTATGGTTTTGGGGTTAAGCGCTTGCGCGGTCCAGCGACCCGAGCCGACACCGACGCCGCTGCCGCCGATCCCGCCTTCGCAGCCCCGCCCGACGCCGTCTACCGCACCGACGCCGAGCAAGCCGAGCATTCCGGCCAAGCCCGCCAAACCGCTGCCTCGCACCTCCGCCAGCTTCGCCCCGCCACCGGGTGGCAGCAGCCACTGGGATCCCAAGCTCAGCGTGTACGTGCTCGATGATCAGCCCAACACCTTCTACCGCCAGCGCACCTACTACCGCTGGAACAACGGCTGGAGCCGTTCGATCAGCCCCAACGGGCCGTGGGAAGAGACCACTATCCAGGGCGTGCCGGGCGGGTTGGGACGGCAGTTCGGGCAGTAACAGTCAGCACATCACAAGGCGACCTTCGGGTCGCCTTTTTTGTGGGTCGTCCAGGGATAGTGAATTCAACTCAACACCCTGTGGTTGACCCTTGCGGCTCAACCTTTCACAAAACCTTCATCAAATAGATAACCCAGCGACATGTGCAAGTCATAGGGCTGACACAGCCTGTGCCTAAAGTCGGTTGAACTTCAAAGCGGCCATGGACGGCTGTTCAACCAGACAGAGAAGCCCATGAACGCAGCTATCCATGTCGATCATCTGAACAAGACCTTTGCGCGCAAGACTGCACTGGTCGACCTCCAACTCACCATCGGTGCCGGTGAGATGGTCGCGCTGATCGGCGCTTCCGGCTCCGGCAAATCCACCTTGTTGCGCCACCTCGCGGGCCTGGCCTGTTGCGATCGCAACAATGGCGGCAGCGTCAAGGTGCTGGGGCGGGAAGTGCAGGCGTCCGGCCGGCTCAATGGCAAGGTTCGTCGCTTGCGGGCCGATATCGGCTACATCTTCCAGCAGTTCAACCTGGTCAACCGCCTCAGCGTGCTCGATAACGTGCTGCTCGGCTGCCTGGGCCGCATGCCACGCTGGCGCGGCAATCTGGGCCTGTTCAATGCCGAGGAAAAACAGTTCGCCATGGAGTCCCTGGACCGTGTCGGCCTGGCCGACCTGGCGGCGCAACGGGCGTCGACCTTGTCCGGCGGCCAGCAGCAACGGGTGGCGATCGCCCGCGCCCTGACCCAGCGTGCCGAGGTGATTCTGGCCGATGAGCCCATCGCGTCCTTGGACCCGGAGTCGGCGCGCAAGGTCATGGAGATCCTCGCCGACATCAACCGCCGCGACGGCAAGACCGTGGTGGTCACCCTGCATCAGGTCGATTACGCCACGCGTTATTGCCCGCGTGCCGTGGCACTCAAGGGCGGGCGCATCCATTTCGATGGCCTCGCCGCCGACCTCAGCAGTCAGTTCCTCAATGATCTGTACGGCGCCGACCTCGACGCCAGCCTGATGTTTTCCGAGCAGGCCCGCCGCCCCGAACCCGCGCCCCGGCTGGTGCTGGCTCGCGTGTGAACACCCCCCATTTTGCACCCTCAGGAATCCTTTCCATGTTGAACCGTATCGGTCGCGTTTTTGCTGGCGCAACACTCCTTGCAAGCTGCGTACTGGGCACCGCCCAGGCGGAAGATAAAGCCATCAACTTCGGCATCATGTCCACCGAGTCTTCGCAGAACCTCAAGAGCATCTGGCAGCCGTTTCTGGACGACATGCACAAGAAGACCGGCCTGAAGATCAACGCCACCTTCGCCTCCGACTATGCCGGCCTGATCCAGGGCATGCGCTTCAACAAGGTCGACGTCGCCTGGCTGGGCAACAAGGCCGCCATCGAAGCGGTAGACCGCTCCAATGGCGAGATCTTCGCCCAGACCGCAGCCGCCAGCGGTGCCGCCGGCTACTGGAGCCTGCTGATCGTGCGCAAGGACAGCCCGATCAACTCCGTCGACGACATGCTGAAAAACGCTAAGTCCCTGACCTTCGGCAACGGCGATCCGAATTCCACCTCGGGCTATCTGGTGCCGGGCTATTACGTGTTCGCCAAGAACGGGGTCGATGCGGCCACCGCGTTCAAGCGCACCCTCAACTCCAGCCATGAGGTCAACGCCTTGAGCGTGGCCAAGGGGCAACTGGATGTGGCGACGTTCAACACGGAAAGCTGGGACCGCCTGGAAGTGACCCAGCCGGACAAGGCTGCATTGCTCAAGGTGATCTGGAAGTCGCCGCTGATCCCTGCCGACCCGTTGGTGTGGAGCAAGGCCCTGAGCGATCGCGAGAAGAACAAGATCCGCGATTTCATCTTCAGCTATGGCGATACCGAGTCCGAGAAAGCGGTGCTCAAGGGCATGCAGCTGGGCAAGTTCCTGGCCTCCAGCGACGACCAGTTGCTGCCGATCCGTCAGCTTGAGCTGTTCAAGCAGCGCACCACGATCAATGCCGACACCAAGCTTGAGGCGGCGGACAAGGCCAAGCGCCTGGCCGAGATCGATGCCGAGCTGGCGAAGCTGCAAGAGCGCCTGACCTTCCTTGAGAAATCCACCGATAAAAAGACCGCCAATGCCGGTTGATCCACCGCGGGGCTCTTGTAGGAGCGAGCTTGCTCGCCAAGAACTCAAGGGCCCCGCGTTTCTCCAGGCTTCCCGCGTCATCGTTAACGACCATCGCGAGCGAGCTCGCTCCTACAGGTTTTTGCATTGCGCATTTTTAGAGAAACCCTATGACCACTCTGCACGCTGAAGCTGTCGGCAAGCGCACCTGGCCGCAGTACGCCGGTTGGGGCTTGTTCCTGGTCCTGCTGGCCTGGGCCTGGCACGGCGCCGAGATGAACCCGATGGCGCTGTACCGCGATTCGGGAAACATGGCGACCTTCGCCGCCGATTTTTTCCCGCCTGACTTCCACGAATGGCGCGCCTACCTCAAGGAAATGATCGTCACCGTACAAATCGCGTTGTGGGGCACGGTGCTGGCGATCGTCTGCTCGATCCCCCTGGGGATTCTCTGCTCCGAGAACATCACCCCCTGGTGGATTCACCAGCCGCTGCGGCGGGTGATGGATGCCTTCCGTTCGATCAACGAAATGGTGTTTGCCATGTTGTTTGTGGTGGCGGTCGGGCTGGGGCCATTCGCCGGGGTGCTGGCGCTGTGGATCAGCACCACCGGGGTGCTCGCCAAGCTGTTCGCCGAAGCGGTCGAGGCCATCGACCCGGGCCCGGTGGAAGGTGTTCGCGCGACCGGTGCCAGCGCCCTGCAAGAGGTGATCTACGGCGTTATTCCGCAAGTGATGCCGCTGTGGGTGTCCTACGCGCTTTACCGTTTCGAGGCCAACGTGCGCTCGGCGACGGTGGTCGGGATGGTCGGTGCCGGCGGGATCGGGGTGATTCTGTGGGAGAACATCCGCGCCTTTCAGTTCGTCCAGACCTGTGCGGTGTTGCTGGTCATCATAGTCGTCGTCAGCCTGATCGACATCCTGTCGCAACGCCTGCGCAAGCGGTTCATCTGAATTTCGGAGGGGTGCCCCCGGGCGCTTTTTTTTAAGCATGCAGTTGTCTAGACAAGATGAACCGGTGTACCGCGAACTGGCCGACATCCTGCGCCGTGAGCTGGCCGATTATCAGGCCGGGGATTTCCTGCCGGCGGAGGTGCAGTTGGCCGAACGTTTCGGGGTCAACCGCCATACCTTGCGCCGCGCCATCGATGAGCTGGTGTTCGAAGGCAGCCTGTTGCGCCGCCAGGGCAAGGGCACTCAAGTGCTGGAGCGGCCGCTGATTTATCCGATGGCGGCCGACAGTGCCTACAGCCAGTCGTTATCGGCCCAGGGCCTGGGCGTCGAGGCGGTGCTGCTCAAGCGCCGTTACTGCTTTGCCAGCCGCGAAGAGGCGCAACACCTCGGTCTTGCCGAGATGGCCCCGATGATCGAATTGCAGACGTTGCGCAAGCTCGACCACCAGCCGGTCAGCCTGATCCGTCATCGCTATTGCGCCAGCCACGCGCCGTTGCTGGCCGACTACACCGGCGGATCCCTGCGGCAGTACTTGAGCGAACGGGACCTGCCACTGACCCGCACCCTGAGCCTGATCGGCGCCCGTTTGCCCAGCCGCGAAGAAGCCGCGTTGCTGATGATGCCCCGGCACTTGCCGGCGCTGAGTGTGTTCACCCTGTCCCGCGATCGCGACGGCCGCCCGGTGGAGCTGGCCCAGTCCACCAGCCGTTCGGATCGCTTCCAGTACCAGGTCGTCATCTGATGGAGAACTCAACCATGAACCCTGTTCCTTACGCTGCGCGGCAGCACTGGATCGGCGTGCTGGCCCGCGCCCGTCGCGGCGAATTGCAGCCGTTTGAGGCCGCGCTGCGCGACATTGAATACCAACTGATCCGCGCCCCGGAAATCGGCATGACCCTGGTCCGTGGCCGCATGGGCGGCAACGGTGCGCCCTTCAACGTCGGCGAAATGAGCGTGACCCGCTGCGTCGTGCGCCTGGCCGATGGGCGTACCGGTTACAGCTACCTGGCGGGCCGCGACAAGGTCCACGCCGAGTTGGCGGCCCTGGCCGACGCTCATTTGCAGGGCACGCAACAGCGTCGTTGGCTTGAAGAAGTGATCACGCCGCTGGCCAGCGCCCAGGCACAACGCCGGGCGCAAAAAGAGGCGGAAACCGCCGCCACCAAAGTCGAATTCTTCACCCTCGTGCGAGGAGAAAACTGATGAGCGCACCGTTGTTGCAACCGGCGTTCAACGACCCGGTGCTGGATGCCCAGCGCGGTTTTCGCGCCGCGCTCAAGGCGCTGGCCGGGCCCGGATCGATCCAGACCCTGCACGCCTCCCCACGCCTTGAAGGGTTGGCGCCGGCGACCTACGGGTTGTGCCTGGCCTTGCTGGATGCCGACACGCCGCTGTGGCTGGCACCGTCCTTCGACACGCCGACGATCCGCGCCAACCTGGCCTTTCACTGTGGTTGCCCGCTGACCCCACGCCGCGAAGATGCGCGGTTTGCCGTGCTCGCGGCCGAGGACCTGCTCGATCTCAGCGACTTCGACCATGGCAACGATCGCTACCCGGATCAGTCCTGCACTTTGCTGGTTCAGCTGCCGAGCCTGGACGGCGGGGCAGGGCTGGGCTGGCGCGGACCGGGGATCGAGCACGAGCACGGCGTGGCGCTGCCCGTGGCCGATGGCTTCTGGCGTGAACGTGAACGGCGCAACGAATTTCCCCGGGGACTGGACCTGTTTTTCAGCGCCGGTCACGACGTTATCGGCCTGCCGCGCAGCACGCGGGTCATCCACACCACCCAGGAGCCTGTCTGATGTATGTAGCCGTCAAGGGTGGCGAACAGGCCATCGACAACGCCCACCGTCTGCTGGCCAAAAAACGTCGGGGCGATCCTGCAGTCACTGAACTCGGCGTCGAGCAGATCCGCCAGCAACTGCCGCTGGCCGTGGCCCGGGTGATGAGCGAAGGCTCGCTGTACGACGAGGAACTGGCCGCACTGGCGATCAAGCAAGCGGCGGGGGATCTGGTCGAGGCGATCTTCCTGCTGCGGGCCTATCGCACTACGTTGCCGCGTTTCAGCCCGAGCCTGCCGATCGACACCTCAAACATGCAGCTCAGTCGACGTTTGTCGGCCACCTTCAAGGACGTGCCGGGCGGGCAGTTGCTGGGGCCGACTTTCGATTACACCCATCGTCTGCTGGACTTTGCGTTGCTTGCCGAAGGCGAATACCCGGGGCCGGCCGTCACTGCGGATGCGCGTCTTGAACCCTGCCCACGGGTGCTCGGTTTACTGGCCAAGGAAGGCCTGATCAAGAACGAGGCCGACAACAGCGACAGCGTCGCGGACATCACCCGCGACCCGCTGGAACTGCCCGCCAGCCGCGCCCAGCGCTTGCAGGCCCTGGCCCGTGGCGATGAAGGGTTTCTGCTGGCGCTGGGTTATTCCACCCAGCGCGGATATGGCCGCAATCATCCGTTCGCCGGGGAGATTCGCATCGGCGAGGTCGAGGTGTGGATCGACCCCGAAGAGCTGGGTTTTCCCGTCTGCCTGGGCAGCATCGAAGTCACCGAGTGCGAAATGGTCAACCAGTTCGTCGGCTCCGCCACCGAGCTGGCGCAGTTCACCCGCGGTTATGGCCTGGCCTTCGGCCACGCCGAGCGCAAGGCCATGGGCATGGCGCTGGTCGACCGTGCGCTGCGGGCCGGGGAGTACAACGAAGAGATCCTGTCCCCGGCGCAACAGGAGGAGTTCGTGCTGATGCACTGCGACAACGTCGAGGCCGCCGGTTTTGTCTCGCACCTCAAATTACCGCACTACGTGGACTTCCAGGCCGAGCTGGAGCTGATCCGCAAACTGCGCAAACCGGCCGAGGGCCACAGCCATGAATGACCTGAGCAACCCGATGAAGGACCGGGCGCCTGTGCGCGATGCGGCGTACAACTTCGCCTACCTCGATGAGCAGACCAAACGCATGATCCGACGCGCCTTGCTCAAGGCGGTGGCCGTCCCCGGTTACCAGGTGCCGTTCGGCGGGCGCGAGATGCCGCTGCCATACGGTTGGGGCACCGGCGGCATGCAATTGACCGCGGCCATTCTCGGTGCCGACGACGTGCTCAAGGTTATCGACCAGGGCGCGGACGACACCACCAACGCGGTGTCGATCCGCCGCTTCTTCGCCCGCACCGCTGGCGTCGCCACCACTGAAAACACCCCGGACGCCACGGTGATCCAGACCCGCCACCGCATCCCGGAAACCCCGCTGCACGCCGAGCAGATCATGGTCTACCAGGTGCCGATCCCCGAGCCGTTGCGCTTTATCGAACCCTCGGAAACCGAGACCCGGACCATGCACGCGCTCAATGATTACGGGGTGATGCACGTCAAACTCTACGAGGACATCGCCACCTTCGGCCACATCGCCACCGCGTACGCCTACCCGGTGATGGTCGACGAACGCTACGTGATGGACCCCTCGCCAATCCCCAAATTCGACAACCCCAAGCTCGACATGAGCCCGGCACTGATGTTGTTCGGCGCCGGCCGGGAGAAACGCTTGTACGCGGTGCCGCCGTACACCCGGGTCACCAGTCTCGACTTCGAGGATCACCCCTTCGAAGTGCAGAAGTGGGACCAGTGCTGTGCCATTTGCGCCAGCCATGATTCGTTCCTCGATGAGCTGATCATCGACGACGCCGGGACCCAGCGCTTCGTCTGTTCCGACACCTATTACTGCGCCCAGCGCGTCAGCCAGCAGGAGCAGGGCCAATGAACCAGGCGCTGAAAAACCCACTGTCCACCGTCACCGCCGAGCCTTTGCTGCGGGTACGCGAACTGTCGTTGTTGTACGGCCTGGAGAAGGGCTGTCAGGACGTCAGCTTCGACTTGTACCCAGGCGAAGTACTGGGGATTGTCGGCGAGTCCGGTTCGGGCAAGTCGACCTTGCTCTCGTTGCTCAGCGGCCGCCTGCCGCCCCAGCGCGGCAGCATCGGCTACCGCGACAAACAGGGGCAATGGCTCGATCTGTACAGCGCCAGCGAAGCCGAGCGCCGAACGTTGCTGCGCACCGAATGGGGCTTTGTCGAACAGAACCCGCGCGACGGCTTGCGCATGGGCGTTTCCGCCGGTGCCAACATCGGTGAACGCCTGATGGCCCAGGGCGTGCGCAATTACCAGCAATTGCGCGGCGCCGGGATCGACTGGCTGAGCCAGGTGGAAATCGACCCGCTGCGCATCGACGACCTGCCCCGGACTTTCTCCGGCGGCATGCAGCAGCGCCTGCAAATCGCCCGCAACCTGGTGTCGAGCCCGCGCCTGGTGTTCATGGACGAACCGACAGGCGGACTCGACGTGTCAGTGCAGGCGCGTTTGCTCGACCTGCTGCGCGGGTTGGTGCGGGAACTGGACCTGGCGGTGGTCATCGTCACCCACGACCTGGCCGTGGCGCGTCTGCTGGCGGACCGGCTGATGGTGATGCGGCGCTCGCGGGTGGTGGAAACCGGCCTGACCGACCAGATCCTCGACGATCCGCAACACCCTTACTCGCAACTGCTGGTGTCCTCGGTGTTGCAGCCGTGAAGCCCCGCCCCTCTGTGGAAAATCGAGCGATGAATACCTTGATCGAAGTCCGTGACCTCTCGAAAACCTTCACTTTGCATCAACAGCACGGGGTGGTCCTGAACGTGCTGCGCGGGGTGGATTTCAGCGTGGCGGGCGGTGAATGCCTGGTGCTGCATGGCCAGTCCGGCGCCGGTAAAAGCACCTTGTTGCGCACCCTGTATGGCAATTACCTGCCGGCCGGCGGCAGCATTCGCGTGCAGCACGACGGTGACTGGCTGGAGCTGGTGGGCGCCGAGCCGCGGGACATTCTCCAGGTGCGCCAGCGAACCCTGGGCTATGTCAGTCAATTCCTGCGGGTGATTCCACGGGTGGCCTGCCTGGACGTGGTGATGGAACCGGCGTTGGCCCGCGGCTGGTCAACACACCGGGCGCAATCGCGCGCCGAGCTGTTGCTCAGCCGTTTGAATATCCCGCAACGCCTTTGGCAATTGGCCCCCGGCACCTTCTCCGGGGGCGAACAGCAACGGGTCAACATCGCCCGCGGCTTCATGGTGGCCTGGCCGGTGATGCTGCTCGACGAACCGACCGCGTCCCTGGACGACACCAATCGCCAGGTGGTGCTGGAGCTGATGAACGAGGCCAAGGCGGCAGGCGCCGCGTTGATCGGCATCTTCCACGACCGCACCGCCCGCGAAGCGGTTGCCGATCGCCATCTCGACATGACCCCAGCCGCCGTCAACCATGAGGAATACGCCGATGCCCGTTGAACAGATCCTCAGCAATGCCCGCCTGGTCACCGCTGACCGGGTGTTCCTCGGCACCCTGATGCTGCGTGACGGCATGATTGCCGACATCGCCGAAGGCCCGAGCCGGTTGTCCCAGGCCCAGGACCTGAGCGGCGATTTCCTGTTGCCGGGGCTGGTCGAGCTGCATACCGACAACCTGGAAAGGCACATGACCCCGCGCCCCGGCGTCGACTGGCCGTCGACCTCGGCGGTGCTCAGCCACGATGCGCAGATCATCGCGGCCGGCATCACCACGGTGTTCGACGCCGTGTCCATCGGCGATGTGAACCCCAAGGGCAATCGCATGCAGAAATTGCCGGCGATGCTCGAAGCGATCTCCAGCGCGTCCCGCGCCGGGCTGACCCGCGCCGAACACCGTTTGCACCTGCGATGCGAACTGTGTCACCCCGACACCCTGAGTGTGTTCCGCGACCTGGTGCAACATCCCCTGGTGCAATTGGTGTCGGTGATGGACCACTCGCCGGGTCAGCGCCAGTTTGTGCAGGAATCCAAGTACCGTGAGTACTACATGGGCAAGTACCACCTGACGACCCTGCAAATGGATGAATTCATCGAGTTGCAGATGGCCAACTCACGTCAGTACAGCACCCGCTATCGCGCGGCGATTGTGGAACATTGCCTGGCGCTTGGCCTCTCGGTGGCCAGCCATGACGATGCGACCCTGGCGCATGTCGAAGAGTCGGCGCGCTACGGCATGACCATCGCCGAGTTCCCGACCACCGTCGAGGCCGCGCAGGGCAGCCAACAACGGGGGATGAAGGTGTTGATGGGCGCACCGAACATCGTGCGCGGCGGTTCCCACTCGGGTAACGTCGCCGCGGCAGACCTGGCGGCTGCGGGGCTGCTGGATATCCTGTCCAGTGACTACTACCCGGCCAGTCTGCTGCAGGCCGCGTTTTTGCTGGCGGCCCAGGACAATAACTGCGACCTGGCGCAGGCGGTGCGCATGGTCACCCAGGCCCCGGCCAGGGCGGCAGGTTTGAACGATCGCGGCGAACTGGCACCGGGCTTGCGCGCGGACCTGGTGCAGGCCCGAAGCCAGGACGGATTGCCGGTCGTACAACAAGTCTGGCGACAGGCGAAGAGGGTGTTTTGATGGCGGGCAGGTTGATCTATCTCATCGGACCTTCCGGTTCAGGCAAGGACAGCCTGCTGGAGGCGGCACGGGTGCCGTTGGCCGATCGCGGCTGTCGCATGGTGCGGCGGGTCATCACCCGCTCGGCGGAAGCGGTAGGGGAGGCGGCGCAAGGTGTCACTGCGCAACAGTTCGCCGACATGGAGGCGCAGGGCGCGTTTGCCCTGAGCTGGCACGCCAATGGCCTGGCCTATGGCATCCCGCGGGAAATCGACGACTGGCTGGCGGCGGGGCAGGACGTCCTGGTCAATGGCTCCCGCGGCCATTTGCCAGCTACGCGCCGGCGTTATCCAAACCTGCTCGTGCTGTTGCTGACCGTGGATCAAGCCGTTTTGCGCCAGCGCCTGCTGGCACGGGGGCGGGAGTCGGTCACCGAGATCGAGGCGCGGCTGGCGCGCAATGCCCGCTTCAGCGAGCGCGTGCTCGCCGGGCACGATCCGGCAGTGCATGTGCTCGACAACTCCGGGCCGCTGAAGCACACGGTCGAACGTTTGCTGGCCTGCGTCGACGGACAATCCGAATGCGCCTGACCTTGCTCGGCACCGGTGATGCGCGACAGGTGCCGGTCTACGGCTGCGACTGCGCAGCCTGTGACCTGGCGCGCAAGGACGAACGCCGCAGGCGTCGCCCCTGCAGCGCCTTGATCGAATGTGGCGATCAGCGCTGGTTGATCGACAGCGGCCTGCCGGACCTGACCGAACGCTTCCCGCCGCGCAGCTTCAACGGCATTTTCCAGACCCACTACCATGCCGATCACGCCCAGGGCCTGCTGCATTTGCGCTGGGGCCAGGGGCTGGTCATTCCGGTGCATGGGCCGGTGGACCCGGAAGGCCTGGCCGACCTCTACAAACACCCCGGCATTCTCGACTTCAGTCAGCCGTTCGCAGCCTTCGATACCCGCCGGTTTGGCGCACTCAGCGTCACGGCGTTACCGCTGCAACACTCCAGGCCAACTCTCGGCTACCTGCTGGAAGGCGAGGGACGGCGCATCGCCTACCTGACCGACACCGTAGGCTTGCCGCCGGCCACCACCACCTGGCTGCAACAGGCGCCCCTTGATGTCTTGGTTCTCGACTGCTCGATACCGCCACAGCCCCAGGCGCCGCGTAACCACAACGACCTGAACCTGGCGTTGCGGTGCATTGAAGCGCTGCAACCGGAGTTGGCGGTGTTGACCCATGTCGGCCATGCGCTGGATGCGTGGTTGCTGGAGCATCGGGGCCAATTGCCAGGGAATGTCACTGTGGGATTCGATGGGTGTGAGGTTTAGCGCCCTGGGGAGCAGCAGTCAGAGAATGGCCGCATAGAGAGTCAATGCTTTACTCGACTGAACCAGGCCCTGACGCAAAAGAAGATCGAGATAGGTGTTGACGTCTATCGGTGGCATCTTCAACTGCTTCCGTTGGCGTTGGGCCGCCGCTATCACTGCTGCCGGGTCCAGGTCAAAGAGGTTGTCGACGAACTGGTCAGGATGCTGAGCCTCGATACCGAAAGGACCTGGTACCTCACGAGGGAAGTCTTTCTGATTGAAAGTGTTCTGTTGGTCAAAAATCTGGATGTGCTGAGTTTCGATTTGAGTCGTGAGGAAGGCAGCCAAGGTGCGCTGGCCTTCAACAGTAGCCTGCACCTCACGCTCCATGGGTAAGGTAATTGGAATCGATGAGGGTAAGACTCATGCTGGGTGGGAGCTTCAATCACCCGCCGTAAACCAACGCTTTTTGACGTTCACGCGCTAGCGAGCGAACGTTTCTCTGAAACACTCAAAAACCGCAACAACGCCAGCAACGGAAACGCACTGCCGACGATCACGATCCACAACCAGCCGCCATGCTCATACACCGCACTGGCCACCGACGAACCAAACGCGCCACCGATGAAGATGCTGGTCATGTACAGCGCATTCAACCGACTGCGGCTTTTGGCGTCGAGGGCGTAAATCGCGCGTTGACCGAGCACCATGTTCATCTGCACGCAAAAGTCGAGAACCACACCGGTGACCGCCAGGCCGATGACGCTGTAGACCGGATGGATGAAGGCCGGCAGGAAGCTCAGGCTGGCGAACAGCAGCGCCAGCAACGAAGCGATGCGGGTGTGGCCGGCATCGGCCAGGCGACCGGCGATGGGCGCGGCAATGGCGCCGATGGCCCCGACCAGGGCGAAGATCGCGATCTGGGTTTGCGACAGGCCATGATTGCGCGCCAGTTCCAGCGGCACGGCGGTCCAGAACAGGCTGAAGGTCGCGAACATGCAGCCCTGATACAGCGCGCGCTGACGCAGTACCGGTTCTTTACGCAGCAGGGTCCAGAGCGAACCCAGCAACTGGCCATAAGTAGCGCTGTGATCAGGCTGGCGCTTGGGAATGGTCACCGCCAACACGATGCTGATCGCGGCCATCAATACCGCTGCAATCACAAACATCGCCCGCCAGCCGAAATGGTCAGCCACCAGGCTGGACACCGGACGCGCCAGCAGAATCCCCAGCAGCAAACCACCCATGATCCCGCCGACCACCCGACCGCGAGACTCTTCCGGCGCCAGGTGCGCGGCCAGCGGAATCAGGATCTGCACCGACACCGAACTGAAACCCACCAGCAGTGAAATCAGCAAAAACACGTTCGGCTGATCGGTGAACGCCGCGCCCAGGAGGCTGGCAATCGCCACCACACTGGTGATGATCATCAGTCGGCGGTTCTCGAGCAGGTCACCCAGCGGCACCAGGAACAGCATGCCCAACGCGTAACCGATCTGGGTCAGCGAAACGATGAAACTGGCCATGGAGCTGCTCAGGCCGACGTCCGGAGCGATCAGATCGATGATCGGCTGGGCGTAGTAGAGGTTGGCCACAATGGCGCCGCAGCAGAAGGCGAACAGCAGGACCATGCCTCGGGTCATTGTCGCGGTACCGTGGGGCAACTGGGTGGCTGGGCTCATAACGGGTCTCGCTGAACTGTAGGGAAGGTGCGCAGGCTAAGCGGCGGGCCAAAGCGGTGGAAGAGGGATTGGAGTGATAGTCATCATGCCTGTGCGCAATGAATGTCCCTGGTTGGCGTGGTTGCGGAAGTACCTTATGTCAAAAATTCGAGGTCTGATGATACATTCACTTACATCTTGTTCGATAGCGTGCTTATGTTCTCAATTTCGGCTGGCAAGGACGGCGTTGCACCACCAATGTGACGGCGCGTCCAAATCCCTGTGGGAGCGGCGGTGCGGCGATTCCACAGGAATAATGTCGTACGAGGATTCTGTGACCGCAGAAAACCCACAAAAAAGGCGACCTCTGCAGGTCGCCTTTTTCGTTGGGCTCAGCGCTTACTGACCGCTGTAAATCTGATCAAACACCCCGCCATCATTGAAGTGGGTCTTCTGCACGGTGCGCCAGTCACCAAAGGTTTTCTCCACCGACAGGAAGTCCACTTTCGGGAAGCGGTCGGTGTACTTCGCCAATACCGCCGGATCACGTGGACGCAGGTAGTTCGCCGCGGCGATCTCCTGGCCTTCCGGCGACCACAGGTACTTCAGATATTCCTCGGCCGCAGCGCGGGTGCCTTTCTTCTCGACCACTTTGTCGACCACGGAGACCGGTGGCTCGGCTTCGGCGGAGACGCTTGGGTAGATGACTTCGAACTGATCGCGGCCAAACTCGCGAGCGATCATTTCCGCTTCGTTTTCGAAGGTCACCAGCACGTCGCCAAGCTGGTTGGTCATGAAGGTGGTGGTGGCTGCGCGGCCCCCGGTGTCCAGCACCGGCGCTTGTTTGAACAGCTTGCCGACGAAGTCCTTGGCTTTGGTTTCGTCACCGCCATTCTTCAGCACATAACCCCAGGCCGAGAGGTAGGTGTAGCGGCCGTTACCCGAGGTTTTCGGGTTCGGCACAATCACTTGCACGCCATCCTTGAGCAGGTCCGGCCAGTCTTTCAGGGCTTTCGGGTTGCCTTTACGCACGATGAACACGGTGGCCGAGGTGAAAGGCGCGCTGTTGTTCGGCAGGCGAGTGACCCAGTTGTCCGGGATCAGTTTGCCGTTGTCCGCCAGGGCATTGATGTCGGTGGCCATGTTCATGGTAATGACGTCGGCTGGCAGGCCGTCGATCACCGAACGCGCCTGTTTGCTGGAGCCACCGAAAGACATCTGCAGGGTGATGTTTTCGTTGTGCTCGGCTTTCCAGTGTTTCTGGAACGCAGTGTTGTAGTCCTTGTAGAAATCTCGCATCACGTCGTAGGACACGTTAAGCAGGGTCGGTGCGGCTTGCGCCACGCTGGTCAGGGCCAAGCCAGCGGCCAGAAGTGAGGCGC
Source organism: Pseudomonas sp. MPC6 (assembly GCF_006094435.1). Lineage (NCBI taxonomy): Bacteria > Pseudomonadati > Pseudomonadota > Gammaproteobacteria > Pseudomonadales > Pseudomonadaceae > Pseudomonas > Pseudomonas sp. MPC6. Next base: position 5,117,844 of record NZ_CP034783.1, on the reverse strand, counting down.
CAAAGAGTTTTTTCACTGCGCATTCCTTGTTTTTTGTAGGAGCCGGCTTGCCGGCGAAGGTCTAAAGGGCGCCGCGTTCCTTCAGCAAACAGGCGTTATCGTTAGAGACCTTCGCCGGCAAGCCGGCTCCTACAGGGTTTGTTGTCAGTCATCGAGAGGTGTTGCCACCGTTTTGCCAGCGACTATAGCCGGACACGCATAGTCCTTTAAAGATTAAAAAGTGCTTTGCTTATTCCAGTTTCTTAAACAATGCGTTGCCGCAGCGCGAGCAGAATGCCGCCCCTTGTTCGTGGGTGTTTTTCTTGCACACCGGACAATCGGTCTGCTGCTGTTCACCGCGCATCGCGTTCGCCAGTTCGGCGGTGAAAATCCCGGTCGGCACCGCGATGATCGAATAGCCGGTGATCATCACCAATGACGAAATCACCTGACCCAATGGCGTCCTGGGCACGATGTCGCCGAAGCCCACGGTGGTCAGCGTCACGATAGCCCAATAGATGCCTTTGGGAATGCTGGTGAAGCCGTGTTCCGGGCCTTCGATCACGTACATCAGCGTGCCGAACACCGTGACCAGCGTGCAGACACTGACCAGAAACACCACGATCTTCTGTTTGCTGCCGCGCAGCGCCGACATCAGGTAGTTGGCTTGCTTCAGATAAGGGCTGAGCTTGAGCACGCGGAAAATTCGCAGCATCCGGATGATCCGGATAATCAGCAAGTACTGCGCGTCGCTGTAATACAACGCCAGGATGCCGGGCACGATGGCCAGCAGATCCACCAGCCCGTAGAAGCTGAATGCATAGCGCAACGGCTTGGGCGAGCAATACAGGCGAAGACCGTATTCGATGACGAAGATGATGGTGAAGCCCCACTCGATATACGCCAGCACATTGGCGTAGTTCTGGTGGACCGTGTCGATGCTGTCGAGCATCACGATCACCAGGCTGGCGAGGATGATCAACAGCAGAATGCCGTCAAAGCGCCGTCCGGCCTTGGTCTCGCTCTGGAAAATCATGACGTAAAGCTCTTCACGCCAGTTTTTGCTGCTGTCCATGGAAAACGCCTGAACCGGGAATCAGCGAAGCCTAGGGTGATTCCCGGTGGTTGCGCAAGGCGCGCTGTCCAAGGGGGGCTTGGCGCGGCACACGAATGCTCGCCTGGATCAGCCAACAGGCGAGGATGAACGGCGCGGTCAAAGTGGCCAGGCCGAGTGCGGCGAAGCCGGGTGTGAGCAGTATTGCCAGGACAATGCCCAGCAGCGGCAGCCAGGGGTGGCGGCGAACCTGACTCAAGGCGAGGGCGGCGAGCGCCGGGTTGTAGCCGCTCAACCCCTGCAGCGCGCTTGAAGTATCGTGATGTAACAGCGCGAATCCGAGGCCGGCCATCGAGCCGAGCAGCCCCCAGAGAAAGGCCCGGCGATCGGCGATCAGCAGACCCGCCGCAATCAGTGCACCGGCCAACGGATGCCCCAGGAACACCACTTGACCGAAGCCCTTCAATGAGGCGGCGAGCAGGTTGAGGGTATTCATTTCGAGCAGCGGCGCCGGATGTCGCGGCGTGGCAAACGAGAGCAGCCACCAGCTCAACCCGACATAGGGGAGAGTGTAGGCGGGCAGGGAATGTTGATCGCGGGTGCGTTTAAGCCATTGTTGAGTCAGCATCGCACACAGGCCACCGGCGGCGATGATCAGCGGCGGCAACATCGCGGACCAGGGGTAACACAGGCACAGCAGCATGCCGAGCAAAATACCGTTGTAGCAGAATAGCCCGGCCTGGCGATCGGCCTTGGCGTAGCCGCGACGTTGGGCGGTGAACAGTCCGGCGACGCCACCCAGCAGCGCACCGCCGAGCAGGGAGGGCGCGGTGAAAAGAATGGCCAACAGGCACAGCAGGCCGCACAGCGGGTGACGCTGGAGGAAAATCTGGCTGAAGCCGTTGAGCAGGGCGGTGGCCCAGTCGGGGCAGTGGGTGTTGAAGTGGTGGGCTGGCATGATGGGGTCTGTGGGTTTCAGTTAAACCGTGTCGCCTGCTTCGCGAGCAAGCCCGCTCCCACATTAGTCTTGTGTCGATCAAAGATTAAATGTGGGAGCGGGCTTGCCCGCGAAGGGGCCGGTGCAGATGCTAAATCAACGTCTCGATGCGCAGCGAGTTAGTCGACCCCGGCTGCCCGAACGGCACTCCCGCCGTGATCAATAACGTATCCCCGCGCTGAGCCATGCCCTGCGCCTGCGCAATCTCCAGCGCTGTCGAGCACACCTCGTCCACCTGCCGCAACCGGTCATTGACCACCGAGTGCACGCCCCACGCCACCGTCAACCGGCGCGCGGTCTGCAGGTTCGGCGTGAGGTTGAGGATCGGCACCGTCGGCCGTTCCCGTGCCGCACGCAAACTCGACGTACCCGACTCGCTGTAATTCACCAGCACCGCCACCGGCAGCACATTGCTGATGCGCCGGATCGCACAGCTGATGGCGTCGGACACAGTGGCCTCGGCCTTCGGCCGGCTGACGTCGAGTTGCGCCTGATAGTCCGGGCCGTTTTCCACCTGGCGGATGATCTTGCTCATCATCTGCACCGCTTCCAGCGGGTACTCGCCGGACGCGGTTTCCGCCGACAGCATCACCGCGTCCGCGCCTTCGGCCACGGCGTTGGCGACGTCGGTCACTTCGGCACGGGTGGGCGCGGGAGAGAAGCGCATCGACTCCAGCATCTGTGTCGCCACCACCACCGGTTTGCCCAGCTCGCGGCAGATGCCAATGATGTTTTTCTGAATCTGCGGCACGCTTTCGGCCGGCACTTCCACGCCCAGGTCACCGCGGGCGACCATGATCGCGTCGCTCAGCTCGGCGATTTCCCGCAGTTGCGCCACCGCCGACGGCTTCTCGATCTTGGCCATCAAAAACGCTTTGTCGCCGATCAGTTCGCGGGCTTCGCGAATGTCTTCCGCACGCTGTACGAACGACAGCGCCACCCAGTCCACACCCAGTTCCAGGCCGAAGCTCAGGTCGCGACGATCCTTGGCGGTCAGCGGGCTCAGCTCGAGCACCGCTTGCGGTACGTTGACGCCTTTGCGGTCCGACAGTTCGCCGCCATTGAGCACGGTGGTGTCGATGGCCTCGGCGTATTTGCTGACCACGCGCAGCCGCAGCTTGCCGTCATCGAGCAACAGGTCCATGCCCGGTTCCAGCGCAGCGATGATTTCCGGGTGGGGCAAATTGACCCGCCGCTGATCCCCCGGCGTCGGGTCCAGGTCCAGACGCAGTGCCTGACCGCGATGCAGTTGCACCTTGCCGTCGGCGAACTTGCCGACCCGCAGTTTCGGACCCTGCAGGTCCATCAGAATGCCCAGCGGATAATTCAGCTGGCGCTCGACTTCACGAATCCACTGGTAGCGCTGGGCGTGGTCGGCATGATCGCCGTGGCTGAAATTCAAGCGGAAGATGTTGACCCCGGCCTGCACCAGCTCACGGATGTCATCGATCCCGTGCGTGGCCGGACCGAGGGTGGCGAGGATTTTGACTTTTTTGTCAGGCGTCATTGTTTGTGCTCTCGAGAATCAGGATGGCGCGGAAGTCATTGACGTTGGTGCGGGTTGGTTCGGTGACGATCAGGGCGTCCAGCGCCGCGAAATAGCCGTAGCCATTGTTGTTGTCCAACTCGTCGCTGGCGCTCAGGCCGAGAGAGGCGGCGCGGGCGTAGCTGTCCGGGGTCATGAGCGCGCCGGCGTTGTCTTCGGAGCCGTCGATGCCATCGGTGTCACCGGCCAGGGCGTAGACGCCGGGCAGGCCTTTGAGGCTGTCGGTCAGGCTCAGCAGGAACTCGGCGTTGCGTCCGCCACGGCCGTTACCGCGCACCGTGACGGTGGTTTCACCGCCAGAGAGGATCACGCAGGGGGCCGCCAACGGCTGGCCATGGCGCACGATCTGACGGGCGATGCCGGCGTGAATCTTGGCCACTTCCCTGGATTCGCCTTCCAGGTCACCGAGGATCAGCGGACTGAAACCGGCCTGACGGGCTTTCACCGCCGCGGCCTCAAGCGATTGCTGGGGGCGGGCGATCAATTGGAAATGACTGCGCGCCAGGCTCGGATCGCCGGGTTTGACCGTTTCCGATTCCGGGCTTTGCAGCCAGTTGCGCACGGAGGCAGGCACTTCAATGCCGTAGCGCTTGAGGATCGCCAACGCTTCGCTGGAGGTGCTCGGGTCGGCCACGGTCGGGCCGGACGCGATGACCGTGGCGAGGTCGCCCGGTACATCGGAAATGGCGTAGGTATAAACAGTGGCAGGCCAGCAGGCTTTGCCTAGACGGCCACCCTTGATCGCCGAGAGGTGCTTGCGCACGCAGTTCATCTCGCCAATGGTGGCGCCGGATTTGAGCAGGGCTTTGTTGATCGATTGCTTGTCGGCCAGGGTGATACCGGCCGCGGGCAGCGCCAGCAATGCCGAGCCGCCGCCGGAGAGCAGGAAGATCACCCGGTCTTCTTCAGTCAGGTTGCTGACCAGTTCCAGCACGCGTTTGGCGACGGCCAGGCCGGCCGCATCAGGCACCGGATGCGCGGCTTCGACCACTTCGATTTTTTCGCACGGGGCGCCGTGGCCGTAACGGGTCACCACCAGACCGCTGACTTCACCCTGCCAGCAACGCTCGACCACCCGGGCCATGGCCGCCGCGGCTTTGCCGGCGCCGATGACGATCACCCGACCGCTGCGGTCAGTGGGCAAATGGGCTTCGAGGACTTGCTCTGGATGGGCGGCGTCGATGGCTGTGGCAAACAGCTCGCGCAGCAATTGTTGCGGATCGACCGACATGGCGGGCTCCCGGAATTCTTGTTATGTGGAGGGCAACTCGGTTCCTCTGTGGGAGCGGGCTTGCTCGCGAAAGCGGTGTGTCAGTCAACATTTTTGTTGAATGTGAAGCCGTCTTCGCGAGCAAGCCCGCTCCCACAGGGGTTTTGTGCAGGGCTCGCTTATTTATCGCGAATAGAGAAATTCGCCATGTGTTCCAGGCCCTTGATCAGCGCCGAGTGGTCCCAGTTGCTGCCACCGATGGCCGCGCAGGTGCTGAACACTTGTTGGGTGTTGGCGGTGTTCGGCAGGTTGATCCCCAGTTCACGCGCGCCGGCCAGGGCCAGGTTGAGGTCCTTCTGGTGCAGGCTGATGCGGAAGCCCGGGTCGAAGGTGCCTTTGATCATGCGCTCGCCGTGGACTTCGAGGATCTTCGACGAAGCGAAACCGCCCATCAGGGCTTCACGCACCTTGGCTGGATCGGCACCGTTCTTCGAGGCGAAAAGCAGGGCTTCGGCCACGGCCTGGATATTCAACGCGACGATGATCTGGTTCGCCACTTTCGCGGTCTGACCGTCGCCGTTGCCACCGACCAGGGTGATGTTCTTGCCCATGGCCTGGAACAGCGGCAACACGCGTTCGAAGGCATCGGCATCGCCGCCGACCATGATGCTCAGGGTCCCGGCCTTGGCGCCGACTTCACCGCCGGACACTGGCGCGTCGAGGTACTGCGCGCCTTTTTCGTTGATTTTGGCCGCGAACGCCTTGGTGGCAGTCGGCGAGATCGAGCTCATGTCGATCACCACCTTGCCTTTGCCGACACCGGCCGCAACGCCGTCGGCGCGGAACAGCACGTCGTCGACCTGTGGAGTATCCGGCACCATGATGATGATGAATTCGGCTTCCTGGGCGACTTCTTTCGGGTTGGCCAGGGCGACCGCGCCAGCGGCGATCAGGTCGGCCGGGGCGGCGTCGTGGTGCGCCGACAGGAACAGGCTGTGCCCGGCTTTCTGCAGGTTCAACGCCATTGGGTGGCCCATGATGCCGGTGCCGATAAATCCGATTTTAGCCATGAGAAATTCCTCTTGTTTTTTTCTTGCTCAAGCAAATAGGGGAGCACTGCTTTTGTAGGAGCCGGCTTGCCGGCGAAGAGGCCATCACATCCAGCCTCTTTATTGGCAGTGACATTGCCTTCGCTGGCAAGCCAGCTCCTACAGGGATCTGTGTCAGATTGCGTTATGGGTTTTCAGCCAGCCCAGACCCGCTTCAGTGGTGGTCAGCGGCTTGTATTCACAGCCAACCCAACCCTGGTAACCGATGCGGTCCAGGTGTTCGAACAGGAAGCGGTAGTTGATTTCACCGGTGCCCGGTTCGTTGCGCCCCGGGTTGTCGGCCAACTGGATGTGGTTGATCTCGCCCAGGTGCGCGGCCATGGTGCGGGCCAGGTCGCCCTCCATGATTTGCATGTGGTAGATGTCGTATTGCAGGTACAGATTGGCGCTGCCGACCTGCTCGCGAATCGACAGGGCTTGCGCCGTGTTGTTCAGGTAGAAACCGGGAATGTCGCGGGTGTTGATCGCTTCCATCACCAGTTTGATGCCCGCCGCTTGCAGCGTGTCGGCCGCGTACTTGAGGTTGGCGACGAAGGTTTTTTCCACGGTGGCATCGTCGACGCCTTGTGGACGGATACCCGCCAGGCAGTTGACCTGGGTATTGCCCAGCACTTTGGCGTAGGCGATCGCCAGCTTGACCCCGGCGCGGAACTCTTCGACCCGGTCCGGCAGGCAGGCGATACCGCGCTCACCCTTGGCCCAGTCACCGGCCGGCAGGTTGAACAGCACCTGGGTCAGGCCGTTGGCGTCGAGCCTGGCCTTGATCTCGGCGGAGCTGAAGTCGTAAGGAAACAGGTATTCGACGCCACTGAAGCCGGCCTTGGCGGCCGCCTCGAAACGGGCAAGAAAATCCTGTTCGGTGAACAGCATGGACAGGTTGGCTGCGAAACGCGGCATGGTGGTTTCCCTTGAATGTGTGAGGTCCCCCCTTGTAGGAGCCGGCTTGCTGGCGAAGGGGTATCAGACACATTCATGTCGATTGACACACCGCTTTCGCCGGCAAGCCGGCTCCTACAGGGGAGTGATCAGCTGTTAGTCCAGCATCGAAATCGCCGTTGGCGCATCGTTGCCGACCAGTGCCAGGTCTTCGAATTCGTTGACGGCGTTGATCTCGGTGCCCATGGAAATGTTGGTCACGCGCTCCAGAATAATCTCGACGATCACCGGTACCTTGAACTCTTCGATCAGTTCCTGGGCCCTGCGCAGGGCAGGCTGGATCTGGGCCGGTTCGAACACTCGCAGCGCCTTGCAGCCGAGGCCTTCGGCCACCGCGACGTGGTCGACTCCGTAACCGTTGAGTTCCGGAGCGTTCAGGTTATCGAAGGACAACTGCACGCAGTAATCCATGTCGAAACCGCGCTGGGCCTGACGGATCAGTCCCAGGTACGAATTGTTGACCACCACGTGGATGTACGGCAGCTTGAACTGCGCGCCCACCGCCAGTTCTTCGATCATGAACTGGAAGTCGTAGTCGCCCGACAGGGCCACGACCTTGCGGGTCGGGTCGGCCTTGACCACGCCCAGCGCCGCCGGAATGGTCCAGCCCAGAGGGCCTGCCTGACCGCAATTGATCCAGTGGCGCGGCTTGTAGACGTGCAGGAACTGCGCGCCGGCAATCTGCGACAGACCGATGGTGCTGACGTAGCAGGTGTCTTTGCCGAACACCTGGTTCATCTCTTCATAGACGCGCTGCGGCTTGACCGGCACGTTGTCGAAGTGAGTCTTGCGCTGGAGGGTGGCCTTGCGCTGCTGGCAATCCTGCAGCCAGGCGCTGCGGTTTTTCAGCTTGCCGGCGGCTTGCCATTCACGAGCGACTTCGATGAATACGGTCAACGCGGCCGCGGCGTCGGACACGATGCCCAGGTCCGGGTTGAACACGCGGCCGATTTGCGTCGGCTCGATGTCGACGTGGATGAACTTGCGGCCTTCGGTGTACACGTCGATCGAACCGGTGTGACGGTTGGCCCAGCGGTTGCCGACGCCCAATACCAGGTCGGATTTGAGCATTGTCGCGTTGCCGTAGCGGTGCGAGGTTTGCAGGCCGACCATGCCGACCATCAGCGGGTGATCGTCCGGGATCGTGCCCCAGCCCATCAGGGTAGGAATGACCGGGATACCGGTCAGCTCGGCGAACTCCACCAGCAACTCGCTGGCGTCGGCATTGATGATGCCGCCACCGGCGACCAGCAACGGGCGCTCGGCCTGATCGAGCATGGCCAGGGCCTTCTCGATCTGCACGCGGTTCGCGGTGGGTTTGGCCAGCGGCAGCGGTTCGTAGGCGTCGATGTCGAATTCGATTTCAGCCATCTGCACGTCGAACGGCAGGTCGATCAGGACTGGACCTGGACGGCCGGAGCGCATTTCGTAGAAGGCTTTCTGGAACGCATAGGGCACCTGGCCCGGTTCCATGACGGTGGTTGCCCACTTGGTCACTGGCTTGACGATGGCGGTGATGTCGACCGCCTGGAAGTCTTCCTTGTGCATACGGGCGCGGGGTGCTTGCCCGGTGATGCACAGGATCGGGATCGAGTCGGCCGAGGCGCTGTAGAGCCCGGTGACCATGTCGGTCCCGGCAGGGCCGGAAGTACCGATGCACACGCCGATGTTGCCGGCCTTGGTGCGGGTGAAGCCCTCGGCCATGTGCGAGGCGCCTTCAACGTGGCGAGCGAGGACGTGATCGATGCCACCGACCTTCTGCAAGGCGGAGTACAGCGGGTTGATTGCGGCGCCGGGGATGCCAAAAGCGGTATCAACCCCTTCACGGCGCATCACCAGAACGGCGGCTTCGATTGCTCTCATTTTGCTCATGGTTTTGTGCCTCTTACGTTTTATAATTGTATACAAGTGGCTTTGTGCAGAGTGTATTCACGGCGGGCGACGCAGGTCAATCCATTTTATCAAGCGTCTGTTCCATTTGTCGGAAGCCTGATCTGCTGTGGCTTTTCGTCGCATGTAGCGATTTTCGTGAATTATTGTATACAAAAAAATAACTCATTGTGTTCTATTTGTGGCAGCGGACTTCTGCACAAAAGCAGTCCAACGGCTTTCCCTATAACAAAATGAGGACAGCACCATGAGCGCTTTAACCTTGAAAGTCGCAGTCAACCTGACCAGCCAGGCCATCGCCGCGGGGCGTGCAATCGCCGCGGCCCCATTGACCATCGCCGTGCTGGATGCCGGCGGGCACCTGGTCTCCCTGCAGCGCGAGGACGGCGCCAGCCTGCTGCGCCCGCAGATCGCCATCGGCAAAGCCTGGGGCGCCATTGCGCTGGGCAAGGGCTCACGCCTGCTGGCGCTGGACGCCCAACAACGCCCGGCATTTATCGCGGCCTTGAACAGCTTGGGGCAGGGCAGTGTCGTGCCGGCGCCGGGCGGGGTGCTGATTCGGGATCAGGAAGGGAATGTGCTGGGGGCGGTGGGGATCAGCGGGGATCTGTCGGATGTTGATGAGCAGTGTGCGATCAGTGCGATCGAGGCGCTGGGGTTGCGGGCGGATGCGGGGGTGAGTGCCTGACATCTTTTGTAGTTTGATCTAGCGCTTTCGCGAGCAAGTCGAATCGTCGCACCGCCGCTCCCACACTGGTTCGTGGTGAACACAAAATATGTGAACACCACCAATCCCCTGTGGGAGCGGGCTTGCTCGCGAAGGCAATCTCCCAGACACATCCGGCCAAAAGTCTGTCCCTCAGCTTTCAGTTTACTGAGCTAGCCTTCTCATGAATTCATCCATGAGAGAGGCAAGGGAATGCCTGAACTTTCATCATCACACCGCCTGCGTATCGGCCGCTATGCCGAGCAAAACCGCATCTACCTTCTGACAGCCAATACCCTCAAGCGGGAGCCTATCTTCAGGGATTACACCTTGGGCAGGAAAGTCGTACACCAATTCAAACAAGCTCATGATCAAGGGTTTGCCGACTCCTTGGCCTTTGTGATCATGCCCGATCATTTTCACTGGTTGATCCAGTTGCAAAAAGGGTCATTGGGCCAATTGATGTGCTCAACTAAATCGTTGAGTACCCGATCAATCAATGCTGCGACTGGCAGGGCAGGTAGTCTTTGGCAGCAGAGTTTTCATGATCATGCTTTGCGGCGAGAGGAGGATTTGGTGAAGCTGGCCCGGTATGTTGTCGCCAATCCATTGCGGGCGAGGCTGGTTGAGAAGCTTGGCGACTATCCGTTGTGGGATGCCATTTGGGTTTAGTCTCAAGACCGAGTTGTCCCTTTCGCGAGCAAGCCCGCTCCCACACTGGTTCGTGGTGAACACAAAATATGTGAACACCACCAAACCACTGTGGGAGCGGGCTTGCTCGCGAATGGACGCACTGCGGTCTAACGGTCCGGCTCACACCCCTTCAACACCAACCGGATAATCGTCTGCGCCGCCGCTTCGTAATCCTCTTCATCCAGCTTGGCCTTGCCGGTGATGGCCGTGATCTGCCAGTCAAAGTCGGCATACGTCTGGGTCGCGGCCCAGATGCTGAACATCAGGTGGTTGGGGTCGATGGGGGCGATCTGGCCGCGGTCGATCCAGGTCTGGATGCAGTCGATGTTGTGCTTGGCCTGGCCGTTGAGCTGGTCGACCAGGTCGGGACTCAGGTGCGGGGCGCCGTGCATGATTTCGCTGGCAAACACCTTGGAGGCGAAGGGCAGGTCGCGGGAGATGCGGATTTTCGAACGGATGTAGCCGCTCAGCACTTCACTGGGCACGCCGTCGGCATTGAACGGCGTCGAAGCCTGCAGGATCGGCTCGATGATGCTTTCCAGGACCTCGCGGTAGAGGTTTTCCTTGGATTTGAAGTAGTAGTAGACGTTGGGTTTGGGCAATCCCGCCTTGGCTGCGATGTCACTGGTTTTGGTCGCAGCGAAGCCCTTGTCGGCAAATTCTTCACTGGCGGCACGCAGGATCAGTTCTTTGTTGCGCTCGCGGATAGTGCTCATAAACCCGGTGGTTCCTTGCCTGTACTGGCGGTTGCGCATGGTAGCACCGGCCTCGCGCGGCGCTCAAGAATGCCCCGCAGCCGGTTGAGCCGCGCTATGCTGCGCAGCATTCATTCAAGAAGGAAGCCTGATTCATGGCAGGAAGCAGTTTGCTGTTGCTGATCGACGACATCGCCGCGGTACTCGACGATGTGGCGTTGATGACCAAAATGGCAGCGAAGAAGACGGCCGGCGTACTCGGTGACGATCTGGCGCTCAACGCCCAGCAGGTCAGCGGCGTACGCGCCGAGCGGGAAATCCCGGTGGTATGGGCGGTAGCCAAGGGCTCGTTCATCAACAAGCTGATCCTGGTGCCGTCCGCCCTGGCGATCAGTGCGTTCATTCCGTGGCTGGTCACGCCGTTGTTGATGGTCGGCGGCGCCTACCTGTGTTTCGAAGGTTTCGAGAAACTCGCCCATAAATTCCTGCACAGCAAGGCCGAGGATCAGGCCGAACATGCGGAGTTGGTTGAAGCCGTGGCCGATCCGGCAGTCGACCTGGTGGCGTTCGAGAAGGACAAGATCAAGGGCGCGATTCGCACCGACTTCATCCTTTCGGCGGAAATCATCGCCATCACCCTCGGGACTGTGGCCGATGCGCCTCTGACCCAGCAGGTCATCGTGCTGTCGGGTATCGCCATCGTCATGACCATCGGTGTTTATGGCCTGGTGGCCGGCATCGTCAAACTCGACGACCTCGGGTTATGGCTGACCCAGAAACCCGGGCAGATGGCCAAAAGCATCGGTGGCGGGATTCTGCGTGCAGCACCGTACATGATGAAAAGCCTGTCGGTGATCGGCACGGCGGCAATGTTCCTGGTAGGCGGCGGGATCCTGACTCACGGCGTGCCGGTGGTTCATCACTGGATTGAAAGTGTCAGCGCGGGGGCGGGCGGTGCCGGGTTTATCGTGCCGACGTTGTTGAATGCGGTGGCGGGGATCGTGGCGGGTGCGGTGGTGTTGGCCGGCGTCATGGCCGCGAGCAAAATCTGGCGCTCAGTCAAAGGCTAGCGCCAAACCTGTAGGAGCTGGCTTGCCAGCGAAGAGGCCCGATTTGGCGACAACTATCTTCGGTGTGGCGAGTATTGCCTTCGCTGCGGTGCGGTGATCCGACAAGCCAGCTCCTACAGGCGGCTGTGGGTTACCCAATAAAAAGGCCATTCGATTCGCATCGAATGGCCTTTTTTGTGGCCGATGGACTTACTCGGCGATCTGCAGCTTGCGCGATTCGGTGTACACGTAACGCACCTTCTCGTACTCGAACGGCGTATTCAGCTGGCCATAGCGAAAGCCGGTCTGATATCGCTTGTCGACGCTGCGCAGGAGCCAGACCTCGGGATGGTTGGCGCTGACTTCCGCGACGTTCAGGAAGTTGATCGCGTTCTCGGCGGTGAAATCGACGGCCAGGCCCCCGGTGTCGCGGATGTTCGAAGGGCCGAGGATCGGCAACACGAAGTAGGCGCCACCCGGTACACCATAGAAACCCAGGGTCTGACCGAAGTCTTCGTTCTGGCGCGGCAAGCCCATGGCCGTGGCCGGGTCCCACAGGCCGGCGATGCCGACGGTGGTGTTGAGCAGCAGGCGCGCGGTGGTTTCCATCGAGCGCTTGCCCTTGAACTGCAGCAGGCTGTTCATCAGGTTCGGCACGTCACCGAGGTTGTTGAAGAAATTGCTGACGCCGGTGCGCAGGAAGCTCGGGGTGATGTAGCGATAACCGTCCACCACCGGCAGAAACACCCATTGGTCGAAGCGGTAGTTGAAGTGGTAGACGCGGCGGTTCCACTCTTCCAGCGGGTCGTAGACGTTCAGCGCGTTGAGCGTCGAGCGCTCGAACTCGCGCTGATCCAGCCCCGGGTTGAATTTGAGTTTGCTCAGCGGCTCCTTGAAACCGTCACTGTCGATCAATACCGGGGCGTTGGCTTTGCTGTTGTCGGCATTGGCGACGCTTGCACAGAGTAACGCGGCGATAAGCAGGGGGTATTTAGCCACGGAAAAACTCCAGCATGGCGTCGCTGTTGACGCGGTAATTAAGGTTGCCGCAGTGGCCGCCCAGTGGATAAACAGTCAAGCGATCGCCGAAGGTCTTGCGCAGGAAACCCAGGTCGCCAGGGCCGAGGATCACGTCGTCGGCGTTGTGCATGACGGCGATTTTCGGGCTGTCGCGCAGGTAATCCTTGAGCGCATACAAGCTGACCTGGTCGATCAGTTGCAGCAGGCTGCCGCCGTCGGTGCGGGCGCGCCACATCGGGATGACCTGCTCGGTGATGTAGCAATCGAAGTCGCATTGCAGCGCACGCTTGAGGAACGGCGTGAGGGTGGTGCCTTCGGTGATCGGGTATTTCGGCGGCGTGATCAGGCCGCGACGGTTGATCAGGTCCGAAGTAAAGGCGATATCGGCCGCCGAGAAGCGGAACGAGGTGCCGATCAGCATGGCCATCTGTTCGTTGCTCAGGTGCTGCTTGGACTGCTGGAAGTCGTAGAGCAGCGCATCGTTGAGGTCGATGTAGCCCTTTTGCTGGAAGTAGCGGGTCAGTTTGTTCAGCACCAGTTCATAGAAGGTGGTGGAGTTGTTGATGCCCTTGACCTCGGTCTGGACCAGCTTGTCCAGATTGGTGATCGAGGTGTAGAGGTTGACCGGCGGGTTGAGCAGCAGGACTTTCTTGAAGTTGAAGCTGCGACGGGTTTCGTCAAGGTGGGCGACGAATGCTGCATCCAGTGCGCCCAGGCTGTAGCCGGTCAGGTAGTAGTCGGTGACGGCGACCTTGGGGTTTTGCGCCCGCACGGCCTGCATCACCCGGTACATGTCTTCGGCGTCTTCCTTGGTGATGCCGGGCGTGGCAAAGCGTGAGGCCGCGCTCATGAAGTCGAAGCTGGTGGGCGACGACAATTGCACCACGTGGTAGCCGGCCTTGTAGTAGAGCTTCTTCAGGTATTCGTTGAGGGTACTGTCATAACGCGCGCCGGTACCGGCGATCAGGAAGATCAGCGGCGCGGCTTTATCCTGGGTGGCAATGCGGTAAGTGAGTTTCTTCACCGGCCAGAAGTTGTCCGGCAACTGGAACTCGCGCTCCGGGCGCAATGTGACGCTGCGGGTTGACTGGTTGATGTCATCGTCAAGCGGCAGCTCCGGGCGCAGGTCCGGTGGCGTCGTGGCAATGGTCGCCTCGAACGGGTTGGTCAAGGGATAGCCATAACTGGCGGCGTCGATATCGACCGCCAGTGCGGACGCACTCAAAATAATGCCGCCAAACAGGGCGGCGAAGCGCAAGGAACGGAGCATGACTAGATCCCTTAGAGGAAGGTGCCGAATGAAGTTCGCAGGCTATGACCACGGGTTTTGCGCCAAAGTGCCATGGATCGACACCAATCAGGCCTAATTTCGGAGTAATGGTAGCTGGACGATACACTTTGCGGCTGTTTCGTGACCAATTATCTGTGTCACGCGCTTGCTAACCGCTGCCGGGGGATTAAGCTGGCCGCCGTTTTCGCGTATTGGAGTGTTTCATGTCCCGCCGTCTGCCCGTGATTTTGCTGCTTGTTTTGCTGCCATTATGGCTGGCCGCCAGTTATGGCGCGCGTTATGGCTTCATGGAGGATGCTCAATGGGTCGGCATCTGTGTGGACGAAGCGAGCCGCTGGGAATGCCAGGTCCGTTCGAACCTGGGGCTGATGATTCATTTCAGGGTATTGGGTTGGGCTGCAGTGGCGGCCGCGGTGATCGGTTTTGTACTGCCAGGCCGGGCAGGGTGGTGGTTGGCGGTGTTGGCGTTGGTGTTCGGCTTGCCGGCGTTGGCGTTGTACAACACAACGCTGGCTGTTTTTGCGGTGGTGATTGCGGCGTTGCGTCTGGTCAGGGCTTCCTCTAGCGTTTGATAGACAGTCTTCGCGAGCAAGCCCGCTCCCACAGTTGATCTTAGCCGTACACCGTATTTGTGTTCACTGAAGATCCCTTGTGGGATCGGGCTTGCTCGCGAAGAAGCCAGCGGCCCCGCTGAAGATCAGACTTTGCGAACCCGCAAACTGCGCCACAACGCCCCAACCATCAGCACGCTCACCAGCGCCCAACCCCACGCCTGCTGGTTCTGCAGCCCTTCCTGATACAACTGCGGCGCAATCCCGGCACCGATGATGAAGGTCAGCAAGGCAATCTCCCGGCGCGGCACGCTCACCGGGCGGCACAGGTACACCAGTGCCGGCAGGATGAACGCAACACTCGGAAAGCTGCGATAACGCGGATCGAACACCAGTTCCAGCATCGTCACCGCCGCGGCGAAGCCTGCTGCTGCCAGCCACCAGCCAGCCCGACGTTCCAGAACATTGAACGCGCGCTCACGCCAACCGGTACGAGCGCTCAGGGTCAGTGCCGCATGGGCCAGCACCAGCAGGTTCAACGCCGTCAACAGGCCGACCCACAGCCACTCGCTGGCGAAGCGGGTGGTGACACGGGCCAGGTCGCCCCAGGCGCCGATCGAGCAGGCGGCCAGTGCACCGAGCAGTGGCAGCACCAGCGCCGCGCGTGTGCTGCGTACTCGACCGCCGAGGATCAGCGTGCCGAAGAAGATCAGGCCACCGACCGCCAGCCACTGCGACCAGTACGGTACGTTCGACACCGGACCGGCCAAAACGCCCTTGTCCTGGCGATCGGCGTCGAACAGCCCCCAGTACCCACCGACCGCACCTTCGCTCGCGCGTTTCCACGGTTGGTCGAAGGCTTCGATCAGGTTGTAGTGCCAGCCTTGTTGCTCGGCCATGATGACAAAACCGCGGATGAACCTGGCTTCATTGACCCGGCTCGGCAGGGCGGTTTTACGTTGGCGGCCTTCGCTCGGCCAGCCGGTTTCGCCAATCATCACGTCCTTGGGCGCGAACATGCTGCCGAAAGACTGACGCACGGCGGCCACCTGCGACAGGGCGACGTCGATGTTCGAAGGGTGATCCTCCCAGTACGGCAGCAAGTGAATAGTGATGAAATCTACCGCCGGAGCCACTTCCGGGTGCTTTTGCCAGAACTCCCAGACGTCGGCATAAGTGACAGGCTGTTTGACCTGGCTCTTGACCCGGTCAATCAGTTTCACCAACTGCGCGCCGGTGATTTCCTTGCGCAGCAGGGTCTCGTTGCCAACGATGACCGAGGTCACCACGTCCGCATTGGCATTGGCCGAGGCGATCAGCAGGTCGATTTCTTTCGCGGTGTCCACCGGGTTGCTGTTGACCCAGGCGCCGATCATCAACTTCAAACCGTGCTTGCGCGCCAGGGCGGGCACGGCCTCGAGGCCGGTCATGGAATAGGTGCGAATGCATTCGAAGCTTTTGGCCAGCAACGCGAGGTCGGCGTCCATGCGTTCCGGGCGCAAGTTGAACGGCACATCGAATGGCGACTGGTCCTTGTCGAACGGGGTGTAGGAGGCACATTGCAGTTTGTGCGAAGCGCTGGCCACGTCCGGCAGGACCACGGGTTTGCCGAGGCCGTACCAGAAGCCACCCAGGGCAAAAAGCCCCAGCAGGCAGGCAAATAGATAAGCAAA
Organism: Pseudomonas sp. MPC6; assembly: GCF_006094435.1. NCBI lineage: Bacteria > Pseudomonadati > Pseudomonadota > Gammaproteobacteria > Pseudomonadales > Pseudomonadaceae > Pseudomonas > Pseudomonas sp. MPC6. Next base: position 5,101,445 of record NZ_CP034783.1, on the reverse strand, counting down.
AAAAGGAAAGCGCGATGTCGCGGGCATGGTCAGGCCGTCTGGGAGCAAAGCCGCGCATGTTACCTGCATTTGTCGCGTGTCTGGTGGCCTGCATGATTTTGACATGCAAAGTTCGGGCGGATTGGCCGGGGGACTTTCGCTGGTCTAGATTAATGGCGTTCTGATGTCGTTTCTCGATGCCTTGAGGTCGCTGGCAGAGCAGGTCGCAGTTGTCGTCAGGTTGATTATCGAGGCGTCAGCGCTCTCATCGGAAAATCGCGCTGATGTGGAACGAGTTTGCGGTGAGGCGTGATGGGGGCGCCGCGCACCATAACAATACGTTGACGCGACTCGGCATCCGCCGAGCGCAGCACTTTCGGGGAAGTAACGATGAAGATGCGACGACTTTTAGGCGCAAGTGCCGCACTGGCGCTTGCGATCGGCTCCACCCAGGCGTTGGCCGCGAAGGGAGCCGTGACCATCGGTTACGTCGACGGCTGGTCCGATAGCGTTGCGACCACCCATGTGGCAGCCGAAGTGATCAAGCAGAAACTCGATTACGACGTGAAGCTGCAAGCGGTCGCCACCGGGATCATGTGGCAGGGTGTCGCCACGGGCAAACTCGACGCCATGCTCTCAGCCTGGCTGCCGGTGACTCACGGCGATTACTGGGCCAAGAACAAGGATCAGGTGGTCGACTACGGCCCGAACTTCAAGGACGCCAGGATCGGCTTGATCGTGCCGGAGTACGTCAAGGCCAAGTCGCTTCAAGACCTGAAAACCGATGACAGCTTCAAAAAACGCATTGTCGGCATCGACGCTGGTTCGGGCGTGATGCTCAAGACCGAACAGGCGATCAAGGACTACGATCTGACCGGGTATCAGCTCAAGGCCAGTTCTGGCGCCGGGATGATTGCCGAGCTGACCCGTGCCGAGAAAAAACAGGAATCCATTGCCGTCACGGGGTGGGTGCCGCACTGGATGTTCGCCAAGTGGAAACTGCGCTTCCTGGACGACCCGAAAGGCGTTTATGGCGCGGCTGAAACCGTGAACAGCATCGGCAGCAAAGGCCTGGAAGCCAAGGCGCCGGAAGTGGTCAAGTTCCTGAAGAACTTCCAGTGGGCGTCGAAAGACGAAATCGGCGAAGTGATGCTGGCGATTCAGGAAGGTGCCAAGCCTGAAGCGGCGGCGAAGGACTGGGTGGCCAAACACCCGGAGCGCGTTGCAGACTGGACCAAATGATTTGAGCTGACCCGTCTGGTCGGCACCTCCCGGGGCCGCTTGGTATTTATGCCGAGCGGCCTTTTGCTTTTCTGTAGGAGCAGCCGGTCGACGCTCGATTGCTCGCGATGATCGATAACGATAACGCGTGCTTCCGGATGAACGCGGCGCCTTTGAGTCCATCGTCGGAACGCCGCCCGGAGCAAGCTCGCTCCTACAGTTTGGCGATTCTGTCATGTCGTTCTAATACTAAGGTCGTCTGGAACCAGTTCCGCAGCCGCATAGAGTGGAAGACGTTACAACTTCATCTGTGCTGCGAGGATAAAAACAATGAACGACAGCATTTACCTCTCGATTCAAAACAGCCCGCGCTTCAAGGAGCTGGTTAGTAAGCGAGAAAGGTTCGCCTGGATTCTTTCGGCGATCATGCTTGGGCTTTACTCCGGATTCATCCTGTTGATTGCTTACGGGCCGCATATCCTGGGCGCGAAAATCAGTCCTGAATCATCGATTACCTGGGGCATACCCATTGGTGTCGGGCTGATTCTCTCGGCCTTTATCCTGACGGCAATCTACGTACGACGCGCCAATGGCGAATTCGACGACCTGAACAATGCGATTCTCAAGGAGGCTCAGCAATGATCCGGCGTCTAATGGCTCTATTGAGCATCGCAGCCTTTGCACCTGGCGCCTGGGCGGCTGAAGCCCTGACTGGCGAAGTGCACAAACAACCGCTCAACGTTTCCGCCATCCTGATGTTCGTGGCATTCGTCGGCTTGACCCTGTGCATTACCTACTGGGCCTCCAAGCGCAACAATTCGGCGGCCGACTACTATGCGGCGGGTGGCAAGATCACCGGCTTCCAGAACGGCCTGGCGATTGCCGGCGACTATATGTCCGCGGCGTCCTTCCTGGGTATTTCCGCCCTGGTGTTCACCTCCGGCTACGACGGCCTGATCTACTCGATCGGCTTCCTGGTGGGCTGGCCGATCATTCTGTTCCTGATCGCCGAGCGCCTGCGTAACCTGGGTAAATATACCTTTGCCGACGTGGCGTCCTACCGCCTGGGGCAAACCCAGATCCGCACGCTGTCCGCTTGTGGCTCGCTGGTGGTGGTAGCGTTCTACCTGATCGCGCAAATGGTCGGCGCCGGCAAGCTGATTCAGCTGCTGTTCGGTCTCGACTACTACGTCGCGGTGATCCTGGTCGGTATCCTGATGTGCATGTACGTGTTGTTCGGCGGCATGCTGGCGACCACCTGGGTGCAGATCATCAAGGCCGTGTTGCTGCTGTCCGGTGCTACGTTCATGGCAGTGATGGTCATGAAACACGTCAACTTCGACTTCAGCGCGCTGTTCTCCGAGGCGATCAAGGTTCACCCTAAAGGTGAGGCGATCATGAGCCCGGGCGGTCTGGTCAAAGATCCGGTCTCTGCGTTCTCCCTGGGCCTGGCCCTGATGTTCGGTACCGCTGGCCTGCCGCACATCCTGATGCGCTTCTTCACCGTGAGTGACGCGAAAGAAGCTCGCAAGAGCGTGCTGTATGCAACCGGCTTCATTGGCTACTTCTACATCCTGACGTTCATCATCGGCTTCGGCGCGATCCTGCTGGTCAGCACCAACCCGGCCTTCAAAGATGCGGCTGGCGCGCTGTTGGGCGGCAACAACATGGCGGCGGTGCACCTGGCCAATGCGGTCGGTGGCAGTATTTTCCTGGGCTTCATCTCGGCGGTAGCGTTCGCGACCATTCTGGCAGTGGTTGCCGGTCTGACGCTGGCCGGTGCCACGGCGGTATCCCACGACCTTTACGCCAGTGTGGTCAAGAAGGGCAAGGCCAACGACAAGGATGAGATCCGCGTCTCGAAAATCACCACCGTCTGCCTGGGTGTGCTGGCGATCGGTCTGGGTATCCTGTTCGAAAGCCAGAACATCGCGTTCATGGTGGGCCTGGCGTTCTCCATCGCGGCGAGCTGTAACTTCCCGGTGCTGCTGCTTTCCATGTACTGGAAGAAGCTGACCACCCGCGGTGCGATGATCGGCGGCTGGTTGGGCCTGATCAGTGCCGTTGGCTTGATGGTGCTTGGGCCAACCATTTGGGTGCAGATCCTGCATCACGAGAAGGCGATCTTCCCGTATGAGTACCCGGCGCTGTTCTCCATGGCCATTGCGTTTATCGGGATCTGGTTCTTCTCGATCACGGACAAGTCCACGGCTGGGGCCAATGAGCGGGCGTTGTTCTTCCCGCAATTTGTTCGCTCGCAGACGGGGTTGGGGGCGAGTGGGGCGGTTGCTCACTAAGGCTTCAGGTTTCCATATATAAGCTGCGTTAAACAGAAATGCCCCGGTCGAAAGATCGGGGCATTTTTTGTGGGCGCTGATGTTAACTGTAGGAGCTGGCTTGCCAGCGAAGGCGACCTGCCAGCCGACCTGATCTCCCGAATGTACCCAGACCCCCTGTAGGAGCTGGCTTGCCAGCGAAGGCGACCTGACAGCCGACCTGATCTCCCGAATGTACCCAGACCCCCTGTAGGAGCTGGCTTGCCAGCGAAGGCGGCCTGCCAGCCGACCTGATCTCCCGAATGTACCCAAACCCCCTGTAGGAGCTACCGCAGGCCGCGATCTTTTGATCTTCAACATGATTGCGCGGTGCCTTCCCGGTCGGCCCTGAGGCCGCCGCGCATCAAAAAAGGCACACAAACAAAAACGGCCCCTATAAATAGAGGCCGTTCCCGGTACAACTCAAGACATTATCGCAAGGCAGGTCTTATTTGCGGTCTTCCAGATCAGGAATGTCACGCGACTCGTAGCCGGTGTACAACTGGCGCGGGCGGCCGATCTTGTACGGGCTGGAGAGCATTTCTTTCCAGTGGGAGATCCAGCCCACGGTCCGCGCCAGGGCGAAGATCACGGTGAACATGCTGGTTGGAATGCCGATCGCCTTGAGGATGATCCCCGAGTAGAAGTCGACGTTCGGGTACAGCGAGCGTTCGATGAAGTACGGGTCGGTCAGGGCGATCTCTTCCAGGCGCATGGCCAGTTCGAGTTGCGGATCGTTGGTAATGCCCAGCTCTTTGAGTACTTCGTCGCAGGTCTGCTTCATCACGGTGGCGCGTGGGTCGCGGTTTTTGTAAACCCGGTGACCAAAGCCCATCAGTTTGAACGGATCGTTCTTGTCCTTGGCCTTGGCGATGTACTGGTCGATGTTCGAGACATCGCCAATTTCGTCAAGCATGGACAGAACGGCTTCGTTCGCGCCGCCGTGGGCAGGGCCCCACAGTGCAGCGATACCGGCGGCGATGCAGGCGAACGGGTTGGCACCCGACGAACCGGCCAGGCGCACGGTGGAGGTCGATGCGTTCTGCTCGTGGTCGGCATGGAGGATGAAGATCTTGTCCATGGCCTTGGCGAGCACCGGGCTGATCGGTTTGATCTCGCACGGGGTGTTGAACATCATGTGCAGGAAGTTTTCCGCGTACGTCAGGTCGTTGCGCGGGTACATCATGGGTTGACCCATGGAGTACTTGTAAACCATCGCTGCCAGGGTCGGCATCTTGGCCACCAGGCGGATCGCGGAGATTTCGCGATGCTGGGGGTTCTTGATGTCCAGGGAGTCGTGGTAGAAGGCCGAGAGGGCGCCGACTACACCGCACATGACGGCCATCGGGTGGGCGTCGCGACGGAAGCCGTTGAAGAAGGTCTTCAACTGCTCGTGAACCATGGTGTGGTTCTTCACGGTGCTGACGAACTGGGCCTTCTGTTCTGCGGTCGGCAGTTCGCCGTTGAGCAGCAGATAGCAGGTTTCCAGGTAGTCCGACTTTTCAGCCAGCTGTTCGATCGGGTAACCGCGGTGCAGCAGAATGCCGTTGTCGCCATCGATATAGGTGATCTTCGACTCGCAGGAAGCAGTCGACATGAAACCAGGGTCAAAGGTGAAACGGCCCGTGGCCGTCAGGCCCCGAACGTCGATAACATCGGGACCAACGGTGCCGGTTAAAATGGGCAGCTCGACGGGGGCTGCGCCCTCGATGATCAACTGCGCTTTTTTGTCAGCCATGTGGCCTCCTATTTATGCTTGAAATCATCAGACAGACCCCCCACGCAGGGCCCGCACCACTATAGTGAGATAAATTCGAATGTCAATTTGCCTAAACTCTTGCTCCAGAAGGCTTTAACCGGACTTTTTCCTCGAAATTGACTGCCATTTACGCCTTTTATCCCACTTGTGCAATGCGCTATTGGGGGTAGGCGAACGCGTTGTCATTAGTAGCCTAACTGTCTATACTCGGCCACCGACCGCCAGGGGCTTTTGGGCCTGCTTTATTGGGGGTCGCATCCCTGGGTGGTGGTTACCTGACCAGTGCACTCCCCAACAACTTTGCCCTGATTGTTAGGGGCTCTTCAGTGTGAAAAAAAAGCCGTGAAAAGCCAACGACCTGTAAACCTAGACCTAAGGACCATCAAACTCCCCATCACCGGCGTTACGTCGTTTCTTCACCGTGTTTCCGGCATCATCCTCTTCCTGGGCCTTGGCTTCATGCTTTATGCATTGGGCAAATCCCTGGGTTCCGAGGAAGGTTTTGTCGACGTGAAGGCAACCTTGACCAGCCCGCTGGCCAAGTTCGTAGCATGGGGCCTCCTGTCCGCTCTTCTGTATCACCTGGTAGCCGGTGTGCGCCACTTGATCATGGATATGGGCATCGGTGAGACGCTTGAAGGCGGCCGCCTGGGCTCGAAAATCATCATCGCCATTTCCGTGGTGCTGATCGTTCTGGCAGGAGTTTGGATATGGTAACCAGCGTTACGAACCTTTCGCGTTCCGGTCTTTATGACTGGATGGCGCAACGTGTGTCTGCGGTCGTTCTCGCGGCTTATTTCATCTTCCTGATCGGATACCTCGCGGCGAACCCGGGCATTGGCTATGACCAATGGCATGGCCTGTTCGCCCACAACGGGATGCGTATCTTCAGTCTGCTGGCCCTTGTGGCCCTGGGCGCTCACGCCTGGGTCGGCATGTGGACCATCGCGACCGACTACCTGACGCCGATGGCGCTGGGCAAGTCCGCGACTGCAGTACGTTTCCTTTTCCAGGCAGTATGCGGCGTTGCGATGTTCGCTTACTTCGTCTGGGGTGTGCAGATTCTCTGGGGTATCTGATTCATGGCTAACATTCCAACGATTTCTTTCGACGCCATCATTATTGGTGGTGGCGGTGCCGGCATGCGCGCCGCGCTGCAACTGGCGCAAGGCGGTCACAAGACTGCCGTGATCACCAAGGTGTTCCCGACCCGTTCGCACACCGTTTCCGCTCAGGGTGGCATTACCTGCGCCATCGCTTCGGCTGATCCGAACGATGACTGGCGCTGGCACATGTACGATACCGTCAAGGGTTCCGACTACATCGGTGACCAGGACGCTATCGAATACATGTGTCAGGAAGGCCCGGCTGCGGTATTTGAACTGGACCACATGGGTCTGCCGTTCTCCCGTACCGAACAAGGTCGTATCTACCAGCGTCCATTCGGCGGCCAGTCGAAGGATTACGGTAAAGGTGGCCAGGCTGCCCGTACCTGCGCCGCGTCCGACCGTACCGGTCACGCGCTGCTGCACACGCTTTATCAGGGCAACCTGAAAGCCGGCACCACGTTCCTGAACGAGTACTACGCGGTTGATCTGGTGAAAAACCAGGAAGGCGAGTTCGTCGGTGTGATCGCCATCTGCATCGAAACCGGTGAAACCAGCTACATCCGTGCCAAGGCCACCGTTCTGGCCACTGGCGGTGCCGGTCGTATCTACTCGTCCACCACCAACGCCCTGATCAACACCGGTGACGGCGTCGGCATGGCTCTGCGTGCTGGCGTGCCGGTGCAAGACATCGAAATGTGGCAGTTCCACCCGACCGGCATCGCCGGCGCTGGTGTACTGGTGACTGAAGGTTGCCGTGGTGAAGGTGGTTACCTCATCAACAAGCACGGCGAGCGTTTCATGGAGCGTTACGCTCCGAACGCCAAAGACCTTGCCGGTCGTGACGTCGTTGCCCGTTCGATGGTTAAAGAGATCATCGCCGGTAACGGTTGCGGTCCGAATGGCGACCACGTACTGCTCAAGCTCGATCACCTGGGCGAAGAAGTACTGCACAGCCGCCTGCCAGGCATCTGCGAACTGTCCAAGACGTTTGCTCACGTTGACCCGGTGGTTGCCCCGGTTCCGGTCGTTCCGACTTGCCACTATATGATGGGCGGCGTTCCGACCAACATTCATGGCCAGGCGATCACCCAGGATGCCGAAGGCGTCGACACCATCATTCCTGGCCTGTTCGCAGTGGGCGAAGTGGCTTGCGTATCGGTTCACGGTGCCAACCGCCTGGGCGGCAACTCGTTGCTCGACCTGGTGGTGTTCGGTCGTGCTGCTGGTCTGCACCTGGAAAAAGCGCTGACCGACGGTATCGAATACGACGACGCCACCGACGCCAACATTGAAACGGCCCTGGCCCGTCTGTCCGCTCTGAACGAGCGTACCGATGGCGAAGACGTGGCAACCCTGCGTCGCGAGCTGCAAAACTGCATGCAGAACTACTTCGGTGTATTCCGTACCGGCGAATACATGCAGAAGGGTATTGCCCAGCTGGCTGACCTGCGCGTACGTATCGCCAACGTCAAGATCAACGATAAGTCGCAGGCGTTCAACACTGCACGTATCGAAGCGCTGGAACTGCAGAACCTGCTGGAAGTGGCCGAAGCCACCGCCATCGCTGCAGAGATCCGCAAAGAGTCCCGCGGCGCTCACGCCCGTGAAGACTTCGAAGACCGCGACGACGAAAACTGGCTGTGCCACACCCTGTTCTTCCCGGGTGACAAGCGCGTGACCAAGCGTGCTGTGAACTTCTCGCCGAAGACTGTTCCGACTTTTGAACCTAAGATTCGGACTTATTAAGGGTGGCCGCCATGTTGAAAGTCAGTGTTTATCGCTACAACCCTGATCAGGACGCTGCGCCGTTCATGCAGGAATTCCAGGTCGACACCGGTGGTAAAGACCTGATGGTGCTGGACGTGCTGGCCCTGATCAAAGAGCAGGACGAAGGTTTCTCCTATCGTCGCTCTTGCCGTGAAGGTGTTTGCGGTTCCGACGGCATGAACATCAACGGCAAAAACGGCCTGGCGTGCGTCACGCCGCTGTCTGCCGTCGTAAAAGGTAACAAGTTGGTTGTTCGTCCTCTGCCTGGTTTGCCGGTAATCCGTGACCTGGTCGTCGATATGAGCATCTTCTACAAGCAATATGAAAAGGTTAAGCCTTACCTGCAGAACGACACGCCGGCTCCGGCCATCGAACGTCTGCAGACCCCGGAAGAGCGGGAAAAGCTCGACGGTCTGTACGAGTGCATCCTGTGCGCTTGCTGCTCGACCTCTTGCCCGTCCTTCTGGTGGAACCCGGACAAGTTCCTGGGTCCAGCTGCCCTGCTGCAAGCGTATCGCTTCCTGGCGGACAGCCGTGACACCAAGACTGCCGAGCGTCTGGCTTCACTGGATGACCCGTTCAGCGTATTCCGCTGCCGCGGGATCATGAACTGCGTCAACGTTTGTCCGAAAGGCCTGAACCCGACTAAGGCCATCGGTCACATTCGTAACATGCTTCTGCAAAGCGGCGTGTGATTCAGCTGTAGTACCCGCAAGACCGCTGTACCCGTAGATGCTACGGCGCAGGCTTCAACCGGCGCCGTAGTTTTAACCTGAGCAGCAGCTTAAAAGGCTGCGGCTCTTATTTTGAAGAAATGAGACAAGCAGGGGCATCCGGGCTGGTACCCGGACTATCAGCGTGATCCTAGTGGCTTGTTTTAGTCGCTGCATTCGGACTTCTGCAAGCGTGCTCGGTGTCGACGCCGGTGGTGTTCCCCTAACCGAGGGTGACCAAGCATGCAAGAAAGCGTGATGCAGCGCATGTGGAACAGCGCCTACCTATCCGGTAGTAACGCTGCCTATGTGGAAGAGCTCTACGAGCTCTACCTGCACGACCCTAACGCTGTGCCAGAAGAGTGGCGCACCTACTTCCAGAAGTTGCCTGCCGACAGCAACTCTGCCACCGATGTTTCGCACTCCACGATTCGCGATCATTTCGTCTTGCTGGCAAAGAACCAGCGCCGCGCCCAACCGGTTTCCGCCGGCAGCGTGAGCAGTGAGCACGAGAAGAAGCAAGTTGAAGTGCTGCGATTGATCCAGGCCTACCGTATGCGTGGCCACCAGGCAGCCCAGCTTGACCCGCTGGGGCTGTGGCAGCGTCCTGCACCTGCAGACCTGTCGATCAATCATTACGGCTTGACCAATGCCGATCTTGATACGACCTTCCGTGCCGGCGACCTGTTCATCGGCAAAGAGGAGGCGAGCCTACGCGAAATTCACGAAGCGTTGCAGCAGACATATTGCCGCACCATTGGCGCTGAGTTTACGCACATCACCGATTCCGAGCAGCGCCAGTGGTTCCAGCAGCGTCTGGAAAGCGTGCGTGGCCGTCCGACGTACTCCGCCGACATCAAGAGCCACCTGCTCGAGCGCGTGACCGCCGGCGAAGGCCTGGAAAAATACCTGGGTACCAAATACCCGGGTACCAAGCGTTTCGGCCTGGAAGGCGGCGAGAGCCTGATTCCGATGCTCGACGAGCTGATCCAGCGTTCCGGTTCCTACGGCACCAAGGAAATCGTGATCGGCATGGCTCACCGTGGTCGCCTGAACGTGTTGGTCAACACCTTCGGCAAGAACCCGCGCGAGCTGTTTGACGAGTTCGAAGGCAAGAAAAAGGTCGAGCTGGGTTCCGGTGACGTTAAATACCACCAGGGCTTCTCCTCCAACGTGATGACCACCGGTGGTGAAGTTCACCTGGCCATGGCGTTCAACCCGTCCCACCTGGAAATCGTTTCGCCAGTGGTCGAGGGTTCGGTTCGCGCCCGTCAGGATCGTCGTAACGACCCGACCGGTGAGAAGGTTCTGCCGATTTCCATCCACGGTGACGCGGCATTTGCCGGTCAGGGCGTGGTCATGGAGACCTTCCAGATGTCGCAGACCCGCGGTTTCAAAACCGGCGGTACCGTGCACATCGTGATCAACAACCAGGTCGGTTTCACCATCAGCAACCCGCTGGACTCGCGTTCCACCGAGTACGCCACCGACGTCGCGAAAATGATCCAGGCGCCGATCCTCCATGTGAATGGTGATGATCCGGAAGCCGTATTGTTCGTGACCCAGCTGGCCATCGACTACCGCATGCAGTTCAAGCGTGACGTGGTGATCGATCTGGTCTGCTACCGTCGTCGCGGCCACAACGAGGCCGACGAGCCAAGCGGTACCCAGCCGCTGATGTATCAGCAGATCGCCAAGCAGCGTACCACCCGTGAGCTGTATGCCGATCGCCTGACCCAGGGCGGTGTGCTCGACACCGAGCGTGTCCAGGCCAAGGTCGACGAATACCGCAACGCGCTGGACAACGGTCTGCACGTAGTGAAAAGCCTGGTCAAAGAGCCGAACAAAGAGTTGTTCGTGGACTGGCGTCCGTATCTGGGCCACGCCTGGACCGCGCGTCACGACACGCGTTTCGATCTGAAGACCCTGCAGGAACTGTCCGCCAAGCTGCTGGAAATTCCGGAAGGCTTCGTGGTTCAGCGCCAGGTCTCGAAAATCTACGAAGACCGTCAGAAGATGCAAGCCGGCGGCCTGCCGATCAACTGGGGTTACGCCGAAACCATGGCGTACGCGACCCTGGCGTTCGAAGGTCACCCGATTCGCATGACGGGTCAGGACATCGGTCGCGGTACGTTCTCGCACCGTCACGCCGTCCTGCACAACCAGAAAGACACCGGCAGCTACATTCCGCTGCAGAACCTGTACAAAGGTCAGCCACGTTTCGACCTGTACGATTCGTTCCTGTCCGAGGAAGCGGTTCTGGCGTTCGAATACGGTTATTCGACCACCACGCCGGAAGCGCTGGTGATCTGGGAAGCCCAGTTCGGCGACTTCGCCAACGGTGCCCAGGTGGTCATCGACCAGTTCATCACCAGTGGCGAGCACAAGTGGGGCCGTCTCTGCGGTCTGACCATGCTCCTGCCGCACGGTTATGAAGGCCAGGGTCCGGAGCACTCGTCGGCTCGTCTGGAGCGTTACCTGCAGCTGTGCGCCGAGCACAACATTCAGGTAGCCGTACCGACTACACCGGCTCAGATCTACCACTTGCTGCGTCGTCAGGTGATTCGCCCGCTGCGCAAGCCGTTGATCGTGCTGACGCCGAAGTCGCTGCTGCGTCACAAGCTCGCTGTGTCTACCCTGGAAGATCTGGCCGAAGGTTCGTTCCAGACCGTCATCCCGGAAATCGATGCACTGGATCCGAAAAAGGTCGAGCGCGTTGTTCTGTGTAGCGGCAAGGTCTACTACGACCTGCTGGAAAAACGCCGTGCCGAAGGCCGTGACGACATCGCCGTCGTGCGTATCGAGCAGCTGTACCCATTCCCTGAGGACGACTTGAAAGAAGTCCTGGCTCCTTACACCAACGTCAAGCATGCCGTTTGGTGCCAGGAAGAGCCGATGAACCAGGGTGCGTGGTATTGCAGCCAACACCACATGCGTCGCAGCATCAGTAACCTCGACAAGTCTCTCGTACTCGAGTACGCGGGCCGTGAGGCTTCTGCTGCACCTGCATGCGGTTACGCATCGATGCACGCCGAGCAGCAGGAAAAACTGCTGCAAGACGCCTTTACTGTTTAACGCCTTCGCGCACCTGAAACCGAATTTAAGGACCCACAGATAATGGCTATCGAAATCAAAGCCCCCACTTTCCCGGAATCGGTTGCCGATGGCACCGTTGCCACCTGGCACAAACAGCCGGGCGACGCCGTCAAGCGTGACGACCTGATCGTCGACATCGAAACCGACAAAGTCGTACTGGAAGTGTTGGCTACCGCTGACGGCGTGCTGGGCGCTATCGTCAAGAACGAAGGCGAGACCGTTCTGTCCGACGAAGTCCTGGGCTCCATCGAAGCGGGCGGCGCTGCTGCCGCTCCAGCCGCTGCCGCTGCTCCGGCCGCTGCACAGGCTGCGGCTCCTGCCGCCGAAGGCGAAGACGATCCTGTTGCTGCACCGGCTGCTCGCAAGCTGGCTGAAGAAAACGGCATCAACATCGCTTCCGTTGCCGGCACTGGCAAAGGCGGTCGTGTGACCAAGGAAGACGTGGTTGCAGCCGTTGCTGCCAAGAAAGCCGCTCCGGCTGCCGCGCCTGCCAAGGCTGCTGCACCTGCCGCTGCTGCTCCAGTGTTCGCTGCCGGCGATCGCATCGAGAAGCGCGTACCGATGACCCGCGTTCGCGCTACCGTCGCCAAGCGTCTGGTTGAAGCACAATCGAACATGGCGATGCTGACCACGTTCAACGAAGTCGACATGACCGAAGTCATGGCGCTGCGTTCGAAGTACAAGGATCTGTTCGAGAAGTCCCACAATGGCGTGCGCCTGGGCTTCATGTCGTTCTTCGTCAAGGCTGCCACCGAAGCGCTGAAACGCTTCCCGGCCGTCAACGCGTCGATCGACGGTGCGGACATCGTTTACCACGGCTACGCTGACGTCGGTGTGGCTGTTTCCAGCGACCGCGGTCTGGTTGTACCGGTCCTGCGTAACGCCGAACTGATGAGCCTGGCTGAAATCGAAGGCGGCATCGCCACTTTCGGCAAGAAAGCCCGTGACGGCAAACTGTCGATGGACGAGATGACCGGTGGCACGTTCACCATCACCAACGGTGGTACCTTCGGTTCGATGATGTCGACCCCGATCGTCAACCCGCCGCAAGCGGCCATCCTGGGCATGCACAACATTCTGCAGCGTCCTATGGCGATCAATGGTCAGGTTGTCATCCGTCCGATGATGTACTTGGCGCTGTCCTACGATCACCGTCTGATCGATGGCAAAGAAGCTGTGACCTTCCTGGTTACCATCAAGAACCTGCTGGAAGACCCGGCTCGTTTGCTGCTGGATATCTGATAGAAGCCGCTACAGGTTTCAAGCCACAAGCTGCAAGCGATTGCAGCCTGGCTTGAGGCTTGTGGCTTCAAGCTTGTTGCCAAAAGAGGAATTTTTGAATGTCGCAGAAATTTGACGTAGTAGTGATCGGCGCTGGCCCTGGCGGCTATGTGGCTGCCATCAAGGCCGCGCAGCTGGGTCTTTCGACGGCCTGCATCGAGAAGTACACCGACAAGGAAGACAAGCTGGCTCTGGGCGGTACCTGCCTGAACGTCGGTTGCATTCCTTCCAAGGCGCTGCTGGACAGCTCCTGGAAATACAAGGAAGCCAAAGAAGGCTTCGCGATCCACGGGATCAACCACGCCGGCGTGACCATGGACGTGCCAGCGATGGTCGGCCGCAAGGCCAACATCGTCAAGGGTCTGACTTCCGGTGTTGCGACCCTGTTCAAAGCCAACGGTGTGACCTCCATCCAGGGTCACGGCAAGCTGCTGGCCGGCAAGAAAGTCGAAGTCACCAAACCTGACGGTTCGGTAGAAATCATCGAAGCCGAAAACGTGATTCTGGCCCCTGGCTCGCGTCCGATCGACATTCCACCGGCTCCGGTTGACCAGAATGTGATCGTCGATTCGACGGGCGCGCTGGAATTCCAATCCGTACCAAAACGTCTGGGCGTGATCGGCGCTGGCGTGATCGGTCTGGAACTGGGTTCGGTCTGGTCCCGCCTGGGTGCGGAAGTCACCGTTCTCGAAGCGCTGGACACCTTCCTGATGGCCGCTGACGCTGCCGTTTCCAAGGAAGCGCTGAAAACCCTGACCAAACAGGGTCTGGACATTAAGCTGGGCGCTCGCGTCACCGGTTCCAAAGTGAACGGCGACGAAGTCGTGGTGAACTACACCGACGCCAAGGGCGAGCAGACCATCACCTTCGACAAGCTGATCGTAGCCGTTGGTCGCCGTCCGGTGACCACTGATCTGCTGTCCGCCGACTGCGGCGTGACCCTCGACGAGCGCGGTTTCGTGCACGTTGACGATCACTGCGCCACCACCGTACCGGGCGTTTTCGCAATCGGCGACGTGGTTCGCGGCATGATGCTGGCTCACAAGGCCTCGGAAGAAGGCATCATGGTCGTCGAGCGCATCAAGGGCCACAAAGCCCAGATGAACTATGACTTGATCCCTTCGGTTATTTATACTCACCCGGAAATCGCATGGGTCGGTAAAACCGAGCAGACCTTGAAAGCTGAAGGCGTTGAAGTTAACGTCGGCACTTTCCCGTTCGCAGCCAGTGGCCGTGCCATGGCAGCCAACGATACCGGCGGTTTCGTGAAAGTCATTGCCGATGCCAAGACTGACCGCGTATTGGGCGTCCACGTGATTGGCCCGAGCGCTGCGGAACTGGTTCAGCAGGGCGCGATCGGTATGGAATTCGGCACCAGCGCTGAAGACCTGGGCATGATGGTCTTCTCCCATCCGACCCTGTCCGAAGCCTTGCACGAAGCCGCTCTGGCAGTGAATGGCGGCGCCATTCACATCGCCAACAAGAAGAAGCGTTAAGACAATAAGAAACCACGGCGGTATAGCCCGTCGTGAGCCTTGCAAGCAAGACTCACCGCGGAACATCCGCTGGACGCAGTCTTGCGTAGCTGCACCGGTTGTCCGGAAAGGCTACGCAAGCAGCAGTCACAGGTGGTGCGGCACTTGAACGAGTGCAGCACCGAATGCGCAGTACCTAACGAAGACGGTAATAAGCATGAATCTTCACGAGTATCAGGGTAAGCAGCTGTTCGCTGAATACGGCCTGCCAGTATCCCAGGGTTTCGCCGTAGACACCCCGGAAGCAGCAGCAGAAGCATGCGACAAGATCGGCGGGACCGAATGGGTTGTCAAAGCCCAGGTTCACGCGGGTGGTCGCGGTAAAGCGGGCGGCGTCAAGCTGGTTCGCAGCAAGGAAGACGCCAAAGCATTCGCTCAACAGTGGTTGGGCAAGCGTCTGGTGACTTACCAGACTGATGCCAATGGTCAGCCAGTCACCAAGATCCTGGTTGAATCGTGCACTGATATCGCTAAAGAGCTGTACCTGGGCGCTGTCGTTGACCGTTCGAGCCGCCGCATCGTGTTCATGGCTTCCACCGAAGGTGGCGTGGACATCGAGAAAATCGCTCACGACACCCCTGAGAAAATCCTCAAGGCCACTATCGATCCACTGGTTGGCGCTCAGCCATTCCAGGGTCGCGAGCTGGCATTCCAGCTGGGTCTGGAAGGCAAGCAAGTGACTCAGTTCGCCAAGATCTTCGTGGGTCTGGCCAAACTGTTCAAGGATCACGACCTGGCTCTGCTGGAAGTGAACCCGCTGGTGATCAAGGCTGACGGCGATCTGCATTGCCTCGACGCCAAGATCAACATCGACGCCAACGCCATGTACCGTCAGCCTAAGCTGAAGACTTTCCACGATCCGTCGCAAGACGATCCGCGCGAAGCGCACGCTGCCAAGTTCGAACTGAACTACGTAGCGCTGGAAGGCAACATCGGTTGCATGGTCAACGGTGCTGGCCTGGCCATGGGTACCATGGACATCGTCAACCTGCATGGCGGCAAACCAGCCAACTTCCTCGACGTGGGCGGCGGTGCTACCAAAGAACGCGTAACCGAAGCGTTCAAGATCATCCTGTCCGACACTAACGTCGCTGCAGTATTGGTCAACATCTTCGGCGGCATCGTTCGTTGCGACATGATTGCCGAAGGCATCATCGGCGCTGTGAAAGAAGTCGGCGTGAAAATCCCGGTTGTTGTTCGCCTTGAAGGCAACAACGCTGAGCTGGGCGCTAAAGTACTGGCAGAAAGCGGTTTGAACATCATCGCTGCTACCAGCCTGACCGACGCTGCTCAACAAGTCGTTAAAGCTGCGGAGGGCAAATAATGAGCGTCCTGATCAATAAAGACACCAAAGTTATCTGCCAGGGTATTACCGGTTCGCAAGGTAGTTTCCACACCCAGCAAGCTCTCGAATACGGCACCAAGATGGTCGGTGGCGTTACTCCGGGCAAAGGCGGCACCGAGCACCTGGGTCTGCCAGTGTTCAACACCGTGAAAGATGCTGTAGCTGCCACTGGCGCCACCGCCAGCGTGATCTACGTTCCAGCTCCTTTCTGCAAGGACTCGATCCTGGAAGCTGCTTTCGGCGGCATCAAGCTGATCGTTTGCATCACCGAAGGCATTCCTACCCTGGACATGCTGGACGCTAAAGTTAAGTGCGACGAGCTGGGCGTAGTCCTGATCGGCCCTAACTGCCCAGGCGTGATCACTCCAGGCGAATGCAAGATCGGCATCATGCCAGGTCACATTCACTTGCCAGGCAAGGTCGGTATCGTTTCCCGTTCCGGCACCCTGACCTACGAAGCTGTGAAGCAGACTACTGACGCCGGTTTCGGTCAGTCGACTTGCGTCGGCATCGGCGGTGACCCGATCCCGGGTTCGAACTTCATCGACATCCTGAAGCTGTTCCAGGAAGACCCGAAGACCGATGCGATCGTGATGATCGGCGAGATCGGCGGTTCGGCTGAAGAAGAAGCGGCTGCCTACATCAAGGCACACGTGACCAAGCCGGTTGTTTCCTACATTGCTGGTGTGACTGCCCCTGCGGGCAAGCGCATGGGCCATGCTGGCGCAATCATTTCTGGCGGCAAAGGCACTGCAGACGAGAAGTTTGCTGCCCTGGAAGACGCAGGCGTTAAAACCGTGCGTTCGCTGGCAGACATCGGCAAGGCTCTGTCCGAGCTGACCGGTTGGGCGATGAAGTAAGCCTCGCGCTTAACTTGTAGCTCTGCTGACAAAGGCCACCTTCGGGTGGCCTTTGTCGTTTCCGACCGAATCAAATGACGCATCGGTCTCTGTAGGAGCCGGCTTGCTGGCGAACCAGTCGACGCGGTGCATCAGACGTGCCGCCTTCGCGGCGATGCGGGGATCCGACAAGCCAACTCCTACAGGCTTCACCGTCGGATGAACGTTATGTATGAAAACGCGACACGGAAATGTCGTGTATCGGATAGTTCGCACCCTAACAGTGCGTTTTGCGAGCAAATTCGTTAGGCTAGCCGCCATTTTTGCGTCCGCAGCCCATAAGGCCGCTACGCGCTAAACGGGTCAGTCCCATACGGACCGACAGCATTTCCCTCACCCATAGGGAAGTCCCCCTCTAAATTCCGATTCAGTAGTGTGGTATTTCCTTAATGAAAGTGTTGAAAGGCCAGGACATCCTGGCACTTGGATTCATGACCTTTGCCCTGTTTGTCGGGGCTGGCAATATTATCTTCCCGCCTATCGTCGGCTTGCAGGCCGGGCCTCATGTCTGGCTGGCGGCGCTGGGCTTTCTGATCACCGCAGTCGGTCTGCCGGTGATTACCGTGGTCGCCCTGGCCAAAGTCGGCGGCGCCATGGATGCCTTGAGCAGCCCGATCGGTAAAGTCGCCGGGGGCCTGCTGGCCGCTGCCTGCTACCTGGCTGTCGGCCCGTTGTTCGCGACGCCGCGCACCGCGACCGTATCCTTCGAAGTCGGCCTGGCACCGCTGACCGGCGAGAGCCCGCTGGCACTGTTCCTCTATAGCTCGGTGTACTTCCTGCTGGTGTTCTTCATCTCGCTGTACCCGGGCCGTTTGCTGGATACCGTAGGACGCTTCCTCGCACCGCTGAAGATCATCGCCTTGGCTATTCTCGGCATCGCCGCGTTTGCATTGCCGGCCGGCGACATCGGCGTCGGTACTCCCGAGTACGTGGCGGCACCGTTTTCTCAGGGCTTCATCAATGGTTACCTGACCATGGATACCCTGGGGGCACTGGTCTTCGGCATTGTCATCGTCAATGCCATCCGCTCCCGTGGTGTCGAGTCGCCGGCGCTGATCACCCGTTACGCGATCATTGCCGGGCTGATTGCCGGCGTAGGCCTGGCCCTGGTGTACGTCAGCCTGTTCCGTCTCGGTTCGGGCAGCCATGAAGTGGCCGCCGGTGCGACCAATGGCGCGGCGGTATTGCACGCTTACGTGCAGCACACCTTTGGCTCCCTGGGCAGCGGTTTCCTGGCAGTGTTGATCGCCCTGGCATGCCTGGTCACGGCGGTCGGCCTGACCTGTGCCTGCGCTGAATACTTCAGCCGCGTGCTGCCACTGTCCTACAAAACCCTGGTGATCATCCTCGCCGCGTTTTCCCTGCTGGTGTCCAACCTGGGCCTCACCAAGCTGATCGCGTTCTCGATCCCGGTACTGACCGCGATCTACCCGCCGTGCATCGCCCTGGTGGCCCTGAGCTTCTGCAAGGACTTCTGGCATGAGCAGGGCCGTATTGTCGGCCCGGTGATGCTGGTGTCCTTTATCTTCGGCCTGATTGATGCACTCAAAGGCGCCGGTCTGGCGGACTGGCTGCCGACGCAGCTGGCTCACCTGCCGTTGAGCGAGCAAGGTCTGGCGTGGCTGGTACCGTCGGTCATGACCCTGGTGGTTGCGGTGGTGTGTGATCGTTTGCTGGGCAAGCGCGAAGAAGCGCTGGCGTAAGCTGCTGCAAGGGCCGCCACAAGCGGGCCTGTGACAGCACAAACTGAAATGCCCCGTATCAATCGATACGGGGCATTTTTTATGCGCGTGATGCAGTGTCTTTTTTCTTAAGCTAACGTCGAAACACTGCAAAGACCTCATGTGGGAGCGGGCTGCTCGCGAAGACGGCTTATCATTCAACATTGATGTCGACTGACCCACCGCTTTCGCGAGCAAGCCCGCTCCCACAGGGTTGCGGTACACCGCAAATATGTCACAAGGACCTGCATGTCGTTCATCCTCGCCAACCTGATCCACATTCTCGCCGCCGCCTGGTTCGTGATCTGCTGGGGCGGCTACACGCGCTATGCGACGTGGAAAGCCCGGGACACCGCGTGCCTGGCCAGCGTCCTGCACCTGTACCGCGAAGACTGGATGCGCCGCATGCTGCTGCGCGATAACCGTATCGCCGACGCCAGCGTGATCGGCAACCTGGAGCGCAACGCCTCGTTCTTCGCGTCCAGCACGCTGATTATCCTGGCCGGCATTCTCACGGTGCTGGGTGCGTCCGAAAGGGCCGTGTCGTTGCTGGCGGATATCCCGATGGTGCAGCAAGCGTCCCAGGGCATGTCGGAAATCAAGTTGTTATGCCTGGCGATGGTATTCGTCTATGCGTTCTTTACCTTCAGCTGGTGCATGCGCCAGTACAACTTCGCGGCGATCCTGGTGGGTTCGGCACCCATGGTCGGTGAACGGCATGTTTCCGAGCAGGAACGCAAAGCCTTTGCCGCCCGGGCAGCCCGGGTCATTTCCATGGCCGCCAACCAGTTCAACTTCGGCCTGCGCTCTTATTACTTCGGCATGACCATGCTGGCCTGGTTCGTCAGTCCCTGGTTGTTCATGTTGATGAGTACCGGCGTGGTGTTGGTGCTCTATCGCCGGGAATTTCACTCCGACGTTCTCGACGTAATGGTCTATACCCCTACAGAGGCTCCCTTGCCCGAGCCGAGTAAAGAGGTCGCTTGATGAGTATTCCGTTCTGGTGTGTGTTTATCAGTGCCTTGCTGATTTATGTGGCGCGCATCCCGGTAACCAAGGCCATGAAAGAGCAGGGCGGTTACGATAATCACCTGCCACGCCAGCAGCAGGCGCAACTTACCGGCTTCGGGGCCAGGGCGCTGGCGGCGCATCAGAACTGTATCGAGGCATTCATATTGTTTGCGGTGGGGGTGTTGATGGCGCATACCACGCAGACGGCGGGGTGGCTTATCGATTCGCTGGCAATCATCTTCGTGATAACACGAATCATTTATTTGCTGTGCTATTGGGTAGACCTGGCCTGGCAGCGCAGCCTGGTGTGGTTGGTGGGCTTAATCTGTTCGTTGTTGCTGATGATTAGTCCGACGTTCAGAACGATTCTGCTGTGACGCCCGTATCGCAGACCAAAGAAAACCCGCACTTGGCGGGTTTTCTTTTATCACGCTAAAAACTGTTTTAGTTTTTAGGTGCTGCTTCCGGAGCAGTTTCTTCTACTGCAGCTTTGTTCGATTCAGCCTGAGCTTTGGCAGCTTCGGCGTTTTCTTTTGCTGCGTCGTTCACTTTATCCTGAGCTTTGTTCATGTCTTGCTGAGCTTGCTCAGCATGTTGGTTGGCATCTTGAGCTTTGTCCTCGGATTTTTTATCGCAAGCAGCGAGACCGAGGGAGGCGGTCAACATCAAGGCAATAGCTAAAGTCTTACGCATGGGGTGTTTCTCCTTATGGAAAATATCTACTGGCCTTTCGAGCACAGCGCTCAGCGTTAAGTTCCTCAATTCATACAGATATATAAGAATATTCCGGCGGGAACTTTTACTCAAAGCGCCTGGTGCGATCTCAGGACACTAACAAGAGTTTTTATCAAATGGCCGAAAACCCCGTTTTTGAGCGTGCGACACGATTCCTGTCGGCGCTGCGACATTGTCAGGTCCTCGGGCTGCGGGTTCACAGCGCGAGTGGTGAAGGGCTTACTGTAATCTTGCCGTACAGCCCGCAAATCGTCGGCAATCCGCTAACCGGCGTCATCCATGGCGGGGCACTGACGTCGCTGATGGACACCGCCTGTGGCATGTCCACCCTCTGCGTGTTGCCCGAGTTCGAAGTGTGTCCGACCCTGGACCTGCGTATCGATTACATGCACGCCGCCGAACCGCACAAAGATGTCTATGGATTTGCCCAGTGCTACCGGGTCACCACCGATGTGATCTTCGCCCGCGGCTTTGCCTATCAGGACGACCCCGAACAACCCATCGCCCATGTCGTCGGCACCTTCATGCGTATGGGTAAAGCCATCAAGGGCACCAAAGGGTTTGGCGGTGTCATCGTCGGACGTGCGCCATGACTGACAACTTCAAGGAGCAACTGCAACAGGCCCATGAACAGGGGGACTACGCCTCGCTGCTGCACCGGGTTCCCTATGCGAAACTGATCGGCATCGAGTGTTCGCGGGTTGGGGATGAGTTGTTGTTTCGCTTGCCGGCTAACAAGGACAATATTGGCAACCCTCTGCTGCCGGCGATTCATGGCGGCGTGATTGCCGGGTTCATGGAATTGTCCGCGGCGCTGCACCTGCTGGTTTTCACCGGATCACCCGGCGTGCCGAAGATCATCGACTTCTCCCTCGACTACCTGCGCGCAGGGCAATTCCGTGACACCTGGGCCAGGTGCCAGGTGTGTCGCCAGGGGCGGCGCGTTGCCAACGTAGCGATTACGGCCTGGCAAAGTACCGAATCCGAGCCGATTGCCACGGCCCGGGCTCATTTCAAAATCGAAGAGCCCTTGAAATCCTGATCTGAGCCCCCAACTTTGATGACAACCCGCCGCCGACCGTCAAGGTCGCGGCTTATGCCATCTGATTGGAGTTTGATGACCATGAGTGTGGAAACTCAAAAGGAAACCCTGGGCTTCCAGACCGAGGTGAAGCAACTGCTGCACCTCATGATCCATTCGCTGTATTCCAACAAGGAAATTTTCCTTCGCGAATTGATCTCGAACGCCTCTGACGCTGTCGATAAATTACGCTTTGAAGCCTTGGCCAAGCCTGACCTGCTGGAAGGTGGCGCCGAGCTGAAGATCCGTGTGAGCTTTGACAAGGACGCTAAAACCGTCACCCTCGAAGACAACGGCATCGGCATGAGTCGCGAAGACGCGATCACCCATCTGGGGACCATCGCCAAGTCCGGCACTGCCGACTTCATGAAACACCTGTCTGGCGATCAGAAAAAAGATTCGCACCTGATCGGTCAGTTCGGTGTGGGTTTCTACTCTGCATTCATCGTTGCCGACAAAGTCGACGTGTTCAGCCGCCGTGCCGGTGCTGCTGCCAGCGAAGGCGTGCACTGGTCGTCCAAGGGTGAAGGCGACTTTGAAGTCGCTACCGTTGAAAAAGCCGAGCGCGGCACCCGTATCGTCCTGCACCTGAAGTCGGGTGAAGACGAATTCGCCGACGGCTGGCGTCTGCGCAACATCATCAAGAAGTACTCCGATCACATCGCACTGCCGATCGAGTTGCCGAAAGAAGCGGCAGCCGTTGAAGGTGAAGAGCAACCGGCCGTTGAATGGGAAACCGTCAACCGCGCCAGTGCCCTGTGGACTCGCCCGCGTACTGAAGTCAAGGACGAGGAATACCAGGAGTTCTACAAGCACGTCGCTCACGATTTCGAGAACCCGCTGAGCTGGAGCCATAACAAGGTCGAAGGCAAGCTGGAATACACCTCGCTGCTCTATGTGCCGGCCCGTGCACCGTTCGACCTGTACCAGCGTGAAGCCCCCAAAGGCCTGAAGCTGTACGTGCAGCGCGTGTTCGTGATGGATCAGGCCGAGTCGTTCCTGCCGCTGTACCTGCGCTTCATCAAAGGCGTGGTCGATTCCAACGACCTGTCGCTGAACGTGTCGCGGGAAATCCTGCAGAAAGACCCGATCATCGACTCCATGAAGTCGGCGCTGACCAAGCGTGTGCTCGACATGCTGGAAAAACTGGCGAAGAACGACCCTGAGCAGTACAAGGGCTTCTGGAAAAACTTCGGCCAGGTCATGAAAGAAGGCCCGGCGGAAGACTTCGCCAACAAAGAGAAAATCGCCGGCCTGCTGCGTTTCGCCTCCACTCAGGGCGAAGAAGGCGAGCAAGTGGTTTCCCTGGCCGAATACCTGGCGCGCGCCAAGGAAGGTCAGGACAAGATCTACTACCTGACCGGCGAAACCTACGCGCAGGTCAAAAACAGCCCGCACCTGGAAGTCTTCCGCAAGAAAGGCATCGAAGTGCTGCTGCTGACCGACCGCATCGATGAGTGGCTGATGAGCTACCTCAGCGACTTCGACGGCAAGAACTTTGTCGACGTGGCGCGCGGTGACCTGGACCTGGGCAACCTGGACTCGGAAGAGGACAAGAAAGCCGCGGAAGAAGTCGCCAAGTCCAAAGAAGGCCTGGTCGAGCGTCTGAAAACGGCATTGGGCGATTCGGTGGCCGAAGTGCGGGTTTCCCACCGCCTGACCGATTCCCCGGCGATTCTGGCCATCGGCGAGCAGGACCTGGGCATGCAGATGCGTCAGATCCTCGAAGCCAGCGGTCAGAAGGTTCCGGAGTCGAAGCCGATCTTCGAATTCAACCCGGCTCACCCGCTGATCGAGAAACTCGACAACGAGCAGAGCGACGAGCGCTTCGGCGACCTGTCGCACATCCTCTTCGATCAGGCGGCCCTGGCGGCCGGCGACAGCTTGAAGGACCCGGCCGCGTATGTGCGCCGCCTCAACAAGCTGCTGGTTGAACTGTCGGTTTAACGGCGTAGAACAAAAAAACCCGCTTCGGCGGGTTTTTTTCTGGGGCTTTTGTAGTCCTGGGAGGAGGGTGTCAGTGCCGGCCCATTCGCGAGCAAGCCCGCTCCCACATTGGATCGGCGTCGACCGTAAAATTTGCGTACGACTCGATCAAATGTGGGAGCGGGCTTGCTCGCGAAGGCAATCTAATAGGCGGCTCAGGACCTAAGGCAGTTCAATCCGCTCGCTTTCCCCCGGCACCGTCGGCCAATCCCCAGCCGCCCAGCGGCGCCGCGCTTCGTCGATAGCCGCCGGATCGCTCGCCACAAAATTCCAGTTGATCCGCCGCGGCCCATCCAGCGGAGCGCCGCCGAACAGCACGGCGTGGCAGTCGCTCTCGGCGAACAGCGTCATCGCTTCCCCGGCAGGCAACACCGCCAGCGTATGGGGTTCCAACAGCTCGCCATCCAGCTGCGCTTCGCCCTGCAACACATACAGTGCCCGCTCTTCATGCTCGGTCGGTATGAGTAGCGTGGTGGCCGTTTGCAGGTTCAATTCGGCATACAGCGTAGGAGAAAGCACCGGCACCGGCGATTCCAGGCAAAAGCCCGACCCGGCAATCATGCGGATCTTCACGCCAAGGTTATCGCTGACCGGCAGTGTGGCCGCCGGATGGTGGCTGTAGTGCCCCGGGCCCTGTTCACGTTCCTTGGGCGACGCCAGCCAGATCTGCAGCCCATGCATCCTGAACCCGCTGTCCTTCAGGGCCTGCGGCGTGCGCTCGACATGGGCGATCGCGCTGCCCGCCGTCATCCAGCTGACATCCCCGGCCTCGACCACCTGATCGGAACCCAGGCTGTCCTTGTGCTGGATTTGCCCTTCGAACAGGTAGGTGAGGGTGGACAGGCCGATATGCGGATGCT
Organism: Pseudomonas sp. MPC6; assembly: GCF_006094435.1. Classification (NCBI taxonomy): domain Bacteria; kingdom Pseudomonadati; phylum Pseudomonadota; class Gammaproteobacteria; order Pseudomonadales; family Pseudomonadaceae; genus Pseudomonas; species Pseudomonas sp. MPC6. The sequence continues at coordinate 5,077,032 of NZ_CP034783.1, read as the reverse complement.
GCCGGATGTTCATGCCATGGCCTGCGGGGTACAGGGTTTCCAGCATGTGGTCGAAAAACACAAAGGGCCCGACGCTGCGGCATTTGGCTGACGGCAAAGGGCGAAGAATCGGTTGGCCTTCGACGTCTTCGGCGCGAGGGCGGATCACGAGCGGAGTGTTCATGGTGCATTCCAGGCTGAGCGGGTGACGCATGGAGCATAACCCGCTTGCGCAGCCCTTGCCGCTATTGGCTGAAAGCCCCTTCGGACAGATGGGTTTCGATACTGACTTCAGTGCTGGTCATCAGCTTGTGCACCGGGCAGCGGTCGGCTACGCGATGCAGTTCGTCGCGCTGGGCGTCGGTGAGCACACCCTTGAGGGTCAGTTTGACGTGCAGGGCATATTTGCCTTTCTGCTCTTCGCTGTTATCGCGCTTGACCTCGACCGTGACCCCGGTCAGCGGAATGTCCTTCTTCCTGGCGTACATCTTCAGGGTCAGGGCCTTGCAGGCGCCGAGGGCGGCGTCGAAGTAGTCGTGGGGCTCGGGCGCAGTGCCTTCGCCGCCGATCTCTTTGGGCGCATCGGCAAACAACTCGTGTTCATCGATCTGGACGCTGTGGCGAAAACCTTCGGCGGAAACGGTATTGACGGTAACAGTCATGGGAAACCTCGCAGGTCAGGAAAAGTTATTCAGTCAAAAAAGACCTTGAAGGTATAGAGCATTCCTTCAGGTTCGCGTTCCACTTTCTTGCCTTGATGAACCCTGGACCTTGCGCTGGGGTCTACGCTGTTCCTACATGCTGGAGATCGCCCGTGCCTCTGTCCCGCTACAGCATTGCCTGCCTGTTGGTCTTTGCCTGCCACGTTGCCAGCGCCCGCGAATATGCCTACAGCGATGCGCACCTGCATTACGTGGACTTTTTTCAGGAAACGGCCGGGATGCCGAAATTGCTCAAGGCCATGACCGACAACCGCATCGAGCATGTGATGATTTCCGGCATTCCGGTGGCCAAGAAATGGCACGAAGACGAACCCAAGCGGCCACGTTATTACGCCGGTGATGACGCCGATGCCTACTGGTACAGCGCCACTGATGTCATAGTCGCGGCGGCTGTGAACAGCTTGCCCCCCGAGCAGCGTCAGTCCTTTCACCCGTTCCTGTCAGGGTTCAACCCCAACGACAAGAACGCCGTGGCGCATATCCAGCGCATGCTCGATCTCAATCCCGGTCTGTGGCAGGGCATAGGCGAAGTCTTTACCCGCCATGACGACCTGACTGCGCTGACGTCCGGCGACACACCGCGGGCGAATAACGAAGCGATGACGCGGATCTATCACCTCGCCGCCGAAAACGACTTGCCGGTCATGCTGCATTCCAACATCACCTCCAAGCGTGAGAAAAATCCGCTGTACCTGGCGGAAGTCGAAGAGCCGTTGCGCAATCATCCACACACCCGGTTCATCTGGGCCCATGCCGGAACCAGCGCCGAGATTCATCGTCATCAGACTGAATTGGACTTTCTGCTGCCGACCTTGACCCGCATGCTTGAGGCTTACCCCAATCTGTTTGTGGACCTGTCCTGGAGCATGCTGACGCCCTACCTGCTGGATGAGCAGGGCAAGCCTCGGCAGGAATGGTTGAAGTTGGCGGAGCGCTTCCCGGAACGCTTCATGCTCGGCTCTGATGTCGTGGGGCGTTTCAACAAGCTCGGTAAGGAAATGCGCAGCTTCGATGCGTTCCTCGATGCGCTGCCGGAAGACGTTGCCAGAAAGGTCGCGCGGGATAATTTCCTGGCGATCCTGCCTCGTTCCCTGTAGGAGCGAGCTTGCTCGCGATGGTCGTCAACGATAACGCTGTGAGCCTGACACCCCGCGGCGTCCTCTAGTCCATCGCGAGCAAGCTCGCTCCTACAAGTATCGATCCGGATCAGCTGCCTTTGACAGCCTTGCCGTTGACCGTACCGTCCAGGAGCATGATGTTGTACTCCTTGCCGTCAGTCTCGACCTGTTGCAGGCGGACCAGCAGGTAATCCCAGTCCTTGGCGAACCACAGCACGGTGATGCGTTTGCTCTGAGTCGGATCGCGCACGCGCTCGACCTTGATCGCATCGATCTGGCCGGCCTTGGTGTCGACTTTTTCCGAGCCCAGCACGCGGAAGTCATAGGTATCGACTTCGCCGTCATCGACGACCTGATAGCTCATGCTTTTCTTGCCGGCGGCCACGTCGTGCTGCAGGGCCAGCTGATAAGTGGATTTGTCGACCATACCGCGGTTGAGCGGGAGTTTGACCGGGTCACCGCGATCGGTGCCGGTGACCATTTTGTTGGTCCAGTCGAAGTCCAGGTCAGCCTTCTTGGCTTTGCCCAGGCCGCCACGTTCGAAATGGTAGGACTGGGGCAGCAAATGAGTTCAGTCATCGCCGCCAGTCAAATTCAATTACAAATGCTTTTCTGGCGCCTTCTGAAGAAGTGTTGATTTGTTTTGCAAGGCCGTATTAATCTCGAGGCTCACACCGGTTGGATATGATGGCTAATGAATCTTGAAAATATTCGATACCATATCGCAGTCACTCTCTTGGTTTTAGGGTGTTCAATTCCGATCATGGGAGTGGTGGTCTGGGTAATCACTGAGATAATCCCGCTTGAAGGTCGAGCCTTGAAAATTGCTTACTTAATAACCTATGTGTTTATAGTGTTATTTGGCTTGCGCTTTTACATTCCAAGAATGCGTGGCATGACATGAAGTAGCAACGCATCACCCAGTATTATGGATTGCTTTCCGTCGATTGGTTTTCTTCGTAAATGGTGCTCAATGTGATAGAGTCAACTAATCCTTCAAATAGCAAAGCCAGCCTCCCAGTTTGCTGATAGCTCCGCTCATTACTAACAGGGTCAAATCGAAAAAGCTGTACAGAGTCTGGTTTTCGCACAACTCTGAACATTCCGTAACCCGACAATATCAAGTCTGTTGTGTAGTACGCCATATTGCCGCTGTAGCTATCCCTAAATAAAGCCTGATAGCCGCGCCGAATAGGTCCTTGAGTGGTAGGCGTGTCTGGGCCGTTATATATATTAGCCGCACCTTCGGCGATATTGTTAGCTCCATGACTGACTAGAAGTGCGCCCGGTATAACTCCGACTCCCCAAGATGCGCCTGCAACCACTACCCCTGCTTTAATCTGTGCGCCTCCTGCTAAAATATTGATGCCGTTCTGAGTATAAAAAAGCGCCTTGGATAATAGATCTTTGTGTTCAGCCCCGATCTGTTGCAGCCCTTCCCATGCGCTTATCACGCCCTCATCAACGGCCTGAATAATTTCATCAGCATAGGCAGATACAATCGATCCAAATCGTAGCCGCTCAATGCCGTCAGGGATGTGCGCCATGCCTATGCTGCAGCCAGCCGCAACCAAATCTGAAGCCGCTCTAGTCACGTCATGAATATCACAGGAAGTTTCATTCATTCTCATTCGTCCAGCTACTATAAGCGCTCGTTGCTCCCGGAATGTGCGCCCAAACAATATCTCTATATCGAATAGATACCAACTCTTGCGGCTCGGCATCATTCATGCGAATTGCATGGGGTACCTGCTGACTGATATGCGCAATACGCGCCCCTGTGAGGTGAATGGAATAATACCGCTCTTGCCCTCCAGTCGAAGCGGTTCGGTATAAATTGATGGTGCAGTCCAATTCTTCACCTCCATGCAGTGCGCTCGCCAGCAGCGGTGATGATTTGTCGATGGCTTTGGTTATCGTGATAGGCATGTGTTTGCCGCGACCACCGGTAATGCTTCCGTCATTGCCTGCAACCATATCATGCGAAAAAGCCAGTACCATGATTTCGTCCTGATGATCGAATTGACACTTGTTACCGATAGAGCTTTGGCCTGAGCAGCCGGCAGAAATCTTCCCTTGATGCTTACCGGTAATACTCATGTAGCTATGGCTCGCCATTAAAGTCGCTCCTTGATTTGTTGGGAGCGCCAGATTATAGGAAAAGTGTTAATCCTGGCTGTAGGCTGTTTCTGAAAATGCAATTGTCCACCCGTTTTTTTTATATGTTAAGAAATCGCTGTGGGAAATTACGACTTGTTTTGTAGGATCAAGGCATCAGGGCGGATCTAAGAGTTTGTGTGCTAAAAAATACCCGGCACTTGAAACCCGGTTTCTTAAAGTATCTATATTCTTGTGTTCGAAGGTTTTTCAGCGAGGATGTATGAGGTGTTGGTACTAATGTCGTATAAGTTAAAGAGTTGCCGAGGGAGAGCGGCTCCTGTTTAGCAGAAAAAAATCCGATGCCAGGGGACTGACATCGGATTTTTGGAGAAGCCCGCTGGGGTTCAATTGCTTACGCAAACAGCGTTGCCGCAATGGCGGCGTTTTACATGTCGATCCGGATCAGCTGCCTTTGACAGCCTTGCCGTTGACCGTACCGTCCAGGAGCATGATGTTGTACTCCTTGCCGTCAGTCTCGACCTGTTGCAGGCGGACCAGCAGGTAATCCCAGTCCTTGGCGAACCACAGCACGGTGATGCGTTTGCTCTGAGTCGGATCGCGCACGCGCTCGACCTTGATCGCATCGATCTGGCCGGCCTTGGTGTCGACTTTTTCCGAGCCCAGCACGCGGAAGTCATAGGTATCGACTTCGCCGTCATCGACGACCTGATAGCTCATGCTTTTCTTGCCGGCGGCCACGTCGTGCTGCAGGGCCAGCTGATAAGTGGATTTGTCGACCATACCGCGGTTGAGCGGGAGTTTGACCGGGTCACCGCGATCGGTGCCGGTGACCATTTTGTTGGTCCAGTCGAAGTCCAGGTCAGCCTTCTTGGCTTTGCCCAGGCCGCCACGTTCGAAATGGTAGGACTGGGGCAGCAAGGTGTCCTTGTCCAGGGTCAGGGTGCTTTCTTCGGTCAGGCTGGCGATCATCATCGAGGCCTTGAAGCTGAGCTTCCAGGCGCCGTTGGCTTGCTTGGTCAGGCTGCGCTCGGCGGTGCCGCTCATGGGCAACTGCTTCCAGTCGGCGGTGTAGCTGGCGGAGAAAGGTTGAAGTTCTGCAGCCTGCGCGAAAGGCAGGACGAGCAGAGCGCAAGCGAAGAGCAGGGCGCGACGCATAAAATCTCCTAGGTTCGAATCAAGTGGCCGCTGGCGGCGAGTAGCTTCCCATCCAGTAAAGCACCTTGCTCGCCGAGGGATAAACGACCTTCGGCAAACCAGCGTACAGCCATCGGGTAGATCAGGTGTTCCCGGGTATGGACTCGCTGCGCCAGACTCTGCGGCGAATCCTGCAACTCTACCGGTATTACTGCCTGTACGACCAGTGGTCCGCCATCGAGTTCCTCGGTGACAAAGTGCACGGAGCAGCCGTGCTCGGTGTCGCCGGCCTCCAGCGCGCGCTGGTGAGTGTGTAACCCTTTGTATTTGGGCAGCAGCGAGGGATGGATGTTGAGCAGGCGACCCTGGTAGTGGCGCACGAAGCCGGCGCTGAGAATGCGCATGAAGCCGGCCAGGACCACGAGTTTGGGATTGAAGGCGTCGATCAGTTCGATCAGCGCGGCATCGAAGGCCTCGCGGCCTTCGAAAGCCTTGTGATCCAGGCAGCGGGTATCGATACCCGCGTCCCTGGCGCGTTGCAGGCCGTAGGCGTCGGCGCGGTTGGAAATCACCGCAGCGATGCGGGCCGGGCTGTCGCCGGTCCGCGTGCTGTCGATCAAGGCCTGCAAGTTACTGCCGGTGCCGGATAACAGCACCACCACATCACAGGTCTGGGACATCAATGAGCCTTGAGGTTTTTCAGTTCGACCTGAGCCGCGCCTTCGGCAGCGGTGGAGATCTGGCCGATGACCCAAGGCTGTTCGCCGGCTTCGCGCAGCACGTTCAGCGCGGTTTCGACGTGCTCTTGAGCGACGCAGATGACCATGCCCACGCCGCAGTTCAGCACGCGGTGCATCTCGTTTTCGTCGACGTTACCTTGCTCTTGCAGCCAGTCGAACACGGCAGGACGGGTCCAGCTGGCAACGTCAACCACCGCTTGTGCGCCTTTTGGCAGCACGCGCGGGATGTTGTCGAGCAGGCCGCCACCGGTGATGTGGGCCATGGCCTTGACGGCGCCGGTGTCCTTGATCAGCTTGAGCAGCGGCTTCACGTAGATGCGGGTCGGGGCCATCAGCAGGTCGGTCAGCGGCTTGCCGTCGAGCTGGATGTTTTCGATGTCGGCACCGGAGACTTCGATGATCTTGCGGATCAGCGAGTAGCCGTTGGAGTGCGGGCCGGAAGACGGCAGGGCGAGCAGGGCATCGCCGGCAGCGACTTTGGAACCGTCGATGATTTCCGATTTTTCCACGACGCCGACGCAGAAGCCGGCCAGGTCGTAGTCTTCGCCTTCGTACATGCCAGGCATTTCAGCGGTTTCGCCGCCGACCAGGGAGCAGCCGGACAGTTCGCAGCCGGCGCCGATGCCGGTCACGACCTGGGTCGCGGTTTCGACGTTGAGTTTGCCGGTGGCATAGTAGTCGAGGAAGAACAGCGGCTCGGCACCGCAGACCACCAGGTCGTTGACGCACATGGCCACCAGGTCGATGCCGATGCTGTCGTGCTTGTTCAGGTTCAGCGCCAGGCGCAGCTTGGTGCCGACGCCGTCAGTACCGGAAACCAGCACAGGCTGCTTGTAGCCGGCCGGGATTTCGCAGAGGGCGCCAAAACCGCCCAGGCCGCCCATGACTTCCGGGCGCGCAGTGCGCTTGGCGACGCTCTTGATGCGTTCGACCAATGCTTCACCGGCGTCGATGTCTACACCGGCGTCCTTGTAGCTCAGGGAGGGTTGCTTGCTCATGATCCAGGCCTTTAGGGGGGATTCAGGGGTAACGACCGAGTCCAACGGGACCGCTTGTACAGGCGAGGGCGATTGCCGAGCGCAAATTCAAGGGCCCGGCTGTTGCCGGTCTGCGAAGGCGCGCGATTTTATCAGGCTTGAGGGGCAGCGGCCATCCTCAGGCCGACAGCAGGGGCATATCGGCGGAAAAAAACTGTAATTGCCCGGGTTGGTGCAATCGCACAGGGCTGTATAAGGTAGCGCTATTAACCGTCTATCGTTAGGGCAGTGCGAAAAACTTACCCGGGCCGTGTGAATGTTTTGCGTCGGGCGAGGGTCACAGCCTTGCTCGATTGTCTTCATGCGGTCTGTTCCAGCCGCTCTTGTCGTCAGGAATCTTCCATGCGTTTTTTCAAATTGTTGTTAATGGGCGGTTTATCGTTGGTCAGCCTCGCCAGTCATGCCGAAACCGTCAAAGGCCTTTATCAAGTGCGCGAGCCTGTCACCAGTCAGGCGCCCGAGGAGCGCGATCAAGCCACCCAGCGCGCGCTGGATACCCTGGTGTTGCGCCTGACCGGTGATCCCAGGGCGGCGCAAAGCCCGGGGTTGGCGGCGCTGCGCAAGGATCCGCAACAGATCATCAGTCAATTCGGGTTTGATGCCGGCCCGCCGGAAGTACTCAAGGTCGATTTCGACCCGGCCAGCACGGAGCAGGCATTGCGCCGTGCCGGATTGTCTCTGTGGAGCGCGAATCGCCCGTCGATCCTGGGCTGGTGGCTGAACGATGCCACCGAAGGCTCGAGCCTGGTGGGCGATGGCCAGGCCAGCGCGACGTCATTGCGCCGCGCGGCACAACACCGTGGTTTGCCGCTGCGCCTGCCGCTGGCGGACCTGAATGAGCAGATCGTGGCCACCGCGCCAAATCTGGAAGGCACGGACCCGGCGCCGTTGCGCGGTGCTTCGGCCCGTTACAACGCCGATGCCTTGCTGGCTGTGCATGCCCGTGAAGAGGGAGGCCAGTGGCAAGCCAAGTGGCGTTTATGGCTGGGCGATCAGAAAGAGGCCGGCAGTGTGCAGGGCGCGGATCAGGCCGCCGTGGCCGATGCCGTCATGTTGGCGGTCAGTGAGCGTCTGGCACCACGGTTTGTGGTCAAACCGGGGGCTTCGAGCGAGCAATTGCTGGAAGTGCAGGGCATGAACCTGGAGCGCTATGCGGCCCTTGGGCGTTTGCTCGAGCCTTTTGGCGCGCGCCTGCAAAGCGTCGACGGCGACCGGATTCTCTATCGGGTCAAAGGCAGTGCCGAACAGTTGAAGGCGCAGTTGTCCCTGGCCAGGCTGCAGGAAGTGCCGGCCGGTGAAGCGCCAGCCCCCGCGACCCCTGCCCAGCCTGCAGCCGATGGCTCGGTACCCGCCGTGGCGCCGACGCCGACGCCGAAACCGACGCCGCAGCTGCGGTTCCGCTGGTAAGTTGTTCTTTCCTTATATAGAAGCTGGAGTGGTTCATGGCCGATACGCGGCGTTGGTACTGGTTGGGTGGGGTGATCCTGCTCTGCGTGTTTGTCTGGCTGTTGCATCCGATCCTCACGCCATTTCTGGTCGCGCTGCTGTTGGCCTATCTGTTCGACCCTCTGGTGGATCGACTGGAGAAAGCCGGCCTGTCCAGGACCTGGGGCGTGATCGCGGTGTTTGCGCTGTTTACCCTGATCTTCACCACGTTGCTGCTGGTGTTGGTGCCGATGCTCGCCAAGCAGTTGTTTCGCTTGTACGAACTGACGCCGCAGATACTCGACTGGTTGCAGCACAGTGCACTGCCCTGGGCGCAATCGAAATTTGGCCTGTCGGACGGTTTCTGGAAATTCGACAAACTCAAGGCCGCCATCAGCGAACACATGGGCCAGACCACTGACATTGTCGGCGTGGTGTTGAGTCAGGCGACGGCTTCCGGGCTGGCATTGATCGCTCTGGTGGCCAATCTGGTGCTGGTCCCGGTGGTGATGTTCTACCTGTTGCGGGACTGGGACCTGATGATGGCCAAGATCCGCGGCCTGCTGCCCCGTGATCGCGAAGCGCGGGTGGTGACGCTGGCCGGTGAATGCCATGAAGTGCTGGGTGCGTTCGTGCGCGGGCAGTTGCTGGTGATGGTGGCGCTGGGCGTGATCTACGCGGCGGGCTTGATGCTGATAGGGCTGGAGTTGGGGCTGTTGATCGGTCTGATCGCCGGTCTGGCGGCGATCGTGCCGTACATGGGCTTTGTCATCGGCATTGGTGCGGCACTGGTTGCCGGCCTGTTCCAGTTCGGTGGCGACCTGTACCCCATGGTCGGCATCGTCGCGGTGTTCATGGTCGGTCAGGCGCTGGAAGGCATGGTGCTGACGCCATTGCTGGTGGGGGACCGGATCGGCCTGCATCCAGTGGCGGTGATCTTCGCGATTCTGGCGGGGGGCGAGCTGTTCGGCTTTACCGGCGTGCTTCTGGCATTGCCGGTGGCGGCGGTGATCATGGTGCTGGTGCGTCATGTGCATGATTTGTACAAGGATTCAGATATGTACAGTGGCGTCGACGATCCCGAGCTCTGAGGCGGGTTGACGGTTGCTCGCAGGCGGCCTGGTGTATTGCCAGGTTGCCTGCCTCTTGTGCATGGCTATCGCCCTTGGCGCCAAAGAAACTGCCATAAAACCAATGCATTAACGCAAACCATTGATTTTGCTTGTGGTCTGTCGCATTGTGCGGTCAGCTTCACGGGTATAAACTTCGCAAACTTTACACAGAGGCCACTAACGGTTCCCCTGGAACTGTTCAGTCAGCATGAAACCGATTCAGCTGCCCCTAGGTGTGCGTCTGCGTGATGACGCTACCTTTATCAATTACTACCCAGGCGCCAATGCCGCTGCACTCGGCTATGTCGAGCGGCTATGCGAAGCCGACGCCGGCTGGACCGAAAGCCTGATTTATCTCTGGGGCAAGGACGGGGTAGGGCGTACGCATCTGTTGCAGGCGGCCTGCCTGCGTTTCGAACAGCTGGGGGAACGGGCGGTGTACTTGCCGTTGGCCGAGCTGCTGGATCGTGGCATCGAAATCCTCGACAACCTCGAACAATACGAACTGGTCTGCCTGGATGACCTGCAGGCGGTCGCCGGGCGTGCGGATTGGGAGGAGGCGCTGTTCCATCTGTTCAACCGTCTGCGTGACAGTGGTCGACGCTTGTTGATCGCCGCTTCGACGTCGCCGCGTGAGCTGCCGGTCAAGCTGGCGGATCTCAAGTCCCGCCTGACCCTGGCCCTGATCTTCCAGATGCGCCCGCTCTCCGACGAAGACAAATTGCGCGCCTTGCAACTGCGCGCGTCTCGTCGCGGCCTGCACCTGACCGACGAAGTCGGGCATTTCATCCTGACGCGTGGTACGCGCAGCATGAGTGCGCTATTCGAGTTGCTCGAGCGCCTGGACCAGGCGTCGCTGCAAGCCCAGCGCAAGTTGACGATTCCGTTCCTCAAAGAAACGTTGGGCTGGTGAAGCCCTTGCCTGACCCGGCTTTTGGCAGTTTTCCGACGCGAAAAAACCTGCATGCCTACAGGTCTGCAGGCTGCGTGACGACTAAATGGGGCTTAAGCGCTTAGATGTAATCGAGAAGCCGGGAAGTCACACAAAGATCGATTGAATTTGCAAATGAGCATGATTGCGGGCATAGTCGCGGCTTCTCTTATAACTATCAGCCACGGTCGTGCCCATGCTAAAGCGCTTCGCACCCCTCGTGCCTCTCGCACTCGTCACCCTGTTGTTCGGTTGCGCTGCTCATTCTCCAGCGCCCCAGCAAGAGCAAAAACAGCAGGTTATCAATTCAGTTACCGCCCAATCGACTTCCGTTCTTCTCCAGGAAGCGATTGAGCAAGAGGCGGCCACCGATAAAGAACTGGCCAGCTTCGCCAATGGCAAGTCGTATCAGCTTCCAGTACTGGCCGACAGCATCCTCGAACGCGGCATGTCCCTGATCGGCACCCGTTACCGTTTCGGTGGCACCTCCGAAGCCGGGTTCGATTGCAGCGGTTTTATCGGTTATCTGTTTCGGGAAGAGGCCGGTATGAACCTGCCGCGCTCCACCCGCGAAATGATCAACGTGGACGCCCCGCTGGTGACTCGCAGCGATCTGAAGCCTGGCGACCTGTTGTTCTTCGCCACCAACGGTCGTCGTGGGCGCGTCAGTCACGCCGGGATCTACCTGGGCGACAACCAGTTCATCCATTCCAGCAGCCGCCGCAGCGGCGGTGTCCGGATCGACAGCCTGGGCGACAGCTACTGGAGCAAGACCTTCATCGAAGCCAAGCGCGCACTCGCGATGGCGCCAACGACAGGTCCGGCGATCGTCACGGCTCGCAAGTAAGCGGACAATTTGTAGGGTGAACTTAAAGTCTTACTTGAAGTTTGCCACGCAGCAGCTAAAATCCTGATCTAATATTGATGGCAAACCGCCTGCGTCCTGCGCAGGCGGTTTTCTTTTCTGCCCTGTCGGTGGAAAAAGCCGCAGCCAGATCAGGATGTTCTGCCTATGACGATGTCGGCCCGCCTCGCAATCATGTGCTTCGCCGCGCTGCTCAGCGCCTGCGCCAGCCGCCCACCGCCGCCACCGGCACCGGTGATTCGCGCGCCGCTGGTTTTCGGTCCCTCCCAAGCCTTTTCTCCCGCCGCCGAAGACGTACTGTTTCGTGCGCTCGGCCTCGTCGGCACACCTTATCGGTGGGGCGGCAATACGCCGGATTCAGGGTTTGATTGCAGCGGGCTGATCGGCTACGTCTACCGTGATGTTGCCGGTATTTCCTTGCCGCGCACCACCCGCGAGATGATCGGCATGCAGGCGGCGAGTGTCGGCAAGGAAGGCCTGCAAACCGGCGACCTGTTGTTCTTCGCCACCAATGGCGGTTCCCAGGTCAGCCACGCCGGGATCTATGTCGGCGAAGGTCGCTTCGTCCATGCACCGGCCACGGGCGGTACGGTGAAGCTCGACAGCCTGTCCAAGACTTATTGGCAGAAAGCCTACCTGAGCGCCAAGCGTGTGCTGCAACCCGAGCATCTGGCCCATAACCCATAGATTGCAGGGCCCTGGTGATGACCGCTCGCACGCTCAATCTCGATGATTCCCTGTATCAATACCTGCTCGACGTCTCCCTGAGGGAGACGCCGCTGCTCAAGCGCTTGCGCGACGAAACCCAGGCCCTGCCCATGGCGCGCTGGCAGGTGGCGCCGGAGCAGGGGCAGTTTCTCGCGTTGCTGGTGAAGCTCACCGGCGCCAGGCGTGTGCTGGAAGTGGGCACCTTCACCGGGTACAGCGCCTTGTGCATGGCGGCGGCGTTGCCGGACGACGGTTCGCTGATCTGCTGTGATATTCCAGGCGACTACAACGCTACCGCGCGCCGTTACTGGCAGGAAGCGGGTCTGGCGGGGCGGATTGACCTGCGGTTGGCGCCGGCGTTGGAAACCCTGGCCGGGCTGGATCAACCAGGGCAGTTCGACCTGATTTTCATCGATGCCGACAAGGCCAATTACCCGAGTTATCTGGAGCATGCGCTGCGTTTGCTGCGGGTCGGTGGTCTGGCGGTGTTCGATAACACCCTGTGGAGCGGGCGGGTGCTTGAGGGCAACCCGGAAAGCGCAGACACCCGGGCCATCCAGGCGCTCAATCTGGCCTTGAAGGATGATGTGCGGGTGGACCTGTCGTTGTTGCCGTTGGGGGATGGGTTAACGCTCTGCCGTAAACGCTAGGCAGGTGATTTATGGGTGGCTGTGATGGCCTCTTCGCGAGCAAGCCCGCTCCCACACTTGATCTGCGGCGAACACAAAAATGTGAACGCCTGAGGTTAGGTGTGGGAGCGGGCTTGCTCGCGAAGGAGCCGGCACAGTCGCCGACATTTATTTAGCAGCCGTCGACACCCGCCACACCTTGTTCCCCACATCATCCGCCACCAGCAAATCGCCCTGCCGGTCGATCACTACCCCCACCGGACGGCCCATGGCTTTTTCGTCGTCGCTGAGGAACCCGGTGAGCACATCAACCGGTTGCCCCACCGGTTTGCCCGCGCTGAATGGTACGAAAATCACTTTGTAGCCACTGTGCGGGTCGCGGTTCCACGAGCCGTGCTGGCCGATGAATGCGCCCTCCTTGAACTGCGCCGGCAGGCTGTTGCCTTCAGCAAAGGTCAGGCCCAGCGATGCCGTGTGCGGGCCCACTGCGTAGTCCGGCGCAATGGCCTTGGCCACCAGGTCCGGATTCTGCGGGGTCACGCGCACATCGACATGTTGTCCGTAATAGCTGTAGGGCCAGCCGTAGAACCCGCCGTCCTTCACCGAAGTGATGTAGTCCGGTACCAGGTCGCTGCCGATTTCGTCGCGCTCATTGACGGCCGTCCACAGCGCGCCGCTCTGGGGCTCCCAGGCCAGGCCGTTGGGATTGCGGATCCCTGAAGCGAAGATCCGATGGTTGCCGGTGGCGCGATCCACTTCCCAGATCGCCGCGCGACCTTCTTCCTGGTCCATGCCGTTTTCCGCGACATTGCTGTTGGAACCCACTGTCACATACAGCTTGCTCCCGTCCTTGCTGGCGATGACGTTTTTGGTCCAGTGATGATTGAGTGTGCCGCCCGGCAGATCGACCACTTTGATCGGAGGCGACTTGATCGCCGTCTCGCCAGTTTCATAGTGGAAACGCAGCAAGCGGTCCGTATCGGCCACGTACAGGTCAGTGCCGACCAGGGTCATGCCGAACGGCGAATTGAGGTTTTCCAGAAACACCGTACGGGTCTCGGCGATGCCATCGTGGTCCTTGTCCCGCAGCAGCGTGATGCGGTTCGGGCTCGGTACGGCTGCACCGGCACGGCCCATGACTTTCTTCATTACCCAGCCTTTGACACCTTTGCCGTCATCGGGTTTGGGTGGCGCATTGGTCTCGGCGACCAGCACGTCGCCGTTGGGCAATACATACAGCCAGCGCGGGTGATCGAGGCCTTCGGCGAAGGCGGCGACCTGGGTTCCCGTCGCCGCGACGGGTTTTGCACCGTCCGGCCAGCCGATCGCCGGGGCGATGTTCACCGTCGGGATCAGGGTCTTGTTCGGTTCTGGCAACTTGGGCGACGGTCCGGTGCCGTCCATGACTTGCAGGCTGGAGGTTTCACCACAGGCGGCGAGCCCTCCGGCGAGCGCGATGACGATAACGAGCTGGGGCTTGCGCATGCTGATCTTCCCTAAGGACGCGTTGATACAATCATAGAGAAGCCGGGAGGCGCGATGGTTCAACCGGTCAGTCGCAGGGCGCTTTCTCAATTGACGCTCCACCCCCAACCCTCTAACCTTCGCGGCTTGTTTCAGGTGCTCTGTGGCCATGGCCGACGGAGTGAAACAGGGAAGTCGGTGAGTGATGGTCTTCGAACGCTGAAGCCTCATGATCCCGACGCTGCCCCCGCAACGGTAAATGAGTGAAGACTGCGCCTTGAGCCACTGTGTCGAACGCCGACATGGGAAGGCGCGCAGTCAGGCCAGCGCCGCTCATGAGCCCGGAGACCGGCCTGATTCATCCAGCGGCATCACGGTGGGCGATGCCAGGCTTTTTGCCGTCTATTCTTGTGCCTGCCCGCCGTTATCCAGCCTCAACGGAGAGCTCCCCATGACTGATACCCCCGATCGTGATGAACGTCACCTGGCGCGCATGCTGCGCAAAAAAGCCGTGATCGATGAACGCATCGCCAATTCCCCGAACGAATGCGGCCTGCTGCTGGTGCTGACCGGCAACGGCAAAGGCAAGAGCAGTTCGGCCTTTGGCATGCTCGCCAGATCCCTGGGCCATGGCATGCAGTGTGGCGTGGTGCAGTTCATCAAGGGCCGCAACAGCACCGGCGAAGAACTGTTCTTCCGCCGCTTCCCGGAGCAGGTGCGGTTTCATGTGATGGGCGAGGGCTTCACCTGGGAGACCCAGGATCGTCAGCGCGATATCGCGGCCGCCGAAGCCGCCTGGGCAGTGTCCCGCGAACTGCTGAGCGATCCGTCCATCGGCCTGGTGGTGCTGGATGAGTTGAACATCGCGCTCAAGCACGGTTATCTCGACCTCGATCAGGTGCTCGGCGACTTGCAGGCGCGTCCGCCGATGCAGCATGTGGTGGTCACCGGTCGTGGCGCCAAACCGGAAATGATCGAGCTGGCCGACACCGTCACCGAAATGGGCGTGATCAAGCACGCGTTCCAGGCCGGGATCAAAGCGCAAAAAGGCGTCGAATTGTGAGTCAACCACGTCATTGCCCGGCGGTCCTGATTGCCGCGCCGGCCTCCGGTCAGGGCAAGACCACCGTCACTGCCGCGCTGGCCCGGTTGCACCGCAATCAGGGGCGCAAGGTGCGGGTCTTCAAGTGCGGTCCGGACTTCCTCGACCCGATGATTCTCGAGCGCGCCAGCGGTGCGCCGGTGTATCAACTGGACATGTGGATGGTCGGCGAGCAGGAAAGTCGTCGACTGTTGTGGGAAGCCGCAGCTGTTGCCGACCTGATCCTGATCGAAGGGGTCATGGGGCTGTTCGACGGTACGCCGTCCAGCGCCGACCTGGCGCGACACTTCGGGGTACCGGTGCTGGGTGTGATCGATGGCACTGCCATGGCGCAGACCTTTGGCGCCCTGGCCCTGGGGCTGGCGCGCTATCAGCCGGACTTGCCGTTTGCCGGAGTGTTGGCCAACCGCGTGGGCACATTGCGCCATGCGCAATTGCTCGAGGGCAGCCTGACTGAAGGCTTGCGCTGGTATGGCGCCTTGTCCAGGGAAACCGGGATCGAACTGCCGAGCCGTCACCTGGGGCTGGTCCAGGCCAGCGAGTTGAACGATCTTGATCTGCGCCTCGACGCCGCGGCCGATGCCCTGGCCAGCAGTTGCGAGGTGGCGTTGCCGCCGGCCGTGGCATTCGCCGCCCCCGATGTGATCGTTGCCGAGCCATTGCTGGCTGGCGTGCGGATCGCCGTGGCCCGTGACGAAGCCTTTGCCTTCACCTACGGCGCGAGCCTGGATCTGCTGCGCGCCATGGGCGCCGAGTTGCTGTTTTTCTCGCCGATCCGTGATGCCCGATTGCCGGACGCAGACAGTCTGTACCTGCCGGGCGGTTATCCGGAATTGCACCATGTGGCGCTGTCACAGAACACCTCGATGCTCGACGCGATTCGCGCTCACCATGGGGCGGGCAAACCGTTGTTGGCCGAGTGTGGCGGGATGTTGTATCTGCTGGATTCGTTGACCGATGTCGAGGGCACTCGAGCTGAACTGGTCGGTTTGCTGGCCGGGGATGCGGTGATGCAGAAGCGTCTGGCGGCGTTGGCCCTGCAGGCGGTTGAACTGCCGGAAGGGTTGCTGCGTGGGCACACTTATCACCATTCGCTGACCAGTACCGGGCTGGAGCCGATTGCCCGTGGGTTAAGCCCGAATGGCGGGCGTGGGGCGGAGGCGGTTTATCGTCAGGGGCGGATGACGGCCTCTTATGTGCATTTTTATTTTCCGTCGAATCCATCGGCGGTTGCCGCACTGTTTGAGCCTGACCGTGAGGACGCCTTCGCGAGCAAGCCCGCTCCCACACTGGACCGCGTCGTACCAGAGACCTCATGGGCACCGCTATCAAATGTGGGAGCGGGCTTGCTCGCGAAGAGGCCATGACTGACAACGCATTTTCCGAAGCCGAACGCGCTGCCGTCTACCGTGCCATCGCCGAACGCCGCGACATGCGCCACTTCAGCGGTGGCACCGTCGCGCCCGAACTACTGCGACGCCTGCTCGAAGCCGCCCACCAGGCCCCGAGCGTGGGCCTGATGCAACCCTGGCGCTTCATCCGCATCAGCGACCGCGCCCTGCGCGGCAAAATCCAACAGCTGGTGGAAGAAGAACGCATCCGCACCGCGGAAGCCCTCGGCGAGCGCAGCGACGAATTCATGAAGCTCAAGGTCGAAGGCATCAACGACTGCGCCGAAGTGCTGGTCGCCGCGCTGACGGACGATCGCGATCGGCATATCTTCGGCCGCCGTACTTTGCCGGAAATGGACATGGCCTCCTTGTCCTGTGCGATCCAGAACCTGTGGCTGGCGTCCCGTGCCGAAGGGCTGGGCATGGGCTGGGTCTCTTTGTTCGAGCCGCAAGCCCTGGCCGCCTTGCTGGAAATGCCCGTTGGCGCCAAACCGTTGGCCGTGCTGTGCCTGGGTCCGGTCGAGGCGTTTTATCCAGCGCCGATGCTTGCCCTGGAAGGCTGGGCGCAAGCGCGTCCGCTTAGCGAATTGTTGTATGAAAATTATTGGGGAGTGAGTCAATGAGTGTGGCGTTGTTGAGTGTCGCCGCGGTGGCGCTGGATGCGCTGCTGGGTGAACCCAAACGCTGGCATCCGCTGGTGGCGTTCGGCCGTTTTGCCGACCGCATCGAGCAACGCTTCAACAGCGAAGGTCGCGGCTGGCGCAGTCACGGCGTCACCGCCTGGTTCATCGCGGTCGTGCCGCTGACCTTGCTGGCCACGGCGTTTTCCTGGGCGCCTTATGTCGGCTGGATCGTCGAAATCCTCGCGCTCTATTGTGCCCTCGGCATGCGCAGCCTCGGTGAACACGTCGAGCCAGTGGCCAAGGCCCTGCGCAGCGATGATCTTGAAGAAGCGCGCAAACGCGTGGGTTATCTGGTCAGCCGCCAGACCAGCGAACTGGATAAAACCGAAGTCGCCCGGGCTGCCACCGAATCGGTGCTGGAGAACGGCAGCGACGCGGTATTTGCCGCGCTGTTCTGGTTCGCCGTGGCGGGGGCGCCCGGCGTGGTGTTGTATCGGCTGAGCAACACCCTCGATGCGATGTGGGGTTACCGTAACGACCGCTTCGAACGTTTCGGCTGGGCCGCGGCCAGGATCGACGACGTGCTCAACTACATTCCCGCACGCCTGGTGGCGTTGACCTACGCGCTGCTCGGCAAGACTCGCCTGGCGTTGAAATGCTGGCGCACCCAGGGGCCGACCTGGGACAGCCCGAATGCCGGGCCGGTGATGGCCGCCGGGGCGGGTGCGCTCGGCGTCGAGTTGGGCGGGGCGGCGATCTATCACGGTGAATTGCATCAGCGTCCGCAATTGGGTGAAGGCCCGCCGGCGGATGCCGACTCCATCGACCGTGGCTGGCAATTGGTCAAGCGCGGGGTATGGTTATGGTTGCTGATTCTGTGCGTGGGGGCTGAATTCCATGCTTGAGCACGGAGGTCGATTGCGCCAGGCGGCGCACGAATACGGCATCGCCGAAGCCGACTGGCTGGACCTGTCCAGCGGCCTCGCGCCCTGGCCATTTGCGGTCCCGGATATCCCGTTGCGTGCCTGGGCGCGATTGCCGGAAACCGATGACGGTCTGGAGCAGGCGGCCTGCGATTACTACGGCGCCGCACAAGTACTGCCGGTGGCCGGTTCGCAAATGGCGATCCAGCTGTTGCCGCGTTTGCGGCGCATCGGCAAGGTCGGCGTGCTCTCGCCCTGTTACGCCGAGCACGCCGAAGCGTGGCGCCGCAGCGGTTATATCGTGCGTGAAGTGCTGGAGCAGGAAGTCGACTTCTTTCTCGACAGTCTCGACGTGCTGGTGGTGGTCAACCCGAACAATCCCACCGGCCTGAGCCTGGCCCCGAGTCGCCTGCTCGACTGGCATGCGAAACTGGCTCAGCGCGGTGGCTGGCTGGTGGTGGACGAGGCGTTCATGGACAACACGCCGCACTTGAGCCTGGCGCCTTTTGCCCATCTGGTCGGGTTGATCGTGCTGCGTTCCTTCGGCAAGTTTTTTGGCCTGGCCGGCGTGCGCCTGGGTTTCGTGCTGGCCGAGCGCCAACTGCTCAAATTGCTGGCCGGACAGGTGGGGCCGTGGGCGGTCAGCGGGCCGACCCGGGTAGTGGGGCAGGCCTGCCTGCTGGACACCGAAGGGCACGCTCGCCAACGCCAGCGCACCGAAGCGGCCAGCGAGCGCCTGGCGCGGTTGCTGGCGCAACAGGGGTTCGCGCCCCAGGGCGGTTGCGCGCTGTTTCAATGGCTGATCACCGAGCACGCCGAAGCCCTGCATGAATTCATGGCCCGGCGCGGCATTCTCTTGCGTTTGTTCACCCACAACAGCAGCCTGCGATTCGGCTTGCCCGCCGATGAAGCCGACTGGACACGTCTCGCGCAAGCATTCGACGCCTATGCCAAGGAAAGCCAATGACTACGTTGATGGTGCAAGGCACCACGTCGGACGCCGGTAAAAGCACGCTGGTGACGGCGCTCTGTCGCTGGGTCACCCGGCAGGGCGTCAGCGTCGTGCCGTTCAAGCCGCAGAACATGGCGCTCAACAGCGCCGTGACCGCCGATGGCGGCGAAATCGGTCGCGCGCAAGCGGTGCAGGCCCAGGCGGCCAACCTTGAACCGCACACCGACATGAACCCGGTGTTGCTCAAACCCAACAGCGATACCGGTGCCCAGGTGATCATTCATGGTCGCGCCGTCACGACCATGAATGCGGTGGCCTATCACGACTACAAAGCCATCGCCATGCAAGCGGTGCTGGTGTCCCATGAACGGCTGAGCGCGGCTTATCCGGTGGTCATGGTCGAAGGCGCCGGTTCGCCGGCCGAGATCAATCTGCGTGCCGGCGACATCGCCAACATGGGGTTCGCCGAGGCGGTGGACTGCCCGGTGGTGCTGATTGCCGACATCAACCGCGGCGGGGTTTTCGCCCATCTGGTGGGCACGCTCGAGTTGCTGTCGCCGAGTGAACAGGCACGGATCAAAGGTTTCATCATCAACCGTTTTCGCGGCGACCTCGCGTTACTGCAGCCGGGGCTGGATTGGCTGGAGGCGCGCACCGGCAAGCCGGTGATCGGCGTGTTGCCGTATGTGATGGACCTGCACCTGGAAGCCGAGGACGGTATCGATCAGCGCCAGACCGACAAGGCGGACCAGGTACTCAAAGTGCTGGTGCCGGTGCTGCCGCGGATCAGCAACCACACCGATTTCGATCCGCTGCGTCTGCACCCGCAAGTGGACTTGCAATTCATCGGCCCCGGCCAGGCTATCCCGCCCGCCGACCTGATCATTCTTCCCGGTTCGAAAAGCGTGCGCAGCGATCTCGCGTATCTGCGGGCCAATGGCTGGGACAGCGCCATCAGTCGTCATCTGCGCTATGGCGGCAAAGTGCTGGGCATCTGTGGTGGCCTGCAGATGCTCGGCGAGCAGGTGCACGACCCGCTGGGCCTCGAAGGTGTGCCGGGGTCGAGCGCCGGTCTGGGTTGGCTGGCCTTCGAAACGCAGCTTGAACAAGAGAAGCAGCTGCGCAATGTCCGCGGGCGCCTGGCGCTGGAAGATGCGCCGGTCACTGGTTATGAAATCCATGCCGGGGTGACCACCGGGCCGGCGCTGGAAAACGCTGCGGTGCAGTTGGATGACGGTCGCTGCGACGGTGCGCAAAGTGTTGATGGGCAGATTTTCGGCACCTATTTGCATGGCCTGTTCGAATCGCCGGCGGCCTGCAGTGCGCTGTTGCGTTGGGCGGGTTTGCAGGCGGTGCAGGAAGTGGATTATCACGGCTTGCGCGAGCGCGATATCGAGCGGTTGGCGGATCTGGTGGAGAAGCATCTGGATACCGGGCTGTTGCGTCAGCTCTGTGGTTTTTGAGTTGCCTGTGCCGGCCCCTTCGCGAGCAAGCCCGCTCCCACATTAGATCTCCAGCGCACATAAAATGAGTGTTAGACGCCGATCAAATGTGGGAGCGGGCTTGCTCGCGAAGGCGGCAGTCGCCTCACCGAAGATTTTAAGGAATGAACCATGCTGCAACTGATCCTCGGCGGCGCCCGCTCCGGCAAAAGTCGCCTGGCTGAAAAGCTGGCAACCGACACCGGACTCCAGGTGATCTACATCGCCACCAGCCAACCCCTGGACGGTGAAATGAATGAACGGGTGGCTCATCACCGCGCCCGTCGTCCGGCCGACTGGTCGTTGATCGAAGAACCCGTTGAACTCGCCCGCATCTTGCGCGAAACCGCCAGCGTTGACCGCTGCCTGTTGGTGGACTGCCTGACCCTGTGGATGACCAACCTGCTGATGCTCGAAAATGCCGAGCGCCTGGTCGCCGAACGCGAAGCCCTGCTCGAGTGCCTGGCATCGCTGCCGGGCGAGATCATTTTTGTCAGCAACGAAACCGGAATGGGTGTCGTGCCGCTGGGCGAACTGACTCGCCGCTATGTCGATGAAGCCGGCTGGCTGCATCAAGCCTTGGCCGAGCGCTGTCAGCGCGTCGTCCTGACCGTCGCCGGCCTGCCCCTGACTTTGAAAGGAACTGCTTTATGACTCGATCCTGGTGGCTGAACCCGTGCAAGCCGATCGACGCCCAAGTCGTCGAACAGGCTGAGGCGCGACAGCAGCAACTGACCAAACCGGCCGGCTCCCTCGGTCGTCTGGAGTCGGTGGCGGTGCAATTGGCCGGATTGCAGGGGCGGGTAAAACCGACTCTGGATCAGCTGTGGATCGCGATTTTTGCCGGTGACCATGGTGTGGTCGCCGAAGGGGTGTCGGCGTTTCCCCAGGCAGTCACCGGGCAGATGCTGCACAACTTCGTCAACGGCGGTGCGGCGATCAGCGTGTTGGCGCGGCAACTGGGAGCATCCCTTGAAGTGGTCGACCTCGGCACCGTGACGCCGTCGCTGAATCTGCCGGGCGTGCGTCATCTCAACCTCGGCCCGGGCACCGCCAATTTCGTGAACGGTCCGGCCATGACTCGGGCCCAGGGCGAACTCACCTTGCAGGCCGGACGCGACAGTGCGCAGCGGGCCATCGCGGCGGGCGCGCAGTTGTTCATCGGTGGCGAAATGGGCATCGGCAATACCACGGCGGCCAGCGCCCTGGCCTGTGCCTTGCTCGATTGCCCGGTGCTGCATCTGGCCGGGCCGGGCACCGGACTCGACGCGGCGGGCGTCAGCCATAAGGCGCAGGTCATCGAACGCGCGTTGGCGTTGCATGGCGCGCATCGTGGCGACGCGCTGCAAACCCTGTTCAACCTTGGCGGTTTTGAAATCGCGGCGCTGGTCGGCGCGTACCTGGCGTGTGCCCAGGCAGGCGTCGCGGTGCTGGTGGACGGGTTCATTTGCAGCGTTGCCGCGTTGGTTGCGGTGCGCCTGAACCCGGATTGCCGCGAATGGCTGTTGTTCGGTCATCGCGGTGCCGAGCCAGGTCATCGCCATGTGTTGGAGACCTTGAACGCCGAACCCCTGCTGGACCTGGGGCTGCGTCTGGGGGAGGGCAGTGGCGCCGCGTTGGCGGTGCCGTTGCTGCGTCTGGCCTGCGATCTTCACGGGCAGATGGCGACCTTCGCCGAAGCTGCGGTGGCGGATCGTCCGGCATGACCTTGCACCTTGATCTCTTGCGCCACGGCGAAACCGAACTCGGCGGTGGCCTGCGCGGCAGCCTCGACGATGCGCTGACCGATAGAGGTTGGGCGCAGATGCGGGCGGCGGTGCTCGAGCGCGGGCCGTGGGATCGCCTGGTCAGTTCGCCGTTGCAGCGTTGTTCGCGGTTCGCCGAGGAGCTCGGCGCACAACTGAGTCTGCCCGTGCTCCTGGATAAAGACCTTCAGGAGTTACACTTCGGGACCTGGGAAGGGCAGAGCGCCGCCGCGTTGATGGAGACCGATGCCGAAGCGTTGGGTCAGTTCTGGGCCGATCCCTATGCGTTTACGCCGCCTGAAGGTGAGCGGGTCGAGGATTTTTCGACACGGGTATTGGCAGCGGTCGGGCGTTTGCAGGCGAGCTGCGCGGGTCAGCGGGTGTTGCTGATCAGCCATGGCGGGGTGATGCGTTTGTTGCTGGCCCAGGCGCGGGGATTGCCGCGCGAACAGTTGCTCAATGTTGAAGTCGGTCATGGTGCCCTGTTTTCTTTGCGCGTCGAGACCGGCGTCACCCTCAGGGAAGCGAACTGAGCATGCTGCCGTTCTGGATCGCCCTGCAGTTCCTGAGCAGTCTGCCGATTCGTCTGCCAGGCATGCCCGCGCCTCGAGAACTCGGTCGATCGCTGCTGTTTTATCCGCTGGTCGGGTTGCTGTTCGGCATGATTCTGTGGGCGCTTGACGGGCTCTTGCAGGGCGCGCCGTTGTTGCTGCACGCAGCGTTGTTGTTGACCGTGTGGGTGCTGCTCAGCGGCGGGTTGCATCTCGATGGCCTGGCCGACAGCGCCGACGCCTGGCTCGGCGGGTTTGGCGACCGTGAGCGCACGTTGACGATCATGAAAGACCCTCGCAGCGGGCCGATCGCGGTGGTGACGCTGGTGCTGGTGCTGCTGCTCAAATTCGCCGCATTGCTGGCGTTGATCGAGCAGCCCCACAGCGTTGTGCTGATCATTGTTCCATTGATTGCACGAAGCGCGATGCTGGGGTTGTTCCTGACCACGCCTTATGTGCGTCCCGGTGGTTTGGGGCAGGCGCTGGCGGATCATCTGCCGCGTCTGGCGGGTATGCAGGTGTTGGCGGTCAGTGGGGTGGCCTGTGTGCTGGTGGCCGGACTCAGTGGGGTTTTGGCCGTCGTGCTGGCAGCGCTGGTATTTGCCTGGTTGCGGCACGCGATGCTGCGGCGATTGGGCGGGACGACGGGCGATACGGCAGGGGCGTTGCTGGAATTGCTGGAAATGACAGTGATCGTCTGCCTCGCATTGTTCCTGTAGGAGCGAGGCTTGCCCGCGAATAAGGCGCCGCGCTGCACCTGTTGCACCGCGTCATCGTTGTTCGCCGGCAAGCCTGGCTCCTACAGGCGGTGTAATGTCTAAAAAATTTGCTTTCATTTAACCGCGGGTATATACACGTATCATGCTCGACTCCCAATGTTTATGCACCAACCTGCGTCGCGCCGCCCGTGGCGTCAGCAGGCACTACGACGGCGCTCTCGATGGCTTCGGGATCAACGTTGCCCAGTATTCTCTGCTGTGCAATCTGCAGCGTCTGGATCAACCGAGTATTTCCACCCTGGCCGAGGCCATGGGCCTGGACCGCAGCACCCTGGGGCGCAATCTGCGGGTGCTGGAGGGCGAAGGGCTGGTCAGGCTGGTCGAAGGCGCGGACATGCGCAATCGTATCGTCCAGCTCACCGAGGCCGGCGCGGAACGCCTGACAGCGGCGTTGCCAGCCTGGGAGGCAGCCCAACAGCGCCTGATTGATCGATTGGGCGCCGAGAAGCGCGAAACCTTGCTGAAGCTGTTGGATGAACTGGCCTGAGGCCGGTTTTCCGCTTATAAACGGGTATATACCCGCAAATGGAGAACAAGAATGACATCGATGTGGCGTACGTGCGGATGGGTGCTGTTGGGGAGTGCGCTGATTCTCGCGTTGTCCCTGGGTGTGCGGCATGGCTTCGGGCTGTTTCTGGCGCCGATGAGTGCCGAGTTCGGCTGGGGGCGTGAGACATTCGCTTTCGCCATCGCCTTGCAGAACCTGATCTGGGGACTGGCGCAGCCTTTCACCGGCGCGCTGGCCGACCGCTTCGGTGCGGCGAAAGTGGTGGCCATCGGTGGGGTGCTGTACGCCTTGGGCCTGGCGTGCATGGGTCTGTCCGACTCGGCCGTGACCTTGTCGCTCAGTGCCGGTCTATTGATCGGTATCGGGCTGTCGGGCACCTCGTTCTCGGTGATCCTCGGCGTGGTGGGGCGCGCGGTGCCGCCGGAGAAACGCAGCATGGGCATGGGCATCGCCAGTGCCGCCGGTTCGTTCGGCCAGTTCGCCATGTTGCCCGGCACGCTGGGGTTGATCGGCTGGCTGGGCTGGTCCGCGGCATTGCTGGTGCTGGGCCTGCTGGTGGCGCTGATCGTGCCGCTGGTGAGCATGCTCAAGGACAAGCCGCTGCCGGTCCTCGGGCATGAACAAACCCTGTCCGAAGCACTGCACGAAGCCTGCTCCCATTCGGGGTTCTGGCTGCTGGCGTTCGGCTTTTTTGTCTGCGGCTTCCAGGTAGTGTTCATCGGCGTGCATCTGCCGGCTTATCTGGTGGACCAGCATCTTCCGGCTACCGTCGGTACGACGGTGCTGGCGCTGATCGGGCTGTTCAATATCTTCGGTACCTACACGGCGGGTTGGCTCGGCGGGCGGATGTCCAAGCCGCGCTTGCTCACCGGTCTGTATTTGCTGCGGGCGGTGGTGATCGGGTTGTTCCTGTGGGCGCCGGTGACGACGACCAGCGCCTATCTGTTCGGCATGGCGATGGGCTTCCTGTGGCTGTCGACCGTGCCCTTGACCAACGGTACGGTCGCGACCTTGTTCGGTGTACGAAACTTGTCCATGCTCGGCGGGATTGTGTTCCTGTTCCACCAGCTCGGATCGTTCCTCGGCGGCTGGTTGGGCGGGGTGGTGTATGACCGAACCGGGAGCTACGACTTGATCTGGCAGGTAGCGATTCTCTTGAGCCTGTTGGCCGCCGCCCTGAACTGGCCGGTGCGTGAGCAGCCGGTGGCGCGCCTGCAAACCCGGATGAGTGCGATATGAACAGGTTCTGGCCGCAGATTGCGCTGACGGCTGTCTGCGCCTCGCTGCTGGCCCTGGCGTGGTGGGGCTGGCATCAGGGCGGGCTGGCTTTGATGCAGTTGGGCATGGGTGCTTGCTAGCAGGCTGTCAGGGCGAGTAACTTCGTTTTCTGACGAACTCTCAAGGATGCCCTGACATGCTGATGCGCTGGTTGGCAGTTCCTGCGTTACTGGTTGCGTTTACCGGGTTGGCTCAAGCGGCAGAGTGCCCGGACCTTTTGCAAGGCTCGCTGCCCAAACTGCGCGCCAAGGAATCCATCGACCTGTGCCAGCGCTTCGCCGGTAAACCGCTGGTGGTGGTCAACACGGCCAGTTTCTGTGGCTTCGCCCCGCAGTTCAAAAGCCTTGAAGCGCTGAATCAGCGTTACAAGGATCAAGGGCTGGAGGTGATTGGCGTTCCATCCAACGACTTCAAGCAGGAGTCGAAGGACGCTGCCGAGACCGCCAAGGTCTGTTACGCGAATTACGGCGTGACCTTCACCATGACCGAACCGCAGAAAGTCCGTGGTGACGACGCGACTCATCTGTTCAAGATCCTGGCCAGACAAAGCAGTGCACCGAAGTGGAATTTCTACAAATACGTGGTCGATCGCCAGGGCAAGGTGATCGCCAATTTCTCCAGCCTGACCAAGCCCGACGATCCCGAATTCATCGAAGCCGTGGAGAAAGCCCTGGCTTCCCAACCCTGATCGCCCCCCCCTGCAGGAGCTGGCTTGCCAGCGAAAGCGGTGTATCAGTCACCGTTAATGCTGGATGCCCTCTGATCATTTTGAGCGGCTCGCAAATTTCTGAATCAGATGAGTCGAGCCAGAGACGATGAGTAGATCGTCCGGCAGGATCAGGGTGCCAGGTGTGGCATGCTGGAAGTCTTCGTTGGCGCGCTTGAGTCCTACGACCGTTACGCCATATTTTTCACGAATATTGGCGTCGGCAAGTGTGTTGTTTTGAGTCGACAACGGGGCGTGAATTTTGGCGATTGCAAAGCCGTCATCAAACTCGATGAAATCAATCATCCGTCCGGTAATGAGGTGCGCGACACGTTCCCCCATATCCGCCTCCGGGTAGACAACGTGATGGGCGCCAATACGCTGAGCAAGATGTCCATGTTCGGCGGTCAATGCTTTGACCCAGATATCCTGGATGCCCAGTTCGGTCAGCGCCATGATGGTCATCAGGCTGGCCGCCAGGTCGGTACCGATACCCACGATGGCATGGGTAAAGTCGGCAACGCCCAGTTGGCGCAAGACCATGACGTTGGTGGAGTCGGCCTGGACGGTGTGAGTCAAGAGATCAGCCCAGTCATGGACAGGCTCAGCATCCCTGTCGATGCCCATGACGTCATGGCCCAGCCGCATCAACGATTGGGCCACAGAACTGCCGAAGCGACCGAGGCCGATCACCACAACGCTATCGCCTTTGGAAAAAGAAAACTGCTCCGTAAACAGAAATTTAGCCAACAATTGGATGCTCCTCTGGATAGCGATAGGGCATGCGGTGCTCGCCCAGGGCCAGTGACGCCGCAAGCGTGATGGTCCCGACCCGCCCGACATACATCAGCAGAGTCAGCATCAATTGGCTCGCCTCAGGTAGATTGCCGGTGATTCCGGTGGACAGGCCGACCGTGCCAAACGCAGAGATGACTTCGAATATGACCTGGTCGGTGGGGAAATCAGTTTCGCGCAAGATGAACAGCGTCCCCAGCACAATCATGGTGCTGCCAAGCATGAGCACCGTGATGGCTTGGCGTTGCGCGGAGGCGCCGACTCTCCGGCCAAATGCCTCACTGTCACTGTGGCCTCGAATTTCAGCAATGATCAGTATGGCCAGGATGGCGGCGGTACCGACTTTGACACCGCCAGCGGTTCCCGCGCTACCGCCCCCCACAAACATCAGGAAGTAGTGTATTGCCCAACTCTCTTGGGTCAGCGCGCCAATATCAATCGAGTTAAACCCGGCTGTACGTGCAGAAACAGAAGCAAATGCCGCCGAGAGAGCTTTATCGGCAAACGGCATGGGGCCGAGTGTTGCCGAGTTAGACCACTCAAACACCAGCAAAGTGAAAAAACCGCCCAACAGCAGTATTGTCGTGCCAATCAGAGTGAGTTTGGTATGCAGTGACCAATGGCGGGGATCGTTGAATCTGCTACGCAAGTCATGCAGGACGGGAAAGCCGATGCCACCGATAACAATCGCGGTCATGACCGGTAGCAAGATAAATGCATCTGTGGCATAGCGCATCAGGCTGTCCGGATGGATGGAGAAGCCCGCGTTATTGAATGCCGATACGGCATGAAACAGACCGCTCCACGCCGCTTCAGCCCATGGCAGGTCATAGGCCAGGTGTAATCGGAGGGTGAGCGACAGGGCAATAATGAGCTCCAGGGCAAATGTCACCACAAGCACGAGTTTGGCCACGCTGGCAATGTCGCCCAACCTCAATGAGCGTGACTCGAACTGGGCGATCATTTTGGTGCGCAGACGAAAGGAGCTATTGACCATCAAGCCCAGCAAGGTCGCCACAGTCATCATGCCGAAGCCGCCTAGCTGGAACAGCAGCAGAATCACCGACTGACCAAAGGTTGACCAGTAAGTACCGGTGTCCACCACTACCAGCCCGGTAACGCATACGGCCGATACCGCTGTGAAAAATGCAGTCACCCAGGGCGTAGCACTACCTTCGGCGTGGGATATCGGGAGCATCAGAAGGGCGCTGCCGACGAGTATTGCGGCCAGAAAAACCAGAGCGACAGCCCTTGCTGGATGAAGCAATGATTTCATTTAAAGGTCGCCAGCAAGGTCGGGAGGTATGGGCGAGAGCTTACGCGCATCGAGGGCCGCTTCTCAGAATAGGTACAACCGTAGCTCACAGGCACGGTAAATTCAGGCGTATTCCAGAACACAACCCTGCATGCTGGGCGCGAACCCGGGAGCAAGAGGCTCTTTTCTGCGAGAAGCCGATTCAGGTGCCGGATGCTACCCCAGATTCAATATCTACATGTATTGCACGGCTGACTGTGGGGCGAAAATTTATTATTTCTTTACGCGCCGTCGGTCCCTTTGTATCAAAGCCAGCACCCACAGGGGTGGGGGGCGATCGCCGTCCGATAAAAAGCCCCGCCTCTGTGCAAGAGAGCGGGGCTTTTTCAATTCAGGCGGCGACGCGATCAGGTTCGCCGTGAATCATCAGAAGCGGTAGGTCGCACCGACACCGAAACCATTCGCATAGTTTTCATACTTGGCGTCGTAGGCCTGGCGGCCGTTGTTGTCGTTGACCTTGACCGACTCTTCATGCAGGTACGAATACGCCACGTCGATGGTCAGGTCGTCGGTCGGGCTATAGCCAGCACCGAGGCTGAAGATTGTGCGATCGCCAGTCGGGATGCGTGGGGAGCGGTTTTCGTTGTTGGTCGGCGCCTGGTCAACGGACAGACCGGTCCGCAGTACCCATTGCTTGTTCAACTGGTAGGACGCGCCAATAGCGTGAGCCCAGGTGTCGTGCCAGTTCTGCTCTTCGGTGATGGTGCCGAAGCCGCGTGCGGACAGAGCGGCAGGAACGCCTTCGTTCTCGACGGTGATTTCTTTCAGGCGACTCCAGCGAGTCCAGGTGCTGCCTGCGTAGAGGGTCCACTGGGAGTCCAGTTTGTGGGTGACCGAGAAGTCGACCGATTCAGGCGTAGTGATGTCCAGCGAAGCGTCGAACTTCTGGTTCGGGTTCTGCCCCAGGGCGCCGAGGAGGCCGTAGTTGACCTTGGTATCACCCTCCAGCTTGTACTTCACTTTCGAGTGGTAGGTCAGGCCGACGCTGGTGCTGTCGGTGGCTTGCACCAGGATACCGACGTTGTAGCCCAGTGCCGTGTCGTCACCCTTGATCTTGACTTCGCCGTCCGGTGCCAGCGGGTTCAGCGACAGGTTCGATTCCAGCTTGCCGTCGATGCGGTTGATGGTCGGGCCGAAACCGATGGAAACCTTGTCGTTGAATGCATAGCTGACGGTTGGCTGGATAGTGACGATCTTGACTTCGCTCTTGCTGCCGAAGTAACGGCCGGCAAAGCCGTTCTCGTAATCGGTCACCAGGCCGAATGGAGCGTACACGCCGATGCCGAATGCCCACTGGTCATCGATTGGCTTTACGTAGTAGCCCATGGGCACGCCCATGAAAGGGACCATGTCACCTTTGTTGGTGCCACCATTCGGGCGGGAGCTGGCATCACTGATGTCAGTGTGTGCATCGATAAATGCGACACCGCCGGTCACTTGTTCGCGTTTGAGGCGAGACATGCCGGCAGGGTTGCCAAAAATGGTGGATGCGTCGTCGGCAGCAGAAGATCGCCCGGCAAAACCTGTACCCATCCCGCTGATGCTTTGTTCGTTGAGGGCGAAGCCACTTGCAAAGATTTGGGCGGATGCCAAGGTAACGGCGAGGCTAATGGTGGTTTTGAGCATTACTTTTTTCATTATTAGAACTCCTGGTGATCACCGGGGCGAAAATTACCAAGAATTTCGTCCGGGCGCTATAGCCTGTAACCCCTGATTTAGAGCGGTTTTGTAGGACAATCCGACCAGATTCGCGACAAGTTGCAGGATTTTGCGAAAATGAGGATCAGCAAGCGACCTGATTCAGCGGTGAGACACAGGTCTGCCAGGCGAAAGTGAAGTCACGCAGACGTCCTTGGGGCTGAAAGGTCTGGCGCCAGATGCGGGCCATTCCCATCAGGTCATCTGCTGCTTCGGGGAGCGGGGTATTCTGTTCTTCTACCAGCAGCCAGGCGATGGCAGTGGCGTAACGCAGGTTGACGGTCAATTCGAGATTCGGGCTGCTGAGGAATGCATGTTGGCTTGCCAGCCCGCGAACCAGGCTGGCGCGATCCGGGTCCAGTGCCAGGTAGTGGTCCCAGAGCGCCTGGTGGCGGGGCTCGGCAATTCGATACAGGCCGTGTCCACGGCGGTCATGCAGGGCGGAACCAAGGGCAGACTGGCTGGCGGCAATGCCCAGCAGCAGGGATTCGGCAGTTGCGCTATGGCGTCCGAGGTAAATCAGGGTCGGACGGATCACATAACGGCACAGTTCGCTGGCAGCGATACCCATATCACCCTCGAAACGTGAAGTAGTCGGCGAGTCCTGAAGGGGCCTTGGCAGCAGTGGATCGGCTCAGGCTCGCCGGAAGCGGAACAAGCCGCTTGAGTTGAAGTGTAGTGTCATATTCGCGCCGTAAAGGACTGTTTTTAAAATATTTCCGGCTTCGAGTTATAACCGTTATATCGGTTGGTACTTAGGCCGCGGCGACTAACTGGGAAATATCGGGCAATAAAAAGCCCCGCTTTTTGAGCAGGGCTTTTACGGTTTTCAGTCTTGCTGGCGTATCAGGCAACTAGTGCCTGACGGGTACGCTCGATCACGGCCTGCAGCGGCTCGGCGCTGGAGTATTGATCGGGGTACAGGCGTTCGCTGTGACGGGCGATGCCGTGTTCGTTGACCAGGGTAAAGCTGAAGCAGCCTTTGCGAGCGGCCATGATCAGGCAGTTCATTGGTGCAAAAGCGTTGGTCAGGGTGCGGATAGCATCCTGGGTGTGGATTTGAGTAGACATAGTCATTGGGTGTTCCTACAAGCGACACGGATAAGAGCCGTGCAAAATTTAAACGTTCCAGTGACGACGACCACCATTGGTCGATCGAAGAACCCGACTGGAACAAAGCAGCCAGTTTGAAGCGCTGATAATTGGCGCGCTTGGGCTGGCAGGTAGGTACTTAGGAGGGCAGGCAACACATCAAGGGCAAAGGTTCTGGGCCCGGGGTGAAGATCCTGATCAATTTGCAGGTTGGTTCGGTCAGAGTAAGTGAACTTCGCAACACCCTTTGCTTTCGATCAAAGGCAGTGTTGACGCAAGGATTACCTGGAAACCATCGAGGTGGTCGATCCCGCTTGTTCGGTGGAAGCTTCCTTTGGGAAGGCTAACCGGGGGGAGTGTTCGACCAGAATTGACTTTCAGCTTGGTACTAACGCCGCGGATAGTAACGGATTGGTTTTGCAAAGGGAAGGGCTCGGGCAAAAAAGATGCCTGGCAGCGCTTTTTTTGCTTCGCGCGTTGGGCTCCGAGAGAAGCTCAAGACCGGCGATCTCGCCCTGTGATAACCCGGATTCCGACAATCGGTCGCCGATGTTTATCGAGTTTTTACCGGGCTGCATCAAGGGTTTGCCAGGGTTTATCCCCAGGCTTGACACGAAAATGCTCCGAAAAAACGCCCCGATATAACCGCCTGAAAGGTACTTGTGCACATCAGTTGCGCGGGCTGTCACCTCGCTGTCATCTTGCCTTCAACCCGGGTGGGTGCCTGTAACCAAAATTTAAGTCAATGAAAAACATCGCTTTTTTTTACTGGTGAAAAAATCGTCAGTTTGACTGCGGGCCCCATTCCATAGGGCTTTGCGAGAGTTCAAAGGCGGTTGTCCACTGAGTTATCCACAGCTTCTGTGGATTGTCCCGAGCGCTTGCTCTAGGACGGGCGTGCCGGTTTTTTTTAGGCTTTACCTGTAAGAAAAAAAGAGTAGAGTGGCGCGCCTTCCGATCTGTCCCACAGTGCGTTATGAAGTTTCGCTCAGTATCAATCTCAGTCACTTCCACATCCGCCAGTGTTACCCCGCCCAAGCGTTTCTCGATGCGGGTGGCCGAGTGGTTGCTCGACAGCCCGCGCCTGGGTGAAAACACCAGCGTCAAACACATCGCCGGACGTTTGCTCAAGCAACCGGCCCGTGAAGGCGTCGTCGCCGCGCAAAGTCGTCTCGGTCAGTTGATGTGCCGCGAGTGCGGCAATGCCCGGGATCGCCGAATCGGTCAGGACCTGCTGCGCCAGGCTGCGCGGGCCGGGGATCGACGCGCCCTGCAGGAATTGGGTCTGATCGAAGACTGAGCTGTCCAAGACCTGACGCCTTGGTTAACCTTCAAGTTTTATCGAAAGGGCAGGAGTGGCTATGGCTATGGACTTGACCAGCGCATTGCTCGGTCTGGCGGGTGCTGCGCTGCCGTTACTGGTATTGGCCTGGCAATTACAGCGCCGGGCGAGCGCGATGCAGTCGCAGGTGGCCCTGCTGGAAGAGCGCCTGGCCACGGCCCATCTGGCCCAGGATGGACTGAACGCCCAACTCGAAGCCTGCCGCGATGAAATCGCCGATCTGGGCCAGGCCAACACCGCCCGGCAAGCGGACCTCGCCGCCGTGCGCCGTGAAGTGGAACTGCTGCAGATCGAGCGTGACGACGCCCGCGATGCCGCCCACGCCTGGAATCTGGAGCGCGCCGGCAAAGAAGCCGAGTTGCGTCGTCTGGACGCCCAGACCGCCTCGCTCAACGCCGAGCTACGTGAGCAGCAGGAAAGCCACCAGCAGCGTCTCAGTGACCTGCAAGGCTCGCGAGACGAGCTGCGTGCGCAGTTTGCGGAGCTGGCCGGCAAAATCTTCGACGAGCGTGAGCAGCGTTTTGCCGAAACCAGTCAGCAGCGTCTGGGGCAGTTGCTGGACCCGTTGAAGGAACGCATCCAGTCCTTCGAAAAACGCGTCGAGGAGAGTTATCAGGCCGAAGCCCGTGAGCGTTTCTCCCTGGCCAAGGAACTGGAGCGGTTGCAGGCGTTGAACCTGCGCCTGAGCGATGAAGCAACCAACCTGACCAGGGCCTTGAAAGGGCAGAAAACCCAGGGCAACTGGGGCGAGTTGATTCTGGAGCGGGTGCTGGAGCATGCGGGCCTGGAGAAGGGGCGCGAATACCAGACCCAGGTCAATCTCAAGGGCCCGGACGGTGAGCGATTCCAGCCGGACGTGATCATTTATCTGCCGGGCGACAAGCAGGTGGTGGTCGACTCCAAAGTCAGCCTCACGGCCTATCAGCAATACGTGGCGGCCGAAGACGATGCCATCGGCCAGATCGCCATCAAGCAACACGTGCTGTCGCTGCGCAATCATGTCAAAGGCCTGTCCGGCAAGGACTATAAGCGGCTCGACGGTTTGCACAGCCTGGATTTCGTCTTGCTCTTCGTGCCGATCGAAGCGGCGTTTTCCGCCGCGCTGCAGGCCGAGCCGACGCTGTTTCAGGAGGCGTTCGACCGCAATATCGTGATCGTCAGCCCGACAACGCTGCTGGCGACTTTGCGGGTCATCGACAGCCTGTGGAAACAAGAGCGCCAAAGCCAGAACGCCAGGGAAATCGCCGAGCGAGCCGGGTGGCTGTACGACAAGTTCGTATTGTTCATTCAGGATCTGGATGAAGTCGGCAATCGCTTGCAGCAACTGGACAAGGCCTACAGCTCCGCGCGCAACAAGCTCACGGAGGGACGAGGCAACCTGGTCAGTCGCAGTGAGCAGCTCAAGTTGCTGGGCGCGCGGGCGAGCAAGAGCCTGCCGGCAGATTTGCTGGAGCGGGCGATGACGGATGTGGATGGCTTGGCGGAGTTGCCGGAGTAAAGATCAAAAGATCGCAGCCTGCGGGATCGGGTTTGCACGCGGTTATAGGAGCCGGCTTGCTGGCGAAGGCGACGTGTCAGGCGCCATTGATGTCGCAGGTGATGGCCTCTTCGCTGGCAAGCCGGCTCCTACAAGGGATCGCGCCGACTGCACGATTGCAGGAAGCCGCAGGCTGCGATCTTTTCGGGGGCTACACCGCCCCCAAATATCACGCTACAACGGCAAATACCGACTCAACAACGCCCGCAACGCCGCCGGCTTCACCGGTTTGGCCAGGTAATCCAGCCCGGCCGCATGCACCTGCGCCACCATCTCGGGTCGCCCGTCGGCACTGATCACCACGCCCGGCACCGGTTCGCCCAATCGGGTGCGCAGCCAAGCCATCAGATCGGTCCCGGTCTCGCCATGGTCCAGGTGGTAATCCACCAGTGCCAGTTGCGGACGCATCCCGTCGTTGAGCAACGCCGCGCACTCATCGCGGTTGCGTGCGGTCCAGACCTGGCATCCCCAGCGTGTCAGCAAGCTGTTCATGCCGATCAGGATGCTGTCTTCGTTATCGATACACAGTACCTGCGCGCCGCTCAATGGTTTGCCGTTGAATTCGACGACTTTGGCCGGCGTCGCGGTTTGCGCCCGGGCCAATGGCACGGTGACGCTGAACACACTGCCGCGACCTGGCCAGGAGCGAACCTGCAAGGTGTGGCCCAAGACTCGACACAAGCCGTCAGCAATCGCCAGGCCCAGCCCCAGGCCTTTCTCGGCGCGGGTCTGGTGGCTGTCGAGGCGTTTGAATTCTTCGAAAATCACCTGCTGCTTGTCTTCCGGAATCCCCGGGCCACGGTCCCAGACCTCCAGGCACAATTCGCCCTTGCGCCGCCTGACCCCCAGCAACACCGGCCCTTTGCCGTAGCGGAAAGCGTTGGTCAGGAAGTTCTGCAAGATCCGCCGCAACAGTTTGCTGTCGCTGTCGACCCGCAACGTGCTGCCCCTGACCCGGAATTTCAGCCCCTGGTCCCGGGCCAGCGCCTGGAACTCGGCACTGAGGACGTCGAACAACTCATTGAGCACGAACGGCTTGGGATCCGAGTTGATCTTGCCGTTTTCCAGGCGGGATATGTCCAGCAGGTCGCTGATCAGGTCTTCGGCCGAGCGCAGAGAGGTGTCCAGGTGATGCACCAGTTTCTGCGCCTCCCCGGACAAGCCGTCGTCCTGGTGACTAAGGGCTGCAGAAAACAATCGTGCCGCGTTCAGCGGTTGCATCAAGTCATGGCTGACCGCTGCCAGGAACCGGGTTTTCGACTGGTTGGCCGACTCGGCGGTGCCCTTGGCTTCCGTCAGGGCCACGTTGAGTTGCGACAGTTCGTGGGTCCGTTCGGTGACCCGTCGCTCCAGGCCTTCGTTGGCTTCGGTCAGCGCCTGTTCGGCCTCGCGAAACGCGGTGATGTCGGTGAAACTCATGACGAAACCGCCGCCCGGCATCGGGTTGCCGATCAGCTCGATCACCCGTCCATTGGGGAACAATCTTTCCGAAGTATGCGCGCGGCCTTGGCGCATCCAGTGCAGGCGGCGGGCGACATGCACCTCCCCTTCGCCGGGCCCGCACAGGCCACGTTCGGCGTTGTAGCGAATGATGTCGGCAATCGGGCGCCCGACGCTGATCAGGCCGTCGGGATAATTGAACAACTCCAGGTAGCGCCGGTTCCACGCCACCAGCCTGAGTGACTGGTCGACCACGCTGATGCCCTGGGTGATGTTCTCGATCGCGCCTTGCAGCAACGCGCGGTTGAATTGCAGCACTTCCGAGGCTTCGTCGGCGATCCGGACGACATCTTCGAGTTGCATTTCCCGACCTTCGATGGCCGCCTTTACTACTGCGCGAGTCGAGGAAGCGCCGAGCACACCGGCCAGCAGGCGCTCGGTGTGGGCGATCCATTCGCCGTCGGCGTTCTGGTTCGGGTTGTAGCCTTTGCCCTGGCGGTAGGCAAAACGGATGAAACTCTGACGGGCCCGTTCTTCACCGACGAAGCGTGCCGCCAATTGCAGCAAATCATTGATCTGTACCGCCAGCATGGAGCGGGAGCTGGGACGGGCGCTGATTTCCTGACCGATGAAGCGACCGGCCTGCCAGTGTTCCGACACCCGGGTGCGCGACAGCACCGACACCCAGGCAAACAGGGTGAAGTTGCCCGCCAGGGACAGCACCACACCTTGGGTCAGGGGGGGGATCGGCAGGTGCAGCGGGTTGCTGTGCAGCCAGGTCAAACCCGGGAAACTGCTCAAGGACAGCCCCAGGCTGGAGGCGGCAATCGGCAGAATCAGGGTGTAGAACCAGAGGAACGTCCCGGTGGCGAGACCGGCGAATACACCTCGACGGTTGGCCTGTTTCCAGTACAGCGCGCCGAGCATGGCCGGGGCCAGTTGGGTCACGGCGGCGAAGGCGATCTGGCCGATGGTTGCCAGGCTCGCGGTCGAGCCCAGCAGGCGATAGCTGACGTAGGCCAGCAGCAAGATCACCACGATGGTGACCCGGCGCACCGAGAGCATCCACTGGCGGAACACTTCGAACGGCCGCTCGGCGTTGTTGCGTCGCAGCAACCACGGCAGCAGCATGTCGTTGGAGACCATGGTCGACAGGGCCACGCTGGCGACGATCACCATGCCGGTCGCCGCCGAGGCACCCCCGATAAACGCCAGCAATGCCAGGGCCGGGTGAGCCTGCGCCAGGGGCAGGCTGATGACGAAAGAGTCCGGCAGGACCGAGCTGGGCAGGAGCATCTGACCGGCGAGGGCGATCGGGACCACAAACAACGCCGCCAGCGCCAGATAAGCCGGGAACACCCATTTGGCCACTCGCAGATCTTGAGGCTCGATGTTTTCGACCACGGTCACATGGAACTGTCGTGGCAGGCAGATGATCGCCATCATCGCCACGCCGGTCTGGACCACCATCGATGGCCAGTTGATGGTTTCCTTCCAGTATTCTTCCAGGCGCGGGGCGAGCATGGCCTGATCGAACAGGTCGCCGGGACCGTCGTAGAGGCCGTAGGTCACGAACGCGCCGACCGCGAGAAACGCAAACAGCTTGACCAGGGATTCGAACGCGATCGCCAGCACCATGCCGCGGTGGTGTTCCGTGGCGTCGAGGTTGCGGGTGCCGAAGACGATGGTAAACAGCGCCAGCACCAGCGATACGACCAGCGCCGTATCCTGGGCGCGAGTGCCCGTGGCGTCCGCGCCCGCGCCGATCAGCAGGTTCACCCCGAGCACGATGCCTTTGAGCTGCAACGCGATATAGGGCAGCACACCGACCAGGCAGATCAGCGCCACCACCACCGCCAGCGCCTGGGACTTGCCATAGCGCGCGGCGATGAAGTCGGCAATGGAGGTGATGTTCTCCTGCTTGCTGATCATCACCATTTTCTGCAGGACCCACGGCGCGCAGACCAGCAGCAGGATTGGCCCGAGGTAGATCGGCAGGAATGACCAGAGTTGTTCGGCGGCCTGGCCCACGGCGCCGAAGAAGGTCCAGCTGGTGCAGTAGACCGCCAGCGACAGGCTGTACACCCAGGCACGCACGCGCGGTGGCAAGGGCGCACTGCGCCGGTCACCGTAGAAGGCGATGGCGAACAGGATGGCCATATAGGCCAGGGCGACGGTGGCGATCAGCCCGCTGGACAGCGACATGGGAACTCCAGACAAAAGACACCCGGGACTCCCGCCCGGTCAGACAGTCTCGCACGAGCGCCGGCGTTAGTCAGTGTCGACCAAGGTCGTGACGTGGCGGGGTGTCGCAGGGTGGCAGTCCGCAGGATCTTCAGTGCCTATGCGGGCCTCTTCGCGAGCAAGCTCGCGAAGGCGGTGTCACTGATTCAGGGCAATCTCAACCAACCGATGCAATTCCCCAACCTCCAGCGGCGCCTCTGAAAACAGGATACGGAACACCGTCGGCGCCGCCACCAGGTTGATCAATCGATCGACACTCGGCTTCAGCTGATCGGGGTGCCGGTCCAGAATCGTCTGCAACTGCCCGCCAATGATGGTCGTGCAATAAATCGGCAGGGTGCTGCTTTGCACGTCGCGCAGCATGTTGCGCCCGGGTTCGGAGCTCATCTCGTCCAGATACTGCTCCGCCCAGGCCAGCACGTCACCGCGCAAGCTGCCAGTGTTGGCCGGCTCACTGTCGGGACGCATGCGCGCGAGGGCCACGTCGGCCAGCAGCGCCGACAAGTCACCCCAGCGCCGGTAAATGGTCGACGGCGTGACCCCCGCACGGGCGGCGATTTGCGGGACGGTCAGGGTTGAGCGCTCCTGCTCCTGGAGCAGCTCACGGACGGCCGAATGAATCGACTCTTGCACCCGGGCGCTACGGCCTCCCGGGCGTAAACCTTCTTTAATAGCCATGCATCGGACCTTAACACAAAGAATTTGCTTTAAGCGTTCGCCAGTAGCACACTCCGCAAAAGCAATAAATTAGCTTTTGCGGAGTGTGCAATGTTCTATTCAACGACGAACCGTTCTGAGTCCCAGCGTTCCAGCCTGTGGTTTCTGGCGGTTACCTTACTCAGTTTTCTCGCGGCTTCCACTGCTCCGACGCCGTTGTATCACTTGTATCAGGAACACCTGCGGTTCTCGGCAGCGACCCTGACCGTTATTTTCGGGGTGTACGCCATCAGCTTGCTGGTGGCGCTGCTGACGGTCGGTTCGCTTTCCGATTATCTGGGGCGCAAACCGGTGATCTTCACCGCCGTATTGCTTAACGTCCTGGCGATGTTGCTGTTTATCAATGCCGACAGCGTGGCGTGGTTGATCGGTGCGCGGGTGCTTCAGGGGTTTGCAACGGGAATGGCCACCGCCGTGCTGAGTGCGGCGCTGCTGGATACCGATCGTCAACAAGGGCCGTTGGTCAATAGTGTCGCGCCGTTACTGGGCATGGCGCTCGGGGCCATCGGCTGCGGCTTGTTGGCCGAATTCGCGCCGCTGCCATTGCAGTTGACCTATTGGGTGCTGCTCGCGCTGTTTGTGATGCAGGCATTGTACGTCTGGCGCCTGCCCGAAACCGTCAGTTCGCAAGCGGGTGCCTGGGCGTCGCTGCGCCCGACCCTGCATGTGCCGATCCAGGCACGGTCTACCTTGTGGCGAGTATTGCCGCTCAACACCGCCACCTGGGCGCTCGGCGGTTTTTTCGCATCGCTGGCACCCTCGCTGGTGCGTACCGCCACGGGGTCGACCTCGAACCTGATTGGCGGCGCGACGGTGGCGGCATTGACGGTGACCGGTGCGTTGATGATCTTCACCCTGCGCAATCGTCCCGCCGCAATCGCGCTGCTATTGGGAGGCACCTTGCTGCCAGTGGGGCTTGTGTTGATTTTGCTGGGGGTGCACAGCGCCAGCCTGGCATTGTTTTTCCTCGGCACCCTGGTCGCCGGTTGCGGGTTCGGCGCCGGTTTCCTGGGGGCGGTGCGCAGTCTGGTGCCACTGGCGCTGGCCCATGAGCGGGCCGGGTTGATGTCGGCGTATTACGTGCTCAGTTATCTGGCGTTCTGCTTGCCGTCGTTGCTGGCCGGGAACCTGACACAAACCTTTGGCCTGGTGCCAACCACCGATGGTTATGGTGCGGTGTTGATCGTTCTGTCGCTGGGGGCGCTGCTGGGATTGAAGCTGCAGCGGCCTGTCAAAGCCTGTCACGCCGATGTCGGATGAATATAATATTCATAAAATAGATAACAGTTAGAGATATTACCCGTTATATAGATATTCGATTCGGTTCTACCATGAATTCCACCTCAACAAGAGGACAGGAGTTCGCCATGACATGCCCCAACACCGCCACATCCGGTTTTAAACCTTTCAGTCATTTGCAGCACCCGCGCGAAGTGATCCGCCAGTTCACCCCGAACTGGTTCGCCGCCACCATGGGCACCGGTGTGCTGGCATTGGCGCTGGCGCAGTGGCCGGGTGCGGGTCCCGGCGTTCGCGGGATCGCCGAAGCACTCTGGCTGTTCAATATCGTCCTGTTTGTTTTGTTCGCGGCTATCTACACGGCACGTTGGGTGCTGTTTTTCGATGAGGCGCGGCGGATTTTCGGTCATTCGACCGTGTCGATGTTCTTTGGCACCATCCCCATGGGCCTGGCGACCATCATCAATGGTTTTCTGGTGTTCGGTCTGCCGCGCTGGGGTAATGGTGTGATACCGCTCGCCGAAATGCTGTGGTGGCTGGACGTGGTCATGTCCCTGGCCTGTGGCGTGCTGATCCCCTACCTGATGTTCACCCGGCAGGAGCACAGCATCGATCAGATGACGGCCGTGTGGCTGTTGCCGGTGGTGGCCGCCGAAGTCGCCGCCGCCAGTGGCGGCCTGTTGGCGCCGCACCTGGCAGATGCCCATTCGCAGATAGTGGTGTTGGTCACCAGCTACGTGCTTTGGGCCTTTTCCCTGCCGGTGGCATTCAGCATCCTGACCATCCTGCTGTTGCGCATGGCCCTGCATAAACTGCCCCACGAAAACATGGCAGCCTCGAGCTGGCTGGCACTCGGCCCGATCGGTACCGGTGCGCTGGGCATGTTGCTGCTGGGTGCCGACGCGCCGGCGATCTTCGCGGCCAACGGCTTGCCCGGGGTCGGTGAAATCGCCGCCGGGCTGGGGCTGGTGGCCGGGATTACGCTGTGGGGGTTTGGCCTGTGGTGGATGCTGATCGCGCTGCTGATCACCGTGCGATCCCTGCGCGCCGGGATTCCGTTCAACCTCGGCTGGTGGGGCTTTACCTTCCCCCTGGGCGTGTACGCCCTGACTACCTTGAAACTGGCCAGCGTGTTGAACCTGAGCTTTTTCAGTATTTTCGGCTGTGTGCTGGTGGCATTGCTGGTGGTGATGTGGCTGATCGTCGGCAAACGGACGGTGCAGGGTGCGTGGCGGGGGGAGCTGTTTGTCTCACCTTGTATCGCAGGATTAAAGAAATAACCGCCCGGGATTAGGTAATGTGTGGCCTGGATCGACGTTCGGCATTCCAATCAACGTATCCACGCCACTCTCTACCCACGATCAGGGACACACGGAAGATGAGTCACCCCTCACAGTTCACCTTGCTTCGCACCCGGCGCTTCCTGCCGTTTTTCATCACGCAGTCGCTGGGTGCGTTCAACGACAACATCTTCAAGCAGTCGTTGATCCTCGCCATTCTGTACAAGCTGACGATCGACGGAGATCGCTCGATCTGGGTCAACCTGTGTGCGCTGCTGTTCATCCTGCCGTTCTTTCTGTTCTCGGCGCTGGCCGGGCAGTTCGGCGAAAAATTCGCCAAGGACGCGCTGATCCGTCTGATCAAGCTCGGCGAAATCGCGATCATGGCGGTCGGCGCGGTCGGTTTCATGTTCGATCACCTGTCGCTGATGCTGGTGGCGCTGTTTGCCATGGGCACTCACTCGGCACTGTTCGGCCCGGTGAAATACTCGATCCTGCCCCAGGCCCTGCACGAAGAAGAGCTGGTGGGCGGTAACGGCCTGGTGGAAATGGGGACGTTCCTGGCGATCCTCGCCGGAACCATCGGCGCCGGGGTCATGATGTCGTCCAGTGATTACGCGCCCATCGTCTCCACGGCGATCATTGGCATTGCGGTCATCGGTTACCTGGCCAGCCGCAGTATCCCTCGTGCCGCGGCCGCCTCGCCGGAAATGCGCCTGAACTGGAACATCTTCAGTCAATCCTGGGCCACCCTGAAGCTGGGTCTGGGCCAAACCCCGGCCGTATCGCGCTCGATTGTCGGCAACTCATGGTTCTGGTTTGTCGGCGCGATTTATCTGACACAGATCCCGGCTTATGCCAAGGAGTGGATGCACGGCGACGAAACCGTGGTAACGCTGATTCTCACGGTGTTCTCGGTCGGTATCGCACTGGGCTCGATGCTCTGCGAGAAACTGTCCGGGCGCAAAGTCGAAATCGGCCTGGTGCCGTTCGGTTCGTTC
Source organism: Pseudomonas sp. MPC6 (assembly GCF_006094435.1). NCBI lineage: Bacteria > Pseudomonadati > Pseudomonadota > Gammaproteobacteria > Pseudomonadales > Pseudomonadaceae > Pseudomonas > Pseudomonas sp. MPC6. The sequence goes on along the minus strand of NZ_CP034783.1, from coordinate 5,035,308 downwards.
GGCCTGACAGTGTTCGGGTTGCTGTTGTGGTGGCATTCCGGCGGGATTCCGGGCAGCGTCGACGGCCATGGCTGGGTCGAGATCCTCGGGTTTGGCCATACCTGGCTGGTCTTGATCGATATTCTCGGCCTGGGGATCTTCGGCGGCTTCTATATAGTGCCGCTGTACGCGTTGATCCAGTCGCGCACTCCCGAGAACGAGCGGGCGCGGGTGATTGCGGCCAACAACATTCTCAATGCGCTGTTCATGGTGGTCTCGGCGATTGTCTCGATCGTCTTGCTGAGCCTGGTCCAGCTGTCGATCCCGCAGCTGTTCCTGGTGGTGTCGCTGCTGAACATCGGCGTCAACGCCTACATCTTCAAGATTGTCCCCGAGTTCAGCATGCGCTTCATGATCTGGCTGCTCAGCCATTCAATGTACCGCGTGGAGCATCGCAATCTGCAACTGATTCCCGATGAGGGCGCGGCGTTGCTGGTCTGCAATCATGTGTCTTTCGTCGATGCGTTACTGATCGGTGGCGCGGTGCGTCGGCCGATTCGCTTTGTGATGTACTACAAGATCTACAACTTGCCGGTGCTGAATTTCATCTTTCGCACGGCCGGGACGATTCCGATCGCGGGGCGTCAGGAAGATATCCAGATTTACGAAAAAGCCTTCACGCGCATTGCCCGGTATCTGAAGGACGGTGAGCTGGTGTGCATCTTCCCTGAGGGCAAACTGACCGCCGATGGCGAGATCAATGAATTCAAGGGCGGGCTGACGCGGATTCTGGAAGAGACCCCGGTGCCGGTGATTCCGCTGGCACTGCAGGGGTTGTGGGGCAGTTTTTTCAGTCGCGATCCGCGCAAGGGGGTGTTTCGTCGCTTATGGTCGCGAGTGACCCTGGTGGCAGGCCCTGCGGTGACGGTAGAAGCGGCGGAGCCCGCCAGGCTGCAAGGGTTGGTAGGCGAGTTGCGCGGCGCTGTCCGTTAGGGCTATGCAGTACGGGCCGCGCTGGCGGCCTTCACCCCGCCATCGCCAACCGGTTGCGACCTGCGCGCTTGGCCACATACAGTGCATTATCGGCCCGTCGCAGCAGGCTATCGGCGGACTCGCCGGGCAACAGGGTCGAACAGCCGAGGCTGACCGTCAGCTCGATCGATTTGCCATCCGCGGCATAATCCTGCTCCTGCGCCGCAAATCGTAATCGCTCGCCGACCATGGCTGCCGCCTCCCGACCGGTGTTGGAAAGCAGAATCAGGAACTCTTCGCCACCAAAGCGGAACACCATGTCCACGTTGCGCAACTGGTGCTTGATCGAGCCGGCAACCGCCTTCAGTACTTCATCGCCAGCGCTGTGCCCGTGATTGTCATTGACGTGTTTGAAGTGATCGATGTCCAGCATCAACAGCGACAAGGGTTGCAGGTGCTGGCGCGACATCTCGATCTCCCGTTGCAGCGTCTGATCCATGGCGATGCGGTTGCCGGTGTCCGTCAGCGGATCACGCAAGGCGCTTTGGGTAGCGGCACGGTAGAGCAGGGTATTGCGCATCGGATACAACAATGCGGACAAAATCGACTCGAGGTTGCCTTGTTCCTGATCGCTGAATGCCTGCTTGCGGCGGAATACCAGGCGCCCCAGGTACTCGCCCTTATGGTTGAGACTGAAGCTGATCGAATGAGGGGCACACTCGCCGAACTCCAGGCGCAAGTCGCTGGCCTTGTGTTCGTAACTCAAGGCGTCCAGAGGGACCAGGCGCTGGATCTCACGAAAAAACAGCCCGACAATGCGTTGCGGCTCAAGGCTGGTTTGTAAAAGTTGGCTCAGCTGCTGGCGCATTTGCGCAAGGCTGACCGACCTCTCCGGACGGGGGGGCTGCTGACCAAAGCCCAGGCGTTGCAATTTGGCGCGATCGAAGTCAATTGCGTTGGTCTGGGAAGGTGGTTTCATATGGCGTGCGCCCCTGAGCAGTAAGACAGTCTTACAAGCTGGGTGAGAGCGGCTTTGGGCTGCGCGTCATACTGATCCATCAGTCCCGTAGGACATCTCCTACGAGTCTAATCCGCTTTGCTGAAGATAAAGTAACTATCGACGCCCCATCTGCTTTCACACTGCGTGTCTGAGCTGGTTTAGAGCGAAAGTCTTGCCAAAATGTTCAACTGGATAATAACGATATAATTCAATGGCTTGAGGTTGTGGTCGGAGAGCAGGCGAGTGACGCCGGTTGTTTGACCAGCAATTGCGGGGGTATTTCAAGCGCCGCGACCAGAGGCTGTCGCGGCACAAAAGCGACGCACGGCGTTACTGGGCGTTGAAAGCCTGGCCGTTGATGCCGGTGCTGTCCGGTCCCATCAGGTAGAGATAAACCGGCATGATCTCCTCCGGCGTCGGGTTGTTCAGCGGGTTTTCCCCGGGGTAGGCCTGGGCGCGCATGCTGGTGCGGGTGGCGCCGGGGTTGATGCTGTTGGCGCGCACCGGTGCCACGGTATCGACTTCGTCGGCCAGGGTTTGCATCAAGCCTTCGGTGGCAAATTTGGAAACCCCGTACGCACCCCAGTAGGCGCGCCCCTTGCGGCCGACGCTGCTGGACGTGAACACCACCGAGGCGTCCTGGGACAGCTTGAGCAGCGGCAGCAGCGTGCTGGTGAGCATGAACATCGCATTGACGTTGACGTGCATGACGCGCATGAAGTTTTCACCCGACAGCTGCTCGATCGGCGTACGCGGGCCGATGATCGACGCATTGTGCAGCAGGCCGTCGAGGTGGCCGAATTCGGTTTCGATCATCGCTGCCAACTCATCGTATTGATGGGGCAGGGCGGTTTCCAGATTGAACGGGATCACCGCGGGTTGTGGATGACCGGCGGCTTCGATTTCGTCGTAGACCTGAGTCAGGTTGGCTTCGGTCTTGCCCAGCAGCAGCACGGTGGCGCCGTGTGCGGCGTAGGTTTTCGCGGCGGCGGCGCCGATACCACGACCGGCACCGGTGACCAGGATGACCCGGTCCTTGAGCAGTTCGGGGCGGGCGGAATAATCAAACATAAAAAACCTCTACAAAATAGAAATGACCGCCGTTACACGGTCCCTGTAGGAGCGAGGTTGCTCGCGATGGTCGCCAACGATAACGCGTCAAGCCAGACAGCCCGCGGCGTTCTCGGGTTTTTCGCGAGCAAGCTCGCTCCTACAAGGGGCAGGTTCAGCAGCCGCAAAGGGCGCTATCAAGCACCTTGCGCAACTCCAGCGGATGATCCACCACCACATCCGCGCCCCAGTGCCGCGGGTTATCGTCCGGGTGGATATAGCCAAAGGTTACCGCAGCGGTCCTGGTGCCGGCATCGCGACCGGATTCGATATCGCGCAGGTCATCGCCCACGAACAGTACGCTGGCCGGGTCCAGGTCGAGCATCTTGCAGGCGAGGATCAACGGCTCGGGATCCGGCTTGCTGTTCTTCACATGGTCCGGGCAAATCAGCAGCGCCGAGCGCTCGGCCAGCCCCAGCTGCTGCATGATCGGCTCGGCGAACCGCAACGGCTTGTTGGTGACCACGCCCCAGATCAGATTGGCTTTTTCGATATCGGCCAGCAGTTCGCCCATGCCGTCGAACAATTTGCTGTGAACGGCGCAACCCACGAGATAACGCTCGAGGAACTCCAGGCGCAATGCCTCGAATTCCGGCACTTCCGGGTCCATGGCGAAGGTCACGGCGACCATCGCCTTGGCGCCGCCGGAGATTTCGTCGCGAATCTGTTTATCGTTGATCGGCGGCAAGCCGCGATCGGCACGCATCGCCTGACAGATGGCAATGAAGTCCGGCGCGGTGTCGAGCAGAGTGCCGTCCATGTCGAAAAGAACTGCTCTGATACGCATCGGCTTACTCCTCGCGCAGGGTCTGGATCATGTAGTTGACGTCCACGTCGGACGCGAGCTTGTAGTGTTTGGTCAGCGGGTTGTAGGTCAGGCCGATGATGTCCTTGACGGTCAGCCCGGCCATGCGGCTCCAGGCGCCCAGCTCGGACGGGCGGATGAACTTCTTGAAGTCGTGGGTGCCGCGCGGCAGCAGCTTCATGATGTATTCGGCGCCGACGATGGCGAACAGGTACGCCTTCGGGTTGCGGTTGATGGTGGAGAAGAACACCTGGCCACCGGGTTTGACCATGCGGAAGCAGGCGCGGATCACCGAGGAGGGGTCCGGCACGTGCTCGAGCATTTCCAGGCAGGTGACCACGTCGAACTGCTCGGGCATCTCTTCGGCCAGGGCTTCGGCGGTGGTCTGGCGGTACTCGACACTCACGCCCGACTCCAGCTGATGCAATTGCGCGACCGCCAGCGGCGCTTCGCCCATGTCGATACCCATGACGGTGGCGCCGCGCTGGGCCATGGCTTCGCTGAGGATGCCGCCGCCGCAGCCGACGTCGAGGACTTTCTTGCCGGCCAGGTGGACCCGTTCGTCAATCCAGTTGACCCGCAGCGGGTTGATGTCGTGCAGCGGTTTGAACTCGCTTTCGCGGTCCCACCAGCGATGCGCCAGGGCTTCGAATTTGGCGATTTCGGCGTAGTCGACGTTGCTCATGCTTAATCCTCTAAAACTTGAAAAATCCTGTTGCCCCGACCGGGGGCTTACAATTCGGTGCGGCCGCTGATGCGCTGGCCCCAGGCCTTGGCGGTGGCACAAAGCCGGTCTTCATCCAGACGGGTCAAACGACGGTCGTCGAGCAGTTGCTTGCCGGCGACCCAAAGGTGTTTCACGCAGTCGCGGCCAGTGGCGTAGATAAGCTGCGAAACCGGGTCGTAGACCGGTTGCTGCGCCAGGCCCGAGAGGTCGAATGCCACGATGTCCGCAGCTTTGCCGACTTCCAGCGAGCCGACGTCGGTTTCGATCCCCAGCGCGCGGGCGCCGTTGAGGGTGGCCATGCGCAGCGCGCGATGGGCGTCCAGCGCGGTGGCGGAGCCTGCGACGGCCTTGGCCAGCAATGCAGCGGTGCGGGTTTCGCCGAGCAGGTCGAGGTCGTTGTTGCTCGCTGCGCCATCGGTGCCGATGGCGACATTGACGCCGGCCTGCCACAAACGCTCCACCGGGCAGAAACCGCTGGCCAGCTTGAGGTTCGATTCCGGGCAATGGACCACGCTGGTATTGCTTTCTACCAGCAACATCAGGTCCTCATCGCTGATCTGCGTCATGTGCACCGCCTGGAAGCGCGGCCCCAGGAGGCCCAGGCGCCCGAGGCGGGTCAACGGGCGCTCGCCATATTGCTCGACCGACTGCTGCACTTCGAAGGCGGTTTCATGGACATGCATGTGAATCGAGGCGTCCAGTTCTTCGGCGATCACCCGGATTTTCTCCAGGTTTTCGTCGCCCACGGTGTAGGGTGCATGGGGGCCGAAGGTAATTTTGATACGCTCGTGGTGCTTGAGATCGTTGAACAGTTCGACGCCCTGGCGAATGGCCTCGTCCGCCGTGCTGGCGCCCGGGATCGGAAAGTCGAGGATCGGAATGGCGATTTGCCCGCGAATGCCGCTGTCATGGATGCACTCGCTGGCAATCTTCGGGAAGAAATACATGTCGGAGAAGCAGGTGATGCCGCCTTTGATCTGCTCGGCGATCGCCAGGTCGGTGCCGTCGCGAACGAAGGTTTCGTCTACCCATTTGGCTTCGGCCGGCCAGATGTGCTGTTCCAGCCAGGCCATCAGCGGCAGATCGTCCGCCAGGCCGCGGAACAGCGTCATCGCGGCGTGTCCGTGAGCATTGATCAGGCCAGGGCAGAGCAGCATGTCCGGCAATTCGCGGATTTCGCTTGCCTCAAGCTTCAGAGCCGCGGCACGCGGGCCGATAAAGACGATGCGCCCGTCGCGGATGCCCAGAGCGTGCTCTTTGAGGACAACGCCAGCGGGTTCGACTGGTACCAGCCAGGTCGGCAGTAATAGCAGGTCGAGCGCAACGGCAGTGTTCGGCATCGAGGATGGGCTCCAGTGCTTTTATAAAGGATGGCGAAGTATACCCGAGCGTGTTCGCGGGGGGATCGCTATAATCGGCGGCTTTTGTTTCTGAGTGCGGGGTGGGGAATGCGCGATCGACTGTTGGCTGCGGAGAAGGTGAAGGCCATCGATTGGCGTGATGGCGCCCTGTATCTGCTGGATCAACGTATTTTGCCGTTCGAGGAAACGTGGATCGCTTACACCAGCGCCGCAGGTGTGGCCGAGGCGATTCGTTCGATGGTCGTACGCGGCGCGCCGGCCATTGGCATCAGTGCCGCTTATGGCGTGGTGCTGGCGGCGCGTGCCCGGTTTGCCGAAGGCGGCGACTGGCGGGCGGCGCTGGAAGCGGATTTCGCGCTGCTCGCCGATGCGCGTCCGACCGCCGTCAATCTGTTCTGGGCCCTGGGCCGCATGCGTGAACGGCTTGGGCGTCTCAAGCATCACGCCGATCCGCTGGCGGTGCTGGAAGCGGAAGCCCTTGCCATTCATGAAAGTGATCGCGAAGCCAACCTGACCATGGCGCAACTGGGGGTGGACCTGATTCGCAAGCACCAGGGCAATGCCCAGGCGTTCCTGACCCATTGCAACACCGGAGCCTTGGCCACCGGCGGCTTCGGCACGGCACTGGGGGTGATTCGCGGGGCGTTCATTGAAGGCATGGTCGAACGGGTATACGCCGACGAAACCCGCCCCTGGCTGCAAGGGTCGCGCCTGACCGCGTGGGAATTGGCCAACGAGGGGATTCCGGTCACGATCAATGCCGACTCGGCCGCTGCCCATATCATGAAAACCAAGGGCGTTACCTGGGTGATCGTGGGGGCCGACCGCATCAGCGCCAATGGCGACGTGGCCAACAAGATCGGCACCTATCAATTGGCGGTGAACGCCATGCACCACGGCGTGCGCTTCATGGTCGTGGCGCCGAGTTCGACCATCGACATGAACCTGGCCAGCGGCGATGACATTCCAATCGAAGAGCGCGACGGTCGCGAGTTGCTGGAAGTCGGCGGTCATCGGGTCGGGGCCGATGTCGCCGCGTTCAACCCGGTGTTTGACGTGACCCCGGCAGACCTGATCGATGTGATCGTCACGGAAAAGGGCATTGTCGAGCGGCCGGATACGGCGAAGATGGCGCAGTTGATGTGTCGTAAGCGGTTGCATTGATGACCCTGGACGCCTGGTAAATCGCCTTCGCGAGCAGGCTCGCTCCCACAGTTGATCGAAGTGTTTGCGCAATAGCTGGCACAACAGCGATCCGGTGTGGGAGCGAGCCTGCTCGCGAAGAGGCCCTGAAAGTCAACAAAAAAGCCTCAATCAAGCCTGAATTCTGCATTCAACAACTCTCTAAGCCTCTCTCGTCCCCTTCAAGCCTGTCACCGGTCAACTAACTATGCTCCATGCGCATCAGGGGGATAGGTGCGTGGCGGCTCTTGTGATAACATCCGGCGTTTTCCGAGGCAGTCCCACGGGGTTGTCTTTACTGCGCAGATCCATGGCATAACTCGTTGATTTGTCGTAAGTCGGTGCACGGCACTCAGCCTGCAGCGGCGAGCTTCGTTCGTCCCATATGGATGTGACGAGGTTTCACCAGAAAAAGGAATCAGGCTTCTCATGGGCGAACTGGCCAAAGAAATCCTCCCGGTCAATATCGAAGACGAGCTGAAGCAGTCCTACCTCGACTACGCAATGAGCGTAATTGTCGGGCGGGCACTGCCGGATGCGCGCGATGGCTTGAAGCCCGTGCACCGGCGTGTGCTGTTCGCGATGAGCGAGCTGGGCAACGACTTCAACAAGCCGTACAAGAAATCTGCCCGTGTTGTCGGTGACGTCATCGGTAAGTATCACCCGCACGGTGATACAGCGGTATACGACACCATCGTTCGGATGGCGCAGCCATTTTCGCTGCGCTACCTGCTGGTAGACGGCCAGGGCAACTTCGGTTCGGTGGACGGCGACAACGCCGCGGCCATGCGATACACCGAAGTGCGCATGACCAAGCTGGCGCACGAGCTGCTGGCCGATCTGCACAAAGAAACCGTGGACTGGGTGCCGAACTACGACGGCACCGAAATGATCCCGGCGGTCATGCCGACCCGTATTCCCAACCTGCTGGTCAACGGTTCCAGCGGTATCGCCGTGGGCATGGCGACCAACATCCCGCCGCACAACCTCGGTGAAGTCATCGACGGTTGCCTGGCCCTCATCGACAACCCCGAGTTGACCATCGATGAGCTGATGCAATACATCCCCGGTCCGGACTTCCCGACCGCCGCGATCATCAACGGTCGCGCCGGCATCATCGAAGCCTACCGCACCGGTCGCGGGCGCATTTACATGCGCGCCCGTTCGATGATCGAAGACATCGACAAGGTCGGTGGCCGTCAGCAGATCGTCATCACCGAATTGCCTTACCAGCTGAACAAAGCCCGTCTGATCGAGAAGATCGCCGAGCTGGTCAAGGAGAAGAAGCTCGAAGGCATCACCGAGCTGCGTGACGAGTCCGACAAGGACGGCATGCGCGTCGTGATCGAGCTGCGTCGCGGCGAAGTGCCTGAGGTGATCCTCAACAACCTCTACGCCCAGACCCAGCTGCAAGCAGTGTTCGGTATCAACATCGTCGCGCTGATCGACGGCCGTCCGCGGATCCTCAACCTCAAGGACCTGCTGGAAGCCTTCGTTCGCCACCGTCGCGAAGTCGTTACCCGTCGTACCGTGTTCGAGCTGCGCAAAGCCCGCGAACGGGGTCACATCCTGGAAGGTCAAGCGGTTGCCCTGTCGAACATCGACCCGGTCATCGCCCTGATCAAGGCTTCGCCGACGCCGTCGGAAGCCAAGGAAGCGCTGATCAAGACTGCGTGGGAATCGTCCGCCGTGGTCGCGATGGTCGAGCGTGCCGGTGCCGATTCGTGCCGTCCAGAGACCCTGGACCCGCAATACGGTCTGCGCGAAGGCAAGTACTTCCTGTCGCCGGAACAGGCGCAAGCCATTCTGGAACTGCGTCTGCACCGCCTGACCGGCCTGGAACACGAAAAGCTGCTGGCCGAGTATCAAGAGATCCTCAACCAGATCGGCGAACTGATCCGCATCCTCAGCAGCGCCACGCGCCTGATGGAAGTGATCCGCGAAGAACTGGAAGTGATCCGCGCCGAATACGGCGATGTGCGTCGCACCGAGATTCTCGATGCCCGTCTCGACCTGACCCTGGGTGACATGATCCCGGAAGAAGAGCGCGTCGTGACCATTTCCCACAGTGGCTACGCCAAGACCCAGCCGCTGGCTGCGTACCAGGCCCAGCGTCGTGGCGGTAAAGGCAAGTCGGCCACCGGCGTCAAGGATGAGGACTACATCGCTCACCTGCTGGTCGCCAACAGCCACACCACGCTGCTGCTGTTCTCCAGCAAAGGCAAGGTGTACTGGCTCAAGACCTACGAGATTCCGGAAGCGTCCCGCGCGGCCCGCGGTCGTCCGCTGGTCAACCTCTTGCCGTTGAGCGAGGGTGAATACATCACCACCATGCTGCCGGTCGATCTGGAAGCCATGAAGAGGCAGGCTGACGAAGAAGAAGCCGAAGGTGCCGAGGCTGATGTAGAAGAAATCGAAAACAGCAACGAAACCGACGAAGAACGTCGTGCTCGTATCAAGGCTGCTGACCGCAAGAAGGCGCCGTTCATCTTTATGTCGACCGCCAACGGTACGGTCAAGAAGACTCCGCTGGTGGCGTTCAGCCGTCAGCGCAGCGTCGGTCTGATCGCGCTCGAGCTGGACGAAGGCGACATTCTGATTTCTGCTGCCGTCACCGATGGCGAGCAGGAAATCATGCTGTTCTCCGACGGCGGCAAGGTCACTCGCTTCAAGGAGTCCGAAGTTCGCGCCATGGGCCGTACCGCTCGCGGTGTGCGTGGCATGCGTCTGCCGGAAGGGCAGAAGCTGATTTCCATGCTGATCCCGGAAGAAGGCAGCGAGATCCTCACCGCTTCGGCGCGTGGTTTCGGCAAGCGCACGGCGATCACCGAGTTCCCCGAGTACAAGCGTGGCGGTCAGGGCGTGATCGCCATGGTCAGCAACGAGCGTAACGGCCGTCTGGTCGGCGCGGTGCAGGTGCAGGATGGCGAAGAGATCATGCTGATCTCCGACCAGGGCACTTTGGTGCGTACCCGTGTCGACGAAGTCTCCAGCCTGGGTCGTAATACCCAGGGCGTGACCCTGATCAAGCTGGCCAGCGATGAAACGCTGGTGGGCCTGGAGCGGGTTCAAGAGCCGTCGGAAGTCGAAGGCGAAGAGCTGGAAGGCGAAGAGGGCGAAGAAGGTGCAGTGTTCGACGGTGAAGTCGTGATCGACGACGCTGCCGAAGACCAGCAACTCGACGCCGCCGCCGACGAAGAACCGCAAGAGTAAGCGGGCAAACAGGGGGCGGATGAAAATTCGCCCCCTTGTTGTTTGTCTGCAATGAAATTTCGACGCCCATGAAGATCGAGTGTGGGAGCGGGCTTGCTCGCGAAGACGGACTGACATTCAACACCAATGTCGCCTGTTACACCGCTTTCGCGAGCAAGCCCGCTCCCACATTGGATCTGCGTCGACTGATATGTTTGCGTGACCCACCAAATCAGAGCGAGATTGGATGTGAGCAAGAGAGCCTATAACTTCTGCGCCGGTCCTGCGGCGCTTCCCGAAGCTGTCCTGCGGCGCGCCCAGGGTGAACTCCTTGATTGGCATGGCAAGGGCCTGTCGGTCATGGAAATGAGCCATCGCAGTGATGAGTTCGTGTCCATCGCCACCAAGGCCGAGCAGGATCTGCGTGATCTGCTGAATATCCCCTCGAACTATAAAGTGCTGTTCCTGCAAGGCGGCGCCAGCCAGCAATTTGCGCAGATTCCGCTGAACCTGTTGCCGGAAAGCGGCACCGCCGACTATATCGACACCGGTATCTGGTCGCAGAAAGCCATCGAAGAAGCTTCGCGCTACGGCCACGTCAACGTTGCGGCCACCGCCAAGCCTTATGACTATTTCGCCATTCCCGGTCAGAACGAGTGGAACCTGTCCAAAGACGCGGCCTACGTTCACTACGCCCCGAACGAAACCATCGGCGGTCTGGAATTCCAGTGGATCCCGCAAACCGGTGACGTGCCGCTGGTGGCCGACATGTCCTCGGACATCCTCTCGCGTCCGATGGACATTTCGCGCTTCGGCATGATCTACGCCGGCGCCCAGAAGAACATCGGCCCGAGCGGCCTGGTCGTCACCATCATTCGTGAAGACCTGCTGGGTCGCGCCCGTTCGCTGTGCCCGACCATGCTCGACTACAAGGTCGCGGCCGATAACGGCTCGATGTACAACACCCCGCCAACCCTGGCCTGGTACCTGTCGGGCCTGGTGTTCGAATGGCTGAAAGAGCAGGGTGGCGTTGAAGCCATCGGCAGGCTCAATGACGTGAAGCAGCGCACGCTGTACGATTTCATCGACGCCAGCGGCCTGTACAGCAACCCGATCAACAAATCGGACCGCTCTTGGATGAACGTGCCGTTCCGCCTGGCGGACGACCGTCTGGACAAGCCATTCCTGGCGGGCGCCGACGAGCGTGGCCTGTTGAACCTCAAGGGTCACCGATCCGTGGGCGGCATGCGTGCCTCCATCTATAACGCCGTCGACATCGTTGCGGTCAACGCGCTGGTGTCGTACATGGCAGAGTTCGAGAAGGAACACGGTTAATGTCTGAGCAAGAACTCAAGGCACTGCGCCTGCGCATTGATGCCCTGGACGAAAAAGTCCTGGAGCTGATCAGTGAGCGCGCACGTTGCGCCCAGGAAGTTGCGCGAGTAAAGATGGCCTCGCTGGCCGAAGGCGAAGTGCCGGTGTTCTATCGCCCCGAGCGTGAAGCTCAGGTGCTCAAGCGCGTGATGGAGCGCAACCAGGGGCCGCTGGGCAACGAAGAGATGGCGCGTTTGTTCCGCGAAATCATGTCCTCGTGCCTGGCGCTCGAGCAGCCGTTGAAAGTGGCTTATCTCGGCCCTGAGGGCACCTTCACCCAAGCAGCGGCCATGAAACACTTCGGTCACGCGGTGATCAGCAAGCCGATGGCCGCCATCGACGAAGTGTTCCGTGAAGTCGCGGCCGGTGCGGTGAACTTTGGCGTGGTCCCGGTGGAAAACTCCACCGAGGGCGCGGTCAACCACACCCTCGACAGCTTCCTCGAGCACGACATGGTGATCTGTGGCGAAGTCGAGCTGCGGATCCACCACCACCTGTTGGTCGGTGAAAACACCAAGACCGACAGCATCAGCCGTATTTATTCCCACGCCCAGTCCCTGGCCCAGTGCCGCAAGTGGCTGGACGCCCATTACCCGAATGTCGAGCGCGTGGCGGTGTCCAGCAACGCCGAAGCGGCCAAGCGGGTCAAGGGCGAGTGGAATTCGGCAGCGATTGCCGGCGACATGGCGGCAGGCTTGTACGGGCTGACCCGTCTGGCGGAGAAAATCGAGGATCGCCCGGACAACTCCACGCGATTCCTGATGATCGGCAGCCAGGAAGTGCCGCCAACCGGCGACGACAAGACCTCGATCATCGTGTCCATGAGCAACAAGCCTGGCGCGTTGCACGAGTTGCTGGTGCCGTTCCACGATAACGGCATCGACCTGACGCGCATCGAGACCCGTCCGTCGCGCAGCGGTAAGTGGACCTACGTGTTCTTCATCGATTTCGTCGGCCACCACCGCGATCCGCTGGTAAAAGGTGTGCTGGAAAAGATCAGTCAGGAAGCAGTGGCACTCAAAGTGCTGGGTTCCTACCCGAAAGCCGTTCTCTAAGGGGTAGCAAATGAGTGGCGACTTCCTCGCTCTGGCACAGCCGGGCGTGCAACAACTTTCGCCTTACGTTCCGGGTAAGCCCGTGGACGAACTGGCGCGCGAGCTGGACATCGATCCGGCCAGCATCGTCAAGCTGGCGAGCAACGAAAACCCGTTGGGCGCCAGTCCCAAGGCTTTGGCGGCCATTCGCGAAGCATTGGCCGAACTGACCCGTTATCCGGACGGCAACGGTTTTGCGCTCAAGACCCTGCTGGCCGAGCAGTGTCGCGTCGAGCTGAACCAGGTGACCCTGGGCAACGGTTCCAATGACATTCTCGAGCTGGTCGCGCGTGCCTATCTGGCGCCGGGCCTGAACGCGGTGTTCAGCGAGCATGCGTTCGCGGTCTATCCGATCGTGACCCAGGCCGTGGGTGCCGACGCGCGGGTTATCCCGGCGAAAGACTGGGGGCATGACCTGTCGGCCATGCTGGCCGCGATCGATGCCGATACCCGCGTGGTGTTCATCGCCAATCCGAACAACCCGACCGGGACCTGGTTCGATGCCGAGGCGCTGGACGAGTTCCTGCAGGATGTGCCGGAACACGTGCTGGTGGTGCTGGACGAGGCCTACATCGAATACGCCGAGGGCGGCGACTTGCCGGATGGCCTCGATTACCTGGCGGCATACCCGAACCTGCTGGTCTCGCGCACCTTCTCCAAGGCCTATGGCCTGGCGGCACTGCGGGTCGGTTATGGCTTGTCTACCGCGGTCGTGGCGGACGTGCTGAACCGCGTGCGGCAGCCGTTCAACGTCAACAGCCTGGCTCTGGCTGCGGCCTGCGCTGCGCTGCAAGACACCGAGTACCTGGCTGAAAGCCGTCGCCTGAACGAATCCGGCATGCAGCAACTGGAAGCGGGTTTGCGCGAACTGGGGCTCGGCTGGATTCCATCCAAGGGCAACTTCATCTGCGTCGATCTGGGCCAAGTGGCGGCTCCGGTGTTCCAGGGCCTGCTGCGCGAAGGCGTGATCGTGCGTCCGGTGGCCAACTACGGCCTGCCGAACCACCTGCGCGTCACCATCGGCCTGCCGGCGGAAAACAGCCGCTTCCTCGAGGCGCTGACCAAGGTCCTGGCCCGTGGTTGATGTCCCTGCGCGGCACTCTGCTGCACCGGTGATCGGGCGCCTGGTGGTGGTCGGCCTGGGGTTGATCGGCGGTTCGTTTGCCAAGGGGTTGCGTGAAAGCGGCCTGTGTCGCGAAGTGGTCGGGGTCGATCTCGACCCGCAGTCGCGCAAGCTGGCGGTCGAGTTGGGCGTGGTGGATCGCTGCGAGGAAGACCTGGCCACCGCTTGCCAGGGCGCCGACGTGATTCAACTGGCCGTGCCGATCCTCGCCATGGAAAAAATGCTCGGCCGCCTGGCCGGCATGAACCTGGGGCAAGCGATTCTGACCGACGTCGGCAGCGCCAAGGGCAACGTCGTGCGTGCGGCAACCGCAGCGTTCGGCGGCATGCCTGCGCGTTTTGTGCCGGGGCATCCGATTGCCGGTTCCGAGCAGAGCGGGGTGGAAGCCTCCAATGCCGACCTGTTCCGCCGTCATAAAGTGATACTGACGCCGCTGGATCAAACCGATCCGGCGGCCTTGGCCGTGGTCGACCGCCTGTGGCGCGAACTGGGTGCCGATGTCGAGCACATGCAGGTCGAGCGTCACGACGAAGTGTTGGCGGCGACCAGCCATTTGCCGCACTTGTTGGCGTTCGGCCTGGTCGATTCATTGGCCAAGCGCAATGAAAACCTTGAGATCTTCCGTTACGCTGCCGGCGGTTTCCGCGATTTCACAAGAATCGCGGGGAGCGACCCGGTCATGTGGCACGACATCTTCCTCGCCAACCGCGAAGCTGTCCTGCGCACACTCGATACATTTCGCAGCGACCTCGACGCCTTGCGCGACGCGGTCGATGCAGGGGATGGGCACCAATTATTGGGCGTGTTCACGCGCGCCCGGGTTGCCCGCGAACATTTCAGTAAAATCCTGGCCCGCCGGGCTTATGTGGACGCTATGAATTCCAACGACCTGATTTTCCTGGCACAACCTGGTGGCCGCCTGACTGGGCGGATTCGTGTACCGGGCGATAAATCGATTTCCCACCGCTCGATCATGCTCGGCTCGCTGGCTGAAGGCGTCACCGAAGTCGAAGGCTTCCTCGAGGGCGAAGACGCCCTGGCGACCTTGCAGGCCTTCCGCGACATGGGGGTGGTGATCGAAGGTCCGCACCACGGTCGCGTGACCATTCACGGCGTCGGCCTGCATGGCCTGAAGCCGGCGCCGGGCCCGATCTACCTGGGCAACTCCGGCACCTCGATGCGCCTGCTGTCTGGCCTGTTGGCTGCGCAGGACTTCGACAGCACCCTGACCGGTGACGCCTCGCTGTCCAAGCGTCCGATGAATCGCGTGGCCAATCCGCTGCGTGAAATGGGCGCCGTGATCGAAACCGCCGCCGAAGGTCGTCCGCCGATGACCATTCGTGGCGGCAGCAAGCTCAAGGGCCTGACCTACACCATGCCGATGGCCAGCGCCCAGGTGAAATCCTGCCTGTTGCTGGCGGGTCTGTATGCCGAAGGCAAGACCACCGTCACCGAGCCTGCACCGACCCGCGACCACACCGAGCGCATGCTGCGTGGCTTCGGCTACCCGGTCAGCGTCGACGGCGCTACCGCGTCGGTCGAGTCCGGCCACACGCTGACCGCCACCCACATTGAAGTCCCGGGCGATATCTCCTCTTCCGCGTTCTTCCTGGTCGCCGCGTCGATCGCCGAAGGTTCGGAGCTGGTGCTCGAGCACGTCGGCATCAACCCGACCCGTACCGGCGTAATCGATATCCTGCGGCTGATGGGCGCTGACATCACCCTGGAAAACCAGCGTGAAGTCGGCGGCGAGCCGGTAGCGGACCTGCGCGTGCGTGCAGCTAAACTCAAAGGTATCGAGATTCCCGAAGCGCTGGTTCCGCTGGCCATCGATGAATTCCCGGTGCTGTTCGTGGCCGCGGCCTGTGCCGAAGGGCGCACCGTCCTGCGCGGCGCTGAAGAGCTGCGAGTCAAGGAGTCGGACCGGATCCAGGTCATGGCCGATGGCCTGCTGGCGCTGGGCGTCAAATGCGAACCGACCCCGGACGGCATCATCATCGACGGCGGCCAGATCGGCGGCGGCGAAGTGCACGGTCACGGCGATCACCGGATTGCCATGGCCTTCAGCGTGGCCTCGCTGCGCGCCAGCGCACCGATCCGCATCCATGATTGCGCCAACGTCGCGACGTCGTTCCCGAACTTCCTCGCGTTGTGCGCGCAGGTCGGTATCCGTGTAGCACAAGAGGCTCAATCGTGAAAATCAGCGCACCGGTCATCACCATTGATGGGCCAAGCGGCTCTGGCAAGGGCACGGTCGCCGGGATCCTGGCCAAGCGACTGGGCTGGAATCTGCTGGACTCCGGTGCGTTGTATCGACTGCTGGCGTTCGCCGCGTATAACCACGGCGTCGACCTGACCAATGAAGAGCTGCTGAAAAAACTCGCCGCTCATCTGGACGTGCAGTTCATCGCGGCGACCCACGGGCAACTGCAGCGCATCATCCTGGAAGGTGACGAAGTCAGCGATGTCATCCGCACCGAAAGTGTCGGTTCGGGTGCCTCCCAGGTCGCGGCGCTGCCCGCCGTGCGCGAGGCGCTGCTGCAGCGCCAGCGTGCGTTCCAGGAAGCGCCGGGCCTGGTGGCCGACGGTCGCGACATGGGCACGGTGGTGTTTCCGGACGCTCCGCTGAAGATATTCCTCACTGCCAGTGCCGAGGAGCGTGCGCGCCGTCGATACTTGCAGTTGAAGGACAAAGTCGATGGTGTTAGTCTGTCGAGTCTGCTAGATGAGATCCGTGCACGCGATGAGCGTGACACCCAGCGCGCAGTGGCCCCGCTCAAGCCGGCGGCCGACGCGATACAGCTGGATTCCACGGAGTTGTCCATCGAACAGGTGCTTGAACGCATCATGAGCGAGATCGCAATCCGCGATATCGCCGGGTGACCAAGAAACGACCCAGGGGACCAGTCATAGTCCTGTGTCGCTTCTTTAAATGAACGTAACCCACATCGTCTGGGATGTGGAGCTGGGCGTATCCTTCGCCCTTATTCAACAGGAATTAAAATGAGCGAAAGCTTTGCGGAACTCTTTGAAGAAAGCCTAAAAACCCTGAACCTTCAGGCAGGCTCCATCATCACCGGTGTTATCGTTGATATCGATTACCAGGCTCGCTGGGTAACCGTTCACGCTGGCCTGAAGTCTGAAGCACTCATCCCGCTTGAGCAGTTCTACAACGATGCTGGCGAACTGACTATCAACGTCGGTGACGAAGTTCACGTTGCGCTGGACTCGGTTGAAGACGGCTTTGGTGAAACCAAGCTGTCCCGTGAAAAAGCCAAGCGCGCTGAATGCTGGATTGTTCTGGAAGCAGCCTTCGCAGCCGAAGAAGTGGTCAAGGGCGTTATCAACGGTAAGGTTAAAGGCGGCTTCACAGTCGACGTTAACGGCATCCGTGCGTTCCTGCCAGGTTCTCTGGTTGACGTCCGTCCTGTGCGCGATACTACGCACCTGGAAGGCAAAGAGCTGGAATTCAAGGTCATCAAACTCGACCAGAAACGCAACAACGTTGTCGTTTCCCGTCGCAGCGTCCTCGAAGCCGAGAACTCCGCCGAGCGTGAAGCTCTGCTGGAATCCCTGCAGGAAGGCCAACAAGTCAAAGGTATCGTCAAGAACCTCACCGATTACGGCGCATTCGTCGATCTGGGTGGCGTCGATGGCCTGCTGCACATTACCGACATGGCTTGGAAGCGTATCAAGCATCCTTCCGAAATCGTCAACGTTGGCGACGAGATCGATGTCAAGGTTCTGAAGTACGATCGCGAACGCAATCGTGTTTCCCTGGGCCTGAAGCAACTGGGCGAAGATCCATGGGTTGCTATCAAAGCCCGTTACCCAGAAAGCACTCGCGTTACCGCGCGTGTAACCAACCTGACCGACTACGGCTGCTTCGCTGAGCTGGAAGAAGGCGTTGAAGGCCTGGTACACGTTTCCGAAATGGACTGGACCAACAAGAACATCCACCCTTCGAAAGTCGTACAAGTCGGCGACGAAGTGGAAGTCATGGTTCTGGACATCGACGAAGAGCGTCGTCGTATCTCCCTCGGCATCAAGCAGTGCAAATCTAACCCATGGGAAGATTTCTCTGGCCAGTTCAACAAGGGCGATAAAATCTCCGGCACCATCAAGTCGATCACCGATTTCGGTATCTTCATTGGTCTGGACGGCGGCATCGACGGCCTGGTTCACCTGTCCGACATCTCCTGGAACGAAGTGGGCGAAGAAGCCGTTCGCCGCTTCAAGAAAGGCGACGAGCTGGACACCGTTATCCTGTCGGTTGACCCAGAGCGCGAGCGCATCTCCCTGGGCATCAAGCAACTGGAAAGCGATCCGTTCTCCGAGTACGTTCAAGAGAACGACAAAGGCGCAATCGTTAAAGGCATCGTGAAAGAAGTTGACGCCAAAGGCGCCATCATCACTCTGGCCGACGATATCGAAGCGACTCTGAAAGCCTCCGAAATCAGCCGTGACCGCGTTGAAGACGCGCGCAACGTTCTGAAAGAAGGCCAGGAAGTAGAAGCCAAGATCATCAGCGTTGACCGCAAGAGCCGTGTAATCCAGCTCTCCATCAAGTCGAAAGACGATGCTGAAGAGAAAGAAGCAATCCAAAGCTTGAAAGACAAGCCTTCGGATAGCATCGCTGCTGGTCCTACCACTCTGGGCGATCTGTTGCGTGCACAAATGGAAAAACAGAACTAAGTTCTGTCAGACCATAGAAAAAGGGCGACTTCGGTCGCCCTTTTTTGTGCCTGCGATTTGGCGATCGCACCGCTTCAGGATGAGCACGCAATCAGCGTCACGCTCATCCCCTGTAAGAGCTGCCGCAGGCTGCGATCTTTTGATCTTCTGCTACCGCCTTGCATCAGCGATGAACCGCAGCCTTCACAAACTGTCTCTTTCTTTAACAGGATCAATCGTTTAATTGCAGCTAGTCTATAGCCTGAAGCAAACGACAGTCGGGCAGAGCGTCCGGCATAAGGAAGTGAATGAACAAGCTCATTGTCGTAATAGCAATACTGGCATTGGCAGGTTGTACCACTAACGCCAAGACACACGCGAAGCGTGGAGTTAGTGGCATCGTAGTCGATTGTTCCGGGCTGGGCTCAGGCTGGGAGAAGTGCCGTAAACGAGCGGACAAGGAGTGCAAGGGTGCCGGCTACAAAGTCGTGGCAAGATCCGATGATGCCAAGGAAGAGGATGAATACCCTTTCGGCTTCAATCCTGCCGGCTACCTGACCCGCACCATGCTGGTTATCTGCAGATGAGCAAAAAAGCGGGCGATCAGCGGCTCTTGCTCCGCGACAGGGTCACTCACAGTTGGTAAAGATATGTGAAAACTCAGACTGTTCAAATTCATCCGGGCGTGCTAAAACCTTTGAAGCGCTGATCTAGCTGCTTGAAAAAGAAGGGAAAAATATGACGAAGTCGGAGTTGATCGAACGAATTGTCACCCATCAAGGGCTGCTCTCATCCAAGGATGTGGAGCTGGCCATCAAGACCATGCTCGAGCAAATGTCCCAATGCCTCGCCACCGGTGATCGCATCGAGATCCGTGGATTTGGCAGCTTCTCATTGCATTACCGAGCGCCGCGGGTAGGGCGTAACCCGAAGACCGGGCAATCGGTGAGCCTGGATGGCAAGTTTGTTCCGCATTTCAAGCCGGGGAAGGAGCTTAGGGATCGGGTGAATGAGGATGAGGAGGAAGATGTTTGACTGCTTCGGCAATGCAAGGAGGGATTCATGCGTAACCTGAAACGCGCTCTGCTCACTGTGTTCATCCTGATGCTGAGTTTGGCAATTTTGGCGTTCGTTCTTGAGAACCAGCAACCCGTTTCCTTGTTGTTTTTTGGTTGGGTCGGGCCGGCGCTACCGATGTCGGTGATCGCGGTGGTTGCTTTGTTGGCAGGCATGTTGATTGGGCCCTGCATTGGATGGGTGCTCCGTCGGTTTGCTGGGGCTCGTCAAAAACGTTTGGTCTGAGTCGCTTTCTATAATTCCATGTTTCATGCATGGGGTGCGCTGGGGTTAAGATTGTGGCCGGAGTTAATGCTTGTCTTGGATTTTTGGGTCATCCTTGCGCGTGTTAACTAAACATGCGAAGCTCGCCGGCCACCCAGGTGGTGGCGAAAAAGAGGGATCCCATCGCGTCTCTGGGCGACAACTGCGTTATTTCTCATTTGTAACTAGCACATCTGGATGAGGTTGATATGTTATTAAGTCTATCGTGCGTTACTTTTTCAGCTGGTAAGCAGAACTTCTCACGTGCATGTGCAAGAAAAGTCGGCTTTTAAGGAGTCGATTCTATGAAGCGGTATGAGTATTGGTTGATTAATGAATAATAACTCATTTTTGTCTAAGTTTTTTTTATATGTTCCCGTGAAATTGATCCCGGCTTTTATGGGGATTTTTTTCGTTTTCTTTCTATATAAGTTTTTTCCTGGTGGGCAGTACGTAAGTTATTCTGTCAGTGTAACTTGTGCTTTGATAGCAGCTCAGTTATTTGCGGGTTGGGTGGGGAATTCATTTGTTTATCACTTCTCGGGAAGTGATGATAAGACTGGTTTTTTTTCAAGCTCTTTGGTCGTTATATTTTTTATAGCTCCCTTGGCCGGCATTCTAGCCGCCTCGGTCTGCGCATTTTTTGTTGCAGATGATTTTGTCTTTGTTTGTGTCTGGGCGCTGTGCGTTAGCCAAGTATTATTTTTCTTCCTGTCATCAGTTTGCCAGGCTGATTTTTTAGTCTGGCAACAGTTGAAGGCTGCTTTGCTTCAGGCCTTTGTGCAAGCCATGCTGGTGTTTATACTTTTTGAGCAGCTAGGTGTTGATTTTCGGTTTGCGCTGGTTGCGTTGACGGCAGGGTATGCTTCCGCCGTGGCTGTTCTTTTGTTCAGTGTTATAAGAAAGCTTGGCTTTACAAATCCTGCGAAATACATTGATAAATTCATGTCGGTGGTTAAATCTTTATATCAATATGGTGCGGCCTTGTCGCCGTGGATATTTGGTATGTTGGTGATGGCTGCTGCAGATCGTTTTTCGATTGGTTATTATAATATTGAGCATGGGGATATCTATCTTTCCTTGAAAGATTTATTTGCCGGGGGGGCAGGTTTGCTGAGCATGCCACTGCTCATGGTGGTGCATCCTTTAGTGATTAGAAAGTTTCGGGAAAAGCGCTTTGCCGCTAACATCATCGAAAGTTCTTTCGGTTTTCTTATAGTTGCTTTCTCGTTGTTGTGGTGTGCGTTACATTTTGTTGGGTTTGATTTCTTTGAGCGGCTTACTGGTAAATCTATTGATGTATCCTTGTGGGTGATTTTTTTCTCATATGTAAGTGTGTTTCTAAACTCTTCGTCGGTGTACATACAGAAGAGGTTGGAGGTGCATCGTAAGATGAAGTTGTTGGCGGTTTTATCTATTGTTTCCGCAATCTTTTCCGTAGTTTTTTCTTACGTAGGAGGGAGGTATTGGGGGATATATGGAGTGTCGATCGGGCTCATGCTGGCTCAAGGGCTTTATTTTCTACTGGTGGCCTACAGTATTCATAAAAAAATGAGTGTTTATCGCGCGTTAGTGGTGCCTTTGTTCGTGGCTGTTCTGACCGTGACAGCGGGGGCTGCTTATTATTACGCCTTAGGGGATTTGATACATATAGATGACTGGCGGGTAAAGTCAGCTTTATGGTTGATAGGTTTTTCTGTTCTTAGCCTCCTGGCGCTCTGGAAGGGAGTAAAGTGGGGTGAGTTTACAAAGGCTATCATTTAGTGCTTCAAGATAAATAGATTGCGGTCGGCTAGTGTGTGACATGGGTTTAAGTTTTTGCGTGAGTAGGTAGGTCACGATGTTTTTATTGAAAGGTATTGGAAGCGTAGTATCCAGCAATCCAGCCCTGCTTTATCACGGGGCTGCAGGGGTAGGGCATGCGTAACAAAGTAGCGTTACTGGGGTTTTATGTGGGGGAACAGTACTTTGAGCGGTTCTCAAAGGACGATCCATTTCCACAAGTGGCGGCATATAAGCTGGAAGGTCGGTTTCGGGATGCCTTGAAAATCGGCGGTGCTGACGTCGAGTCGGTAGCAAGTCTTGCTGTTTCAACCTATCCGCGCAATAAAAAAATCTATTTTCCTGGCTCGAAATTTGTTGATGGGGTCGGTGTGAGGGGAAGGGTTACTCCTCTTTTGAATTTACCAATCCTCAAGTTGTTTACTCGGTTTGTGGGGTCGCTTGTTGCACTCAATCAGATGAGGCGCAGAGGTCTAGATAAAGTGTGTGTGTACGCTGCGCATACACCCAATTTATTGGCTGCATTTATTTTTAAAAAAATATTCAATATTCCTTTCTTTGTGTATGTTCCGGATCTTCCTTCTTTCATGGATATGGGGATGCAAAGGTCGTCTCTCTTGAAATTTCTAAAGAAGATTGATGGGGTTATTATCAATCATCTTATAAGCGCGTCATCAGGTCTCTTTGTTATCAGTAAATACATGGTTGAAGATAATCCCTCATGGCATAGCAAACCGTATATGGTTCTTGAGGGGATCTCAGAAAGTTCGTCCGCAGTTAAGCGTGCCGACCAGTCGGATTGTGTTGAGTCTCCGGCAAAAAAAATCATCTTCTATGGCGGCGGCTTGAATAGAGCTTACGGTATTGCAGAGCTCGTTGAAGGTTTTATTCAATCCGATTTGGATTATGAGCTTTGGCTTTGCGGTCGCGGCGACCTTGAGTCGTTTTTGGCGGAAACAACGAAAAGATGTTCAGCTGTTAAATATCTAGGAAACATAACTCCATCGCAAGTCTCATCTATTCAGTCTAAATCGACATTGCTGGTATTGACTCGCGATCCAAAGGAAGTTTATACGCGATATTCTTTCCCCTCCAAACTAATGGAGTATATGGTTAGCGGCGTTCCGGTATTGACAACGCGATTGGATGGCATTCCAGACGAATACTTTGATTATTTCAATGTCATTGAAGAGTTTTCGATTTCCGGAATCAGTTCCGCCCTGCAGGCTATTGATGGCCTGGATCAGCACGTTTTGTTGCAGAAGGCGGCATGTGGTAAAATTTGGGCCTCAGAGACCAAATCTAGCGCCGCCGTCGGTCGAAAAATTGTAGATTTTATGGAGAAATATAGTTGACTATTTTTAGCGATAAGAAATTGTTGATCACTGGCGGTACCGGTTCGTTTGGCAATGCGGTGCTGAAGCGGTTCCTCGACTCTGACATTGCTGAAATTCGAATCTTTAGTCGCGATGAGAAGAAGCAGGACGACATGCGTAAGCACTACGCGAGTTCGAAGCTGAAATTCTACATCGGCGATGTGCGTGATTATCAAAGCGTCTTGAATGCTACTCGAGGTGTTGACTACATTTTCCATGCGGCGGCGCTCAAGCAGGTTCCTTCCTGCGAGTTTCATCCCATGGAAGCAGTCAAAACCAATGTGATGGGTACCGAAAACCTACTTGAGGCGGCTATTCAGAACGAGGTCAAGCGGGTCGTCTGCCTGAGTACAGATAAAGCGGTTTACCCGATCAACGCCATGGGCATTTCCAAAGCAATGATGGAAAAAGTCATGGTGGCAAAGTCACGCAATGTCGATGATGATAAAACTGTAATCTGCGGAACCCGTTATGGCAATGTGATGGCGTCGCGCGGTTCGGTAATTCCGCTGCTTATCCAGCAGATTCGCGACGGTAAGCCATTGACGCTGACCGATCCGAATATGACCCGATTCATGATGACGCTATCTGATGCGGTCGACCTGGTCCTGTATGCTTTCGAACACGGAAATAATGGTGATCTCTTCGTACAAAAAGCCCCTGCTGCCACGGTTGAGGTGCTAGCCAAGGCTCTGACACAAATGCTCAAACAACCTGATCACCCTATTCAAGTGATCGGCACTCGCCACGGCGAGAAGCTATTTGAGGCACTTCTGAGTCGTGAGGAGATGGCTTGTGCAGAAGATCGCGGTGACTACTTCCGCGTGCCCCCGGACTTGCGCGATTTGAATTACGCGAAATTCGTCGAGCAAGGTGAAGAGAAGATTTCGCGAACTGAAGATTACAATTCGCACAATACAGAACGCCTGGATGTAGAAGGCATGAAGCAGTTGTTGTTGAAACTGGATTTCATGCGGGCCATTCAGCGTGGCGAACATGCAACGCCGGAGGAATGATCGATGAAAGTATTGGTCACGGGCTCGAACGGTTTTGTAGGTAAGAATCTCATCGCGCACCTGAATGAGCGTGCGGATGTGGAGATCGTGTCTTTTACTCGGGAGGACAGCATTTCCCAACTTCGCGAGTTGGTGCGGGGTGTGGATTTCATATTTCATCTCGCCGGTGTGAATCGACCTCAGAGTCCAGAGGAGTTCATCACCGGAAATACAGATCTAACCAAGGCGTTGTGTGAAGCTATAATCGCTAGCGGTAGGTCGGTTCCCGTGCTTTACACTTCGTCCAGTCAGGCGGAGTTGGATAATTCTTATGGTAGTAGTAAACGAGGTGCCGAAGACGCCTTGCTTGAATTGACCAGCAAGTCCAACTCTCCAGTGTATTTGTTTCGATTGCCCAATGTTTTTGGAAAGTGGGCTCGCCCGAACTATAACTCTGCTGTCGCCACTTTTTGCAACAATATCGTTCATGATTTGCCTATTCAGATCAATGATCCGCAGGCGCTCATCAATCTTGTTTATATCGATGATGTCATTGCCCGGTTTATCGCTACTATGGATGGGCAGGTGTCCAATGAAAAATTTGTCACCGTCGAGCCACAATACAGTATTAGCGTAGGAGCACTGGCTGAACAGTTGCGAGCGTTTCGTGATAGCCGCTCCAGTCTGATTACCGAAGCCGTTGGAACGGGGCTGGTTCGCGCCCTCTATTCCACTTATGTCAGCTACTTGCCCCCCGCAAATTTCACCTATCCTGTGCCTAAATATGGTGACCCTCGCGGCACATTCGTGGAGATGCTCAAGACACGGGATAGCGGCCAGTTTTCCTATTTTACTGCGCACCCAGGTGTGACTCGTGGTGGGCATTACCATCACTCGAAAACCGAGAAATTTTTGGTTATCCGGGGAAAGGCCTGCTTCCGGTTTCGGCATATATTGTCCGGTGAGTACTATGAGCTTTTCACTACCGGAGAGCAGCCAGAGATCGTTGAGACAGTGACGGGCTGGACGCACGATATCACCAATATCGGTGACGACGAAATGATCGTGATGCTTTGGGCTAACGAGATTTTTGATCGCGAGCGACCGGACACTTATGCGCGCCTGGTAGGGACACAGGCGTAGATATAACAATCTTGGTTGTCGGATAACGATTGGTCGCTTTAGTATAAAATTGAGAGCGTCCAGACCTCCGGCCTGTTTTGATAGATTAAGTAGAGTTTGCAATGAAAAAATTGAAAGTTGTCACGGTGGTGGGTACCCGTCCAGAAATTATCCGTTTATCACGGGTGATGGCCAAGCTTGATCAATATTGCGATCACGTACTGGTTCACACCGGTCAGAACTACGACTACGAACTGAACGAGATTTTCTTTCAGGATCTGGGTATTCGCAAACCTGATCACTTTCTCAATGCTGCGGGTGCCACGGGCGCGGAAACTATCGGCAACGTGATCATCGCTGTAGACAGGGTACTGGCCGAAGTGCAACCCGAAGCGCTGCTCGTGCTGGGTGATACTAATAGCTGCATGGCGGTGATCCCAGCCAAGCGTCGTAAGATTCCAACTTTCCATATGGAGGCTGGCAATCGCTGTTTCGATATGCGCGTACCTGAAGAGATTAACCGTCGCATTGTTGATCACACGGCAGATATCAATCTGACTTATAGCACGATCGCCCGTGATTACCTTCTGCGCGAAGGCTTGTCGCCTGACATGGTCATCAAGACAGGCAGTCCGATGTTCGAGGTGCTCAATCACTATCGTGAGGGCATTGAGGCTTCGGACGTGCTGGAACGTCTGGGACTGGAGAAGGGCAAATTTTTTGTTGTCAGTGCGCACCGTGAAGAAAACATTGATTCCGATATTAACTTCGGCAAGTTGGTTGATGTACTAAATACCGTCGCGGAGCATTATGATTATCCGGTCATTGTTTCGACTCACCCCCGTACACAGAAGCGTGTCGACGCGATGGGCGTAAAGTTTCACAAGAATGTGCGACTGCTAAAGCCACTAGGTTTCAAGGACTACAACAAACTTCAGCTTGAATCCAAGGCTGTATTGTCAGATAGCGGTACTATCAATGAAGAGTCCTCTATTTTGAACTTTCCGGCGCTGAATATTCGGGAAGCACATGAGCGTCCGGAAGGTATGGAGGAGGCTGCTGTAATGATGGTCGGCCTGGAGGTTGAGCGTGCTATGCAAGGCTTGCAAGTCCTTGAAGGACAAGGTCGGGATGACGTTCGTAGCCTTCGATTGGTGGCAGATTACAGCATGCCGAACGTAGCTGACAAAGTAGTACGGATTGTTCATAGCTACCGTGATTATGTAAATCGGGTAGTCTGGAAAAAATACTGAGTTGAGTTCTGAGGATGACTGAGAATAAATTACGGATCTTGGTGGTCACTCAGTATTTCTGGCCGGAAAATATGCGTATTAACGATTTGGTTCGTGATTTCGCGGAAGCCGGCCATGAAGTAACCGTGCTCACAGGGTTTCCCAATTATCCTGAGGGAGATGTTTTTTCTGAATACAAAACGAATCCTGATAGCTTCATGGAGTACTACGGCGCTCGCATAGTCAGGGTTCCACTTGTGCCCAGAGGTAAACGAAGCATTAACCTGATTTTTAATTATCTTTCTTTTTTCTTAAGTGCTTCGACTATCGGTGTCATAAAGCTTCGCAAGAAAAAATTTGATGCTGTTTTCGTTTATGCAGTCTCTCCTATCATGGCTGCGATCCCGGCGGTGATTATCGGGCGTATGAAGAAAGCCCCCGTGTTTATATGGGTTCTCGATCTTTGGCCGGAGACACTCAGGGCTGTTGGCGTACTCCGAAACGCCACCCTGTTGGCCTTGGTGGGGCGAATGGTATCGTGGATTTACAATCGCGCGGACTACTTGCTTTTGCAATCCCAAGGCTTTGCCAGCAATGTAAAGCAATATTGCACAAAACAAATTTCTCCTGAACGGTTGGTCTATTTTCCAAGCTGGGCGGAGGACGATTTTTCAGTATCCTCGCCAGTATCATCGGACCTGCTTCAGCGTGACAGCACTGTTTTTACAGTTGTCTTCGCTGGAAATTTAGGTGAAGCGCAAGACTTTCCAGCTGTATTGGATGCCGCGGAGGCTTTGAAGGATCAGGTATCGGTTCGCTGGGTGATTGTAGGGGACGGGCGCATGAGTGGTTGGCTGAGCGAACAAGTCACAGCAAGAGGTTTGAAGAATGTTTTGCTTCTGGGGCGGCACCCACTGAGTGCTATGCCTGGAGTATTTGCTTGTGCTGACGCGCTACTGGTCTCGCTTAGAACCAACGATGTGTTTGAAAAAACTATTCCTGGCAAGGTCCAGGCTTATCTGGCTTCGAGCAAACCGATTCTGGGAATGATCAATGGCGAGGCAGCCCGGATAATAGAAGAGTCGGGATCAGGTTTTGCGTGTCCTTCAGGTGATACGCAAGGGCTTGTGCGAATTACGCTGAAGTTAGCGAAAATTGATGCTTCTCAACGAGAAGCGATGGGCCAATCTGGCCGTTCTTACTACCTGACTCATTTTTCAAAACCTACGCTACTGGGGCGCCTGGAAAAGCTTTTTCGCGATGCAACTTTACGGAAGGCTGCCAAATAATGTCTCAATCTGTATTTCTAACCGGTGCAACCGGCTTTGTGGGTGGGGCAACACTGAGTCGTTTGGTCGCCGAAGATTACACTGTCGTTGCTGCTTTGCGTAATGGATCAAATAAACTTGGAAGCAAGGCAACGACGGTTTACGTCGACGGCTTTGATGGTGCAACGTCCTGGAATGAAAGTCTTAACAATATAGATGTTGTTATACATGCTGCCGCTCGTGTTCATGTCATGAACGATACCGAGGCTGATCCGTTGGCAGCGTTCCGCAGGGTCAATGTCGACGGAACGTTGAATCTGGCGCGTCATGCAGCTCAAGCCGGCGTGAAGCGTTTTATCTTTATAAGCTCCATCAAGGTCAATGGTGAGGGTACGGCTCCTGGTATCGCTTATTCACCGGAAGATACTCCAGGTCCTGTAGATCCGTATGGGATCTCTAAAATGGAGGCCGAGCAGGGGCTTCGTAAACTTGCTTGTGAAACTGGAATGGAAGTAGTAATCATCCGTCCAGTGCTGGTCTATGGCCCTGGGGTAAAAGCAAATTTTCGGAATATGATGCGATGGCTTGATAAAGGTATTCCGTTGCCTTTTGGAGCGATCCACAACCGGCGCAGTCTGGTCGCTTTGGATAACCTAGTGGACTTGATTTTCATGTGTATCAGTCATCCGGCGGCGGCTGATCAGACTTTCTTGGTCAGTGATGGCGACGATCTTTCCACCACCCAGTTGTTGAAAAAAATGGCCATGGCGCTTGGTCGACCAGCGCGCCTATTGCCGATACCTTCCTGGATTTTAAGTGGTGCTGCGGCATTGCTGGGCAGGAAAGATTTGTCGAACCGGCTATGTGGCTCGTTGCAAGTCGACATCAGCAAAACAAGCTCTCTGCTGGGGTGGACACCTCCGGTCTCCGTAGAAGAAGCATTGAAGGTCACCGCACAAAAATTTCGAGAAAGTAAATAACAATGATCTATTGGTGGTTGATTCCGGCAGTGGCTGGTGTTTCGTTAATAATGACTGCCGCTTTGCGACGCTACGCGTTGGCGCGAAGTATTATTGATATTCCCAACGCTCGAAGTTCACATTCGATACCCACTCCTCGCGGAGGAGGGGTCGCTATTGTCTTGGCATTTTTACTGGTTCTGCCATTTCTTGCCTGGGCTCAGCTGGTCGAAGTGCCAACATTGATCGCTATCGGGGGGGCGGGTGCCTTGGTAGCGGTCATCGGTTTTATGGATGATCACGGTCACATCGCTGCCCGTTGGCGTCTACTCGGGCATTTTTGCGCCGCAGCCTGGTCTTTGTTCTGGTTGGGAGGCGTTCCCCCCGTTTCCTTGTTTGGACTCAGTCTGAACCTTGGTTGGTTGGGTTACATTCTCGGCGCGCTCTATCTGGTATGGATGCTCAATCTGTATAACTTCATGGATGGAATTGATGGTATCGCCAGTATTGAAGCAATCACAGCTTGCCTGGGCGCTTGCCTGCTTTACTGGGTTAGTGGAGTCGAGAGCCTGATGTGGGTTCCGGGGATGCTGGCCATGGCTGTTGGTGGATTCTTGTTCTGGAATTTCCCGCCCGCACGGATTTTCATGGGCGATGCGGGAAGCGGATTCCTGGGTGTGGTGATTGGTGCGATCTCGATCCAGGCAGCCTGGGCTGCACCGCAGTTGCTTTGGGCCTGGTTGATCCTGTTAGGGGTGTTTGTCGTCGACGCAACATTCACCTTGATTCGTCGCCTAATACGCGGTGACAAGATATATGAGGCTCATCGCAGTCATGCGTACCAATTTGCCTCGCGTAGGTACCGGCAGCATCTGCCGGTTACGTTAGCGGTAGGAGCGATTAACGTCGCCTGGTTATTGCCCATTGCCTTTTGCGTCACCTACTTTGAGTTGGATGGGGCGCTGGGTCTGATACTCGCTTACCTCCCGCTTGTAATGCTGGCTTTCAAGTTCCATGCTGGTGCTGTTGAAGAACCAGACCTCGGTAGGTGATAGGCTGTTGTTCGAGGTACGAGTGCGTCGGGAGACGCGCACAGGTCAAGTACGATCATAGGGGAGCGGTTCGAGGTGTACGACGGAGTTATGGATAGGTTACGCACATTGTTGCTGGAGCTGCCACGCCGCCAGAAACGACTGATTCAAGTTTTGGCGGACGTCATTCTGGTATGGGCAGCGCTGTGGTTGGCGTTTTTAGTTCGCCTTGGCATCGATGATATGGCCAATCCACTCATCGTCCATACATGGCTTTTTCTAAGTGCTCCAGTAGTCGCAATCCCTTTGTTTATCCGTTTTGGCATGTATCGCGCGGTGATGCGATATTTCGGGAATGACGCGCTGATCGCGATTATTAAAGCGGTGACGTTGTCATCACTGATTCTAGGCATAGTTGTTTATTGGTACAGCAATCATCAAAACATTGTCCCGCGTTCGATCATCTTCAATTATTGGTGGTTAAGTTTGATCATGGTCGGCGGGCTGCGTCTGGCCATGCGTCAATACTTTCTAGGGGATTGGTTCACAGCGGCTCAGCATGTGCCTTTCACCAATCGAGATGACGGATTGCCCAAGGTTGCTATTTACGGCGCCGGCGCTGCTGGAAACCAATTGGTCGCCGCGTTACGCATGGGGCGGATCATGCGGCCTGTTGCTTTTATTGACGATGACAGCAGTATTGGTAATCGTATTATTGCCGGATTGCAGGTATATAAGCCTAAACACATTCAGCAAATGATCGATGCCAGTGGTGCACAGGAAATTCTCTTGGCAATCCCTTCTGCCACCCGAGGACGGCGACGCGAAATTCTCGGATTTCTCGAAGGTTTTCCGCTTCATGTACGAAGTGTCCCCGGTTTTATGGACTTGGCAAGTGGTCGGGTTCAGGTTGACGACATTCAAGAAGTTGACATCGCTGACCTCCTGGGTCGAGATGCAGTCCCAGCACAAGGCGACCTTCTAGAGCACTGCATTAAAAATCAATCGGTATTGGTTACTGGAGCGGGTGGGTCTATCGGGTCGGAACTTTGCCGGCAGATTCTGGCTTTGCATCCAACAACACTTTTGCTCTTTGAGCACAGCGAATTCAATCTCTACAACATTTTGTCCGAACTTGAACAGCGCATCGCTCGTGAATCCCTGTCAGTACGGCTATTACCGATTCTGGGGTCAGTACGCAATCCGGATAAATTGCTCGATGTTATGAAAACCTGGCGTGTAGAGACGGTCTATCACGCCGCCGCCTACAAACATGTTCCGATGGTTGAACATAACATTGCTGAAGGCGTTCTTAATAACGTCATTGGCACGCTCAATACCGCTCAAGCCGCGCTAAAAGCAGGTGTTGCCAACTTTGTTCTAATTTCAACGGACAAGGCGGTGCGACCTACAAATGTCATGGGCAGCACCAAGCGACTAGCCGAACTTACGCTTCAAGCGCTCAGTCGAGAACTCGCCCCCGTGTTGTTTGGTGATACCACCAATATCTCCCACGTCAATAAAACCCGTTTCACCATGGTGCGTTTTGGTAATGTCCTGGGTTCGTCCGGTTCGGTGATTCCATTGTTTCACAAGCAGATCAAATCCGGCGGTCCGCTGACAGTCACCCATCCGAAGATCACGCGTTATTTTATGACGATCCCGGAGGCCGCTCAGTTGGTGATTCAGGCTGGGTCCATGGGGCAGGGCGGTGATGTTTTTGTTCTGGACATGGGAGAACCGGTGAAGATAGTCGAACTGGCCGAAAAGATGATTCATCTTTCGGGCTTGAGCGTGCGTTCAGAAAGGAATCAGCATGGAGATATTTCCATCGAGTTCACCGGTCTGCGTCCAGGCGAAAAGCTCTACGAAGAGTTATTGATCGGCGACAACGTCGCCGCCACCCAGCATCCGATGATTATGAGCGCGAACGAGGATCACCTGCCGTGGGATGTACTGAAGGCGAAGCTTAGCGAATTGCTGAGCGCCGTTGATCAGGATGATTACGCACGCGTGCGCCAACTCCTGCGCGACACAGTCAGCGGTTACACCCCGGACGGTGAGATCGTCGACTGGATCTACCAACAACGTCGACTCGAGCCCTGATTGTTTCACATCCCGCAACAGACACATTTTTGACAGTCTCCATTCATCGCCTAAGTTTGGAGGGCAGCTTCGGAAAAAGCTGCTTTCCCAATCGATGTCATGGAGCGTTTTATATGCGTACTGGATACTTTTACTCTCTGGTTTTTGCCTTACTCACCAGCGCCTCTATCGGCGCCGTTGCTGCGCCAGCAGTCAAACCTGAAGCTGGCAATACGACCCAAGTGCAACAAATGGCCCCTGAGGTACAGTCCGGAAAAGTCGATCTCAATAAGGCGGATGCGCGAACCCTGCAGCGAGATCTGTTCGGTATAGGTGAGGCGAAGGCCAGCGCGATTGTTGCGTATCGTGAGAGTAATGGACCTTTTTCGTCGGTGGACGAGTTGCTTGAGGTCAAGGGGATCGGTAAAGCTCTTCTGGATAAGAATCGCGAGAAGCTTGAAGTGAACTAAGCTACTAAATCAGCGCCAGAGGCCGGTCAAATGACCGGCCTTTTTTGCGTGTGCGCCTGGCAAGGAACGTTGCGCAAGCAGTCTGGGCTGTAGTGGCCACGGAGGTGACTTGGAGGTTCTCTGAACACCGTATGCGATCCTTAAACCCCACCTGTCGAATGGTGGAGTTACCGCTCGCTTGCTCTCGCATCCAGCGATCAATCTGCTTCGCCGTATTCATAAGCTCTCCGCAAACTCTACCAGCCTCAAGATGGATAGCGTTTAACTGCGCGATACCGGCGAGCAGTGCCAGGGCCGTAACGCTTCGAAATCCTCCACGAAGAAATTGTCGGCAGGCGCTCACGTGCGGGGCGCAGCCACGCACAGGGCTCTGGGCCGTTGGCTTTGGCGGAATCGACCAGACTGTAAAGTTGACCACCGGTCGTCGCGCCTTGGACGTGTCACGGAACAACCAGTTCTTCCTTCCGATCACTAAGGGCCTGATGGCTCGTTCGGCAGGGTTGTTGTCGATCGGCAGGTGCCTTCTCGAGCGTACCGTTCAAATCTGTTCCAGTTGCTCGCCAGCTAGCTGATGGCTTTACCTAAAGCGTTTTGAGCTGTCACATCGATTTCGAGCCTGGTCTGCACTGGGCGGACGTGGTGCTTTTACATGAATCGTTTCATTGTGCGCCGGCTTGGTTGGACCTGCCTGTCAATGTTCGCGAAATGAAACCTGATCAGCCTCACCTATCGCCTTGCCGGAACCTACATCCCTCACCCCAGGTCAGTATCTCACTGAAAAGCTGGTTTTTTCTCAGACAAGCATGGTCCATTGAAATCGGCTCTGGCCGATCAAGAATTATACAGCTATGCTCGCCGACTTTGCCGGGAAGGTTGCTAGGAATTGAATGTATGCGTGGGATCATGAATAGATATTGGAAGTATGAGTTGCCAGTTATTGCATTCTTGTTAACAGTTCCAATCGTACTGTTTGCAGTGATGAACTATGACATCAATCCAGCGTTTTTCCTGGCTCCGGTTATTGCTTTAATTATGCTCACACATTATAGCAAAGTGTGGGCTTTGTTTTTTGCATCTGCGCTGTGTGGCGCTGCATCTATACTTCTGGCGAATCATATAGCTCCAGATGGAGAACTGCTTCGACATTTTTTGGCGTTAATTCTATTGATGTTTGCGCCAAGTTTTATATTTTTAGGTCAATATTTATCAGGTAGGCACACTATCCAGAAAGTTATTTTTTGGCTTTCTGTATTTTCTGCTATTTTTATCGTTGCAATTACCGCTCGTATTTTGATACTGGACCAGCCTGTTCGAGTTTACGTTGGGCCGTTAGGTCTGGCGGTGATGAATGCAGAGTTTTTCGGGCTCCCGGTGTTTGCGACATTCGGTGTCCTCAGCTTGACGGATCTATTCTGCATCCAGGCAGTGATACTTTGCGGCGCAGTCTTTGGATCTGTTGCAAATTCCTTATGTCGCTGGATGTTCATTGTTGCATTTGGCTGCGCTATTTTCCTCGTTCTTGGCAGCGATTCGCGTAGCGCGCAGATGTTGATTGCCTGGATCGTTGGCTCTGTGATTTTTTTCGGCTGGCGTCATCCAGCGATGCGGAGGTTAGCTGCGTACATGCTGCTAGCCGCCATTTTTGCGGGTGCTCTCACCTACGCCAGAGGCATGAATGAGAACCGCATGGCCGCGTCGATAAAAGAACTTGGGGGTTTCACAGGTACTCCAAAAAAATCGGGGGAATCAGTCGAAGTGTTGCGCGCTCAAGCGGATGCCTTCGCCACAGGGCGCATTGAGTTGGCAATTGCCGGCGTCAATGAGGTGATAAAAAGCCCCTTGATCGGGAATGGCTTTTCTAGCTATGGAAGGTATGACGGGCCTGGGGCGTCTAAAATTCTCTCAGCCAATACCTCCACTCATGTTTATTATTTAACCCTTATCTGGAAGGGGGGGATTATTTTCTTTATCCCGTTCCTTGCCATGCTACTGCTCAATCTGGTACAGGCTTGGCGTGCCAGGGCTCATACTCTGCCCACCCCAGAAAGATTCTTTACATGGAGTGCCGTACTCATGACATTTGGTCCGATGGCATTCGCGTGGGATATTTTGATAGTGCCAAGTGCTGGCGCTCTGGCGTTCTTTTTGTTTGGTTCACTTAGCGGGCATTTCAAACGGCCTGCCTGAAAACTCTTGGTTTGCTGATGGGGCGTCGTATTTCGACGCACCCGGTCAGCGCGGGACATGATGAAGTAGAAGCAGGCTAAACCGAATGAATAATGTGTTCATGCCTTGCGGGAAACATTTAGCGAGCTGCGATGCGTCGATCATCCTGGGGCATTCAAGTTATGTCGTTGCCGTACTTCCGTTCGGTTGTTTCGATCCTTTAAAACTCAACCGATCCTCTCGAACGAACTCGCCTCTCTTGGTACCGCATATCCTTTCATCCAAAAATCAAGTCCCCGCTCCGATGATGTCCTGTCATCGCTCGCTACCTTGACCTTCCCCTATGTCTTCGCCAACGACCCAGCAAAACTGGGCTGAATGACGCCGATAGCACCGTGCGCTTCGAGAACGGCGCCTATTTACCTTTCCTGGCCACGCGCTGGAGTATTTGAAATATTTTGCCAACCCATGCTGACAATCAATGTCTCCAATAAACAATCGAAGCAAAATCTGCGTTTAATTGACGCCGTATGATGGAGTTCGGGAGCGTCACAAATGAATCAGGTGCTACCGAAGAAACAATGATCAGCTTGACTGGTCTCGATACTGGATACGATCAACCGGCTTAGCCGTGTAACCTGAACCCCCGTATACGGAACCATACGTACGGTGGCGTGAGAGGACGGTGGATGTAAATCCGCCTCCTACTCGATCTGGCCAACGGCCACGACCGTGCACCTTCCGTCAGTCAGAGGAAAATTACGACTATCATATTCATATTATATTATGCGTATAATAAATAGCTCGCCCACTGCATTGTTCTGCACCCGGGCAGCTGTCTTTCCCTCGAGCCTCTTCTACCCAGGAGCACTGTAATGAATTCTGTCCAGACCCAAGGTACAGCCCTCGTCACCGGTGCCTCCTCCGGCATCGGTGCGATCTACGCCGAGCGCTTGGCGGCGCGTGGTTTCGATTTGTTGCTGGTGGCTCGCGATCAGGAGCGGCTGGAAGCGGCGGCGAGCAGGTTGCGCGCCGAGCATGGGGTTCAGGTCGAGGTGCTCAGGGCTGACCTGACGCAAAAGGATGATGTGCTCAAGCTTGAGCAGCGCCTGCGTAGCGATTCCAGTATCAGCTTGCTGCTGAACAACGCCGGTGTTGCAGCGGATGGCTTGTTGGCTAATGCCGACATGGACCAGTTGGAGCGATTGATCCAGCTCAACGTTACAACGGTGACGCGGCTGGCTTCGGCGGCGGCGGCTGGTTT
Source organism: Pseudomonas sp. MPC6 (assembly GCF_006094435.1). Taxonomy (NCBI): domain Bacteria; kingdom Pseudomonadati; phylum Pseudomonadota; class Gammaproteobacteria; order Pseudomonadales; family Pseudomonadaceae; genus Pseudomonas; species Pseudomonas sp. MPC6. The sequence continues at coordinate 4,999,645 of NZ_CP034783.1, read as the reverse complement.
TGCCAAGGCGGGCCGGGGGACGATCATTAACATTGCCTCGGTGGTGGCCTTGTTTCCCGAGCGTTTCAACGCAACTTACAGCGCCAGCAAGGCTTATGTGTTAAGTCTGACCCAGTCGTTGAACGCGGAGCTGGATGGCACCGGGGTCAAGGTTCAAGCCGTGTTGCCTGGTGTGACACGCACCGAGATCTGGGAACGCTCCGGTATCGATGCTACCCAGATCCCTGAGGATATGGTGATGGAGGCGGGGGAGATGGTGGATGCGGCGTTGTCGGGGCTGGACCAGGGTGAGTTGGTCACTATCCCTTCGTTGCCGGATGCCGCCGACTGGGACGCCTTTGTTGCGGCGCGTCATGTGATGGCGCCGAATCTTTCCAAAAGCAAGGCCGCCTCGCGTTACAAGTGAGGTGCCATCCATTGGCTTGAGGTAATTGCAGTATGAGTGATCGTCGAGTGGTTGTGACAGGCATGGGCCTGGTGTCGCCGTTGGGGAGTGGTGTCGAGGCTGTCTGGGCGCGTTTGTTGGCGGGGCGTTCGGGGATACGCAATTTGCCCGACGAGGTGGTGGCCGATCTGTCGACCAGGGTCGGTGGTGCAGTGCCGACGCCGGCGGAGGATGCCGAGGCGGGTTTTGACCCTGACCGGGCCACGGCGCCCAAAGAGCAGAAGAAGATGGACCGCTTCATTCTGTTTGCCATGGAGGCGGCTCGTCAGGCAATCGAGCAAGCGGGTTGGCAGGCGCTGGATGCCAATGCCCAGGAACGCACGGCGACCATTATCGGTTCCGGCGTGGGCGGTTTCGGCGCGATTGCCGATGCGGTGCGCACTACCGACAGCCGGGGTCCGCGGCGCTTGTCGCCGTTCACCATTCCTTCGTTTCTGGTCAACCTGGCTGCCGGTCATGTGTCGATTCAGCACGGTTTCAAGGGCCCGTTGGGTGCTCCGGTGACGGCATGCGCGGCCGGGGTTCAGGCGATTGGCGATGCGGCGCGGCTGATTCGTTGTGGTGAGGCGGACATTGCGGTGTGCGGCGGTGCGGAAGCGGCGATCGATCGCGTCAGTCTGGCCGGGTTTGCCGCGGCTCGCGCCTTGTCCAGTGCTTACAATGACACCCCGGAGCGTGCTTCGCGGCCGTTCGACAGCGGTCGCGATGGCTTTGTCATGGGCGAGGGCTCCGGTCTGCTGGTGATCGAATCCCTGGAGCATGCACTGGCTCGCGGCGCGCAGCCGTTGGCCGAGTTGGTCGGCTATGGCACCAGCGCCGACGCCTATCACCTGACCGCCGGGCCCGAGGATGGCAGCGGTGCACAGCGAGCGATGTTGCTGGCGTTGGCCCAGGCGGGTATTTCACCTGCGCAGGTGCAGCATCTCAACGCCCACGCCACCTCGACGCCGATTGGTGACCTCGGTGAGCTGGCCGCCATCAAGGCGGTGTTCGGCACGGACAACAACATTGCGGTGACCTCGACCAAATCTGCCACCGGGCATTTGCTCGGTGCGGCAGGCGGAATCGAGGCAATCTTCACGCTGTTGGCGATTCGCGACCAGGTCGTGCCGGCGACCCTCAATTTCGATAACCCGGACCCCGCTACCCAAGGCGTGGACATCGTCCATGGTCAGGCACGGCCGATGGCCATTGAATACGCATTGTCCAATGGCTTCGGCTTTGGCGGGGTCAATGCCAGTGTGCTGTTCAAGCGCTGGCAGGGTTAATCCCCGGTTCGTTTGAGATAGACACGGGTGATGTCGAGAATCCGCTGGGCAAACTGCGGATTTTCGACACTGCGCGATAGCAGCAGCGCGCCGACCAGGGTCGACATGATGACGATGGCGCGTTCGGCGGCGTCCTCGCTTTCGAGCGCGGCTTGCACCTGGTCGAGCCGTGCATTGAGCACTGCGTCAGAGGTCGGGCTTGGTTGTCCGCGCAGACCGAGTTCCGACGACATGGTCGGAAGCGGACAACCTTCATCCGGTGAAGTCTGGTGCCATTCAGACAAATAGGTATCAATGAATGTTTCCAGCGGTTGATCCTGGGCAAACAGTTCGGCGCATATAACGTCTACCTGATCTCCCGCTGCTTGCAGGGCTTTTTCTACCAGTTCGTCCTTGGACTTGAAATGCGAGTAGAAGCCGCCGTGAGTCAAACCCAGCGCTTTCATCAGCGGCTGCAAGCCGGTCGCACCAATACCATCGCGACGAAACCGCGCTGATGCTTCCTTGATGATGCGTTGGTGGGTCTGAGCTTTATGGTCCTGCGAGTAACGCATTTCGAATCTCCGCAACAATGCACCATCTTAACCAATGAAAATTGGATGGTGACTGTACTTTTATTGCTAAAAAGCATGCAGATGCGTCCAACTTGGTCTTTGCTATATCGATTGAGCTGGCACGAATAGTGATTTCTTTTAATCGAGGACGCATGCCATGTACAAAGACTATCCGGCGGCCTACCAAGTCAGCAAAGGTTCAGCCTTGCAGGTGGACACAGCGTTTTACGAACGGATTCGTGACACCAGGGATGGGCGCACGCTGATTGAAGCCTTTGAAGTGCCGATCCGCACCGGTCGCGTGTGGAAGGTACCGGCTGGACACGTGTTCCGGGTCACGACGCCAGTTGGCCCGCAAGTCGGGGATTTCAATGTGTGGAATGCCGACGACCCGCGTGAACGCTTGTGGGCGGCCCGGACCCGACAGCTGCAAGGCGCGCATGTCAGTACCCATGACCGGCTCTGGTCGAACCTGCCGTTTTTACGGCCCCTGGTGACCATCACCGATGACAGCCTGGCCGGTTACGGTATCGACGAGCACGGTGGTCGCTTGCACGATTTGCTCGGCACGCGTTGCGATCCCTATGTGAACAAAATGCTCACCGGCGAAGACTTCCATCACCACTGTCATTCGAACCTGACGCGTGCGGTGTTACCCCATGGCTTGACCGAGTTCGACGTGCATGACGTGTTGAATATTTTCCAGTGCACCGGCCTGAACCACGACGACATGTACTTCATGAAAGCCTGTCCGGCACAGAAGGGCGACTACCTGGAGTTCTTTGCCGAAATCGATCTGCTGTGTGCGCTGTCAACCTGTCCGGGCGGCGATCTTTCGCTGGCCATGTGGGGGCCGGATGCGCAGGATCCGCTGAGCGTGTGTCGACCGCTCGGGGTGGAAATCTATCAGTTGCAGGATTCGCTGCTGGCGGGCTGGAGCCAGCCGGAGCGCGCGGCGTACAAGGGGTTGCATGGCTTGCACATTGCCAAGGCAGATTGGGAGAAGTAAGCGGACCATGGCAAGATCGAAAGGATCGCAGCCTGCGGCAGCTCCTGCAGGGAAACACATATTCCCCCGTAGGAGCTGCCGCAGGCTTCGATCTTTTGATCTTTTGATCTTTGCAATCTATCTAGCGGTCCTGCGCATCCTTGGCATCCGCTTGCGCGTTGCGTTCAGCGACGCGTTTGCGTTGCTCTTCGGTCAGCTCGACCTTGTTGGCGGTGTCGCGCAGCATCATCAAACCGCCAACGATCGAGCCGATTGCAACGACCAGAATCAACCAGGCATACCAGGGCATAGGGCTCTCCTTGAGGGCAGGCCGGTTGGCGGGTTTCGCCAATCGATCGTGCATACCACTTTGAGCGATTTATTTTCGCAGTGGTTCCATTCTATGCCTGATCTGCCGTGCACGCCGCACATCCTTGTAGTTGCCGCATGCTGCTCCTGGATGGCAATGGTGTAAGGCTCGTTAACATCGCATCCGCCGACGCCTGGCAAAAACCTGGTTAGCCTTGCTCGGCAAGACACTCGCGCAGCGCAGTTTGCCAGTCGGGTTGCCTGACGCCCCAATCCAGTTGTAGGCGCCTGCAATCCAGGCATGAGTTAAGCGGCCGGGCTGCTGGCGTCGGATAATCGCTGGAGGGAATGGGCAACAGGGTTGCACAGGGCTTCCCCTGTTGCCGTAATGCTTCGCCGATGGCCTGGGCGAAGCCAAACCAGGAGGTTTGACCCTGAGCGGTCAGATGATAAGTGCCCCAGGCAGCAACGTCACCCGCCTGCCAGCGTTTGATCAGGGAAAGGGTGCTGTTGGCGATTGTGCCCGCCCAGGTAGGCGCCCCGATCTGATCGGCGACAACGCGTACCTCCGGACGTTCTTGCAGCAGGCGTTGCATCGTCAGCAGAAAATTACGGCCATGGGTTGAATAGATCCAACTGGTGCGCAGGATGAGATGTTGGCCTTGCACCTCGGTGATCGCCCGTTCGCCCGCCAGCTTGCTCTGGCCGTAAACCCCGAGCGGATTCGCAGTGTCGCTTTCGTTGTAAGGTCTAATCTTTGTGCCGTCGAATACATAATCAGTGGAGTAGTGAATCAGCGGGATGCCGAGCTTCAGCGCTTCTTCCGCTAAAATGCCGGGTGCCACCGCGTTAACGGCAAAGGCTGTTTCTGGCTCGCTTTCGGCCAGATCGACCGCTGTATAGGCCGCCGCGTTGATGATCAGATCGGGACGCACATGCTGTACCTGATGGCGAATCTGATCGGGCTGCGCCAGATCGAGCTGATCACGACCCAGCACAATCAACTCGCCGATACTCCCCAGTCGACGCTGCAGTTCGCGTGAGACCTGGCCATGCTGGCCGCTGATGAGAATTCTCATAGAAGCGGATCAGCCTCTTGCAAGCTTTTACCGGCGACAGCTGCACCGCGCAGGTTGGTTTCAAACGCATTCATTGTGTTTCCCCGGCCAGCTTGAGCAGGTACTGACCATATCCCGTCTTGCCGAAGTAGTGGGCGCGCTCCAGCAGCTGTTCGCGGTTGATCCAGCCATTCTCATAAGCGATCTCTTCGAGGCAGGCGACTTTCAAGCCTTGTCGATGTTCGATGGTCTGCACGTACTGAGACGCTTCGAGCAAGCTGTCGTGGGTGCCGGTATCGAGCCAGGCGAAACCGCGTCCGAAACGCTCGACTTGCAGGTCGCCGCGTTTGAGATACACATTGTTGACGTCGGTGATCTCCAGTTCGCCGCGAGGCGAAGGCTTTATCGACTTGGCGATCTCGACTACATCGTTGTCGTAGAAGTACAGGCCGGTGACGGCATAGCTGGATTTCGGTACTTTCGGCTTTTCTTCGATCGACAAGGCACGGCCCTGGCTGTCGAAATCAATCACCCCGAAACGTTCCGGGTCTTTGACCCAATAGCCGAATATGGTCGCGCCAGAACAGCGTGTTATCGCGTTTTGCAACTGCTCGCTGAAGTGCTGGCCATGGAAAATGTTGTCGCCGAGGATCAGGCACACCGCATCATTGCCAATGAACGCTTCGCCAATCAGTAGCGCCTGGGCCAGTCCATCCGGAGACGGTTGTTCGGCATAGTGGAAACTGACCCCGAACTGACTGCCATCCCCCAGCAGATTGCGGTACTGAGGCAGGTCCTGTGGTGTAGAGATCACTAGGATTTCTTTGATGCCGGCCAGCATCAGGACCGATATCGGGTAATAGATCATCGGTTTGTCGTAGACCGGCAACAGCTGTTTGGACACTCCGAGCGTGATCGGATGCAGGCGTGTGCCCGAGCCACCCGCCAAAACGATACCTTTGATCATGCGAGCAGCTCCCGGGAATTGATGGCGCCAAGGCGTTCACCCTGGTAGCTGCCGTCCTGAACCCGACGGCACCATTCCAGGTTGTTCAAGTACCACTGCACCGTCTTGCGCAAGCCGGTTTCGAATGTTTCCCGGGGCACCCAGCCCAGCTCGTGTTCGATCTTGCCGGCATCGATCGCGTAGCGCAGGTCATGGCCAGGACGATCCTGGACGAAGGTGATCAGGTCGGCATAGTGCTCGACACCTTCAGGCTTGTGCGGTGCCAGCTCGTCGAGCAGGGCGCAGAGACTTCGCACCACATCGATATTCTTCTGCTCGTTGTGCCCACCGATGTTGTAGGTCTCGCCGACAATGCCCGTGGTCACGACTTTGAGCAACGCCCGGGCGTGATCTTCAACGAACAGCCAGTCGCGAACTTGCAGGCCATCGCCGTACACCGGTAGCGGTTTGCCGGCCAGGGCATTGAGGATCACCAACGGAATCAGTTTTTCGGGGAAGTGGAACGGTCCGTAATTATTCGAGCAGTTTGTCAGCAACACCGGCAGGCCATAGGTGCGCTGCCAGGCACGGACCAGGTGGTCGGAGGCCGCTTTGCTGGCGGAGTAGGGCGAACTCGGGGCGTAGGGCGTCGTTTCCGTAAACAGATCATCAGTGCCGCTCAGGTCGCCGTAGACCTCGTCGGTGGAAATGTGATGAAAGCGAAAGGCGCTTTTTTCCGGCTCGGCGAGGGTGTGCCAATAGGCACGAGCGGCTTCCAGCAGGCTGTAGGTGCCGACGATGTTGGTCTGGATGAAATCCGAAGGTCCGTCGATGGAACGATCGACGTGGGATTCCGCTGCCAGGTGCATGATCGCGTGCGGTTGGAAACGTGTCAGCACCGCGCTGACGGTCACCTGATCGACGATATCGGCTTGAACGAACTCGTAGCGAGTGTCATGGGCAATGCTGGTCAGCGATTCAAGATTGCCGGCGTAGGTCAGCTTGTCCAGATTGAGCACTTCATGCTCGGTGTGCCGAATCAGCTCGCGAATCAGGGCGGAGCCAATGAAGCCTGCACCGCCGGTAATGAGGATACGCATGTTGGCCTGCCTTTTTCAGAAGTCGATAGCGCGAATGGATGTAGCTTGTCGGCAGAACGGGGTGATGCAACGGCTGTGATCGCTCACGGTCAGGCAAAAACCTCGGCGTCCTTGAAGAACTTCGCCGCCTGATCCTTTGCGGACAGTTGCGGTGCTTCGTCCAGTTGCCAGTCAATGGCCAGGTCCGGATCGTCCCAGCGGATGCTGCGCTCGGCAGAGGGCGTGTAGTAGTCGGTGGTCTTGTAGAGAAACTCGGCGAAATCGCTCAACACCACAAAACCGTGGGCGAAACCTTCCGGGACCCAGAGCTGGCGATGGTTTTCGGCGGACAGGCGCACCGCGACCCATTTGCCGAAGTGCGGTGAGCTGCGGCGAATGTCCACGGCTACATCGAGTACTTCACCGGCCGTCACGCGCACCAGTTTGCCCTGGGTGTTTTCCAGTTGGTAATGCAGTCCACGCAATACGCCTTTTTGCGAGCGCGAATGATTGTCCTGAACGAATTGAGCGTGCAGGCCTGTGGCATCTTCAAAAGCCTTGGCGTTGAAGCTCTCGTAAAAGAAACCTCGCTCATCCCCAAAAACTTTCGGTTCGATGATCAGAACACCGGGCAAATCGGTGGCGATTACATTCATGGGCAGTATTCCGGCAGTAGTCAGCAATGGCCGACATTCTTGCTCAAAGCGTGCGCTGATGCGAGTAGCCGATGCGGTAACCCGTCGCGCGTGGCGCGTCAGTCGAAGCGAGCGCCACCCCGAGCACCCCTGTAACCCCGGCGTAACCCCACTCTTTACGCTTTCTTTATACCCCGCCATCCCCCTCGATCTCGTTCCTTTACAGCCTCCTTGCCGACAATGACTGCACACGCGGCAATACGCCGTAACACGGAGAATTTCCATGAGTGTTCTGGACGGAGTGTCACTGCTGCTGGCAGTGGGACTGTTCATTTATCTGTTGGTTGCGCTGTTGCGCGCAGACCGGAACTAGGAGCGATCATGCACAGTTACGACTATTGGCTGATCCTCGCCTTCCTGGCCGTGGTGCTGATCCCGGCGCCGTTTCTCGGGCGGTTCTTTTACAAGGTCATGGAGGGGCAGCGCACCTGGCTGACCCCGATCCTCGGACCGGTCGAGCGCGGGTGTTACAAAGTGGCCGGCGTCGATCCGCAGGTCGAACAGAGCTGGCAGCGATACGCCCTGGCCTTGCTCGCCTTCAACCTCGCGGGCTTCTTGCTGTTGTTCACGATCCTGTTATTCCAGGACTATTTGCCGCTCAACCCGCAGCACTTGCCGGGTCAGGAATGGACCCTGGCATTCAATACCGCCATCAGTTTCACGACCAACACCAACTGGCAGGCCTACAGCGGTGAAGCGTCCCTCAGTTACCTGAGCCAGATGGCCGGCCTCACCGTGCAGAACTTCGTCAGCGCCGCTACCGGCCTGGCGGTATTGGTAGCGCTGTGTCGCGGTATCGGTCGCAAGTCGACGGCCACCCTGGGCAACTTCTGGGTCGACATGACCCGCGCCACCCTCTATGGCCTGCTGCCGCTGTGCCTGCTGCTGGCGCTGTATCTGGTCTGGCAGGGCGTGCCGCAAACCCTCGCGCAGTATGTGAATGCCGTAACGATGCAGGGCGTTGATCAGGTGATCCCGCTCGGCCCGGCCGCCAGCCAGATTGCGATCAAGCAACTGGGCACCAACGGTGGTGGCTTCTTTGGCGTCAACTCGGCGCACCCGTTCGAGAACCCGACGGCCTGGAGCAACCTGTTCGAAATGGCGTCGATCATCCTGATACCGGCCGCGCTGGTGTTCACCTTCGGCCACTACGTGAAAGACCTGCGTCAGAGCCGCGCGATCATCGCCTGCATGCTGGCGCTGTTCCTGATCGGCGGCGCGACTTCGCTGTGGGCCGAGTACCAACCGAACCCGACCCTGGACAACGTCGCCGTCGAACAGACCGCACCGCTGGAAGGCAAGGAAGCGCGGTTCGGCACCACTGCCACCGTGCTGTGGTCGGTGACGACTACCGCGGCGTCCAACGGATCGGTCAACGGCATGCACGACAGCCTCAACCCGCTGAGCGGCATGGTGGCGCTGGTGAACATGATGGTTGGCGAAGTGATCTTCGGCGGCGTCGGCGCCGGGCTGTACGGCATGTTGCTCAACGTGTTGATCGCGGTGTTCCTCGCCGGGCTGATGATTGGTCGCACGCCTGAATATTTGGGCAAGAAACTGCAGGCCAGGGAGGTGCAGCTGCTGGTGGTGACCTTGCTGGTGATGCCGGTCGGTGTGCTGGTGCTCGGCGCCATTGCCGCCAGTCTGCCCGGCCCTGTCGCGGCGGTGAGCAATCCCGGCGCCCATGGTTTCAGTCAGCTGCTGTACGCCTACACCTCGGCCAGTGCCAACAACGGTTCGGGGTTTGGTGGCTTCGGCGCCAACACGGCGTTTCACAACCTGATGCTGGGCCTGGGCATGTTGATCGGTCGCTTCGGTTACATCCTGCCGGTACTGGCCCTGGCCGGCAGCCTGGCGATGAAGAAGACCGCGCCGATCGGCCAGAACAGCTTCCCGACCCATGGCCCGCTGTTTGTGACCTTGCTGACCGTGACCATTTTGCTGGTGGGCGGTTTGACCTTCTTGCCGACCCTGGCGCTGGGCCCGATTGCCGAACATCTGAGCATGGGCTTCTGAGCCTCTTTATTTTAGGAGCAGGATGATGAATATGCCCGTATCCAAAGCCGCCGTCGTGAAGGCCCCGGAACAACCGAAAACCGCAATCTCGGCCCTGTGGCGCCCGGCGCTGGTGCAAGCCTTCGTCAAGCTCGACCCACGGCAATTGCAGCGTGCACCGGTGATGCTGGTGGTGGAGCTGACCGCCATTCTCACCACCGTGCTGTGCTTCATTCCCGACAACGCCGTGCCGACCTTTGTCGCCGCGCAAATCGCCCTGTGGTTGTGGTTCACCGTGCTCTTCGCCAACTTCGCCGAAGCCTTGGCGGAGGGGCGCGGCAAGGCCCGCGCCGACAGCCTCAAGGCCGGCAGCGAAGGTTTGAGCGCCCGGCGCAAAACCACCGGCGGCGCCTTCCAGGTGGTGCCCGCTGCCAGCTTGCGCAAGGGCGATGTGGTGCGCGTCGAAGCCGGGGAAATGATCCCCGGTGACGGCGAGGTGATCGAAGGCATTGCCGCGGTCAACGAAGCGGCGATTACCGGTGAGTCCGCGCCGGTGATCCGTGAGTCCGGCGGCGACCGTTCGGCTGTCACCGGTAACACCCGCCTGGTCTCCGACTGGCTGCTGGTGCGCATCACCGCCAACCCCGGCGAGTCGACCCTGGATCGCATGATCGCCCTGGTCGAAGGCGCCAAACGCCAGAAAACCCCGAACGAAGTGGCGCTCGATATCCTGCTGATCGGTCTGACGCTGATCTTCCTGCTGGTGGTCGTCACCCTGCAACCCTTCGCCCACTTCGCCCACTTCGCCAACGGCAGCCTGCCGCTGGTGTTCCTGGTGGCGTTATTGGTCACGCTGATCCCGACCACCATCGGCGGGTTGCTGTCCGCCATCGGGATTGCCGGGATGGACCGTCTGGTGCGGCTGAACGTGATTGCCAAATCCGGGCGCGCGGTGGAAGCGGCGGGGGACGTGCACGTCCTGCTGCTGGACAAGACCGGCACCATCACCTTCGGTAATCGCCGTTGCACCGCGGTGCATGCGGCGCCGGGCGTGAGCGCCAGGGAGCTGGCTGAAGGCGCACTGTTCGCGTCGCTGGCCGATGACACGGCGGAAGGCAAATCCATTGTCGAGTACCTGCGCGGGACTCATCCACAGCCCGAGCCGAGCCTCGAAGGGCTGGCGGCGGTGCCGTTCAGTGCCGAGACTCGCCTGTCCGGTGTCGACTATCAGGGGCGGGTCTATCGCAAGGGCGCAGTGGATTCGCTGCTGGCGTTCGTTGGCCTCAAACGCGCCGATCTCGCCCCCGCACTGTCCCGTGAAATCGACCGGATCGCCCAGAGTGGCGGTACACCGTTGCTGGTCTGCGCCGACGGTAAATTGCTCGGTGCGATTCACCTCAAGGATGTGGTCAAGCCTGGCATCCGCGAACGTTTCGCCGAGCTGCGCAAGCTGGGGATTCGCACCGTCATGGTGACCGGCGACAACCCGCTGACGGCGGCGGCGATTGCGGCCGAGGCGGGCGTGGATGACGTGCTGGCCGAAGCCACGCCGGAGAAGAAACTGGCGCGCATTCGCCATGAACAGAACGACGGTCGCCTGGTCGCCATGTGCGGCGACGGGGCCAACGATGCCCCGGCCCTGGCCCAGGCGGATGTCGGCATGGCGATGAACGACGGCACCCAGGCCGCGCGCGAGGCGGCCAACATGGTCGACCTCGACAGCGACCCGACCAAGCTGCTGGACGTGGTGCAGATCGGCAAGGAATTGCTGGTGACCCGCGGCGCATTGACCACCTTTTCCATCGCCAACGACGTGGCCAAATATTTCGCGATCCTGCCGGCGTTGTTCGCCTCGATCTACCCGCAACTCGGCGTGCTCAACATCATGCACCTGAGCAGTCCGCAGAGCGCGATCCTCTCGGCGATCGTGTTCAACGCCTTGATCATCGTGGTGCTGATCCCGTTGGCCCTGCGCGGCGTGCGGGTGCAGGCGGCGAGTGCGTCAGCGTTGTTGCGGCGCAATCTGCTGATCTACGGGCTGGGCGGGATTGTGGTGCCGTTCGTGGGGATCAAGGCGATCGACATGCTGTTGACGGCGTTGCATCTGGTTTGACCGAACACCCCCTGTAGGAGCAGCCGGTCGACGCTCGATTGCTCGCGATGGGCGTTAACGATAACGCGTACTGTCTGGATGAACGCGGCACCCTCTGGTTCTTCGCGAGCAAGCTCGCTCCTACAGGGGGTATCCATAAATTCGAGGAGTTTGAAATGTCCACTCTGATACGTCCGGCCCTGAGCCTGTTGGTCCTGATGACCCTGATCACCGGCGTCGCCTACCCCTTGGTCGTCACCGGTGTCACCCAGGTCGCGTTCCCGGATCAGGCCAATGGCAGCCTGGTTCGTGACGCCGACGGCAAGGTCCGTGGCTCGGCGTTGATCGCCCAGGATTTCGCCGGTGACGCCTGGTTCCATCCGCGGCCATCGGCCGGTGCATTTGCCACCGTGTCGAGCAGCGCGAGCAACCTCGCGCCGAGCAACCCGGCCCTGGCCACGCGGGTGATCGATGAGGCCAATAAACTGTTGGTGCCCGGCCAGGGCGCGGTGCCGTTGGCGCTGCTGACCACTTCTGGCAGCGGCCTTGATCCACACTTGCCACCGGCGGCGATTGCCTATCAACTGGCGCGAGTGGCGGCGGCGCGCCATTTGCCGGTGACTGCGCTGCAGCAGTTGCTGGAGGCGCACATCGAGCAGCCGTTGGTGGGGCCGCCGGTGGTGAATGTGTTGGCGCTGAACAGGGCGCTGGATAAGCTGTAAACCGGTGGTGGCGCATTCGCGGGCAAGCCCGCTCCCACAGGGATCAATAGTGGTCACAAATTTTGTATCCACCATTGTCCCCTGTGGGAGCGGGCTTGCCCGCGAAGAGGCCCTGACAGCCACTGCATTAATCTCTGAATAAAGTGAGCTTCAAGCATGAGCAACTCCGGCCGCGCCGACGCGCTGTTAGCAGACCTGCCCCGGGATGGCCGTGGCCGGCTCAAGGTTTTTCTCGGCGCCGCGCCCGGTGTCGGCAAGACCTACGCCATGTTGCAGGCAGCCCACAGCCAATTGCGTCAGGGGGTCAAAGTCATCGCCGGGGTGGTCGAGACCCATGGCCGCGCCGAAACCGAGGCACTGCTCGGCAGCTTGCCGCAGCAACCTCTGGTGCGCTCGGAATACCGTGGGGTAATGCTCGAAGAAATGGACCTCGACGGCTTGCTCGCGGCCCGGCCGAAACTGGCGCTGGTGGATGAACTGGCCCACAGCAACGCCCCCGGCAGTCGCCACGCCAAGCGCTGGCAAGACATCCAGGAGCTGCTTGCCGCCGGCATCGACGTGTTCACCACGGTCAACGTCCAGCACCTGGAAAGCCTCAACGACCAGGTGCGTGGCATCACCGGCGTGCAGGTTCGGGAAACCTTGCCGGACTGGGTGTTGCAAGAGGCCTACGAATTGCTGCTGGTCGATCTGCCGCCGCGCGAGCTGCTCGAGCGCCTGCGCGAGGGCAAGGTCTACGTGCCGGAGCAGGCGCGGGCGGCCATCGATGCGTTCTTTACCCAGACCAACCTCACCGCCCTGCGCGAACTGGCGATGCAGACCGCTGCCGCCCAGGTCGACAATGATCTGGCCCAGGGCTATCGCCAACTTGGCCAGGCGGCACCGGCGGTGCGCGGTCGTTTGCTGGTTGGCGTCGATGGCGATGCCCAGGCCGAACGCCTGGTGCGTCACGCCAGCCGCGTTGCGCAGCGGCGGCATCTGCCGTGGAGTCTGGTGCATGTGGATAACGGCCGCGTGCGCGACGAGCAATCGCGCCTGCGCCTGCAAAGCGCCCAGCAACTGGCGGAGCGTCTCGGTGGCGAAGTGGTGCTGCTGCGCGCCGGCGAAGTGGCGAAAACCCTGATCCAGCACGCCGCCGAACGTCGTGCCAGCCTGGTGCTGGTGGGCCAGTCCCGGCAGCGTTGGCATCGGCGCCTGTTCGGCGGTGGCCTGGCATCGCGCTTGCTGCGCAATGCCCGCGGCCTGGAAATAAACGTCCTCGACAGTGATCAGGAAGCGCATCAACCGCGCCAGCGTTCGGTGCAGTCGCTGGTCTGGTTCGACTACGCCCTGGCGGTCGTGGCGACGGTGTTGGCCAGTGCGCTGGCCTGGGCCGTGGCGAGTGTGCTGCCGTTGCCGAACATCTCACTGGTGTTTCTCGCCGCCGTATTGCTGGTGGCGGTGCGCAGCAGCCTCGGGCCGGCGCTGGCCTGTGCGGCGCTGTCGTTTCTGACCTATGACTTTCTGTTCATTCCGCCGAATTTCTCTCTTAGCATCCAGCGCGAAGAAGACGTCCTGACCTTGCTGTTCTTCCTGCTGATGGCGGCGCTCACCGGTAACCTTGCGGCCCGGCAGCGCCGGCAATTGCAGGCGTTGCGCGACACCCAGGAAGAGACCACGGAACTGCTCGACCTGTCGCGCAAGCTCACGGCCGCCACCGATCGCCAGGCCGTGGTCAGCGCGGCGGCCCAGCACCTCAACGGCTGGACCGATCTGAAGGTGTGCCTGCTCGATCGCGACGGGGACAGTGGCTGGACAGTCGAAACCGGTGGGCCGCTGGAGTTTTCCGAAGCCGAACGCGCCGCTGCCGATTGGGCCTGGCAACACGATCAGCCGGCTGGCGCAGGCACCGGCACGTTACCGTTGGGCCGATGGTGGTGGTGGCCGCTGTCGGTGGAGGATGGGCCGTTGGCGCTGCTGGGTGTGTGTGCCAGGGAAGGCCAGACCTTGAGCGGCCAGCGTCGGCGTTTGTTGACCGCATTGAGCCAGCCGCTGGCCCAGGCGCTGGCCCGTGCGCAATTGGCCGAGGACCTGGAAGCGGCGCGGCTGCACGGCGAAACCGAACAACTGCGCAGTGCCTTGCTGGCGTCGGTGTCCCATGATTTGCGCACGCCGCTGACCTCCATGCGCGGCAGCATCGACAGCCTGTTGGCCCTCGGGGAGGCCATCCCGCTGGAGGATCGCCGGGAGCTGCTCGAAGGCACGCGCGATGAGGCCGAACGCCTCGATCGCTACATCCAGAACCTGCTGGACATGACCCGTCTCGGTCATGGCGCCCTGAAGCTGGCACGCGACTGGGTATCGCCGGCCGACATCGTCGGCAGTGCGCTCAATCGCCTGCGCGCGGTGCTGGCACCGTTGCAGGTCAGCACCGAGGTGCCCGCGCAGTTGCCGCTGCTGTTTGTCCACGCCGCGCTGATCGAACAGGCGCTGGTCAACGTGCTGGAAAACGCGGCACGCTTTTCACCGACTCACGGGCGCCTGCAATTGCGCGTCGGCGCCGACGACAGCGAGCTGTTTTTTGCGGTGAGCGATGAAGGCCCGGGGATTCCGGAAGAGGAGCGAGCGAAAATTTTCGACATGTTCTACACCGCGGCGCGAGGCGATCGTGGCGGACAGGGCACGGGGCTGGGGCTGGCCATCTGTCAGGGCATGGTCGGTGCCCATGGCGGGCGGATCAGCGTCGCCGACGGCATCGAAGGGCGCGGCACCTGTATCACTCTGCACTTGCCGGTGCAGGAACAACCGAGCTTTGAAAGTGAAGCCTGATACCCTTTGCCTCTCACCTTGCCGCGATCGAAAACCATGAGCCAGACCGCGACCATTTTGGTCATCGACGACGAACCGCAAATCCGCAAATTCCTGCGCATCAGCCTCGCTTCCCAGGGCTACAAAGTGCTGGAAGCCGGCAGCGGCACCGAGGGGCTGGCGCAGGCCGCGCTGAACAAACCGGACTTGCTGGTGCTCGACCTCGGTTTGCCGGACATGGACGGCCAGCAGGTGCTGCGCGAGTTTCGACAATGGTCGACGGTGCCGGTGCTGGTGCTGTCGGTGCGTGCCAGCGAAGGGCAGAAAGTCGAGGCCCTCGATGGCGGTGCCAACGACTATGTGACCAAGCCGTTCGGCATCCAGGAATTTCTGGCGCGGGTCCGCGCCTTGTTGCGTCAGGCCCCGACCGGTGAAGCCCAACAGGCGGCACTGACGTTCGGCCCCTTGACCGTGGACCTGGCGTATCGCCGGGTGCTGCTCGATGGCAGCGAAGTGGGGTTGACCCGCAAGGAATACGCGGTGCTGGCGCAACTGGCACGGCATCCGGGACGGGTCATCACCCAGCAGCAATTGCTCAAGGACATCTGGGGGCCGACCCATACCGAAGACAGTCATTATTTGCGGATTGTGGTGGGGCATCTGCGGCAGAAGCTGGCGGATGATCCGACCCGGCCGCGGTTTATCGTGACCGAGGCGGGGGTGGGGTATCGGCTTTTGAGTGAGAATAGCCTTTAGTTCTGTGTTGAATGTTCCGGCCTCATCGTCGGAACGCCGACCGGAGCAAGCTCGCTCCCACAGGGGATCTTCAGCATCCACAGATCCAATGTGTGCGAGCTTGCTCGCGAAAGGGGCCTGACAGTCAACCGAGAACTTCAGGAATCGCGCTTCTGGTCGTTCTCATACCGGTCCAGCGTATCCCGCGCAATCTCCCGCCCCAGCGCGATCAGCTCCGGCGCCTTGTAGAACTCGAAAAACCGGCACACCCGCTTCGGTACGTTGATCAGGATATCCGGCGGATAACCGGCGATCTTGTACTGCGCCAACGAGGTCTGCATCACCTCGAAACTCTGGTTGATCAAATCCAGCAACGAGGCCGGGCCCACGTTGTCGATGATGAACGAACCGGTGGCGGACTTCGGCGCGCCGTCACGTTCAGGCGCGGCCGCCGGTTGCTGGGCTTCGGGTTCGGCGGATTCGATCCAGGGATTGATCTCGGCAGCCTCCGCCAGCAACGCTTCCTTTTCCAGCAGCAGCAATTGTTCCGCCTGTTTGCGGCGAAATGGCAATTTCGATCCCAACGAATTGATCAGGCTGTCGAAACGGGTCTTGAACGCGGCCGGGCGCTGGATCACCGGCAGTTGATAGTGGCGCTGGTTGGTGGAGTTGAGGTTGACCGCGATGATCAGGTCGCAATGACTCGACACCACCGGCACGATGGGCAAAGGGTTGAGGATCCCGCCGTCCACCAGCATGCGGTTACCTTGCATCACCGGGGTGAACAGGCTGGGGATCGCCGCCGAGGCGCGCATGGCCTGGTGCAGGCAACCTTCCTGGAACCAGATTTCCTGCTGGTTGGTCAGGTCGGTGGCTACTGCGGTGTAGGGAATGCGCAGGTCTTCGATGTTGATTTCGCCGACGATCTTCCGGATTTGCCCGAAGACTTTTTCTCCACGAATCGCGCCCAGGCGGAAACTGACGTCGACCAGGCGCAACACATCCAGGTAGTCGAGGCTCTCGATCCAGTCGCGATATTCGTCGAGTTTGCCGGCGGCGTAGATCCCGCCGACCACGGCGCCCATGGAGCAACCGGCGATGCAGGCGATGTCGTAGCCACGTCGCTCGATCTCTTCAATGACTCCGATATGGGCATAGCCCCGGGCTCCACCTGAGCCCAGCACCAATGCGACACGCTTTTTCATGAACCGCCCTCGTCTGACAAGGTTCAACAATGCACCCATCGAGGGCCGCGCTTCAATCGCCAAGGTCGCCCGGCGGGGCATTCGCGTCGTTTTTTCGACACTCCATGGCGGCAGATGGGTATTCTTCCCAACGCTGTCGTTTCCGTGACGGGGTCAAGGCACTTTTCCCGCGCCATACCGTCTTACATGCACGATTGTTTACCTATCTTTGAGGTGTGAGTGATGAAAGCCTGGATCTGTGTGCCCCTGATTGCGCTGGCACTCGCCGGATGCGCCGGCAAAACCGCCTATCGCGACAGCTGCGCCACTGGAATCGATGCCGCGTGGCACGAACTGGACCTGGCCAAGGCTGAAGGGTTTGCCGGGACCGTCAGTTACTCCAAGGCGCTGTCGCTGTTGACCGGCGCCAAGACTCAACAGCAATTTGAAGCGTTCGAAGGCTGCTCCAAGAAAGCCGAGCGGGCGCGTTTTTATATTCGTGAGTCGCGCGCCGGCCGTTGAGGCATGATGAGCGACTGGGGAAAATTCGGGGAGCTAAATGATGTCTGCCTTGGTTGATCGGTTAGTGGCTCGGATCCTGGGCCTGGAAGTTCGTGTGCTGGCCTGCCAGGCGCGCCTGAGTGCCCGCACCGATCCTGAAGCCTTGCATGACCTGCGCACCACGGTTCGCCGTTTGCGCAGTCTGCTGCGGCCATTGCGTGGCTTGCCCGGCGTCGAACAGCTGGAAGCGGCGGCGTCCGCGGTCGGTGATCTTTCAACGCCATTGCGCGATCGCGAAGTCTTGGCCGCGTACTTGCTCGAGCATGATCAACCGGAGGCGGCGCACCGGCGCATGGCACAAATGGCCGAGGCCTATCCGGCGGTGGCGGCCAGTCCCCAGTTGGCGCAGTTGCTGATGATGCTCGACGCGTTTCCGCGGTTTTTGCGCGCCTCCCAGCGACAAAACTTGCTCAAGGGCCTGCGCGCGCACATTGAAAAACGCCTGGCCAAACAATGGAAAAAACTGGATAAGGCGCTGCATGACCCGGCCCATGATCGCCATCGTCTGCGCCTGCTGATCAAGCGCGTGCGTTATGGCATCGAAGCCTATCCCGAGCTGGACCGTTTACCGAAGGCGGCCATGCCCAGGTTGAAGTCCGCCCAGGGCGCCTTGGGCGATTGGCACGATTGCTGGCAATGGCTGGCCAGGGCCGAAGAGGAAGCGGATTTGCAACCCTGTGTGGCGGGCTGGAAAACTGATTTGGCCAAGGCTGAAGCCCGCGCCGATCGAGTTCTCGATAAACTCGACGCCGCCTGTTTCAAATCCTGAAAACCCGAACATCTCGGGGCTAACCACAACAAATGGGCATACATAAACTCCTGTAGGAGCTGGCTTGCCAGCGAAGAGGCCGTCAAATTCAACATTATTGTTGCCTGTGACACCGCTTTCGCTGGCAAGCCAGCTTCTACATCTGGTTTTGTGTTGGGCATGAAGACGGTGTTTAAACCGAGTGCGGCCTATCTGTCAGCCTCTTTGGCCAGAATAAGCCCTGTGCCGTCCGCGCCGGCTGGTTAAGATCCCTGCATCCTTTTCCCGTTCTTGAGGTTTTCATGCGCTTTTCCGATCTGCTCGACACCGTCCGCAGCCAGCCGCGCGAGCTGTCTATCCCGGCCGAATGGGCGCAAGGGCGGGCCAGCTTCGGGGGCCTGGTGGCTGCTTTGCAATACGAAGCCATGCGCGCCAAGGTGCCGGCGGATCGTCCGGTGCGTTCGCTGGCGATCACCTTTGTCGGGCCGGTCGAGCCCGAAGTGCCGGTCAGCTTTGAAGTCGATGTGTTGCGTGAAGGCAAGGCCGTGAGCCAGGTATTGGGCCGGGCGATGCAGAAGGGCCAGGTCGTGACGCTGATCCAGGGCAGTTTCGGTGCCTCGCGTCCGTCCGAAGTGGCTGTGAGCGCCGACCCGGCACCGCAGATGAAACACTGGGACGAGTGCCAGGAGTTGCCTTATATCAAAGGCGTGACCCCGGAGTTCATGCGTCATCTGGCGATGCGCTGGAGTGTCGGCGGACTGCCGTTCACCGGTAACAAATCCCGCGAGATGGGCGGCTGGGTGCGTTTGCGCGGGGACGTGAAGGCAGAGGCGGTCAGTGAGTCGCATATCCTGGCACTGGTCGACGCCTGGCCGCCGGCGCTGTTGCCGCACCTGAACAAACCGGCGATGGGCAGTACGTTGACCTGGACCATCGAATTCGTTCAACCGTTGCTCGAGCTGAGCACGCTGGACTGGTGCCAATACCTGGTTGAAATCGAACACGCCGCTGACGGCTACGGTCATGCCGCCGCGAAGCTGTGGAGCGCAGATGGCCAGTTGATAGCCATGAGCCGCCAGACCGTGACCATTTTTGCCTGAATCAGTGACGACGGTGGTGCTCACGCCAGGCGCGCCACCAGCCGCCGCTCAGGAAGAACCGGGGAAAGGTCAGGAATTGCTCGACCAGCAAGCGTGATACGGCATCCTTGCGATCGCTGAACGGCTCGGAGGCTTGGGCTTCCAGGCTGTGACCATGGCGTTGCAGGCCCAACGCAGCCAACAGGCCGATAATGCCGATGGCGAAATTGCCCAGGTTCAGGCTGAACACCCCGCAGACAATCAGCAGGACACCGACGATGAACAGCGGCACGGCGATCAGGTGCAACACCAGGTTGGTCGGGTGCTGATGATTGTTCGGGTACGCTCGCCATTGCCAGGCGGGTAGGTTGGGGTGACGTTTGCCCATGATGCCGATCCTCGATCCGTGTTCAACACATGATTGAAGGATAGGCCTGGCGCCAGCGGGCGACGAATCAAAGGTGGCTATCGAAGTGATAGGGATCATGCGCGATATCGATGGTGACCGGGCGGGCGAAGGGGTCGTTACAGCTTGAGCTGCCCTATGGCCCTGTTCAACTCCCCCGCCAGCGCCGCCAGTTCATTGCTGGTCGTCGCCGACCCCACCGTCTGCTGCACCGTGTTCTCGGTCACATCCCGAATGCTCACCACCGCCCGATTCATTTCCTCCGCCACCTGACTCTGCTGCTCGGCCGCTACCGCGATCTGCGTGTTGCTTTCGCGCATCTGTGCCACCGCGCGGGTGATGTCGGCCAAGGCTGCACCGGCCTCCTGGGCCTGTTGCACGCAATCATCGGCCTTGAACGAGCTTTCCTGCATGAAATCCACCGCGTCCCGCGTCCCGGCCTGCAACGCGGTCACCATGAGCGTGATCTCGTCGGTGGAGGTTTGCACGCGCTTGGCCAGGTTACGCACTTCATCGGCGACCACCGCAAAGCCGCGTCCCATTTCACCGGCCCGGGCCGCTTCGATCGCGGCATTCAGCGCCAGCAGATTGGTCTGCTCGGCGATGCTGTGGATCACCCCGACCACGCTGTTGATCTTCTGGCTGTCCTCGGCCAGGCGCTGAATCATCTCGGCCGTCTGCTGCACCCCGGCGGACAACCCGCTGATCGACTGCTGCACCCGGCTGACCACTGCCTGGCCGCTGCCGGCCAGGGTATCGGCGGTTTGCGACAAATCGCGGGTCGCGCCGGCGTGCTGGGCGATGTGGTAGACAGTGGCGGTCATTTCGTTGATCGCAGTGGCGGCCTGATCGGTTTCGCTTTGCTGGCCAAGCATGCCGACACGCACCTCGTTCATGCTCGACGCCAGTCGCGCCGCGCCGACATCCAGTTGCCGGGCGGTGCTGGCGACGGTGCCGACCACCCGTTGGTATCCCGCCTGCATCGCGTTGAACGCGTTGGCCATCTGCCCGACTTCGTCGTTGCAGGCCAGCGGGACACGGGCGGACAGGTCGCCGGTTTTCTCGACGTGGAGCATCACGTCCTTCAAGGTGTTGAGCTGACTGAGCAGGAAGCGGATCAACAATTGCGAAGCCCCGAGCATTGCCAGCATCAGGATCATCACCGCCACCGCATAGTGGGTGAAACGTTCGCCGAACACCTGGACCAGGCTCGGCCCATAGGCAATTGCCGCGACCTGCTGGCCATCGGCACGGGTGAACACCTCGGCGCCCAGCAATGGGTTGTCACCGAGCAGTGGCATGGCATTGATCTCGACCCAGCCGTTGGCATCGGCCAGTTCCAGTACCGGTTGGCCATTGAGCAGCGGCGCCTGCCCGGGGTTGAAGGTCAGCAGGTGTTCGGCCTGCGGTAACGGTTGCCCGGCAGGCCAGGCGGCGAGCAGCCGTGCCTGGGCCTGGGCCGACGCCCGGGCGTCATGGCTGCGCGACTGTTGTTCAAGCTGTACGGCGTACAACACCAACAACAGGGTGGTGACGAAAGCGACGGCGTTGACCGCCCAGAATTTGTACTTCAACGAGATATTGCTAAGCCAGGCACCCATGGAGGTTTTCTCTGATAGCGGAAACAGTTTCGGCAAGGTGCCACTATTGTGCCGCTACCGAGCGTGCCGGGCCTTGATGTGGGTCAACATTCCCGGCAACGCGCCCGTGCAGCCACGGCGGGGCGGAATGCGCTATCCTTCGTGCCTTCAAAATTCCCTCGCTACAGGATTCCGCCCCATGAAAGCCGCACTCGTCGAACTCATCAGCAAAATCAGCTCCGGGTGCATGAGCGATGACGAAATCCTGAAAATCGCTGATGAAGCGGCCCAGGCCTACGCCGATCCAACGGCTTTCCTGGCGGCCAACCCGGATATCAACTACGACGAGACCTTCCCGATGCCTCTGGGCGAGTGGGTGGTCGTCGGCAGCCTGCCGGAAACCGTGCTGTTCCAGGCCGACACCTATATGGATCTGTTCGCCCTGATTGTTGCTTCGTTCGGCCCCGGCGTTGCTTTCAATATCAAACCCAAGCAACTGGCCAAGACCGAAGCCCTGACCGCGCTCAATCGCATTCAGGTGCAGATGAGCAGCATGAACAAGGAAAACGGCGGCTACGTGCTGATGAACTTCAGCCAGTTGCTCGATGACGAGTTGCAAGTGGTGCTGGTCTACGGCAATGACCTACCGCGGGTGCTCGAGTTGTGTGCTGAAGTCGGCATCGCTGCCGCGCCTTCGCTGGAAGCCCTGAAAGTGGCGATCCACGTCTGACGCCACCCTGGACCGAATAAAACGGAACCCGCGCACCGGACAGCTATCCTAAGAGTGCACACCACTCTTAGGGAGCGACACCATGGGTTCCACGTTCAATGGTCTGGTTGGCCTGATCATTCTTGCCCTGGACATCTGGGCAATCATCAACGTGCTGAAAAGTGGCACCGGCACCGGGATGAAAATCGTCTGGGTGCTGTTGATCCTGCTGTTGCCGGTCCTGGGGCTGATTATCTGGGCCATCGCCGGACCGCGGGGTAATGTGCGGGTTTGACCGGTCCCCACAAACAACACCGACCCTTGTAGGAGCTGGCTTGCCAGCGAAGGCGGCCTGATAGTCACCTACGATGTGACTGACACACCGCCTTCGCCGGCAAGCCGGCTCCTACAGGGTAATTCGTCAGCATCAGGCTGACGCGTTGTAATCCCGTTGAACGATCAGTCAGGGTACAAGTCCAGATACATGTAAGCCCATTTGCGGGTTTGTTCGAGGAGGCACTGATGCAAAAGTGGAAAATCACTTTCGTGGATGATCATGGTGAAACAGTCGACGAAGTCTTCGAGTGCGACGAATGCCCGGACAACGAGCATGCCGCCAAACTGATCAAGGCCCGCCTCCTGCCTGTCGCTGCCGAACTGGATCTGAATGATCTGGAAGGGCGCACTGCTGATGCGAGCGTTAAAAGTCTCAAGACCCAGAACAGCATTCAAATCCTCGGCATTACTCCCGTCTGAAATACTTCCTGGCACATTCGTGAAACAACCAGACCTTGGCAGCGCCTCTATCTTGGGGATACTCTGCAAGCGAGATCAGCGAACGAATCGCTAAGGTCTGGTCTTGTCAGCTACATGCTTGCTTCCCACCGGCAATTTGTTGCCGCATCACTCGCACCAATCGGTTGCGTGTGCCGGGAATACGGAAAGTCTATCCATCAAGTTGAGGGGGACGTTTCATGAGCACAGCCTATCAAGAAGACATCAGCAGCAGCGTGCTGCGCCGCATGAAAGAAGGCGGTTTCGACTTTTCACGATTCCATCCCATCGAGTTCTACGCCATTTTTCCGGACGAGGAGCGGGCGCGCAGGGCGGCAGGGCATTATTGCGGTGAATCGTTGAATGCCCAGATCAGCGTGCGCGATGACGGCGCGTGGTATCTGGAACTGAGTAAAGTGATGTACGCCACC
The DNA here is from genome assembly GCF_006094435.1 of Pseudomonas sp. MPC6. Classification (NCBI taxonomy): domain Bacteria; kingdom Pseudomonadati; phylum Pseudomonadota; class Gammaproteobacteria; order Pseudomonadales; family Pseudomonadaceae; genus Pseudomonas; species Pseudomonas sp. MPC6. The sequence goes on along the minus strand of NZ_CP034783.1, from coordinate 4,976,500 downwards.
TACGACGGTATCGGCGACTTCGAGCAGGACTTCGAGGCAGTGGTGGAGCCTCTGGGCGGGATCATCGAAGGGTGGGGCGTCAAGCAGGAGGTACGAGGGCGACTCGCATAACATTATGAACAGCGACAACATTCACTAACGGCTGACCTTTGGGTTGGCCGTTTTCGTTTGCGGCTTCTTTTGCTCTTGTTTTTGCTTTGACTATGCTGCTGATGGGCGAAGACATTGCTTCGCAATGAAGCGGGGGCGATCAGCTTGGGGCAGTTACCGCACAGGATTGGTGCGGTGATTCCGGCGTCATTATCCAACTGATTGATATCAAAGCGTTTATGCCGATGGCACGGGCCTTGCGAAGGCCTGTAAGTCCGGGTGACAAGGAGTACGGCATGATCCGCACCTATTTTGATGAAATGTATGATGCCGGCGGCCAGGTCCGCCCGCATTACCGGGAGTTTGCCCGTTGGCTGGCCGAAACGCCTGATGAGCTTCTGGCCCAACGGCGACGCGAGGCCGATCTGCTGTTTCATCGGGCCGGGATTACCTTCACGCTCTACGGTGACGAGCAAGGGACAGAGCGCCTGATTCCCTTTGACACCATCCCCCGCAGCATCCCCGCCAGTGAATGGCGGGTCGTCGAACGCGGCTGTATCCAGCGGGTCAAGGCGCTGAACATGTTCCTCGCCGACCTCTATCACGACCAGCGCATCATCAAGGCCGGCATCATCCCGGCCGAGCAAGTGCTGGCCAACGAGCAATACCAGTTGGCGATGCAAGGGCTGGATCTGCACCGGAATATCTATTCGCACATTTCCGGTGTCGATCTGGTACGCGATGGCGACGGCACGTACTACGTGCTCGAAGACAACCTGCGTACACCGAGCGGCGTGAGTTACATGCTCGAAGACCGCAAGATGATGATGCGTCTGTTCCCCGAATTGTTCGCGGCGCAACGCATTGCACCGATCGACCACTATCCGAACCTGTTGCTCGATACCCTGAAAAGCTCCAGCCCGATCGATAACCCGAGTGTGGTGGTGCTGACGCCAGGCCGCTTCAACAGTGCGTTTTTCGAACATGCGTTTCTTGCTCGGGAAATGGGCGTCGAACTGGTGGAAGGCGCGGACCTGTTCGTGCGTGACGATAAGGTGTTCATGCGTACCACGGATGGGCCGAAAGCCGTCGACGTGATCTACCGGCGCCTCGACGATGCCTTCCTCGACCCGCTGGCGTTCAACCCGGACTCGATGCTCGGCGTCCCGGGGCTGTTGTCGTCCTACCGTTCCGGCAACGTGGTCCTGGCGAATGCCATCGGCACCGGGGTAGCGGATGACAAGTCGGTGTATCCGTTCGTCACGGACATGATCCGCTTCTACCTCGACGAAGAGCCGATCCTGAAGAATGTGCCGACGTGGCAGTGTCGTAATCCGGCCGAGTTGTCCCACGTCCTGGCCAATCTTCCAGAGCTGGTGGTCAAGGAAACCCAGGGTTCAGGCGGCTACGGAATGCTGGTGGGGCCGGCGGCGACGGCAGCGGAAATCGAAACCTTCCGCGCGCGGATCAAAGCCAAGCCCCACGCGTACATCGCGCAACCAACATTGTCGTTGTCGACCTGTCCGACTTTTGTCGAAAACGGCATCGCCCCACGCCATATCGACCTGCGTCCGTTTGTATTGTCTGGCCGCGAAACCCGGGTTGTGCCCGGTGGTTTGACCCGTGTCGCCCTGCGTGAAGGCTCCCTGGTGGTGAACTCCTCCCAGGGCGGCGGCACCAAGGACACCTGGGTGGTCGAGGATTGAAGGAAGCCTGCCATGTTAAGTAGAACTGCCTCGGATTTGTATTGGATGTCGCGTTACCTGGAGCGGGCGGAAAACCTCGCCCGGATGCTCGACATCAGTTATTCGCTGTCGCTGATGCCACAGGATGGTCGCGGTGACGGTTTGCACGAACTCGCCATGCCGTTGCTGATTACCGGCACCCTGGACGATTACCTGGAGCGCCATGGCGATCTGCATGCCGAGCGGCTGCTGCATTTCTTCGCCCTGGACGCGGCCAACCCGGCGAGCATCTACAGTTGCCTCGGTGCCGCGCGGGCCAGTGCCCATGCGGTACGTGGGCGAATCACCGCCGACATGTGGGAAAACATCAACGCCACCTGGCTGGAAATTCGCGGGATCGCCGACCAGGGTTTGAGTCGCTACGGCATGAGCCGATTCTGCGAGTGGATCAAGGAGCGTTCCCACCTGTTCCGCGGCGCGTCCTACGGCACGATCATGCGTAACGACGCGTTCCGCTTCATTCGTCTGGGGACCTTCATCGAACGGGCAGACAACACCTTGCGCCTGCTCGATGCACGCTACGAAATGGCCGGTGACCAGGCCGAAGCGGTCAGCGACGGCACGGCCCACGCCTATTACCAGTGGAGTGCCTTGTTGAGGGCCTTGTCCTCGTTCGAGGCCTACACCGAGATCTACCGCGACGCGCCCGGTGCCCGGCATGTCGCCGAGTTGTTGCTACTGCGTGCCGACGTCCCGCGTTCGTTGCGGGCCTGTACCGAAGAGATCGACCAGATTCTCGCCCAGCTGCCGGGGGCCAACGGCCGTCCTGCGCAACGCCTGGCGGCGGAAATGGACGCGCGCCTGCGCTACACCGGTATCAGCGAAATTCTCGACGAAGGCCTGCACACCTGGCTGACCGAGTTCATCCCGCTGGTGCGCCAGTTGGGCAACGCCATTCACAGCTCTTACCTGGAGGCCGCATGAGACTTTCCATTAGCCACGAGACCACCTATCACTACGAAGATCAGGTGCGGGCGAGCATCCAGTACCTGCGACTGACCCCCCACGACAGCGAACGCCAGCATGTGCTCAGCTGGCAACTCGACCTGCCGCGTCCGGTGCGCGCGCAACTCGACCCGTTTGGCAATATCCTGCATGTGCTGACCATGGATGAGCCCCACGAGGCCATCATCATCGGTGCCCGGGGCCAGGTGGACATCGATGAGCTGCGTGAAGCCGAGCATGAGAGCCAGTCGGCGCTGCCGTTCCTGCGTTTCACCCGGTTGACCGAAGCCGACGAAGCCCTGCGCGCGTTTGCCCGCAAGCAATGCAGGCAACGTCGGGATCGCACGGCGCTGATCGACCTGATGCATGGCTTGAACCAGTACATGACCTACACGCCGGGCTCCACCGCCGTGGACACCAGCGCCGCCCAGGCCTTCGCCGGGCGTTCGGGCGTGTGCCAGGACCACACCCATGCCTTCCTCGCCTGCGCCCGCAGCCTGGGGATTGCCTCGCGTTATGTGTCGGGCTATCTGTACAGCGAGGACTGCGAGCACCTGGCCAGCCACGCGTGGGCGGAAGCCTGGCTCGATGACGCCTGGTACAGCTTCGATGTGACCAACGAACTGGCCCGGCCCGAGCGCCACCTGAAACTGGCGGTGGGCCTGGATTACCTGGATGCCTGCCCGGTGCGCGGCATGCGCCGGGGCGGCGGGTGTGAGCAGATGCATGCGAAGGTGTTCGTTTCGCCAACGCCGCTGCCGCTGCTGGCGCCTGTGATTTCGGTGCAACAACAGTAAAATCCGGGATACCGCTTCGCGAGCAAGCCTGCTCCCACATTTGATCTGCAATGAACACAGCATTTGTGTACGACGCAGATTAAATGTGGGAGCGGGCTTGCTCGCGAAGAGGCCGGCCCAGACGACAAAAGGCTTAGGGCTTAACTTTGCGCCCCGCCATATGCTTCAGATACCCCACCAACATCTCCAGTTCCGCCTCCGGCAACACAGCCGCCGTAAACCCGGGCATTTTCGCCTGCGGCCACTGCCGCAAACTCTGCGGGTCACGAATGTAACGCGTGAGGAAATCCGCGCCGAAGTACTCGGTCGGGTTGAACGGAATATTCAAATCCGGCCCGAACTGCGCATCCCCGGCCCCATTGAGCCGATGACAGGCCAGGCAGTTCTTCTGAAACAGTGCAAAGCCCTGGTTCACCGGATCATCCGCCGCCAGCGCAGGGTCGGGCAGCAGGGCAGGGAAGCGCTCGGCTACCGGCGCCATGCGCTTGATGCTCGCCACTTCAAACGGCCATTGCTCAGGACTGATATTGCCCGCTTGCGGATCGGTCCAGACCAGATAGAACGGCCCGGCACTGTGCTTGCCCTCGGACAACGCCGGCCAGGGGTGGGCCGGGTCTTCAATCGCCAGCCACGCCCGCGCACCCTTGGCGTTGAGCAGCGGCGCCGCCGACAACTCTGCCGCAAACCCGTCCAGTGCCACGGCCTGCAAGTGATCTTCAGGCTGGATACCCGTCAACAAGGCCGCCAACGGCACAGCGCGATAGCTCATGTCCCGTTTGTAGGAAACGTCGTTGGTGATGGTGATGGTCTGAACCTGAGGATGCTTGAGCAACTCTGCGGTCTGCCAGTTGCGACTGTTCGCACCCAGCTCCAGGTTGAGCTGTGCGGCAAAGAGGGGCGTGCTCAGCAGCAAGGCCCCGAACAGCATAAGTGTTTTCAAGTGATCGCCTTCCATGTCGTGCAAGTGCCACAAAGGTTGGCACACCCACGCTGACCCGGGTAGCGAGCCAGTCACATTTTTAATGAGGCGATATGAAAATAAACTACTTACGCCGTATTTTTAAATGACCGACTAACCGATGACCTTGGTCAGGTTCGGCAAAATCAACAATAGCGTGGTGGCAAATAGAATGAGCCCGGCTTGACGTACTTTCGATTGCTTGAACATGGCTGACCGCCTTTTTGTTGTTATTTCCTGATGCCTGCCTGCATAGCTCCATGACGGCAAGGCGTTGCACTTCCTGTAGGACGAGCGCCTCGGCAAAACCCGACGACAACTTCGTACAACTTCACATTAGAGCCCGCGTCACGCTTGGTTTAGATCCATTTCATATGGTGTGGTCGCTAATTACTATTAAAAAGGTATGAGGCCTATTGCCAGCTTCTTGGGCGCCCGTTTGCTAGACAGCTCGGTGTCCTGAATCGGTTAATCCCATGACGGACTACCGTCCGTCTGAGTGTGAGCGTGAGCGTCAACGCGGCTGAGCGTTGCGGTCATTGAATCGGTTGCGGCTCGGCATAAGGTGAGAGATCAACAGATCGCAGCCTGCGGCAGCTCCCGCATATGAACGCGATCCCCTGCAGGAGCTGCCGCAGGCTGCGATCTGTTGATCTTGAGTACCCACTCACCACCAGGTTCGAGGACGTCATGACCCAAGCTTTGATTTTCGACGCGTTACGCACGCCCCGGGGCAAGGGCAAGGCCGATGGCGCCTTGCACAGCGTCAAACCGGTGAACCTGGTGGCCGGGTTGCTCAGGGCGTTGCAACAGCGCACCTCGCTCGACACCAGCCAGGTCGATGACGTGGTGCTCGGCTGCGTAACGCCGGTCGGCGATCAAGGCGCCGACATCGCCAAAACCGCGACCCAGATGGCCGATTGGGATGTCAGCGTGGCAGGTGTGCAGATCAACCGCTTCTGCGCCTCAGGGCTGGAAGCCGTAAACCTCGGTGCGATGAAAGTCCGTTCCGGCTTCGAAGACCTGGTCGTGGTCGGCGGCGTCGAATCGATGTCGCGCGTGCCCATGGGCAGCGACGGCGGTGCCTGGGCACTGGACCCGGAAACCAACCTGCAGAGTCATTTCACCCCTCAAGGCGTGGGCGCCGACCTGATCGCCACGATTGAAGGCTTCAGTCGCCAGGACGTCGATGCCTATGCGCTGCACTCCCAGCAGAAGGCCGCACGGGCGCGCGCGGACGGTTCGTTCAGCAAGTCACTGGTGCCGGTGCAGGATCAGAACGGCATCATCCTGCTCGATCACGATGAGTTCATCCGCGCCGAGTCGACCCTGGAAGGCTTGGGCAAGCTCAAGCCGAGTTTCGAGATGATCGGGCAAATGGGCTTCGACGCCACCGCGCTGCGGGTCTACAGCCACGTGGAACGAATCGACCACGTGCACACGCCGGGCAACAGTTCCGGGATCGTCGATGGCGCAGCCTTGATGCTGATCGGTTCCGAAGCCAAAGGCCGGGCGCTCGGCCTGCAACCCCGGGCACGGATAGTCGCCACGGCGGTCACCAGCACCGATCCGACCATCATGCTTACCGGCCCTGCGCCGGCCACGCGCAAGGCACTGGCCAAGGCCGGGTTGCGGGTCCAGGACATCGACCTGTTCGAAGTCAACGAAGCCTTCGCCTCCGTGGTGCTGAAATTCATCAAGGACATGGCCATCGACCCGGACAAGGTCAACGTCAACGGCGGCTCCATCGCCATGGGCCACCCGCTCGGAGCCACCGGGTGCGCGATCCTCGGCACGCTGCTCGATGAACTGGAAACCCGTCGCCTGCGTTATGGCCTCGCGACGCTGTGCGTCGGCGGCGGCATGGGCATTGCCACCATTATCGAACGCCTCTGAGCCCCGACTTCAAGGAAATAGTGTCATGAGCGAAGCCATTCATTACGAAAAGGGCCAGGACGGGATCGTCGTCCTGACCATCGACATGCCGGGCCAGAGCGCCAATACCATGAACGCGGTGTACCGCGACGCCATGGCTGCCTGCGTCGCCCGACTGATCGCCGACAAGGAGGCCATTGCCGGCATCATCATTACCTCGGCGAAGAAAACCTTCTTCGCCGGCGGCGACCTCAATGAACTGATCAAGGTCGGCAAGCCCGAAGCCAAGGCCTTTTATGCCATGGTGCTTAACCTCAAGGGGCAACTGCGCACCCTGGAAACCCTGGGCAAACCGGTGGTCGCCGCGATCAACGGCGCAGCGCTGGGCGGTGGTTGGGAAATCTGCCTGGCCTGCCATCATCGCGTGGCGCTGGACCATCCATCCGTGCAACTCGGCCTGCCGGAAGTGACCCTCGGCCTGCTGCCGGGCGGCGGCGGAGTCGTGCGCATGGTACGCATGCTCGGTCTGGAAAAAGCCCTGCCGTATTTGCTCGAAGGTAAAAAAGTGCGGCCGCAACAGGCGTTGCAGGCGGGATTGATTGATCAACTGGCGAGCGATCACGATGAGCTGCTGGTCAAGGCGCGGACCTGGATTGTCGCCAACCCGACGGCGGTGCAGCGTTGGGATGTAAAGGGTTATCAGATTCCCGGCGGTACCCCGTCGAATCCGAAAGTCGCCCAGATGCTGGCGATTGCACCGGCGATTTTGCGCAATAAAACCCAAGGCACGATGCCCGCCCCGGAGAAAATCCTGTGTGCCGCGGTCGAGGGCGCCCAGGTGGATTTCGACACGGCGCACTTGATCGAAACCCGCTACTTCACCGAATTGACCACCGGCCAGGTAGCGAAGAATCTGATCGGCACCTTCTGGTTCCAGCTCAACGAAATCAATGCCGGCGGTTCGCGGCCCCAGGGTTTTGCACCCTGCGTCACTAAAAAAGTCGGGGTGCTGGGTGCCGGGATGATGGGCGCCGGCATCGCTTTTGTCAGCGCCGCGGCCGGTATTGAAGTGGTGCTCAAGGACATCAACCTTGCCGCAGCGCAGAAGGGCAAGGCGCATTCGGCGGCGCTGCTGGACAAAGAAGTCGCGCGCGGTCAGATGAGTACCGAACAGCGCGAGGAAGTTCTGGCGCGAATCCATACCACGCAAAGCGATGCGGACCTGGCCGGGTGCGACCTGATCATCGAGGCGGTGTTTGAAGACCGGGAACTGAAGGCCAAGGTCTCATTGGCGGCGCAAAAAATCGTCGGCGCGGACGCGGTGATCGCCTCCAACACGTCAACCCTGCCGATCAGCGGGCTGGCCACGGCAGTGCCGGACCAGAGCAAGTTCATCGGCCTGCATTTCTTCAGCCCCGTAGACAAAATGCCCCTGGTGGAAATCATCAAGGGTACCAACACCAGCGACGAAACCCTGGCGCGCGGGTTCGATTTCGTCCTGCAAATCAACAAGACCCCGATTGTGGTCAACGACGGTCGCGGGTTCTTCACTTCGCGGGTGTTCGGCACCTTCACCCATGAAGGCATCGCCATGCTCGGCGAAGGCATCAGCGCGCCGATGATCGAGACCGAGGCTCGCAAGGCCGGCATGCCTGTCGGACCTCTGGCGATCTCTGACGAAGTGTCCCTCAGCCTCATGAGCCATATCCGCCAGCAAACCGCCAAAGACCTGCAAGCCGAAGGAAAACCGCTGGTCGAGCACCCGGCGTTCGCCGTGATTGATTTGCTGCTCAACGAGTACAAGCGTCCGGGGAAGGCCGCTGGAGGCGGTTTCTACGAGTATCCGGCCGGTGGCCAGAAGCATCTGTGGCCGGGGCTGAAAAGCCGTTTCGAGCAACACGGCAGGCAGATTTCGCCGCAGGACGTGCGCGACCGGCTGCTGTTCGTGCAAGCCATCGAAACCGTGCGCTGCCTGGAGGAGGGCGTGCTGACCTCGACGGCGGATGCCAACGTCGGCTCGATCTTCGGTATCGGCTTCGCGGCCTGGACCGGCGGCGCACTGCAGTTCATCAACCAGTACGGCGTGCAGGATTTCGTCGCCCGCGCCCAGTACCTGGCCGGGCAATATGGCGAGCGATTCGCGCCGCCCGCGCTATTGCTGGAGAAAGCCGCGAAAGGGCAGGCGTTCTAAGGGACCGATGACGCATTCCGGGGCTTGCCTTGCCACCGTGTTTCGAGGCACGCTCTGGATGTGCATTATTCCCATCATGTGTCAGGTATTTTTTATGTCGTTACGCATCTGCATTCTGGAAACCGACATTCTGCGTCCAGAACTGGTCGATCAGTATCAGGGTTACGGGCAGATGTTCCAGCGTCTGTTTTCGCAGCAACCGATCGCGGCCGAGTTCACCGTCTACAACGTGATGCAAGGCGAATATCCCGGCGATGAACTGACCTTTGACGCTTACCTGGTCACGGGCAGCAAGGCCGATTCCTTCGGTACCGACCCTTGGATCGAAACCCTCAGGGCTTACCTGCTCAAGCGCTATGAGCGCGGCGACAAATTGCTGGGCGTGTGCTTCGGCCATCAGTTGCTGGCATTGCTGCTGGGCGGCAAGAGCGAGCGCGCGACCCAGGGTTGGGGCGTCGGCACGCATAACTACAAGCTCGCCGCCAAGGCGCCGTGGATGAGCCCGGTGCGGGAAGAGCTGACGTTGTTGATCAGTCACCAGGACCAGGTGACATCGTTACCGGAAAACGCCACCGTCATTGCCTCGAGCGATTTCTGCCCGTTCGCCGCGTATCACATCAACGATCAGGTGCTGTGCTTCCAGGGGCATCCGGAATTCATCCACGATTACTCGCGGGCGTTGCTGGAGATTCGTCAGGAGGCGCTGGGCGAGCAGATTTATCAGAAGGGCGTGGCCAGCCTGGAGCATCAGCACCATGGCGCTACGGTGGCGGAGTGGATGATGCGGTTTGTGGCGCATAAGCCGGATACGGCGCCAAGCTAAAAGCTTCGCTGGCAAGCCAGCTCCTACAGGTGTTTTGTGTTGATCATAAATCCCCTGTAGGAGCTGGCTTGTCGGATCGCCGCACCGCAGCGAATGTCACAGACGCCCCGGTGTCGGCTACAACCACCCGGATTTTTTGAAACTCGTCCACAAACTCACACACCCCACCGCAATAAACCCCAATACCCCGAAATACCCGTAATGCCAGGTCAACTCGGGCATGTTCTGGAAGTTCATCCCGTAAATCCCCGCCACCGCGGTCGGGAACGCCAGAATCGCCGCCCATGCCGCAAACTTGCGCTGCACCACGCTTTGGCGTGACGCCTCAAGCAACACCCCGACCTCGATCGTCTGACTGGCAATATCCGCCAGGGTTGTCAGGTCTTCCATCTGCCGTGTCACGTGGATCTGCACATCGCGAAAGTACGGGCGCATGTTCTTGTCGATGAACGGGAAACTCAGTTTCTGCAGTTCCTCGCCGATTTCCACCATCGGTGCCGCGTAACGGCGCAGCCGCAGGACATCACGGCGCAGACTGTGGAGTTTTTGAATGTCGCGCTCGTTCAGGGAACCGCACATGACATTGGTCTCCAGCTCATCGATCTCGGCATGGATCGCTTCGCCCACGGGCTGGTAGTTTTCGATCACGAAGTCGAGGATGGCATAGAGCACGAAGTCTTCGCCGTGCTCCAGCAACAGCGGACGCGCCTCGCAGCGCTGGCGGACATAGGCGTAGGACGCGGAGTGACCATTGCGTGCGGTAATGATGTAGCCGGTGCCGGCAAAGATGTGAGTCTCGATGAACTCCAGTTTGCCTTCATGGCGGATCGGCGAATAGGTGACGATAAACAGAGCGTCGCCGAAGGTCTCGAGTTTCGGTCGGCTGTGTTTTTCCAGGGCGTCTTCGATGGCCAGTTCATGCAGGTTGAACTGGCGTTGCAGATTGAACAGCTCCTGAGCGTTCGGCTCTTCCAGGCCGATCCACACAAAGTGGCCGGGCTTGGCTGCCCAGGCTGCGCCTTCGTCGAGGGTGATATTGGTGACTTTTTTACCGGCGCTATAAACCGCAGCAGCAACAACTCTACCCATGATGGTGGTTCACTTCTTAAAAGCAGATGGCAGTGGCAGGCAATGTTCAGCTTAGCCTTGTCTGCTGCTTGAGAGTCAGCAAAGTCTGCAGAGTTCGCAGGCAAAAAGCTTACGGGCAAAAGAAAACCCGCACCAGGCGGGTCTTCCTTCAAGCGGCTTGCAGCTGTCGGTCCATCGAGGCGATGCACTCGCGCATCTGCTCACGGCACTGCTCGATCAGCAGCGGCATGTCATCCAGGCTCAATCCAGCCGTAGGAATCGCTGGCAGCGAGCGGATCAGAATTTTCCCACTGCGCCAGCGGTTCAAACGCATGTGTTTGACGTAGGTGCTGACACACACCGGCACGATCGGCACGCCCGCCGCAATTGCCATCTGGAACGCGCCTTTCTTGAACGGCAACAACGCTTCGCCGAGATTGCGCGTGCCTTCCGGGAACACCCAGATCGAGGTGTCTTCATTTTGCAGGGTATGGGTGGTGGTCAGCATCGACTGCCGCGCCTTTTGCGCATTGCCACGATCAATCAACACATTGCCCGCCAGCCAGAACAGCTGGCCGAACAGCGGCACCCATTTCAGGCTTTTTTTGCCGATGCACACGGTGCGGCGCGGCACTACATTGCCGAACACGAACAGGTCGTAGTTGGACTGGTGGTTGGCGATGATCACGCAGCTGTCGGGTTTATCCATCAGCGGCCCGACTTCGGCCTTCACCCGTAAACCCAAGATACACATCGCCGGCCACGCATACAGGCGCGCGCACAATCGGCTGTTATCCGGATTGAACGGGCGACACAGGCCGAGCAGTACGCCAAGTACACCTGCCAGAATAAAATGCAGCCCCATCAATAACATGCGAAACACAAACAGCATCTACAGGCCCCACCGGGACAAAAGGTGGCGCAGTGTACGGATGTGCATTGTGTTCGGCAATTGCCGCTATGGCGTCAGGAGATGGGCGATGTTTGAGCGCATGTTTCCGGGTTATCGGTCAGGTGCGGTTTAGGGGGGGCTGTAGGATTTTCAACGGGGGCGAGATGAGCGATGTGGATTGTGTGTATATCCGTTTCTGCGGTAACGGCCGCTTATGGTTCCGCCCTTACGGCGGGTCACTTGCCACTCGGCCTCTTGAGGGGGCGGTGCATCAAGATCAAAAGCTGCAGGCGAGCTAACGCTCGGCCTGATGAGTGGTGAAAAGCAAAAGCCGTACGCCAATCCTCTGTAGGAGCCGGCTTGCCGGCGAAGGCGTCCGTTCAGTCAAAAAATTTTTCAGCTGACCCACCGCTTTCGCTGGCAAGCCAGCTCCTACAGTTGAACTGTGTGATGCCCAGCACCGGGTTCGCTGAAGTTGCCGTTGCTGTTGCTTTGGCTTCAGATCTGCCGCCCCTTTCCCAGAGGCCGAACGCAGGCGTTGCGCAGGGGGCCCCCGCCGTAAGGGCGGAACCCCAAGTAGCCGTTACCGCAGAAACGGATATGTGCCCCGACCAAACCAAACCAAACCAACCCAACCCCCCAAAAATCGCCGTCACCATAAACAGCATCACGCCACGATAGTCAGGCCATTCAACAGTGCAGCACTGGGCTTACCCCAAATGCTCCTGATCCAGGACGATCGCGTTATCCAGCGTCTCCAGCAGTACCTTGCGCGCCTTGAGCTTGGTGTTCTTGTGCGCCGTCATATTGATCTTCTTCAACTGACGCGCCGCAGCCAACGCCGCACCCTGCAACTCTTCGGCCGACACCACCAGATCAAGGAAACCGGCATCCACCGCGCTCTGCGGATTGAACATCTCGCCATTGATCACTGAACGGTGAAACGCCGATTTACCCAAACGATCTCGGGCGATCTCGATGCCGGCGTGGTGCATGGTCATGCCGATCTGCACCTCGTTCAGACCAATGCTGAACGGGCCATCGACACCAATGCGATAGTCGGCCGACAGCAGCAGGAAGGCCCCCTTGGCCACCGCATGCCCAGGGCACGCCACGACCACCGGGAACGGGTGCGCCAACAGGCGACGGGCCAGGGTCGAACCGGCCGTCACCAGCGCCACCGCTTGTACAGGGCCGGACGTCATCACCTTCAAGTCGTAACCGCCGGACAGAATCCCGGGCGTACCGGTAATGATCACCACTGCGCGATCAGTCACCGCCTGATCCAGCGCAGCATTAAATGCAGCGATCACGTCTGGCGAGATCGCATTGACCTTGCCATTGCTCAAGGTCAGGGTCGCGATACCGTCTTCGAGATGGTAGGAAATCAACTCACTCATGACGCTATTCCTTTCAATGAAGTAGGGCAGACGTTACCCAGCGCCATAGGCCAGGTAAAGCGCTATGACTGACCCGCCAGTCACCCTTTCGCCGCCCGCCAGGCGTAGCCGGCCATGCTGGCCGTGCATTGCCCTCTATAGAGAAGGGGGCGGCGAGCCGGAGATTGGCAGGTTTGCCATGGCCCGAAACCCGTCGCCACGACTAAATCGCTAACCGCATGAAAATTCTGCAAAAAAAGTTTGCCATCGGAAAAGCTTTCGACTACATTAGCGCGCCTCGACAGACAGAACTTGTTTGAAGAGATACGGTGAAGTGTCCGAGTGGCTTAAGGAGCACGCCTGGAAAGTGTGTATACAAGAAATTGTATCGAGAGTTCGAATCTCTCCTTCACCGCCAAATTCGATGTAAGCAAAACCCCTGATTTCGTGAGAAATCAGGGGTTTTGTGGTTTCTGGCGTCTGAAAAAAAGGGCGAGTCAGATGCGCTCGCCTGACAAGTGGGTCCAGATAAGGATTTTTGGGGGCCGCCGGATGGGCTTGATACCGCTTGCCTCGATCGTTTGCACCAGCCCCCCGGGTGATCAGTTCATCGCCATGTCGCCACGGCGTTTCAGGCGGCGCCGTAAGACAACGGCGACAACAAGCAGCAACAATGTCGTCACGCTAAAGAAAATTGTGTTGAACCACGGGAACGGCTGATTTCGGCTAGTCGTTGCTTCGATGTGAGTAATGTTAGGGAAGACCGACAGGATCTTGATCCGCCAGCCGTAGTAGCGGATGAGCGCCAGCTGTTGGGCATCGCGGGAATAACCCTGGGCCTTGGCCTGCACATCGGCGGAGTCGAACTTGAAGTACCAGGGGAAGCTCCAGCCGGTATCTTCGTTGCGATAGACCACGACCTGCTTCGTGTCCGGGTCCTCGGTATTGATGAAGTAGACATCCCGGGTTGGGCCGTCCGCAGGGTTCTCGGCATTGATCACGCCGTCGTTGTCGACGCGCTTGACTTCGACGCCGGTGATCAATACCACCTCGTGTCGAGGCAGCACGTAGTAAAGCCCTAGCGCGCTAGCACCGACTACCAGGAAGATCGCACCCAGTACCAACCCCTTTAACCACTTCATGTACGCACTCCGTTTTTAATTAGCGGAATTCTGCCCCAATTCCGCCGATCACGGACAGTGTTTAATTCTGACTGGGCCCGATATCTGACCGTAGACATTCGTTGAAACGATTTACTGTCCGGCATGCTCGATAACACACAGAAACCCGACATGAATTGACTTAGTGTGTGCAGCGTCGTGTCGGGGCTATTAAACGCGGAATATTGATACAAGGTAAGTCTGGCCGAGTTAACGAGGAACAAACTGATTATTATTGGTCGGCGTAATAATCCAACGGGCACTTATGTAAAGAGATGTTTCGGTTTTTATCTATTTAGAAACATTCGCACACTTATTCGCGAGCCGTTGTTTGATCAGGATTTTTTTAACAAGTTGGCATCGGCGCCACGCATCGCCTTCAGTCACAGATCGGACCGTTATCGTCCCCTCCTTTCCATTGGAGTTCAGGCCGCTGTTATCTCAGAGGAGGGCAGCGGCGGCGGACGTGCAAATCTTTCAGGAGCTCCACATGATCTGGTTACTCGAAGGGCAATCCAGCCAGCGCGATATCATCATTGGCGCACGCGAGGCGTTGCCAGCTGCTGTGAAGATTTTTGCTTCCCACCGTCAAGACCGTCCCGAAATCACCGGGCTCGCCGATGTCGGCCTCAAGGAGCCGAAGGACAACCTGGAACGTATCGAATGGGTGATTCAAACCGCTCGGGCGAACAACATCAAGGTCATCCTGGCCGGGCGTGAGGGCAGTGTATTTGAACGGGCCCGGCCCCGGTTCGAAGCATCGGGCCTGGTCCTTGTGACGGGTGGACTATCGATCGACACCTTCAACAGGGTCGACGACAAGAGTCTATTCACCGCTGAGGCAGAGCGCGCAGGCCTGGCCTGCGTACCTGCAATCACTGTGACTGACGCCAGGGAACTGGCTGCTGCCTATGAAACCCTTTCGGCAGTGGGAGAGGTTTGCATCAAGCCTGCAGTCGGGATCTATGGTCAAGGCTTCTGGCGATTTACCCAAGACGCTGATCCTTTTCGTTGCTTTGCCAATCCGGACGCGCGTGAAGTGCGCTTCGAGACCTACCTGCAGGCCTACTGCGCGGGCTCCGCCCGACCACCGATGCTCGTGATGCCCTACATGGCCGGTAACGAATGTTCGGTTGATATGGTGTGTGAGGCAGGTCATCCAGTGGCCTTTGTCGGTCGGCGCAAAGAAGGCCTGTATCAGACATTCGAGCGCGACGGCGCAGCGGTGGAGCTGGCGCTCGAGGCCGCACAGCACTTCAACTGTGACGGTATCGTCAATGTACAGACGCGCGATGACGCCAACGGCAAGCCTCACCTTCTGGAAATCAATCCTCGCTACTCGGGCGGTATCGGTTACACCCGTGCGACTGGAACAAACCTGCCAGGAATCTTTGCCGCTCGCCGGCTGGGGCTGAAGGAACCGGCGACCGTCTGGCGGTCGGGGGTGCGCGTGAAGGCCCTTACCGTTGCTGTTCCAGTATCGGCCGTGGCGGATCGAAGCCAGCAATCCGTAACCCCGTTTTGATTTGAAGCCCACGGAAGAGGCGTCAGGTTATCGACCTCCGCCAACCTAGGAATGTGTTCATGGAACGTAACGCCGCGACAAAAATGCTTAGCGCGCAACTGGTGCGCGGGCGACTCGACGTCAACGTCGAAGAATGTGTCATCGCCCCCGACGCACTGTTCGGATTTGCCGAGCGCCGTAACCCGAAGCGTGCGTTCCTGTTTGTGTCCAAAGTCCTGGGACGTCACATCCCCGTGCGGCCGTCGGTGATGAACGCAAGCTTTGAAAACCTGGCGGCGAAAATTCCTGCCGACTTGCCAGGCCCTGTGCTCGTGATTGGCATGGCCGAGACGGCAGTCGGCCTCGGCGCCGGTGTTCATCGTGCCTTCAGCGCCAGCCGCCCCGATGCCGTCTACATGGTCAGTACGCGTCACCCGACGGGTACCGAACTGTTCGCTCGATTCGAAGAAGAGCACAGTCACGCCAGTGCGCACCTGATCCACCTGCCCGTCGATCCCGATGTGCGGGAAATGATGTTGAACGCCCGTTCGCTGGTGCTGGTCGACGACGAAGCATCCACCGGCAAGACGTTCATCAATCTGCACCGCGCGCTGGTCGATGCCGGCCTGAGCAAGGTCGAACGGGTCGTCACCTGCGTTCTGACGGATTGGTCCGGCGGGGCTGTGCGCAACACCATTGGCACCTCCACCGATCAGGTTTCCCTGTTACAGGGGGCCTACCGCTTTATCGAAGATATCGACGCCCCGTTACCGCAAATGCCCTCCGTAGGCACCATCGCCGCTGGCGTGTGGCCGCTGTCGCCAGGAAACGACTGGGGCCGTCTGGGCGTGCGCAATGTCGAGGACACCCTGGCACCCGAGCTGCAGGTCGCAGCAGGTGAGCGGGTCCTCGTGGTCGGCACCAGTGAGTTCGTCTGGCGTCCCTTCCTCCTCGCCGAGCGCCTGGAACGTGCTGGCGCCGATGTGCATTTCAGTTCCACGAGCCGCTCGCCCATCGCGCTTGGCCATGCCATCGGGCACGCATTGTCGTTTTCGGATAACTATGGTCTCGGCATCCCCAACTTCCTCTACAACGTCAGCCCCGGTCAGTTTGACCGCGTGCTGATCTGTTCGGAGACCCCGGCCCAGGCCGTCCCCGCTGAATTGGTTGCTGCCCTGAAGGCTGAGGTCATCGTCGATGAGCAGTAATCGCCCCCTGGTGTTGATCGACCTCGATGACACGTTGTTTCAAACCGCTCGCAAGATGCCGCCAGGCGCGCCACGCCATCCAGCGACCCTTGATGTGGACGGCCAACCGAATGGCTACATGAGCACCGTTCAGAAGTCTTTTGCTGAATGGTTGCTGGCGACCGCCGATGTCGTGCCTGTCACTGCCCGCAGCGTCGAAGCCTACAGTCGAGTGAAACTGCCTTTCAGCCTCGGCGCCGTATGCTCACACGGCGGCGTGATTCTTGGTCCTGATGGAAGGCTCGATCATGACTGGCATGCCTACATGTGCGAGACGCTCGACAGCTTCCAGAATCGCCTGCCGGCCCTGAGCGAGGCGACGCTGGCAATCGGCAAGGAGCTTGGCATCTCGTTGCGCGGTTGGGTGGTCGAAGAGGAAGGTTTGCGCAACTACGTGGTGACCAAACACAACGAATCCAATGACGATGTGCTGAACTTGGTACTGGCTGAAGTCCGGGCTCGAGGGCTGTTGGACGGTATGCACGTCCATGGCAACAGTAATAATCTGGCCTTCCTGCCGGCTGGCCTGTCCAAGCGTGTGGCCGTTCAGGAATGGCTGCGCCGTGACCGCGAGGTCAATGGCGAACGTCCCGTGCTGGGCTTTGGCGACAGCATCACCGACCTGGGCTTCATGGATGAGTGTCACCTGTGGGCCACCCCGGCGCGTAGCCAGCTGGCCAGGCTGGTGGGGGGCGTGATCAATGGTTGAGCCTGTTCGCCACCTCAACACCGTGGGCAGCGGCAGCTACGCACCTGAAGACGTGCACTTCCTACTGCAGCCGGTGCAGATGCAAGTAACGGATGTCGTCGAGAAGGAGCGTCTGATCCAGACCAGGCAGAAGCACTACTCCGAGATGATCAGTCTGGAGAGCGCTCCGACTGCCGTTCACCAGGCGCTATACGAGCGGGCACTTGCGCAGAATGGCACGCGTATGGCCACGGACGTTCAATCCCTGGCGCTTGCATTGAACGAGGCCTGCGCCGGCGCTTGCATTGTGCTGGTGTCCTTCGTGCGTGCAGGCCTCCCGCTGGGTGTACTGCTGCGCCGCGCGCTCATCGACATGGGCCGTAACACCTACCACTATGGAATCAGCATCGTCCGGGACCGCGGGATCGACACCGTTGCGCTGGAAGCGATCATCCAGGCCCATGGTGCCGAGAACATCGTGTTTGTCGACGGCTGGACGGGCAAAGGGGCGATTTCTGCCGAGATCAAGCGCAGCCTGAATGGCGACTCGCGCTTCCCGACAGATCCACGGTTAGTGGTGCTGGCCGACCCTTGCGGCCGAGCCTGGCTATCGGCCTCGGCGGAGGACTGGGTCATTCCGTCCGGCATTTTGGGGGCCACTGTTTCCGGCCTCGTCTCGCGCTCTATCTGGCCAGTCGATGGCGGACTGCATGGTTGCGTGGTCTACGACCACCTGCGAGAGCACGATGTGACCCGTGATTTCATCGAGCAGATTGAGACGAAGCGCCGGGCATCAGGGGCGGTGGCCCAGGCATCGCCGTGGACAGTCAGTCAAAGACTGGAACTCCAGGCAGCCGCTTCAGCGGTGGTCGAGTCGTTGGCCAGACGTTTTGATATCTCGAATCCGAACCGGGTGAAACCGGGAATCGCCGAGGCTACCCGTGCCGTACTGCGCCGTGTACCTGACCGGGTCCTGGTCCGGGATCGCCGCGACAGTGACGTTCAGCTGTTGCTGCACCTTACCGAGGGGGCGGGCGTTACCGTGGAGGAGGCCGGTGCTGATCTGGGGCCTTACCGGGCGGTGACCATCATTCGGAGCTTGAGCTGATGCAGAGGCGCTCTCCCTACGCCCTCGGGGCCACGCTCTATATGCCGGCCACGCGAGTGGATCTGCTCGACGTCGTTTTTCGCAGGAAGCTGCCAGAGCTTCGGTCGCTGGTGGTTTGCCTGGAAGACGCAGTGGCGGACATCGATGTCGACACTGCGCTGCGCAATCTGCATAACCTGCTGACGGCGATTGATCAACGTGGTGGCCGCCCCGCGGAGGGTCCGCTGTTGTTCGTCCGTCCTCGAGATTCGCAAATGGCGGCCGTACTGAATGAGTGGCCGCTGATGCGGCACGTTGACGGGTTTGTCGTGCCGAAACTGACGCTGCGTAACCTGGTCGCATGGGAACGGGCGGTCACCAACCCTGACCTGTTCCTGATGCCGACCCTGGAAACTCACGACGTATTCAATCCGGGGGCGATGGTCGAATTGGGCCATGCGCTCAAGGCCAACCTTGACCAGCGAATCATTGCCCTGCGCATTGGCGGGAACGATTTGATGGGGTGTCTGGGCCTCCGACGCAACCCTGCGACAACGCTGTACCAGACGCCGATGAGCTTCGTCATACCGATGTTGGCCGGGATCATGGGCTCGCAGGGCTTTGCCCTGACCGCCCCTGTATTCGAGCAGCTCGCAACGCCGGACTTGCTGAAAGAAGAGCTGGAGCTGGATATCGCCCATGGCCTGGTCGGCAAGACCGCGATTCATCCCAGCCAGATCAGCATCATCCAGGACACTTTGCGCGTCAGCCTCGAAGACCTGAACAGCGCGAAGCTGATCGTCAGCGACGTTGCCCCCGCCGTGTTCAAGCACAACGATGTGATGTGTGAGCCTGCGACCCACTACAAGTGGGCAGTCAAGATCCTCGAGCGTGCGCAGTGGCACGGCGTGAAGCAAGCAGAAGTCGGCAGCGGCGAGCCGCCGATCCGCTTGGCCGAGGCTGTTCGATGACACAGCCATTGCTCGAAACGGATGTGCGCGGGAAGAAGGTGCTGTCGGTCTTTGACTTCGACGGCACCCTCACCCGGTATGACAGCTTCGTCTCATTCCTCAAGTTTGCCTTTGGCACGCGAGCGTTCAGTCGACGCATGCTGATGCTCACGCTACCGGGCATTCGTTTCCTCGCGCGGCGCATGAATCGAGACCAACTCAAGGCGCATTTGATCAGCATGTTTCTGACTGGCGTTGAAGCTGCGTGGGTACGGCAGCAAGCAGAAATGTTTTGTACGGAGTTTTGGATCCGGTTGATGCGCCCTTCAGGGTTACCATCCCTTGCCGCCGAGAGGGAGGCCGGTGCCATGGTAACCCTGTGCTCTGCATCTCCCGTCCTGGTGCTTCAACCTTTCGCGGATCGCCTAGGCGTCAAGCTGATCGGCACGGAGCTTGAGGTGGTCGATGGCGTGCTGACCGGGCGCATCGCCGGCAACAACTGCAGGTGCGAGAACAAGGTGTTCAGGCTCGAGGCGGTCTATGGACCGCTGGGTCAATACCATCTCAAGGCATGGGGTGACACCCGTGGCGACCATGAATTGTTGGCCGCGGCGCAAGAAGCGCACTGGCGACAGTTTCATCCTGCGTGGCGTCGTGGACGCCAGTACAGGACCCAGGTCGGGAATTGAGGTGCGGGCGATGTTGCCCTCACCAACCTGCGAATGTCGGTCAAACCTGATCACCTCGCGAACACTGAAGGTCAACAAGGAAAGTACAGATGGCACTTACTCTGAGCAAAAACCAATCCATCTCGCTGGAAAAAACGGCTGGCGGTGGACTGACCAATATCAGCCTCGGCCTCGGCTGGGATCCGGTGAAAGCCGGCTTCCTTGGCAAGCTGATGGGCAGCGGCGGCGCGATCGATCTTGACGCTTCCTGCATCCTCCTCGACAGCGACCTGAAATCCATTGATCTGGTGTGGTTTCGCCAACTGCAGTCCCAGGATGGTTCGATCAAGCACTCGGGCGACAACCGCACGGGTGACGGTAATGGTGACGATGAAACCATTTACGTTGACCTGCAGCGCCTGCCTGCGTCGGTCAAGTATCTGGTGTTCACCGTAAACAGCTTCACCGGGCAGACATTCGAGAAAGTGGAAAACGCCTACTGCCGTATCGTGAACGCGGGCAACAAGTCGGAGCTGGCACGTTTCAACCTGTCCGAGCGTGGCGGTCATACCGGCATCGTCATGGCGAGCCTGGTACGCGAAAGTGGTGGCTGGGAATTCAAGGCAATCGGCAAGGTGACCAACGGCCGCACTGCAGATGATCTGGTGAGCCTGGCTGTTCAGGCCGTGCGCTGATGGCGACTCTCCTACCGGGTGGTAACGCAGCGGTTGCCACTGGCCAGCTTCGCGTGGACATCAGCTACTCGCCGATTCCCGGGGCTGAAATTGATGTCTCGGCCTTCGCGCTGGGCTCAGCAGGCAAAGTCCGTGGCGACGGCGATATGTGTTTCTACGGGCAAACCAGTGTGCTGGGTGGCGCGGTGCAGATGACTGAGTCGGCAGCCGGTCGCGCCGTGTTTACCCTTGATTTGAGCCGTCTGGAAGCGGCTGTCGAGAAAGTGGCTTTGACGGCCACGATCTATGAGAACAAAGCCAGCTTCGACCGTGTCTCGCAGCTCTCGGTCACGGTGTCAGGCGGGGTTGAAGCTCAACTTCCGACAGCTGGCATGAAGGAAACTGCACTCATCCTTGGCGAGTTCTATCGCCGCCAGGGCGAGTGGAAATTCCGCTGCGTGGCCCAAGGCTTTGCCGGAGGCCTGGAACCCCTGGCCAAACATTTTGGTGTCGAAGTCGCCGCCCCGACGCCGGCCCCCGCTCAAGCCGCTCCCCAGCCTGTCCCGGTCCCGCCAGCCGCACCGAAGTCTTCGGTCAGCCTGAGCAAGGTGACCCTCGACAAGGCACGCCCCTCGATCAGCCTAGAGAAAACGGCTGCCGGTTTCGGCGAAATCAAAGTGAACCTGGACTGGAACAAGGGCAGCGGCGGCGGTTTCTTCAGCCGTAGCAAATCCATCGACCTCGACGTCGGCTGTCTCTACGAACTCCAGGATGGTCGCAAGGGCGCGATTCAAGCATTGGGCGAATCATTCGGCAGCTTGGAGCATGCACCTTACATCCAGTTGATGGGCGACGACCGGACAGGCTCTGTTGCCGGAGGGGAGTGGCTGCACATCAACGGGGTGAAGTGGAGTGAGGTGCGTCGCATCCTGGTCTTCGCCTTCATCTACGAGGGGGCGCCTGACTGGAAAGCGACTGATGGGGTGGTGACTATCTACATTCCCGGTCAGCCAGACATTGAGGTCCGTCTCAACGAGGAGGGTGGGCGTGACGCCATGTGCGCGATCGCCATGCTGGAAAACGTCAACGGCGCAGTCAAGGTCTCCCGGCGAGTGGATTTCCACCGAGGGCATTCCGCGGTGGACAAGGCTTACGGTTGGGGCATGAGCTGGAAAGCCGGCTCGAAATAGGAATTTTGGAGGGTCCTCTGACCCTGCCTCTTGAGGGGAACTCAAATGCTTGCATGGCTTAAAACGAACGCGGCGAAAGCTCGAGAAACGCTGACCACCGAGGTCGCGAAATTCAAGAATCAAAAGTTCATGGATGCCACCACCGCAGGTTGCGCCCTCGTCGCGGCGGCGGATAACGACATCTCGGCGGCTGAGAAGTCGAAGATGATTGGATTTATCACCCACTCGCCTGAACTGAAAGTCTTCGACCTCAAGGACGTGATCAATTCCTTCAACGATCACTGCACGAAGTTCGAGTTCGACGTGCAGATCGGTCGGGCTGAAGCGCTGAAGGTTGTCGGCAAGCTCAAAGGCAACGATGGCGCTGCTCGCCTGTTGGTCCGGGTCGTATGTTCCGTTGGTGCATCGGATGGCGACTTCGACGAACAGGAAAAAGCGGCCTGTCGCTCGATCTGCCTTGAGCTGGGCCTCGACCCAGCCGATTTCGAACTCTAAGGAGCGGTACCGTGGAAGCTACTCAAATCGGATTCCCTCCGCTGACCATGGCTGTATTCGTCGGGATCGCGGTTGGCGCGCTTCTGCTCGACATGGTCACTCATCGTGGCGACAAGCCAATTTCGCTGGCCAAAGCTTCGATATGGTCGGTCTTCTGGATCGCCATCTCGCTAGCGTTTGCAGGTTTCCTGTACGTTGAGCATGGCCCGGAAGTCGCAAGTCTTTTCGTAACCGGTTACGCCCTGGAGAAAGTCCTGAGCGTGGACAACCTGTTCGTATTCATGGCGATATTCGCCTGGTTCAAGGTGCCGGATGGCCTGCGCCATCGCGTTCTGTACTGGGGCATCATCGGCGCTATCGTGTTCCGCGGCATTTTCGTTGCTATCGGCACCGGTCTCTTGGCCTTCGGACCCTGGGTTGAGATTGTATTCGCGCTGATCGTTGCGTGGACTGCAGTCATGATGCTGCGCGCCAAAGGTGATGGCGAAGAGGAAGAAGACTATTCCAAACACATGGCTTATCGCTTCGCACAGAAGCTGTTCCCAGTGTGGCCAAAGCTGTACGGCCATAACTTCTTCGTGACTCGCAAGGCCCTGGAAGTAGAGCTCAAGAAGCCAGAAAACAAAGGCATGACGCTGGCGGCAAAAGGCACCATCTTCGCTACGCCGCTATTCCTCTGCCTGGTGGTTGCTGAAGTGTCTGATGTCCTCTTCGCATTTGACTCCGTTCCAGCGATCATCGCGGTGAGCCGTGAACCCCTGATCGTCTATTCCGCCATGCTGTTCGCCATCCTGGGCTTGCGGACCATGTACTTCGTCCTCGAAGCGTCAAAGCGTTACCTGGTCCACCTGGAGAAAGCAGTCGTCGCATTGCTGTTCTTCATCGCGGTCAAGCTCGGCTTGAATGCGACCGACCACATGTTCCATCACGGCTACAACATTGACGCTAACACCAGCTTGTTGATCGTTATGGTGGTTCTGGTCATCGGCATCGTCGCGAGCTGGATCTTCCCTGACAAACAAGCCGCTCAGCCCGAAAGCAACTGAGCACTGGCATTTACCACAAGGAGCTCGACCCATGGCACTGACACTTCAAAAAGGCGGCAACCTGTCTCTCACGAAAACCGATGCGAGCTTGACCAAGCTCCTGATCGGTCTGGGTTGGGATCCTCGCGCCACCGATGGCGTTGAGTTCGACCTGGATGCCAGCGCCTTCCTGTTGGGTGCAAACGGCAAGGTGCGCAGCGACGCTGACTTCGTGTTCTACAACCAGTTGAAGAGCGTCGACGGCTCGGTTGAGCATACCGGCGACAACCGCACCGGCGCTGGCGATGGTGACGACGAAGTGTTGAAAGTCGACTTGAGCCGCGTACCTGCCGACGTCGACAAGATCGCATTCATCGTGACCATCCACGATGCAGAGGGTCGCAAGCAGAACTTCGGCCAAGTGGGTGGTTCTTTCATCCGCATCGCCAACGAAGTGACCGGCGCTGAAGTCGTTCGCTACGATCTGGCCGAAGATGCCTCGACCGAAACGGCAATGATTTTCGCCGAACTTTACCGCAACAACGGCGAGTGGAAATTCCGCGCCGTTGGCCAAGGCTTCGCTGGCGGCTTGAAGGCGCTGGCAAATTCGTTCGGCATGAATTTTTAAACCTGTGCCGTTGGACCAAGGTTTCGCTGGCGGCCTGGAGTCGCCAGCGAGATCACCGGCATGAACGCTAGATCGAACCCACGGAACAAGGAATCTGAAAATGGCTGTAAGTCTGACTAAAGGCGGCAATGTCTCGCTGTCGAAAGAGGCCCCCGGCCTGACCGAAGTAATCGTTGGACTGGGCTGGGACCCGCGCGTTACTGATGGCGCCAAGTTCGATCTCGACGCTTCGATCTTCATCGTCGGCGAGAATGGCAAGGTGCTCGATGACGCAAGCTTCATCTTCTACAACAACAAGAAATCTGCCGACGGTTCGGTCGAGCACATGGGGGATAACCAATCGGGCGATGGCGAAGGCGACGACGAACAAGTCACCGTGAAGTTGAATGGCTTGGCCGCTGCGGTGAAGAAACTCGTCTTCGCTGTGACCATCCACGATTCGGTAGAGCGCAAGCAGAGCTTCGGTCAGGTTGCCAACGCCTATATTCGCGTTGTGAACAAAGCGGACGGCAAAGAGCTGGCTCGCTACGACCTGAGTGAGGATGCTTCTACCGAGACCGCCATGATTTTTGGCGAGCTGTACCGCAGCGGTGAAGAGTTCAAGTTCAAGGCCATCGGCCAAGGTTTCGCCGGCGGCCTGAAGCCCCTGGCTGAATCCCACGGCGTGAGCATCGGTTAACCGACTGCTGTGCAGCCCTGAGACAGGTTTACACCTGTTTCACCCCAACGCCCGATGCACTGCATCGGGCGTTTTGTATTTTAAGGGCAAGTGCTTGGTGTCCGGCCACGTTCAGCGCCCCTTCGATAAGAGCGCGTTGGGTTAAAGTGAAGTCAGGGGTTTTATGATTTTTGGCGACTTTTATGGACCGGGGACATAGCTGAAAAAACGTAGGTTGTGCTAGGGAAAAAATTTCTCTGGCATTGCTTTATGGCTACCTGAGCAAAACCGGAGGAACTGACTAATGACCAGCAAGCTTCGCATTTCTGCTGTGCAACCAGTTGCCGGCAAACATGCCCTTGATATCGAGTGGAATAACGGCAAACGGCATACCGTTGATGTTACCGAACACATCAAGACCTTTCCCGTGCTCAGCCGCTGAAAGACCTGAAGCTGTTCGGCAAGGTTGCGGTGGGCGAGTGGGGATTGGACGTGACATGGGGAAATGATCTCGAACTCGCAGCTACGACTCTGCATCGTCTGGCCTTGGAGCAATCTGGAGAGGTCATGCCTGCTGCGTCTCCTTCGCAAGGCCTACCTTCAGCCTCTGCGTCCACCTGTTAAACTGCCCGATTCCCTCGAATGGAATCGACACCATGTCTCACCCCCGCATCTCCTCCCGCCGCCTGGCGGTGTCCTTCACAGCCGTATTGACGGCCTTCCTGTCATCCCTCAGCACCGCATCCACTCCCACAACCTTCCCCGACGCCGCCGCCAGCGACCCGGCGACACTAGGTTGGATGATGGGCTCCCCACCGCCCGCCGATCGCACCCTGCGCTTCGAGGATGGCAGCTATTACCAGTTCCCGGCGATGCGCTGGAGTGTGTCGAACTTCCGCCAACTCATGCCGACCATCAACGTCTCGCGAGGACTTGGCGCCCCGGTTCCCCTGCAATCGGCGTTGCGCAGCGACATCGACGCCCTCGGCTTCGTCCCGCTCGGCGCAAAGGCATCGATGACGTGGGAGCAATCCCTTGCGGCCACCTACACCGACGGGATTGTGGTGATGCATCGCGGCAAGGTGGTCTACGAACGTTACTTTGGCGTGCTGAAGCCTGAAGGCCAGCATGCGGCGATGTCGGTGACCAAGTCCGTGGTCGGCACGTTAGGGGCGATGTTGGTGGCTGAAGGGCGAATCGACGCGGATAAGCACGTCGCCGACTACGTCCCCGAACTGGCGAACTCGGCGTTTGGCAGTGCCACGGTGCGTCAGGTTCTGGATATGACGACTGCACTCAAATACAGCGAGGACTACGCCGACCCGAACGCCGAAGTCTGGGCCCATGCCAAAGCCGGCAGTCCCTTGCCCAAGCCAAAGGACTACACGGGACCGCGAAGCTACTACGAGTTTTTGCAGACGGTGCAGCTGCAAGGCGAGCATGGCAGCGCGTTCGCCTACAAAACCGTCAACTCCGACGTATTGGGCTGGGTCATCGCTCGAGTGACCGGTCGTAACGTCGCGCAGTTGCTGTCCGAGCGGATCTGGAGTCGGCTGGGGGCGGAGCAGGATGCCTATTTCACTGTGGACTCCATCGGCACCCCGTTTGCCGGCGGCGGCTTGAACACCGGCTTGCGCGACCTGGCCCGGTTTGGCGAGATGTTGCGCAATGATGGCGCGTTCAACGGTCAGCAGATCGTGCCCAAAACGGTGGTGGACGACATCCGCCATGGCGGCGACAAGCAGGCATTTGCCAAGGCCGGTTATGACTTGCTCAAGGGCTGGAGCTACCGCTCGATGTGGTGGGTGACGAACAAGGAAGGCGGCGCCTTCATGGCGCGGGGAGTGCATGGGCAGCGTATATATGTCGACCCGAAGGCCGAGATGGTGATCGTTCGTTATGCGTCCCATCCGGTTGCCGCTAATTCGGCCAATGATCCGGTGACGTTGCCGGCGTTTGAAGCGTTGGCTCAGCATCTTTCCAGGTTGCATTGACGGGGGATGCGTGCCAAGCGACAGACCGCTGTTGGGCAAGTTGTTTACCGGTCACTGCCGTAAATCCATTTGTAGGTTCTGCATGCTGTAGCCGATTCCTACATGCTATTCGGAATGTGCTGGCTTTCATTGTCGCCGTTTGCAGGTCAGTTTAAGTGTCCCGCCGACTATTTCTTCATCCCTTCTTTGGTTCATGCTCAAAGCACTGACACTCAAGATATCCGGGAAGACTGATAGTCAAGTCCACTGCTAGACGGCCGGGAACACGCTGAAACTGCGAATGAACCGAGCACTGAAAATGACTCCCGAAGAAAAAGCCGTAGAAGAGGAGGCGTTTGAGTTCGCCAAAACAAACCGCGCGAGGTTAGCGAGGACAATTGCTGATACCGATGCATTTCCTTCGGAAGCGTCTCCACTGACCGTGTTCATGGCTGGCTCGCCAGGGGCAGGGAAAACCGAGATATCAAAAGGTTTGGTGGAGATGCTTGAGCAGGGTGTTGCGGGGTGTACGGCAAAGAAAATCTTACGAATTGATCCTGATGACTATAGATGCTTGATTCCGGGGTACTCAGGTGGAAATTTTTATCTGTATCACCGCGCCGTGACGAAAATACTGGAACGCGTTTTGGACAGGGTCTTTGAAAAGCGGATTTCGTTTCTGCTCGATGGAACGCTAGCGAGCATCGACGTTGCGAAGCGAAACATAAGTAGAGTTTTGGCTAGCCAACGAATTGCACAGGTTATTTACGTTTATCAGGAGCCGAGGCTTGCTTGGCAGTTTGTTCAAGCCAGAGAGATTACGGAAGGACGCAACATCCCATTGGATACTTTTGTCGCGCAGTATCTTGCCGCGAGGAGGAATGTAGTCGAGCTTCGGAGATGTTACGGCGAACGATTTTACGTGGACCTGATTATCAAGAATAACGATGGTACGGCTTCATTTTTTGAACGGGGTGTCAGCGTGGAGCAGATTGACCCTCTGATTCCCGACCCCTATGATCAATTCGAGCTTGTAGAGCTTTTATCCGGAGTTCAAGTGTATGAGCGTAGCTAACGACGGGGCATCCAGTCCCTTGACCGACTTCTTCACGAAGGCATCTGCTGATACCAGGCGGGATGTCTATAACACTGTGATCAGCAAAGCCATTGCTTCTCAACGGGATGTTATTGAGAAGGCAGAAGCGATCAAAAGGGCGAGTTCTTCAGCGGAAAAACACCCCTGAAGATTAACGTTGAGAATTTCCAAGCCCAGCCAAATGCTGGGCTTTTTTTCGCGCGGGCGCTGCAGGCGGATGCGGTGGCGGGACTGGATGACGAGATCAGCATGCCGGCCGGGAAGGGCGCGATGGTAGTGGTATTCGTGACCGGGACGGCGTTCAAGCTGAAGTGAGTCGCGCCGGCCATTCGTCGGGGACGGGGTCATCTGAATTACAAGTCCAGTAATGACCGGCTAGTCTGAAACGCCTTGGCGATCGATATTATTCAGGCAAAAGGGCTTGCCGGTGTCGATCCCGTTTTTGAGAGGGGCGAAGATATGGCTGATCCGTATATCGAAGACGACGGCGCAGAGTTTCCGATCAACAACTGCGTGCGATGTGGGCAGATCGATTATGTCGCGGGCTTCGGCGAAGACCAGACCCGCAACGACAAGATGAAATCCATGGCGCGCCCTGGGCCGAAGGCGAAATTTTTACCCAAGGTAGCGGCACTGTCCAGGAAGTAACGCACCCGCCAACCCCGTCATCGAGCGAGGTTTTTCAGGCGTCGGTTAAATAATTGCCGGAAAGTGTTTTCCACGAAATCTTTCACAAACTTTTCACACCCATCGACGTAGTCTCAGCTCATCCGTTAGAAAGCAATACTCCAGCCCGTTTCCCCAGCGGGCTTTTTTTTGCCTGTCATAAAACCTTTCACGAAAACGCTGTCAAACCGTCGCTGATAGTGAGGTTGTGACCGTTTATCCGGGTCGTTGCCTCCTCAAAAGTATTCAATGACCGACCTTTCGGTTCCCCCTTTTTTGAGGTTCTCGTTATGCGTTTGACTCTGCCTGCTCTGGTTCTGGGACTTTTGGTTGCTCAAGGTGCGATGGCGGCCGGCGATGGCACTGCCGCGCTGGGTGGCGGCCTGGGTGGTGCGCTGGGTAATGTGGTCGGCCAGAACATGGGCGGCAGCACCGGCGCGGCGATTGGTGCCGGTGTGGCCGGCGCAGCGGGCAGTGCGGTGGCCGCACGCAAAGGCAGCCGGACCAAGGCCGCCATTGGCGGCGGTGTCGGCGCGGCGGGCGGTTCGGTGATCGGCAACAGCCTGGGCGGCAAGACCGGTTCGACCATCGGCGCGGGCCTGGGCGGTGCATTGGGCGGCGGCGTGGGCAGCAACCTGGCCAAGGGTCACAAGCGTCACTGATCCTGCGCGATCGCTTCTGAGCCCGGCTTGAATGCCGGGCTTTTAGTATCTGGATGTTTCTGTGCCCTTACTCTTCGATTCGCCAGCGGTCCAACACTTATCGCTGACCGGATTCAGCGGGCGCGGGTGCTAGACTCTCGCCCATCCGTAGTGCGTTCTTCCCCCCCGATACGGAATCAGAGGTTCATATCATGCGTTTGACATTGTCCACAGTCGTTCTGGGACTTTTAGTCGCTCAAGGAGCAATGGCTGCCGGTGACGGCACGGCTGCCGTAGGTGGTGGTATTGGCGGTGCGCTGGGTAACGTGGTCGGCCAGCAAATGGGCGGCAGCACGGGGGCGGCGATTGGTGCCGGCGTCGGCGGCGCGGCAGGCAGTGCGGTAGGTGCCCCCAAAGGCAGTCGGACCGAAGCGGCCATTGGCGGCGGTTTGGGCTCGGCTGGCGGCTCGGTGATTGGTAACAGTCTCGGTGGTTCGACCGGCTCGACCATCGGCGCAGGCCTGGGCGGTGCGGCGGGTGGTGCGGTGGGTAATAACCTGGGGACCGACAGCGGCAGTTCCCATTCCGGCAACGGCCATAAGCACAAGCACAAGAATAAGCACAGGAACAAGAACAAAAATCACTGATTCGACCCGCAATCAACGCGCAAACCCGGCCTGGTGCCGGGTTTGTCGTATCTGTGGCCCTGTAGCGGAACGATTGTCTGGCGGCCGCCTCGAACTTCATACACTCCCTGATTGTTGCGAGGACTGCCATGACGCCTGAAACCGAAGGCAAGGAAGAAAAAGGCCCAAGCGGGCTCCCGTTCATCAACGATCCCGGCAATGAAGACCCTGGCTCCCTGATGGATGACGCGACGGTGCCGCTCAACGATTCCGATGACGCCGGCGACGTGGGCAATACTGAATATGAAGAAGAGGATGAAGACGAAGACGAACAATGATCAGCCCCCGGGATCAGGCTGACCGATCGTCCGCCTGATCGAACCGTGGCCGATGTGCTGTCATCGAAAGTTCAGGACCTGGTTTCAGGCCCCCTGAGAGGTGTTTCATGAACGCTGACCCCAAAGATTCCGATATCGACGACACGCCTGAATACCCGCTGCCTTCTCCAACCGACCCGCTTCCCCGCGACCAGCGCCCGCCGGATGACGACGCGGGAGTGGAACAAGTGCCCAACGATGATGTGCGGCGCACTGACACTGATGTCGAAGCTGCACCTGATGATCCGGACATTGCCGGTAACGACGGCTCCAACGAGCCGAGTTGACGCACGTCCTCGCCGCCGGTCGATCAAGCGGCACCTTTAAAACGCGCAGGCTGCCAGAAATCAGGTGAGCAAATTTTAAAGGAGTCGCACCATGATCAGGTCAAAATTGACAGCCTTGGCGGTGGCCGGCGTGTTGTCGGGGGAGTGATCGCTGAATCGCGGTCATCCTCCAGCACAGGTTTTTGCATTCGTCGGGCGTGTTGCCGTTGCTCTATGACGGCCGCGCTCGTTATGCTGCTGAACCCTTTAATCAATCACGGACCGGGCGTTGCCTGATTCTCCGGGATGTCATTGAAAACGGATCAGATGCGATGAATGCTGCGCTGAATGAATTCGGCCCGATAAAGGCCGTGATTTTCGATATGGACGGCTTGCTGCTGGACACCGAGGGCATCTACACCGAAGTCACCTCCATCATTGCCGGGCGTTACGGGCGGACCTTCGACTGGAGCGTCAAACAGAACATCATCGGCCGTGGCGCGGGTGATCTGGCGCGGTATGTGGTCGAGGCGCTGGACCTGCCGATTACGGCCGAAGAGTTTCTGCAGATCCGTGAACCGCTGATGCGCGAGCGTTTTCCAGCGGCGCTGGCGATGCCGGGCGCCCAGGAACTGGTTCGGCATCTGAAGGCCAACAACATTCCGATCGCGGTGGGCACCAGTTCTTCGCGTCAGTCGTTTGGCCAGAAAACCACCTTGCACCAAGACTGGTTTGCATTGTTCGACTTCATCGTCACCGCTGACGATCCGGAAGTCGGCGCGGCCAAACCCGCGCCGGATATTTTCCTCACCGCTGCGCGCCGCCTGGGTGTATTGCCCGGGGACTGCCTGGTGTTCGAAGATTCGCCGTTCGGTGTCACGGCGGCGAAAGCGGCGGGGATGACGGCGATTGCGATTCCGGATGCGGCGATGGCCGACGAAAAGTACGCACACGCCGATGGCATTCTTCGTACGCTGAAGGCGTTCAATCCGAGTGCCTGTGGTTTGCCGCATCTCGACTGGGCTTGATGGGGGAAATGTAGGAGCGAGACCGGCTTGCTGGCGAAGACGGAGTGTTAGTCAACATTGATGTCGACTGACAGATTGCCTTCGCCGGCAAGCCGGTCTCCTACAGAGGGCTGCGGTTGACTGAGCGGTGTCAGGCGCCGAAACCACCGTCGATGGTCAGGCTGGCCCCGGTGATGTAGCCGGCTTCGGGGCCCACCAGGTAGGCGACAAAACTGGCGATTTCTTCCACTTGGCCATAACGGCCTACCGCCATCAACGGTATCAGGCTCTCGGCGAAGTCGCCGCTGGCCGGGTTCATGTCGGTGTCGACGGGACCGGGTTGCACGTTGTTGATGGTGATGCCCCGTGGGCCAAGATCGCGAGACAGGCCTTTGGTCAGGCCGACCAGCGCCGATTTGCTCATGGCGTAGGGCCCACCGCCGGCGAAGGGCATGCGCTCGGCGTTGGTGCTGCCGATGTTGATGATACGACCGCCTTCGGTCATATGTCGGGCGGCGGCCTGGGTGGCGATGAATACGCTGCGCACGTTGATCGCCAGGGTCTGGTCGAAGTCTTCGAGGGTGAAGTCTTCCAGCGGTGCGACCGCCAATACACCCGCGTTATTGACCAGGATATCCAGGCGACCGAAGGCTTCGACTGTGGCAGTGACGGCGCTGCGAATGGCTTCGGCGTCGGCACTGTCAGCCTTGATGGCCAAGGCCTTGCCGCCCTTGGCGGTGATGCTGTCCTGCAATTCTTCGGCCTTGGCCGTCGAGCTGACGTAGGTGAAGGCGACCGTCGCGCCTTCAGCGGCCAGGCGTTTGACGATGGCTGCGCCGATACCGCGGGAACCGCCTTGAATCAACGCCACTTTGCCGCTGAGGTTGTGAGTAGTCATATCGATCTCCAAGTCCCGAGGCGAGGTGTCTCGGTTGATGGAGCCTAGTATCGATTCAGGATTACCGGCTGTGTAGACGGTAATTGCGATAGTCGGTGTAAACCAGAAGTTTATAGTGGTTGATATGGAAACCTTCAGCAGTATCGAATGCTTCGTGCGCAGTGCCGAGGTCGGCAGCTTTGCCGAGGCCGCGCGGCGCTTGAGCCTGACCCCGGCGGCGGTGGGCAAGAGCGTGGCCAAGCTCGAGGCTCGATTGGGGGTGCGGCTGTTCCAGCGCAGCACCCGCAGCCTGACATTGACCGAAGCCGGTCATCTGTTTCTCGGCGAGGTCAGCGCCAGCCTGCTGACGATCCAGAATGCCGTGGCCAACCTGGCCAGCGCCGAAGGTCGACCGGCGGGCACATTAAAAGTCAGCATGGGCACCGTGTTCGGACGCTTGTACATCGTGCCGTTGCTCGGAGAGTTTCTGCGACGGTTTCCGGCCATCAACCCGGACTGGCATTTCGATAACCGGCAAGTCGACCTGATCGCCCAGGGCTTCGACGCGGCCATTGGCGGGGGATTCGAACTGCCTCAGGGCGTGGTGGCGCGCAAGCTGACGCCGGCGCATCGGGTGCTGGTGGCGTCAGGCGACTACCTGGCGCAGCGTGGAGCTATCGTCGAGCCCGATGATCTCCAGCATCATGACGGGATCCTGATTCGATCGCCGCAAACCGGTCGCGTGCGCTCCTGGCAGTTGACCAGTCGCACCCAACAACACAGTCCGTTGACGCTCAAGGCGCGGATGACCATGAGTGATTCCGAGGCTGCCTGCGCCACTGCAGCCCAGGGCCTGGGCATCGCGCTGGTGAGCATGCCGTTCGCTTTGAGTTATCTGGAGGCCGGGACTCTGCAGCGGGTGTTGCCGCAGTGGTATGTCGACGATGGCAACATTTCTATCTATTACGCTGAGCACAAACTGCTGCCGGGCAAGACCCGGGCGTTTGTCGATTTCATTATCGAGCAGTTTGCGGAGCGGGGGTTGGGGCAGCGGTTCAGTGCGGTTTGAGCCTGACTCTGAACCGAGGTGTGGCCATCGCGAGCAAGCCCGCTCCCACAGGGTTTGTGTCTTGCCACGGTCATGTAAACGACACAAAACCCTGTGGGAGCGTGGCTTGCCCGCGAAGAACGATAACGCGGTTTATCGGCCAAACCGCCCCGGCCAACCGACAATTTTCTTCGGCCGCGGTGTCGCATAAGTCCGCACCTTCGACGTCGACAGCCCCAGCCGCACCAACGATTCGGCAATCGTCACCGCCGCCGTCACACCATCCACCACCGGCACCCCCGTACGCTGACGAATCTGCTCGTCCAGCCCGGCCATGCCGCCGCATCCCAGGCAAATCACCTCGGCCTTGTCCTCAAGCACCGCCAGTTCCGCCTGACGGACAATGGCCTCCAGTGCGCGCTCTGGATCGGACTCCAGCTCCAGCACGGCCAAGCCACTGGCGCGCACTGACGCACAGCGGTCCCAGAGCCCCGACAGCTTGAGACGATCCTCGATCAGCGGCACGGTGCGGTCCAGCGTCGTGACCACCGAATAGGCATGGCCCAGGAACATCGCGGTGCTGGCGGCCGCATCGGTGATATCCACCACCGGCACGTTGAGCAACTCCTGTAACCCTTCGCGACCGTGCTCGCCGTAACCAGCCTGGATCACTGCGTCGAAAGGCTGGTCGTAGGCCAGTACCCGATCCATCACAGCGATGGCGGCCAGGTAGCTTTCAAAGTTGCCTTCGATGGACTCGGCGCCGAAGTAGGGCGTCAGGCCGATGATTTCGGTGCCGGGCGCGGCCACGGACTGCGCCGAGCGGGCGATCGCTTGGGTGATGGATTCGGTGGTGTTGACGTTGACCACGAGAATGCGCATGGAAAGTCCTTATGACGGATGGTTCTGCGGCCCGGCAGTGCCGGGCCGTCACGGGATTAATGACTGGCGTTGTCGACCGCGATGGATTCGCCGCTGACGTCGGCGTAGTGCGGCTGCCGTTTGGTGATGATCAGGTAGAGCATGGCGGCGATACCCGCGCCAATCAGCCAGGAGAAGGGCGATACGCTGTGGAAACCCGGCACCAGCGCGAGGACGATGGCGATCAGCGCTGCAGGAATGAACGCCGCCACGGCGCGCAGATTGACCCCGCGGCTGTAGTAATAGGCGCCGTTGGGATCTTCACTGTACAGCTGCGGCACATTGACCTGTGCTTTTCGTACAAGCCAGTAGTCGACCATGATCACTCCGTACAACGGGCCGAGCAAGGCGCCGAGGCCGGACAGGAAATACACGATCACCAGCGGACTGTTGTAGAGGTTCCAGGGCAGGATCAGCACGGCAATGGTCGCACTGATCAGCCCGGCGCGACGGAACGTCAGGTATTTGGGCGCCAGGTTGCTGAGCACGAACGCCGGGGCGACAAAGTTGGCCATGATGTTCACCGCTACGGTCACGATCAGGAAGGCCAGGCAGCCGAGCACCAGGAAGAAAGTGTTGGGAATCGAGGCGATGATTTCGGTCGGGCTTTCGATGATCCGGCCATTGATCTGGAATTGCGCACCGCAGAGCAGGACGGTGATGCTGGCAAACACCAGGATATTCACCGGCAAGCCCCAGAAATTGCCGACCTTGATTGTCTTGCGGCACGGCGAAGAGCGGGCGAAGTCACAGAAATTCAGAATCAGCGTGCCGTAGATCGACAGCCACAGTGCACCGCCGGCAAAGATGTTGCGCCACATCTCGCCGCCGGTCAGCTGTTCGCGGATCGACCAGGCGATGGTTGCGTCGGCCTGGAAGTACATCCACCCGGCGAGGGAGGCGACGGTCAGCAAAATCACCGGTCCGGCAAATGCCTCGTAGCGCCGCACCATTTCCATGCCATAGGCGAGGATCGCCAGTTGCACTAGCCAGATCGCCACGAAACATATCCAGCCCAGGCTCGACAAGCCAAGGATCGAATCGTGGTCGTAGTCGGCAAACCCGGGATGCACCGCCGTCAGCAGCACGCGCAGGACCACGGACGCCAGGTACGTCTGAATCCCGAACCAGGCGATGGCGATGATGGCGCGGATCAATGCAGGAATCTGCGCCCCGTGAATACCGAAACTGATCCGGCTGATGACCGGGAACGGCACGCCGGTTTTCTGGCCCATGTAACCGGACAGGTTCATGAAGCCGTACACCAGTGCCGCACCGATACCCAGGGACAGCAGAATCTGCCAGCCACCCAGGCCCAAGGCATACAGGCCGATGGCGAAGGAGTAGTTGGCGATGTTGTGAACGTCGTTGGTCCACAGGGCAAAGATGCTGTAGCGGCCCCAGCGCCGACCTTCGGCCTTGGTCGGTGCGAGGTCTTTGTTGTGCAGGCGTGGGCTGAGTACTACAGGTGCTTGAAACCGTTGATCGAGGGTGGCGGGTTCGGGGTAAGAGGAGGGCAGATCCAGCGCGATGTTGTTATTGGAGAGGCTAGTACGCATTCCGGCAGGCTCCTGAAGCTTGGCGCCGCGATGACTGTGCATGAGCGAAGGCTCGACAAATCTTCGTCGCGGGGCAGTAAGCATCATTGATTACGGGGCATCTGCAGCCTGTACGGGATAGGGCGCTTCAGGCTTGCGGATCTAAAGTGTGTTTATGTTTTGCTGTGATTGTATACAAAACATGTATGCACTAAAGCCAGATCTATGCCAGTTACCGAGCTAACAACTGGGGCGCTAATTCCGTTTTGTTATCTGGTTTGGCTAAGTAACTGAAAATAAATAAATATAAATTGACCGATCGAACAGGTATTTATTTATTGGCGGGGTTTGGGGAGAAAGGTCGCTGGGAAAGTCAGGCAAGGAGGGTGTAACTTTTTGGGGCGTTGAAACTAAAAGTGCACACACAAATGGCACCTATGGTGACATTCGTGTGTACACATTTTTCAGGCTCATCACAGAACCTGTAGGAGCGGGCTTGCCCGCGATGGTCGTCAACGATAACGCGGCAAGCCTGACACCCCCGCTGCTTCCTCAGGTTCATCGGCGGAACGCCGCCCGGAGCAAGCTCGCTCCTGCAGGGGATTGCATCAGGCCGAGGAATTACGCCTTGGACTTGCTGATGATATTCCCCGCATGCAACCCGCATTCTTTCTGCGTCGCTTCTTCCCACCACCAGCGACCTTCACGCTCGTGCTGGTTCGGAAGCACCGGACGGGTGCAAGGTTCGCAGCCAATGCTGATGAAGCCGCGTTCGTGCAGGCTGTTGTACGGCAGCTCGAGCATGCGGATGTAACCCCAGATCTCTTCACTGGTCATCTGTGCCAGCGGGTTGAATTTGTACAGGGTGCGTTCCGGCGTCGAAAACGCGGTGTCGATTTCCATCACCGCGACGGCGCTGCGGGTACCCGGGCTCTGGTCTCGACGCTGGCCGGTGGCCCAGGCCGTCACGCCGGACAACTTGCGACGCAGCGGCTCGATCTTGCGGATGCCGCAGCATTCGCCATGGCCGTCCTTATAGAAACTGAACAGGCCTTTTTCCTTCACGAAGGGTTCAAGTTTCGTGTAGTCCGGTGACACCAGCTCGATCTCGATCTGGTAGTGCTCGCGCACCTGATCGATGAAACGGTAGGTCTCGGGGTGCAGGCGGCCGGTGTCGAGGCTGAATACCTTGACGTTTTTGTTCAGCTTCCAGGCCATGTCCACCAGCACCACGTCTTCGGCGCCGCTGAAAGATATCCACAGGTCATCGCCGAACTCGGCGAACGCGAGTTTCAGGATGTCTTGGGCGGATTTGTTGGCATAGGTCGTGGCGAGTTCCACGACATCGAACGATGGGCTCATCAGGGCGGCTTCCTACAGGTCGGTGGCGCTGGGCGCTCTATATGGGGCTAATGGTAACAAAATCCTGCAGCGGCTGGTGCGCCCTCTGCGTTGCGCAGGCCCGCCCGAGTCGCTAGAGTTCGGCAGTCTTTTTGCTCGCTCGACTCAATAATCAATACAAATGGGAGTGTCTCGTGGAAATTGCCTGTCTGGATCTTGAAGGTGTGCTGGTCCCGGAAATCTGGATCGCCTTTGCCGAAAAAACCGGGATCGACTCCCTCAGGGCCACCACCCGGGACATCCCCGACTACGACGTGTTGATGAAGCAGCGCCTGCGGATCCTCGATGAGCACGGCCTGAAGCTGTCCGACATCCAGGAAGTGATCGCCACGCTCAAGCCGCTGGACGGTGCCGTCGAGTTCGTCGACTGGCTGCGTGAGCGGTTTCAGGTGGTGATTCTGTCGGACACCTTCTACGAATTCTCCCAGCCGCTGATGCGTCAACTGGGCTTCCCGACCCTGCTTTGCCACCGCCTGATCACGGATGACTCCGGTCGGGTGACGAGCTATCAGTTGCGTCAGCGCGATCCCAAGCGCCAGTCGGTATTGGCCTTCAAGAGCCTCTACTATCGGGTGATTGCGGCGGGGGATTCCTACAACGACACCACGATGCTGGGCGAGGCGGATGCAGGGATTCTGTTCCATGCGCCGGACAATGTGATTCGCGAGTTTCCACAGTTCCCGGCGGTGCACAGCTTTGAAGCGCTGAAGCAGGAGTTCATCAAGGCCTCCAATCGGGCCCTGAGTCTGTAGTCGATTTCGAGGGCGCCTTCGCCGGCAAGCCGGCTCCTACAGCTATTTGTTGACCGCATAATTGGGGGGCGGCAGAAAACCTGTAGGAGCCGGCTTGCCGGCGAAGCTCTTAAAGATTCTGCAAGGTATCGAGCAACACCTTCACCTTGGTAATCGACTCCTGATACTCGGCCTGCCACTCGGAATCGGCGACGATCCCGCCGCCGCCCCAGCAACAGACCTGCCCATCCTTCACCAGCAAGCTGCGAATGGCGATGGAGCTGTCCATCTCGCCGCGCACGTCCAGGTACAGCAACGAACCGCAATACAAGCCACGACGCGTCGGTTCCAGCTCGTCGATGATCTGCATCGCCCGAATCTTCGGCGCGCCGGTAATCGATCCGCCCGGGAAGCTGCCGGCGATCAGGTCCAGGGCGTCCCGGTCATCCGCCAGTTCCCCGGTCACGCTGCTCACCAGGTGATGCACGTTCGGGTAGCTTTCCAGGCTGAACAACTCCGGCACCCGCACCGAGCCGATGCGGCAAGTGCGGCCGAGGTCGTTGCGCAGCAAGTCGACGATCATCAGGTTTTCCGCGCGGTCCTTGGGACTGGCCAGCAGTTCGGCGGCGTTCGCCGCATCTTCGCCGGCGGTCAGGCCGCGAGGGCGGGTGCCCTTGATCGGGCGGGTTTCCACATGGCGCTCGCTGACTTTGACGAAACGCTCTGGCGAAAGGCTCAACACCGCGCCGCCATCGGGCAGGCTCTGGAAGCCGGAAAACGGCGTCGGGCAGGCGGCGCGCAACGCGCAGTAGGCGGCCCAGGGGTCGCCCTGGCATTGCGCGCGGAAGCGCTGGGCGAAGTTGACCTGATAGCAGTCGCCGGCCTGGATATAGTGCTGGATGCGCTCCAGCGCGTGGCGATACTCATCAGCGCTCAAGTCGGCGCTCATCGGTGCTTTCAGTGTGAAAGGCTCGACCGGCTCGATCCCGGGCTGGCTGAACAAGGCGATCAGCCGTTGTCGCTCGCTGTCGATCAGCGTCGGGTGAAACACCAGCTGACTGGTCTCGAGTTGGTGATCGCTGATCAGTGCCCAGGCATAGAGCCCGAAACGCGCATCCGGCAATTGCAGGTCGTCCTGCGCCAGGCTCGGCAGATGCTCCAGGTGACGACCGAAGTCATAGCTCAGGTAGCCGATCAGGCCGCCGGCGAAAGGCAGGTCAAACGGCAGCGCGGCTTCACCCAGCCGTGTCAGGTTGTCGCGCAGGCGCTGCAGGAAATCGCTGCCGCTTTCGTCAGGCAATACGGCCAGTTGTTCCAGCGGCCAGGCGCTGAGCAGGTCATAACGACCGCGATCGGCAGTCGGCCGACCACTGTCGAGCAGTACGGCACCGGGGGCATGACGAATCGCCGCGAAGTAGTCGGCGGGATTGGCGAGATAGGGGAGCGGGTGTACGGAACAGGTCAACATGGGCGGGGCGGATCAGCCATCGAGGCGGGGTGGCGATTGTAGTCTTCTCTGGGAATTGCTCCTAGAGGGGAAGTCGGGGATTGGCAGATTGGCGGCAGGGTTGGGTGGGTGTGTTGGCAGTGAGGCCGTCTTCGCTGGCAAGCCAGCTCCTACAAGGTTCAGCGCCATCCCTGTAGGAGCTGGCTTGCCAGCGAAGGGTGCGACTCGGTCTTGGATCAGCCCTCGACCCCGGGAATATGCCCGAACATCTCTTGGACAAACTCCACCCGTTCCGCAACCGTTTCGCTGATCCCGCGAGTCTTCAATGCTTCAAGCCGCGCTTCAACGGCATGGGTACGCAATGTCAGGCCGCAATCATTGGCAATCTGGATGTTCAGCCCGGGACGGGCGTTGAGTTCAAGAATCAGCGGGCCTTTTTCCTGGTCCAGCACCATGTCGACCCCGATGTAACCCAGCCCGCACAGCTCATAGCAGCCGGCGGCGAGTTTCATGAAACCGTCCCAATAGGGCAATTGCACGCCGTCCACCGCGTTGGTGGTGTCCGGGTGCTTGGTGATGATGTTGTTCAGCCAGGTGCCGCGCAGGGTCAGGCCGGTGGCGAGGTCCACACCGACGCCGATGGCGCCCTGGTGCAGGTTGGCCTTGCCGCCGGACTGACGGGTCGGCAAGCGCAGCATGGCCATGACCGGGTAGCCCATCAGCACGATGATGCGGATGTCCGGCACGCCCTCGTAGCTGATGCTCTTGAAGATCTGGTCCGGGGTCACGCGGTATTCGATCAGCGCCCGGTCGCGATGACCGCCCAGCGAATAAAGGCCGGTCAGGATGCTGGAAATCTGGTGCTCGATTTCCTCGTGGCTGATGATCTTGCCGGACACCGTGCGGTAGCGCCCCTCGAAGCGGTCGGCGATCACCAGGATGCCGTCACCGCCGGCGCCCTGGGCCGGTTTCACCACGAAGTCGTTGCGCCCGCCGATGATCGCGTCGAGGTTGTCGATTTCCTTCTCGGTGGAGATCACGCCATACAATTCCGGCACATGGATGCCGGCGGCGATGGCGCGCTCCTTGGTGATGATCTTGTCATCGACGATCGGGTACAGGCTGCGCTTGTTGTACTTGAGCACATAGTCCGCGTTGCGCCGATTGATGCCCATGATGCCCCGGGCTTCCAGGGCCTTCCAGGTCTTCCAGAGGCCGAACATCAGGCGTCAGCCTTCTTCAGGAAGGCCTTGAAGCGCACCAGTTCGGTCAGGCGGTAGCCGCGATAACGCCCCATCGCCAGCATGAAGCCCACCAGGATCAACAGGATCGCCGGGAAGGTGAACACGAAGTACACCAGCTCCGGAACGCTCATGATCAAGTGCGCCAGGGCCGCGGCGAACAACGTGCCGATCGCTACCTTCATGGCATGGCCGCCGCCGCGTTCTTCCCAGGTGATCGACAGGCGTTCGATGGTCATGGTCAGAATCACCATCGGGAACAGCGCGACCGACAACCCGCGTTCCAGGCCGAGTTTATGGCTAAGCAGGCTGATCGTCGCGATCAGCACCACCACGAAGGTCAGCACCACCGACAGCCTCGGCAGCATCTGCAGCTTCAGGTGTTCAAGGTAGGAACGCAGCGACAGGCCCAGGGCCGTGATGATGGTAAACAGCACGATGCCGAAGCCGAGCTGGGTTTCGCGGAAGGCCAGGGCGATCAGCACCGGGGTGAAAGTGCCCAGGGTCTGGATGCCGATCAGGTTGCGCAGGATCAGGATTACCAGCACGCCGATCGGGATCATCACCATGATCATGAAGGTCTGCTGGGTTTGCAGCGGCAGGCCGTACAGCGAGTATTCGAGGAAGTTGGCGTCGGTGTTTTCGTCGGTCAGCTTGGCCAGGCGAATGGCGTTCATTTCGCTGTTGTTCATGCTGAAGGTCACAGTGGCCTTCTTGCCGCCATCGACGGTGATCAGGTTTTCGTCGCCGGTCCACCACAGCAGGCGGTCGGTGGGCAGGCCCTGCTCGCCGGTTTCCGGGTTGAAGTACAGCCAGTCGGTGCCGTTGAAGCTGCGCAGCCAGAGTTCCGGGGTTTGCGGCTGGTCGGCCACCAGGCGAATGGTGTGGACCTTTTCCACCGGCACGTGGGCGATGGACAGCAGCAGTTCGACGATTTTGGCTTTGTGCCCGACGGACGGATCGCCGCCCAACAGCAGCTTCACATTGTCATCGTTGACGTTATTGACGCGTTTGATGGCTTCGCCAATGAAGGTCTCGACGTCGGCCGAGTGCTGGCGGATCGGCGCGAGCAGGGCTTCGGCGGCGATTTTTTCCGGGCCTTCCACGACCATGCTGTCACGGAAGGTCGGGCCTTTGATCTTCAATTTTTCGCCGCTGTAACGCTTGGTCAGCACCAGGCGGTAATAAAGAGTCTGGTTGCCCTTGGCCCGACGCGCCGACCAGGTGACCTTGCGGTTGCCGTCAACCCGGTTCACCGCCACGCCGTAGTTATTGGAGATGAAACTCTCGTTGAGGCTGACGTAATCGCGGCTCAGCGGCGGCACGAACATCTGGATCTTGACCGGGTCCTTGGTGCTGGCGACGAATTCGACCTTGGCGTCGATGTTCCACAAGTCGTCGGTGGCGTCTTCGGTCACGGGAATCCCGAGCACAAAGATCTGATAGGCCGTAACTGAAATGCCCAGCACCACCAGGATGGCGATCAGGAATTTCAGGTGGAGGGTAAGAGAGCGCATTGGAATTACTCTGCGGTATGTGCGTCGGTGGCGCAGGCGGGTTTGCCAGCAGCGTATTTAAGGCTGGGGTCGACCAGCGCATCGAAGCGTTTCAGGGCTTCGGAGCCGATCAAGAGCGGGTATTGGAAGGCGCTTCGGTCGGTCAAGTTCACTTCGATGCTGCGTAAAGCCGAACCCATACAGATATCGAGCTCGATCACCGGACGGGCGGTGTACTTCTTGCCGGCTTCCGGGTCGTAGTCACCGGCCCTGCGCTTGATCTTGCTGACCCGGGCCAGCGGCCGTTCGATCGGGTGCGAATGGGCGGCGTCGATGGCCAGGTAGAAGCGCACCCAGGACTCGCCATTGCGTTTGAAACGTTTGATGTCGCGGGCACTCAGGGAGGCGGTTTTCGCTCCGGTGTCGAGTTTGGCGGCGACTTCCAGGTTAATGCCGTCCAGCGAGGCGTACTCGTTGAGGCCGTACACGGTTTTTTCCCCCGCCGCGGCATAACCGGGCAGGCAAAGCATAAAGAGGAATGCGGGGAAGGGCTTGAGTCTCATAAATCCTGGGGCGCGGCGGTCGATACTTCAATTCAAGGCCCTGGCATCGCTGCGCAAGCTCCCTCGTATGCCTATCAACTATGACAAGCCGTGCAGATGTCACAAACAAATGCGGCCGGCATTCTAGCACGGTGGTTTTATGGCGCCAGCGCTGGCGGGTGGCTGTAAACCGTGCGGCTGCGTTGATGGAATGCAGTCGGTTATTAGACGATTGTCGACAATACCTAATTATCCTTTGACTATACGGCCTGTATTCGTTAGTTTTTGCGGCATTGGTTATCAAGGTGTCGACAATATGCTGGATCAACTCGATCCGCCGGTCATTGCGCAGGACGATTCGGAAACCCTTTCCGAGAATGTCTTCCGACGCATTCAGGCGGCCATCGTCAAAGGCGAAATCGCTCCGGGCAGCAAGATCTCCGAGCCGGAACTGGCGCGCACCTACGGCATCAGCCGCGGCCCGTTGCGTGAGGCGATTCACCGCCTGGAAGGCCAGCGCCTGTTGGTGCGCATACCGCACGTCGGCGCACGGGTGGTCTCGCTCAACCACGCCGAGCTGCTGGAACTCTACGAAATCCGCGAGTCCCTCGAAGGCATGGCCTGCCGCCTGGCAGCCGAACGCATGACCCTTGAAGAAATCGACGAACTGCGCCGGGTCCTCGAAACCCACGAGCGCGATGCGGCGTTCCAGGCCGGCGTCGGTTACTACCAGCAGGAAGGCGATTTCGACTTCCATTACCGAATCATCCAGGGCAGCGGCAACCGCACCCTGACGCAAATGCTTTGCGGCGAGCTCTATCAACTGGTGCGCATGTATCGCATCCAGTTTTCCACCACGCCCAATCGGCCACGCCAGGCCTTTGCCGAGCACCACCGGATTCTCGACGCCATTGCCGACCGTGACGGTGAGCTGGCCGAGTTGTTGATGCGCCGCCACATCGGCGCCTCCAAACGCAATATCGCCCGTCACTACCAGGACGGCGTTAACCCGACAGCCACTGAACGAGGTGAGTCATGAGTTCCAACAAGAGCACTCCAGGCCAGCGTTTCCGCGATGCGGTCGCCAGCGAACATCCGCTGCAAGTCGTTGGTGCGATCAACGCCAACCATGCACTGCTGGCCAAGCGCGCCGGATTCAAGGCTATCTATCTGTCCGGTGGCGGGGTGGCTGCCGGCTCCCTCGGCGTGCCGGACCTG
Organism: Pseudomonas sp. MPC6; assembly: GCF_006094435.1. NCBI lineage: Bacteria > Pseudomonadati > Pseudomonadota > Gammaproteobacteria > Pseudomonadales > Pseudomonadaceae > Pseudomonas > Pseudomonas sp. MPC6. The sequence continues at coordinate 4,932,651 of NZ_CP034783.1, read as the reverse complement.
GGCATAACCGGGCTCGATGACGTGCTGACCGATGTGCGTCGCATCACCGACGTCTGCGACCTGCCGCTGCTGGTGGACGTGGACACCGGTTTCGGTTCCTCGGCGTTCAACGTCGCGCGCACCGTCAAGTCGATGATCAAGTTCGGCGCGGCGGCGATTCACATCGAAGACCAGGTCGGCGCCAAGCGCTGCGGTCACCGCCCTAATAAAGAGATCGTGTCCCTGCAGGAAATGGTCGATCGCATCAAGGCCGCGGTCGATGCTCGTACCGACGACAGCTTCGTGATCATGGCCCGCACCGACGCCCTGGCGGTGGAAGGACTGGAATCGGCCCTGGAGCGCGCTGAAGCGTGCATCGAAGCCGGTGCCGACATGATCTTCCCGGAAGCCATCACTGAACTGGAGATGTACAAGCTGTTCGCCAGCCGCGTGAAAGCGCCGATCCTGGCCAACATCACCGAGTTCGGCGCGACGCCGCTGTACACCACCGAACAGCTCGCAGGCGCCGATGTGTCGCTGGTGCTGTACCCGCTGTCGGCCTTCCGCGCGATGAACAAGGCCGCGGAAAACGTCTACACCGCGATCCGCCGCGACGGCACGCAACAGAACGTGATCGACACCATGCAGACGCGCATGGAGCTTTACGATCGCATCGATTACCACACCTTCGAGCAGAAGCTCGATGCGTTGTTCGCCGCCAAGAAGTAACGACTCCCTGTAGGAGCGAGCTTGCTCGCGATGGACGTTAACGATAACGCGTGGCCCCAGATACACCAGGGTGCACGATCCACCATCGCGAGCAAACTCGCTCCTACAAGGTCGGAGTGAATCCCGATCCGGGTATTTGCCGATTCCCTGACAAATTCAAGAAAACTGGAGACAGCAATGGCCGAAGCAAAAGTACTCAGTGGCGCCGGGCTCCGTGGCCAGGTTGCCGGGCAAACCGCACTGTCCACCGTGGGCCAGTCGGGCGCAGGCCTGACCTATCGTGGCTACGACGTTCGCGAACTGGCGGCTGACGCCCAATTCGAAGAAGTGGCCTACCTGCTGCTTTACGGCGAGCTGCCGACCCAAGCGCAACTCGCCGCCTACATCAGCAAACTGGGCAAGCTGCGCGACCTGCCGCAAGCCTTGAAAGAAGTGCTGGAACGCATCCCCGCCGACGCCCACCCGATGGACGTGATGCGCACCGGTTGCTCGTTCCTGGGCAACATCGAACCGGAGAACGACTTCTCCGAGCAGCACGACAAGACCGACCGCCTGCTGGCCGCGTTCCCGGCGATCATGTGCTACTGGTATCGCTTCAGCCACGACGGCAAGCGCATCGACTGCGTAAGCGACGAACAAACCATCGGCGGTCACTTCCTGCACCTGCTGCACGACAAGAAACCGAGCGAGTTGCACGTCAAGGTGATGAACGTTTCGCTGATCCTCTATGCGGAACACGAATTCAACGCCTCGACCTTCGCCGCGCGGGTTTGCGCCTCGACGCTGTCTGATCTGTTTTCCTGCGTCACGGCGGCCATCGGTACTTTGCGCGGTCCGCTGCACGGCGGCGCCAACGAAGCGGCGATGGAAATGATCGAACGTTTCAGTTCGCCGGAGGACGCGATCAAGGGCACCCTCGGCATGCTCGAGCGCAAGGACAAGATCATGGGCTTCGGTCACGCGATCTATAAGGACAACGATCCGCGCAACGAGGTGATCAAGGCCTGGTCGAAAAAACTCGCTGACGAAGTGGGCGACACGGTGCTGTTCCCGGTTTCCGAAGCCATCGACAAGACCATGTGGGAGCAGAAGAAACTGTTCCCGAACGCCGACTTCTACCATGCGTCGACGTATCACTTCATGGGCATTCCAACCAAGTTGTTCACCCCGATATTCGTTTGCTCGCGCCTGACCGGCTGGGCGGCGCATGTGTTTGAGCAACGTGCCAACAACCGCATCATCCGCCCGAGCGCCGAGTACACCGGCGTCGAACAGCGCAAGTTCGTGCCAATCGAACAACGCTGACCGGTGGGCACCGGCACTGGTTGCTGAATGAACCGGAAACCCCTGTAGGAGCTGGCTTGTCGGGTCGCCGCATCGCAGCGAAGAGGTCGTCACATCCGACATTCATGTCGCCTGACACGCCGCCTTCGCTGGCAAGCCAGCTCCTACAGGAGGCGGGTTTCAATTCAAATCCTGTGCCACGCCCCACCCTTTGTAACCACCGTGACCGAGTCCCTGACGATGAACACTGAATTCCGCAAACCGCTGCCCGGCAGCCATCTGGATTACTTTGACGTCCGTGCGGCTGTCGAGGCCATCCAGCCCGGCGCCTACGACACTCTGCCGTACACCTCCCGCGTGCTGGCGGAAAACCTGGTGCGTCGCTGTGACCCGGCCACGCTCACCGAATCGCTGAAGCAATTCATCGAGCGCAAACGCGACCTCGATTTCCCCTGGTTCCCGGCTCGCGTGGTGTGCCACGACATTCTCGGCCAGACCGCCCTTGTGGACCTCGCCGGCCTGCGTGACGCCATCGCCCTGCAAGGCGGTGACCCGGCGCAAGTCAACCCGGTGGTGCCGACGCAATTGATCGTCGACCACTCCCTGGCCGTCGAACGTGGTGGCTTCGACCCGGAAGCGTTCGAGAAAAACCGCGCCATCGAAGACCGTCGCAACGAAGACCGCTTCCACTTCATCAACTGGACCAAAAAAGCCTTCAAGAACGTCGATGTGATTCCGCCGGGCAACGGCATCATGCACCAGATCAACCTGGAGAAAATGTCTCCGGTGATCCAGGTGCGTGATGGCGTGGCATTCCCGGATACCTGCGTCGGCACCGACAGCCACACCCCGCATGTCGATGCGCTGGGCGTGATCGCCATCGGCGTCGGTGGCCTGGAAGCCGAGAGCGTGATGCTCGGCCGCGCGTCGTGGATGCGTCTGCCGGAAAGCGTTGGCGTCGAACTGACCGGCAAGCTGCAGCCGGGCATTACCGCCACCGACATGGTGCTGGCGCTGACCGAGTTCCTGCGCCAGCAAAAAGTCGTCGGCGCGTGGCTGGAGTTCTTTGGCGAAGGCGCCTCGGCGCTGACCCTCGGCGACCGCGCGACCATTTCCAACATGGCCCCGGAATACGGTGCCACTGCGGCGATGTTCTACATCGACCAGCAAACCATCGACTACCTCAAGCTCACCGGTCGCGAAGACGAACAGGTACAGCTGGTCGAGAACTACGCCAAGATTACCGGCCTGTGGGCCGACAGCCTGAAGGGCGCGCAATACGAGCGCGGGTTGACCTTTGACCTGTCCTCGGTGGTGCGCAACATGGCCGGCCCGAGCAACCCGCATGCTCGCGTCGCGACCTCGGATCTCGCCGCCCAGGGGATCTCCGGCCAGTGGACCGAAGTGCCCGGCCAGATGCCGGACGGTGCGGTGATCATCGCCGCCATCACCAGTTGCACCAACACCAGCAACCCGCGCAACGTGATTGCCGCCGGCCTGTTGGCGCGCAATGCCAACAAGCTCGGCCTCACCCGCAAGCCATGGGTCAAATCGTCCCTGGCGCCGGGTTCGAAAACCGTTGCGCTGTACCTCGACGAGGCCGGCCTGACCAGCGAGCTGGAGCAACTCGGTTTCGGCATCGTCGCCTTCGCCTGCACCACGTGCAACGGCATGTCCGGCGCCCTAGACCCGGTGATCCAGCAAGAGATCATCGACCGCGACCTGTACGCCACCGCCGTGCTGTCCGGCAACCGCAACTTCGACGGCCGGATCCACCCGTACGCCAAGAACGCCTTCCTTGCCTCGCCGCCACTGGTGGTCGCTTACGCCATCGCCGGCACCATCCGTTTCGACATCGAAAAAGATGTGCTGGGCGTGGTGGATGGCAAGGAAATCCGCCTGAAAGACATCTGGCCGAGCGACGAAGAAATCGACTCGGTGGTCAAGGCCTCGGTCAAGCCGGAGCAGTTCCGCCAGGTCTACATCCCGATGTTCGCCATCCACGAAGACACCGGTCCGAAAGTGACCCCGCTGTACGACTGGCGCGAGATGAGCACCTACATCCGCCGTCCGCCGTACTGGGAAGGCGCACTGGCCGGCGCGCGTCCGCTCAAGGGCATGCGTCCGCTGGCGGTGCTGCCGGACAACATCACCACCGATCACCTGTCGCCTTCCAACGCAATCATGCTCGACAGCGCCGCCGGCGAATACCTGGCGAAAATGGGCCTGCCGGAGGAAGACTTCAACTCCTACGCGACTCATAGGGGCGACCATTTGACCGCGCAACGCGCCACCTTCGCCAACCCGAAACTGTTCAACGAAATGGTCCGGGAAAACGGCAAGGTCAAGCAGGGTTCCTTGGCCCGCGTCGAGCCGGAAGGCCAAGTGATGCGCATGTGGGAAGCCATCGAAACCTACATGGAACGCAAGCAGCCGCTGATCATCATCGCCGGCGCCGACTACGGTCAGGGTTCGTCCCGGGACTGGGCGGCGAAGGGCGTGCGCCTGGCGGGTGTGGAAGCGATTGCGGCCGAAGGCTTCGAACGCATCCACCGCACCAACCTGGTGGGCATGGGCGTGTTGCCGCTGGAGTTCAAGCCGGGCACCGACCGCCACACGCTGAACATCGACGGTAGCGAAACCTACGACGTGATCGGCGAACGCACGCCGCGTGCCGAGCTGACGCTGGTGATCAACCGCAAGAATGGCGAACGCGTCGAAGTGCCGGTGACCTGCCGTCTCGACACCGCCGAAGAAGTGTCGATCTACGAGGCCGGCGGCGTGTTGCAACGCTTCGCCCAGGACTTCCTCGAAGAATCGGCGGTAGCCGTTTAAATCGCGACATGCAAACACGGGACTTCAAGTCCCGTGTCTGTTTTAGCAAGGAGTAAAGAGCACCATGGCTCAGGCAACTCATTTCGCACCGCAGATCAAAATCCCCGCCACCTACATGCGTGGCGGCACCAGCAAAGGCGTGTTCTTCAGCCTGAAAGACCTGCCCGAAGCGGCACAGATTCCCGGCCCGGCGCGCGATGCGCTGTTGTTGCGCGTGATCGGCAGCCCCGACCCGTACGACAAGCAAATCGACGGCATGGGCGGCGCGACTTCCAGCACCAGCAAAACCGTGATCCTGTCGAAAAGCATCAAGGCCGATCACGACGTCGATTACCTGTTCGGCCAGGTCTCCATCGACAAGCCGTTCGTCGACTGGAGCGGCAACTGCGGCAACCTGTCGGCGGCGGTCGGTTCGTTTGCCATCAGCAACGGCCTGGTGGATTCCAGCCGCATCCCGCACAACGGCGTGGCCGTGGTTCGCGTGTGGCAGGCCAACATCGGCAAGACCATCATCGCCCATGTGCCGATCACCAACGGTGAAGTGCAGGAAACCGGTGATTTCGAACTCGACGGCGTGACCTTCCCGGCCGCCGAAGTGCAAGTCGAATTCATGGACCCGGCGGCGGAAGAAGAGGGCGGCGGCGGTTCGATGTTCCCCACCGGCAACCTGGTGGATGATCTGGAAGTGCCCGGGGTCGGGACCTTCAAGGCGACCATGATCAATGCCGGCATCCCGACCATCTTCGTCAATGCCGAAGACATCGGCTACACCGGCACCGAGTTGCAAGGCGCGATCAACGGCGACCCGAAAGCCCTGCTGATGTTCGAGACCATTCGGGCTTACGGCGCGTTGCGCATGGGCTTGATCAAGGATCTGGACGAAGCGGCCAAGCGTCAGCACACGCCCAAGGTCGCCTTTGTGGCCAAACCGGCCGACTACGTGGCGTCCAGCGGCAAGGCGATTGCGGCGGGCGATGTCGACCTGCTGGTGCGCGCACTGTCCATGGGCAAGCTGCACCACGCGATGATGGGCACGGCGGCCGTGGCGATCGGTACGGCTGCAGCGATCTCCGGCACCCTGGTGAACCTCGCCGCGGGCGGTATCGAACGCAACGCTGTGCGCTTCGGCCATCCGTCCGGCACCCTGCGGGTGGGCGCGGAGGCCAGCCTGGTAAACGGTGAATGGACCGTGAACAAGGCCATCATGAGCCGCAGCGCGCGGGTATTGATGGAAGGCTACGTCCGCGTGCCGGGTGATTCCTTCTAACCGACACAAACCCCCTGTAGGAGCTGGCTTGCCAGCGAAGAGGCCAGCACATCCAACATCACTGTTGCCTGTGACACCGCCCCCCCCTGTAGGAGCTGGCTTGCCAGCGAAGGTCGTTAACGAAAACGCGTGGTTCCTGATAAAACGCGGCGCTTTCGAATTCTTCGCTGGCAAGCCAGCTCCTACAGGGGATTGCATTTCACAATAAGAAAGTAGCGACCGGCTGAGATTGAAACCTGAACCGAGGTCCCATCAACGAACCACTTCAAGAGTGAATCGAACATGAGCGCCAACGTCGACCTGAACAACCGCCCCGACTACGACAGGGTTCTGCAGGACATCGCCGATTACGTCCTGACCTTCAACATCGAATCCAGAGAAGCCCTGGACACCGCCCGCAACTGCCTGATGGACACCCTCGGCTGCGGCCTGCTGGCCCTGCGCTTCCCAGAATGCACCAAACACCTCGGTCCCATTGTGGAAGGCACCGTCGTCCCCTTTGGCGCTCGGGTTCCCGGCACCAGCTACCGTCTCGATCCAGTCAAGGCGGCCTGGGACATCGGTTGCATCGTCCGCTGGCTCGACTACAACGACACCTGGCTCGCCGCCGAATGGGGCCATCCGTCCGATAACCTGGGTGGCATTCTCGCGGTGGCGGACCACCTGTCGCAAAAGCGCGTGGCCAATGGCGACGCACCGCTGACCGTTCGCGCGGTGCTTGAAGCCATGATCATGGCCCATGAGATCCAGGGCATCATCGCGCTGGAAAACTCCTTCAATCGCGTAGGACTGGATCACGTCATCCTGGTGAAAGTCGCCTCGACCGCCGTCACCGCCAAACTCATGGGGGCCAATCGCGAGCAGTTGCTGGCGGCGTTGTCCCACGCTTTTGCCGATGGCCAGGCGTTGCGTACTTATCGGCATGCACCGAATGCCGGGTCGCGAAAATCCTGGGCGGCGGGCGATGCATCCAGCCGTGGCGTGCGTCTGGCGGACATCGCGATGCGCGGTGAAATGGGGATCCCCGGCGTGTTGACCGCCAGGCAGTGGGGCTTTTACGACGTATTGTTCAGCCACACCAACAACGATCTGGCGCTCAAGCCAGAAGACCAGCGGATTTTCAGTTTCTCCCGGTCATTCGGCAGCTACGTGATGGAAAACGTGCTGTTTAAAATCAGCTTCCCCGCCGAATTCCACGCGCAAACCGCCTGCGAAGCGGCGGTGACCCTGCATCCGCAAGTCAGGAATCGCCTGCACGAAATCGACAGGATCGTCATCACCACCCACGAATCGGCGATCCGCATCATCTCCAAGGTCGGCCCGCTGGCCAATGCCGCCGACCGTGATCACTGCATCCAGTACATGACGGCCGTGCCGTTGGCGTTCGGCAATCTGGTGGCCGAGCAATACGAAGACGACTTCCATGCCGCCCATCCGATCATCGACGTGTTGCGCGAAAAAATGGTCATCGTCGAAGATCCGCGCTACACCCGCGAATACCTGGAAGCCGATAAACGCTCCATCGCCAATGCGGTGCAGGTGTTTTTCAAGGACGGTTCGAGCACCGAAAACGTGGTGGTCGAGTACCCGATCGGCCATCGTCGGCGCCGTGCCGACGGCATCCCGCTGCTCGAGGACAAGTTCAAGGCGAACCTGGCGACGCGGTTTACGGTGCAGCGCAGCGCCGAGATCTTTGCACTATGCAAGGACCAGGCGAAGCTGGAGGCCACACCGGTGAACCGGTTCGTCGATTTATTCGTGATCTGACGCCATAGCCGTAGGAGCCAGGCTTGCCGGCGAAGGCGTCCTCGAGTGCGCCATCGCCGGCAAGCCTGGCTCCTACGGCTATGGCGGCCGGGCAGGCGCTAAAAAATTACTTGAACCGCCGCTCAACCCCTTTTTCCACCAGAATCTTCGCCGAAATTTCCTCGACGGAGAAATGCGTGGAGTTGATGTGCGGGATGTTCTCGCGGCGGAACAGGTTCTCCACCTCGCGCACTTCGAACTCGCACTGGGCATAGCTCGAATAGCGGCTGTTGGGCTTGCGCTCGTGGCGGATCGCGGTGAGGCGGTCCGGGTCGATGGTCAGGCCGAACAGCTTGTGCTGGTGGGTGCGCAGGGCCGTCGGCAGTTGCAGGCGCTCCATGTCGTCTTCGGTCAGCGGGTAGTTGGCCGCGCGGATGCCGAATTGCATGGCCATGTACAGGCAGGTCGGGGTTTTGCCGCAACGGGACACGCCCACCAGGATCAGGTCGGCCTTGTCGTAATAGTGGGTACGGGCGCCATCGTCGTTGTCCAGGGCGAAGTTCACCGCCTCGATCCGCTCCATGTAATTGGAATTGCTGCCGATGGAGTGGGACTTGCCGACGGTGTAGGAAGAATGCTCGGTCAATTCCTGTTCAAGAGGCGCCAGAAAGGTCGAGAAAATGTCGATCATGAAACCATTGGACGTTGCGAGGATCTCACGGATGTCCTGATTGACGATGGTGTCGAAGATGATCGGCCGGAAGCCGTCGTTTTCGGCGGCTTTGTTGATTTGTTGTACCATGGCCCGCGCTTTATCCGCGTTGTCGATGTACGGTCGCGTGAATTTGCTGAAGGTAATGTTTTCGAACTGCGCCAGAAGGCTTTGGCCGAGGGTTTCCGCTGTGATGCCGGTGCCGTCGGAAATAAAGAAGGCAGATCGTTTCATTTGCACCTTGGGCCTTAAGCTAATGTTCATTCTTGGATATGATAGGCGCGATTTGCCGGCCGCCAGTGGCCCGCATTCTCACTTATTTTCCAGGTCCAGGCCATACAGCTGGCAAACGCTCCCTGGAGCAGCCGGCTTCTGAGCTTATCCAACACAGTTAGTGGAGAGATCACCTTGGTAGAGTACGTAGTTTCCCTCGATAAGCTCGGCGTCCATGATGTGGAGCACGTAGGGGGCAAGAACGCATCCCTGGGCGAGATGATCAGTAACCTGGCCGGTGCCGGTGTATCGGTGCCCGGTGGCTTCGCCACGACAGCTCAGGCTTATCGTGATTTTCTTGAGCTGAGCGGCCTGAACGATCAGATCCATGCCGCGCTCGATGCGCTGGACGTCGAAGATGTGAACGCCCTGGCCAAGACCGGTGCGCAGATCCGCCAATGGATCATGGAAGCCGAATTCCCCGAGAAACTCAACGCCGAAATCCGCACCGCGTTCGCCACGCTGTCGGCCGGCAACCCTGACATGGCCGTGGCCGTGCGCTCTTCGGCTACCGCTGAAGACCTGCCGGACGCTTCCTTCGCCGGTCAGCAGGAAACCTTCCTGAACATCCGTGGCGTCGAAAACGTCATTCGCGCCGCCAAGGAGGTGTTTGCCTCTTTGTTCAACGACCGCGCCATTTCCTACCGCGTCCACCAGGGCTTCGACCACAAGCTGGTAGCCCTGTCGGCCGGCGTGCAGCGCATGGTCCGCTCCGAAACCGGCACCGCCGGGGTGATGTTCACCCTCGATACCGAATCGGGCTTCCGTGACGTGGTGTTCATCACCGGCGCCTACGGCCTGGGTGAAACCGTCGTACAAGGCGCGGTGAACCCGGATGAGTTCTATGTCCACAAAGGCACGCTGGCTGCCGGTCGTCCGGCCATCCTGCGTCGCAACCTGGGCAGCAAGGCCATCAAGATGATCTACGGCGAAGTCGCCACGGCCGGTAAATCGGTCAAGACCATCGACGTCGACAAGGCCGATCGCGCCCGTTTCTGCCTGAGCGATGCCGAAGTCAGCGAACTGGCCAAGCAAGCGATGATCATCGAGAAGCACTACAAGTGCCCGATGGACATCGAATGGGCCAAAGACGGCGACGACGGCAAGCTCTACATCGTTCAGGCCCGTCCTGAAACCGTGAAGAGCCGTACCTCGGCCAACGTCATGGAACGCTACCTGTTGAAAGAAACCGGCACCGTGCTGGTGGAAGGTCGCGCCATCGGCCAGCGCATCGGCGCCGGCAAGGTCCGCATCATCAAGGACGTGTCCGAGATGGACAAGGTCCAGCCAGGCGACGTGCTGGTCTCCGACATGACCGACCCGGACTGGGAACCGGTCATGAAGCGCGCCAGCGCCATCGTCACCAACCGTGGCGGCCGTACCTGCCACGCAGCGATCATCGCTCGCGAGCTGGGCATCCCGGCCGTGGTCGGTTGCGGCAACGCCACCCAGCTGTTGCAAGACGGCCAGGGCGTGACCGTGTCCTGCGCTGAAGGCGACACCGGTTACATCTTCGAAGGCGAACTGGGCTTCGACATCAAGAAAAACTCCGTGGATGCCATGCCGGATCTGCCGTTCAAGATCATGATGAACGTCGGCAACCCGGACCGCGCCTTCGACTTCGCGCAACTGCCGAACGCCGGTGTGGGCCTGGCCCGCCTGGAATTCATCATCAACCGCATGATCGGCGTGCACCCTAAAGCGCTGTTGAACTACGACGGCCTGCCGCAGGACATCAAGGACAGCGTCGACAAGCGCATCGCCGGTTATGACGACCCGGTTGGCTTCTATGTCGACAAGCTGGTTGAAGGCATCAGCACCCTGGCCGCCGCGTTCACCCCGAAAAAGGTCATCGTGCGACTGTCGGACTTCAAGTCCAACGAATACGCCAACCTGATCGGCGGCAAGCTCTACGAGCCGGAAGAAGAAAACCCGATGCTGGGCTTCCGCGGTGCTTCGCGTTACATCAGCGAAGCGTTCCGTGACTGCTTCGAACTCGAGTGCCGCGCGCTCAAGCGCGTGCGCAACGAGATGGGCCTGACCAACGTTGAAATCATGGTGCCGTTCGTCCGTACACTGGGCGAAGCCAGCCAAGTGATCGATCTGTTGGCCGAAAATGGCCTGGCTCGCGGCGAGAATGGTCTGCGCATCATCATGATGTGCGAACTGCCGTCCAACGCGATCCTGGCTGAAGAATTCCTCGAGTTCTTCGACGGTTTCTCCATCGGCTCCAACGACCTGACCCAGCTGACCCTGGGCCTGGACCGTGACTCCGGGATCATCGCGCACCTGTTCGACGAGCGTAATCCGGCGGTCAAGAAGCTGCTGGCCAACGCGATTCAGGCCTGTAACAAGGCTGGCAAGTACATCGGCATCTGCGGTCAGGGCCCTTCGGACCACCCTGACCTGGCCAAATGGCTGATGGAACAGGGCATTGAAAGCGTTTCGTTGAACCCCGATTCCGTGCTGGAAACCTGGTTCTTCCTGGCTGAAGGTCAAGCTCAGGCTTGATGATGATGTTGTTGTAGGAGCAAGCTTGCTCGCGATGGACGCTAACGATAACGCGCCTCTGCTGGATAGACGCGTCGTCCTGAAGCCCATCGCGAGCAAGCTCGCTCCTACAGAATGAAGCCCCGGTTTGTCGGCCGGGGCTTTAAGATTTCAAGTAGGGCGGGCTCCTCTGGAAGCCGCCCTTTTTTGTGCAAGAGCATTATGCAAAGCAGCAGCCACCTATTTCCTGTCGCCCTGATCAGCGCCGAACGACGCGGTGATCTGAGCGAAGACGTCTATCGTTTGAAACCTGGCAACAGCCCCGACGGCACCGTCGAACTGGCTGTGACACGTCTCGGCATGGCCGACGAGCCCGCCGTGCGTGGCGTGCCGGTGATCCTGTTGCACGGCAGCTTTTCCAATCGACGGTTCTGGTTTTCCCCAAAGGGCTTGGGTCTGGGCGCCTATCTGGCGCGCCAGGGCTTCGATGTGTGGATCGCGGAAATGCGCGGCCATGGCTTGTCCCAGCGCAACCAGAACTATCGTAATAACCGCGTTGCCGACTACGCTCGATACGATCTGCCTGCCATTGGCGCCTTTGTGCGCGAGCAAAGCGACCAGGTCCCGCACTGGATCGGTCACTCCCTCGGCGGCATCACACTGGCCGCGGCATTGGGCGGCGAGTACATCGGCGAATCGGTCGTGGCTTCTGCGGCATTTTTCGGTACACAGGTCAGCCGAACCTACTGGCCATTGAAATTTCCGCCGGTGGAGTGGAGCGGGCGCTTTATTCTCAAGCGTTTCGCGCAACTGTCCGGCTCGCGGCTCAAGCGCGGCCCGGAAGACGAACCGATCGGCCTGGCCCTGGAAAGCATGCGCTGGTATGGCCTGTTCGGCCGTTTTGGCGATGCCGACAAGGATTGGTGGGCCGGACTGGCCGACGTCCAGTTGCCAGTGCTGGCCGTGAGTGCCACGGGTGACCATCAGGATCCCGCCTGGGCCTGCCGTAAGCTGTTCGATCAGCTGGGGTCCGAGCACAAACAATTCATCACCCTGGGTCGCGAACAGGGCTTTGGCGATAATTTCGGTCACGTGGAAATGCTCGTCAGCAAAGCGGCCCAGACCGAAGTCTGGCCATTGGTGGCACGCTGGCTGGCGGATCAGCGCACACCTTTGCTGGGCGAAAAATCGGATTTTGCCACTGCGATCCGGGCCTGATGCTCTAACAAGGGCATTTCGCTCTCATCGGCTTGCGGCTAAGATATGACGCGTTGAGTTGTTTCGGTCATTTTCGATTGATCTGCCCTCAGTGATGTTCGTGCTTGCCTTCCTCTTTACAGGAGTTTCTCGATGAAACATTACCTCACGCCTGACCTGTGCGACGCCTATCCGGAGCTGGTGCAGGTGCTGGAACCGATGTTCAGCAACTTCGGCGGCCATGACTCCTTCGGCGGCGAAATCGTGACCATCAAGTGCTTCGAAGACAACTCGCTGGTCAAGGAGCAGGTCGAGCTCAAGGGTGACGGCAAGGTATTGGTAGTCGATGGCGGCGGCTCCCTGCGCCGCGCACTGTTGGGCGACTTGCTGGCCGAGAAAGCCGCGAAAAACGGCTGGGAAGGGCTGCTGATCTACGGTTGCATCCGCGACGTCGATGTCATCGCGCAAACCGAATTGGGGGTTCAGGCCTTGGCCAGTCACCCGATGAAGACCGACAAGCGCGGTATCGGCGATCTCAACGTGGCCGTGACCTTTGCGGGCGTGACGTTCCATCCGGGCCATTACATTTATGCGGACAACAACGGCGTGATCATCTCGCCAAGCCCGCTTGAAATGCCCGAATAAGCTGGCGTACCCACAAAGGAGTGAGGATGTTCGAGGAAGAAAACGCGCAATGGGGGCTGGTACATGCCCTGGTGCTGGACGGTAAAGGCGGTGCGCGTTCGATAGCCCGGACTGAACTCGATGACTTGCAGCTGCGGGCTCATGAAAGCCTGTGGCTGCACTGGGATCGCAGCCACCCGCAAACCCGGACCTGGCTGCGTAAATCCAGCGGCCTGAGCGAATTCAGCTGTGACCTGCTGCTCGAAGAGAACACCCGGCCGCGTCTTTTGCCGCTGCCGGACTTCGAACTGCTGCTGTTTTTGCGTGGGGTCAACCTCAATCCCGGGGCCGAGCCGGAAGACATGGTGTCGGTGCGGATCTTCGCCTCGGCCCAGCGGATCATTTCCCTGCGCTTGCGGCCATTGCGCGCCACCGACGAACTGCTGGTGCAGCTCGCCGAAGGCAAAGGGCCGAAAACCGCCTCCGAACTCATCCTTTATATGGCTCAGTACCTCACCAACAAGGTGCAGGATCTGGTCAGCTGCCTCTCGGAAGTGGTCGATGAGGAAGAAGAAAAGCTGGATGCCGACGAACGGTATACTCCCGAGCATGGAGCCATTTTGCAGATCCGTCGCAGGGCCGCTGCGCTGAAGCGCTTTCTCGCTCCGCAACGGGATATTTTCGGTCAGCTGACGCGGATAAAACTGCCCTGGTTCGTCGAGGACGATGGTGATTACTGGAACGAATTGAACAACAGCCTGACCCGCTATCTCGAGGAGCTGGAATTGACCCGGGAGCGGGTGGGGCTGGTCCTCGAGGCCGAAGATAGACGTTTGAGCGTGCGCATGAACCGCACGATGTACCGCTTCGGGATCATCACCGGGATCTTTTTGCCGATGAGTTTTCTGACCGGTCTGCTGGGGATCAACGTCGGCGGAATTCCCTTCTCCGAAAGCCCCTATGGCTTCCTCGTCGCCTGTGCGCTGATGCTCTCGGTGGCACTGGGGCAGTGGTGGTTATTCCGACGTTTGCGCTGGGTCTGACGGTGTGCCATGTGACCCGGGCAAATTTGATCGCGTCTTTTCACAGACATCACGAGAGGTGCGTATGCACGATCCGTTCGAACAGTCTTTGCGTGACATGCTCAAGGCGTCACCGTCTACCCGGGACGACGATGCGTGCCTTGGCCGTGTACTGAAAACCGCCAACCGCCAGGTCGGTGCCGGTGATCTGTTCAGCCTGCTGGGCCGCTGGCTGCCCGCGCTGATGATCGCCCTGAATAACGGATCGGCCCATGTCTCGCCGGTCTCCCGTCACCGTAAACCTACCGCTCGCACTGCAGATAAGGCTGATTGAATATGGAACTTGATCTCTGGACTCAGAGCCTCGTCACTGCAATGACTGCGTTATGGACCAAGGTTGCGAATTTCATCCCGAACCTGTTCGGTGCACTGGTTGTTTTGCTGTTGGGTTTCGTCGTTGCGAAACTTTTGGACACTTTGTTGTCCAAGTTGCTCGCCAAGCTGGGACTCGATCGTCTGATGGGCGGTACCGGCCTGACCAAATTGCTGTCCCGGGCCGGTCTGCAAGTGCCGATCTCGACGTTGATCGGCAAGATCGTCTACTGGTTCGTCCTGTTGATTTTTTTGGTTTCGGCCGCAGAATCCCTTGGACTTGAACGAGTTTCAGCTACGCTGGATATGCTTGCGCTATATTTGCCAAAGGTATTCGGTGCCGCGCTGGTGCTGCTGGTGGGTGTGTTGCTGGCGCAATTGGCCAATGGGCTGGTGCGTGGAGCGGCAGAGGGTGTAGGACTTGATTACGCTGCCGGCCTGGGGCGAATTGCCCAAGGCCTGGTGATTATCATCAGTATTTCGGTCGCGATCAGCCAGTTGGAGGTCAAGACTGACCTGCTCAACCATGTGATTGTGATCGTTTTGATTACCGTTGGTCTGGCGGTTGCGCTGGCCATGGGACTGGGAAGCCGGGAAATTGCCGGGCAGATTCTTGCGGGAATCTATGTGCGTGAGTTGTATCAGGTTGGGCAACAAGTGAGCGTTGGCGAGGTCGAAGGTCAGATCGAAGAGATCGGCACGGTTAAAACCACATTGCTGACCGATGAGGGTGAGCTAGTCTCTCTCTCCAATCGGATCCTCCTGGAGCAGCATGTGAGTAGCCGCTAACCCGGCAAACCCTGCTAATGTATGCCGCCGCTGAAAGCCCGCAAGGGCCGCGGCGGACATTGACCTGACTGTCGGCCCTGACTTGTTTTGAATAAAGCTCAATCGCTCTCTACGCGCTACGACCCCCGCGAGCTCTCTGATGAGGAGTTGGTCGCGCGCTCGCACACCGAGCTGTTTCACGTAACGCGCGCCTATGAAGAACTGATGCGGCGTTACCAGAGAACATTATTTAACGTCTGTGCACGGTATCTTGGGAACGATCGCGACGCAGACGATGTCTGTCAGGAAGTGATGTTGAAGGTGTTGTATGGGTTGAAGAACTTCGAGGGCAAATCGAAGTTCAAGACATGGCTATATAGCATCACGTACAACGAATGCATCACGCAGTATCGGAAAGAACGGCGAAAGCGTCGCTTGATGGACGCTTTGAGTCTGGACCCCCTAGAGGAAGCGTCTGAAGAGAAGGCGCCGAAACCCGAGGAAAAGGGTGGACTTGATCGCTGGTTAGTGTATGTGAATCCGATCGACCGAGAAATTCTGGTGCTACGATTTGTCGCAGAGCTGGAATTTCAGGAGATCGCAGACATCATGCACATGGGTTTGAGTGCGACAAAAATGCGTTACAAACGTGCTCTAGACAAATTGCGTGAGAAATTTGCAGGCGTTGCTGAAACTTAGTTCAGCGCAAATATCTCTTACGTGTAGGCAAGTTCTGATAGACTTGCCGCCGAGTTGTCCCCCGGTTTGCGGGACTGCTTCACAATCACCAGATGGGGATTTAACGGATGAAACTGAAAAACACCTTGGGCTTGGCCATTGGTTCTTTGATTGCCGCCACTTCGTTCGGCGCTCTGGCACAAGGCCAAGGCGCAGTTGAAATCGAAGGCTTCGCAAAGAAAGAACAATTCGACAGCGCTCGTAACTTCAAGAACAACGGCAACCTGTTCGGCGGTTCCGTAGGTTACTTCCTGACCGACGACGTTGAACTGCGTCTGGCTTACGACGAAGTGCACAACGTTCGTTCTGATTCCGGCCAGAACATCAAGGGCGCCAACACCGCTCTGGACGCTCTGTACCACTTCAACAACCCAGGCGACATGGTCCGTCCGTACGTCTCGGCTGGCTTCTCCGATCAGAGCATTGATCAGAACGGCTCGAACGGTCGCAACCGTTCCACCTTCGCCAACGTTGGCGGCGGTGCCAAGCTGTACTTCACCGAGAACTTCTACGCCCGTGCTGGCGTTGAAGCTCAATACAACATCGACCAGGGCGACACCGAGTGGGCTCCAAGCGTCGGTATCGGTGTGAACTTCGGTGGCGGCTCCAAGCCTGCTGCTGCTCCAGTTCCAGCTCCGGCTGAAGTCTGCTCCGACAGCGACAACGATGGCGTGTGCGACAACGTTGACAAGTGCCCGGATACCCCAGCCAACGTAACTGTTGACGCTGATGGCTGCCCGGCAGTTGCTGAAGTTGTTCGTGTTGAGCTGGACGTGAAGTTCGACTTCGACAAGTCGGTAGTCAAGCCTAACAGCTACGGCGACATCAAGAACCTCGCTGACTTCATGAAGCAGTACCCATCGACCAGCACCACTGTTGAAGGTCACACTGACTCCGTCGGTCCTGACGCTTACAACCAGAAACTGTCCGAGCGTCGTGCAAACGCCGTTAAGCAAGTTCTGACCAACCAGTACGGTGTTGAATCGTCCCGCGTTCAGTCTGTTGGCTACGGCGAATCCCGCCCAGTTGCCGACAACGCTACTGAAGCTGGCCGTGCTGTAAACCGTCGCGTAGAAGCGCAGGTTGAAGCTCAGGCTAAGTAATTAGCTCGCAGCTCTGAAAAGCCCGGCTTCGGCCGGGCTTTTCTTTGTCTGCGATTTGGGGTTTCAACCTTGGTTTGGCGGTTGGCGGTTTGGGGGGGCGGCGCTCTTTTGATCTCCCCAAGCCGCCACAGCGCCTACAAGGATGCACGCCGAACCGATGCAGGGGCTGCCGCTCTTTTCATCTCATCACACGCCGCCACAGCACCGATCACCAGGATCGCCGGGCTCTTCAACTCAAAGGCGCAGGCATCTCCCTCCATGGCCGTCAGATCGCTCCGACATTCCCGCTGATGCGGCAGTGACGCGTTTTCAATCATCGCCACCGGCATATCCGCCGCCATGCCGCCGGCCAGCAGCTGCTCGCGGATCTCGCTCAGCTTCGCCACCCCCATGTAGATCACCAGCGTCGTGCCGCCCTGGGCCAAGGCTTGCCAGTTCAGGCTGCTGCCATCCTGGGTATGGGCAGTGACCAGCGTCACGCCCCGCGCAACGCCGCGCAGGGTCAACGGAATATCGCACTGCGTCGCACCGGCAAGCCCGGCCGTGATGCCATTGACCAGCTCCGCCTCGACGCCACGTTCGCGTAACCACTGCGCCTCTTCACCGCCCCGGCCAAAAATGCACGGATCGCCACCCTTGAGCCGCACCACGCATTTACCCTGGCGGGCATACCGCAGCATCAGGCGATGGATGAACGCCTGGGGCGTGGAGCGACAGCCGCCGCGCTTGCCCACGGGAATGATCCGCGCCTGGGGACAATGTTCCAGCACCGCGGGATTGACCAGATCATCGATCAGCACCACATCCGCTTCTCGCAGTGCCCGTACCGCTTTCAGGGTCAGCAATTCCGGGTCGCCAGGACCCGCACCCACCAGCCAGACTTTTGCGCTCATAGTGTTTTTCCTCACGGGTTGACGGCGAACGGTTCGCCGGGGATCGTCACAGGCCAAATACCGCGCTGTCGTTGAGCCCGGGCATTGATCTCTCTCATTCACTAGTTACTGATCCTGTGCGACGGCGCTGGAGGCGCGTATAGGTCGCGTGGAGTGTTTACGGTTTGGATGTTAGGGCTCGCACAGGAAAATGCCTCCAAAGCGGTCACAGGGTCTCAGAGTGCTGTTGAACATGGCCCGCAATGTGGGCGAACAGCTCCAAGGCAATTGCACAGGTTCAAGGCGCATGCTTCCAGGGTGCGAACCCCGGCTATGCCGTTGCCGATCATCACCAGTTTCAGCTTTTTCATCGGATTCTCCGGGGAGCTCCGACCTGCCCCGTCGGGGCTTTCAGGTCTTGCTCGACAAATTTTGCGCAAACAAAAAAAGGCATCCCGCCAGTTGCCTGGCGAGGACGCCTTTGTCCTTTATCCCGTTCTCTCGGGCAGCGCAGCCTTCGTCGTTGAAGGTTGGGCTTTATGTCAGTTGAGAGAGGTAATGCAGTGGTTGTGCCAAGTGGCGAAATGCGCGGTATTAGCGGGCTTCGAGCGGGAATTCAGGATCAGCTTCAATGTTTGTGCACCGATTCGAGGCGGGTCGCTCGGTCGTGGGGCATATGAAGCCTGTGGCGAGGGGCGTGATGACATCAGGAACAGTGGAACACCAACACCAACAACACCAGATTCACCACCAACGACACCAGCGCCAAGGTCCGCCAGACCTTCAGCGGCTCGCGCTCCAGCAAGGGTCTGGGCCGCACGCTCAGGCTGCGCCGCTCGCCCTGTTCCAATAGCAGCAACCATTCTTCCGCCGTTTCAAAGCGCTGATCCGGATCCGCCGCAACGCCGCGGTCCAGGCTTTGTGCAATCCATTCCGGCAGGTCGGGTCGGTAGCGGCTGGCACTGACCGGCACGCCAAATCGCGGGCGCTGGAACGCTTCGATTTCGCCATAGGGATAGTGCCCGGTGAGCAGGAAATACAAGGTCACGCCCACGGCATACAGATCCTGTTGCGGCGTCGGTGCGCCC
Source organism: Pseudomonas sp. MPC6 (assembly GCF_006094435.1). Lineage (NCBI taxonomy): Bacteria > Pseudomonadati > Pseudomonadota > Gammaproteobacteria > Pseudomonadales > Pseudomonadaceae > Pseudomonas > Pseudomonas sp. MPC6. Next base: position 4,913,552 of record NZ_CP034783.1, on the reverse strand, counting down.
CCGCCAAAGGCTTCCGGCGCGATGTAACTGGGCGTTCCGGGCAGGGTCGAGGGCTGGTCTTCGGACAGGCCGGGGCAGTAGGCGAGGCCGAAGTCCAGCAGGCGCAACTCACCGTCGTCCCCCAGCAGCAGGTTCTCCGGTTTGATATCGCGATGGAAAATTTGCCGTCGGTGCAGCATGCCCACCGCCCGCAGCAGGCGTTCGGACAGGTCCAGCCATTGGGCCAAGGGCAGCGGTCCGGCTTTTTCCTGCAGTTGCGCCAGAGTCGTCCCCGAGTATTCACGCATCACGTAGTACAAATGCTGACGCTGGCTGGCGGCGTGGACTTCAGGGAAGTGCCGTCCGGCGACGCGTTTGAGAAACCATTCCTCCGACAGCAACGCTTGCCCCGCCAGGTGGTCATCGCGCAATGCGCCGGGCAAGGTTTTCAATAACCAGGGCTGTTGTTGCCCGTCGCGAACCCGATACAGCAGCGATTGCTGGCTCTGCCCGAGTATTCCTTCGACCTGCCAGCCCTCGAAGGCCTGGCCCGGTTTCAGTGCGGGCGGCAGCGGCCATTGCCGCAAATGAATCAAGGCGTCGCCGATGCTGGTTTCACCCAAGGCATCGACCCGCACCAGCAAGGCGCTGGCATTGTCCTGGCTGCCGGCCAGATGCGCCGCGCTGACCAGGGTCTGCGCGGCGCTTTGCAGATCGGGCTGATCGCGCAGGATCGCCGCAATCGCGGTATCGCCCAGCACGGCCCAGATCCCATCGCTGAGCAGCACGAAGCTCTCGTCGACGCGCAATTCACCCTCGAGAAAATCCAGCACCAGGTGCTGATCCAGCCCCAGCGCCCGTTTGAGTACATGCTGCATGCCCGGCTGGTCCCAGACATGATCCTCGCTCACCCGTTGCAACGCGTCGGCGTGCCAGCGATAGACCCGGCAATCGCCGACATGGGCCAGGGTGAAGCGCCTGCCGCGCACGACCAAAGCGCTGACGGTGGTGAGCAAGGGTTGCCCTCCACCGTTGGCCTGCAACCAGCGATTCTGTGCCAGCAACAAGCGATCCAGCGCCTGGGCGACACCCCAGGTTTCCGGGGTGGCGTAGTAGTCCAGCGCCAGGGCCTGCAAGGTCGAGCGGGCGGCCAGGCCGCCATCGGCGCACTGGCTGACGCCGTCGGCGATGGCGAACAGGTAACCTTTGCTCGCCGCCAGCGCCGGGGTCGGAGTGACCAGGCGCAGGGCGTCCTGGTTCTCCTCGCGAGGGCCGATGGCGCTCGCTTCGGCGAAACTCAATTGCAGGCTCATTGCGCCCTCACACCCGTGCAGCGGTGACGGCCGCCGAACCCCAGGTGGTTCTCCAGCGACGTTTCACCCCGTGCAGGCCGAACCAGGCAAGGACCCCGAGGCTGGCGAACAACCACAGTGCCAGCTGATAGCTGCCGGTGCTTTGCTTGATCGCACCCATGCCGGCCGCCAGCGCGAAGCCACCGATACCGCCGGCCATGCCGATCAAGCCGGTCATCACGCCGATTTCCCGACGGAAGCGCTGCGGAACCAGCTGGAATACCGCGCCATTACCCGCACCCAGGCCGAGCATGGTGCAGACGAAAAGCGCCAAGGCGGCGTAGGAACTCGGCAGATTGAAGCCTACTGCCGCAATGCAGATCACGGCCACGGTGTACATCGCCAGCAGTGTGCGAATCCCGCCGAAACGGTCGGCCAGGGCGCCGCCCAACGGACGCATCAGGCTGCCACCGAACACACAGGCCGCAGTGTAATAACCGGCGGTCACCGGGCTCAGGCCGTACTGGTCGTTGAAGTAGCCGGGCAGGGCGCTGGCCAGGCCGATGAAGCCGCCGAAGGTCACGCTGTAGAAGAACATGAACCACCAGCTGTCGCGGTCGCCCAGGGCCTTGAAGTAGTCGGACACGGACTTGGCTTTCGGCCGTTCCGGGGCGTTCTTGGCTAGCCAGGCAAAGGTGATGATGGTCAGGATCAACGGAATCAGGGCGAAGCCGAACACGTTGCTCCAGCCAAACGAAGCGGCCAGCACCGGGGCGATCAGGGCGGCGAGGACGGTGCCCGAGTTGCCGGCGCCGGCGATGCCCATGGCTTTGCCTTGATGCTGCGGCGGGTACCACTGCGAGGCCAGCGGCAGTGCCACGGCGAAGGAGGCGCCGGCCATGCCGAGGAACAGGCCCAGCAGCAGCGCTTGTTCATAACTGTGAATCCCGTGTTTCCAGGCGACGAACAGCGCGCTGATGACGATCACCTGGCCGATCAGGCCGGCGGTCTTGGGCGACAGGCGGTCAGCCAGCAGGCCCATCACAAAGCGCAGGATAGCCCCGGCCAGGATAGGCGTGGCGACCACTAGCCCGCGTTGTTGGGTGGTCAATTGCAAGTCGGCGGCGATCTGCACCGCCAGCGGGCCGAGCAGGTACCAGACCATGAAACTCAGGTCGAAATAGAGGAAGGCCGCGAACAGGGTCGGGGTATGGCCGGATTTCCAGAAGCTTGAATTCATCGCGCACCTCAGCTGTTAGTCGTCTCGAGAAGGAGTCATGAGCTTGCAAGTGGGGCGCCGCATGCGGCCGCACCACCGGCCCCGGGCTGCGGGGCCAAAACAAAAAAAACGCCGCCACCCGATTCGCCAGGAGCGAATGGGGTGAGCGACGTCTTTGTCGTAGGTGGGGCAACCGCCGTTGGTTACCTGTGGTGATTACCTAGCGAGATCTGTGCCAACACTCTGAGGTCGGGTTGCTGCTGTTCGCGGGCAAGCCTCGCTCCTACGGGATTTGTGTCGTTCATCCTATTGAATTCGACGCCATCTGTAGGCGCGAGGCTTGCCCGCGAAGGCGCCCAGACAGGCGCCATAAGCCTTCAGCCCAGCAGCTCACTCATCGCAATAATCTGCTCCGCCACCTGAATCAGCTTCTGCTGGCGACTCATCGCCTGGCGGCGCATCAGGGTGTAGGCCTGTTCCTCGTTGCAGTCCTTCATCTTCATCAGCAACCCCTTGGCCAGCTCGATGCGCTTGCGCTCGGCCAGTTGCTGGTCCCGGGCGTGCAGTTGCGCACGCAGGGCCTGGTCACTTTCAAAGCGCGCCATGGCGACGTCGAGAATCGGCTGCAAGCGTTGTGCGTGAATGCCTTCGACGATATAGGCACTGACCCCGGACTTGATCGCCTGGCGCATCACGTCCGGGTCATGCTCGTCGGTAAACATCACGATCGGCCGCGGTTGATCGCGGCTCACCAGCACCACTTGCTCCATGACATCGCGGCTCGGTGACTCGGTATCGATCAGGATCACGTCCGGACGCACCGTTTCGACGCGCGCGGGCAAGTCGATGGTCAGGCCTGATTCGTCTATTACTTCGAACCCGGCTTCGGTCAGGGCCGCTTTCAGGCGACCGACTTTCTTCGCGGTGTCGTTGATCAGCAGGATTCGCAACATATTTGCAGTCTCCTGTCAGCGGCTGGCGAAAAGCGGTGAGCTGTCGCTCATGGCATGTAGCTTGAAGCTGCGGGCATAGCCGGCAGGGTCCGAGCCGTCCCAGACCTTGCCGTCGATCAACTGGCTGCTGCGCATCGGCTGACTGCCGACGGCGACCCCGACTGCAGTGGCGGCCTCTCGGTACAAGTCTAGTTGCTGCACCTGACGCGCCACGGCGAGATAATCCGGATCGTCGCGCAACAGGCCCCAGCGGCGGAACTGGGTCATGAACCACATGCCGTCGGACAAGTAAGGCAAGTTGACCTCGCCAGCGCCATGCAAGCGCAGAGCGTGCGGGTCCTGCCAGCGATTGCCGAGGCCATCGGCATAGTCGCCGAGCAAGCGCGGTTCGATGCAGTCGAGTGGCGCGTCCAGGTATTGCGCCGCGCTGAGCAATTGGGCGGTGCCGCGGCGATTCTCGGTGCTGGCTTCGATGAAGCGGCTGGCCTCCAGGATCGCCATCACCAGCGCCCGTGCGGTGTTGGGGTATTGCTCGACGAAGGTGCGGGTGCAGCCGAGGACTTTTTCCGGGTGATCGGGCCAGATGGTTTGCGTCGTCGCCATGGTAAAACCGAGATTCTGCTTCACCGCACTGGCGGACCAGGGTTCGCCGACGCAAAAGCCGTCGATGCGTCCCGCTTGCAGGTGCGCGACCATTTGCGGCGGCGGCACCACGACGCTGTCGACGTCGTGCAACGGGTGGATGCCCTGGCTGGCCAGCCAGTAATACAGCCACATGGCGTGGGTGCCGGTTGGAAACGTTTGGGCAAAGGTGAGTTTTGGGCGACTTTGGTGCACGTGCCGCTCCAGTGCTTCAGGACTGGTCACGCCAAGGGCCTGCAAGCCATGGGACAGGTTGATGCTCTGGCCGTTCTGGTTCAGGCCCATCAACACGGCCATGTCGGTCGCAGCCACTCCGCCTATCCCCAAGTGAACCGCATACATCAAGCCGTACAGGCTGTGAGCGGCGTCGAGTTCGCCGCTGACCAGTTTGTCCCGCAGATTGGCCCACGACGACTGGCGTTTGAGGTTCAGGGTCAGGCCATAGGGTTGGGCGAATCCCTGGGTGGCTGCGACCACCACCGAAGCGCAGTCGCTCAGGGCCATGAAGCCCAGGTTGATCTCGGTCTTTTCCGGGGCATCGCTGCCATGGACCCAGGCCAGGGGGTTGGCTGGAATTTCAATCATGGGTAAACACCTTCCATAAAAAAGCGCCGTACCGGCTTTGCCAGAGCAAGACCAGGTGACGACGCCTTTGTCTTTCGACCCATCCCGCCGTTGGCATGGGTGCTGATGCCAGTGACGGTGCAAGGCATATGCCATCGCCGGCTGTTTTTGCCGCGTGCCTCGCCTGCACCCCCGATGCCCGGCTATAATCGCCGCCTCATTTCGCCGCCAATCGAGTCAAAGCCGCCCATGTACACCCTGGCCCGTCAGCTGTTGTTCCAACTTTCCCCGGAAACCTCCCACGATCTGTCCCTGGACCTGATCGGCGCGGGCGGGCGTTTGGGCCTCAACGGCTTGCTGTGCAAGGCACCGGCGAAAATGCCGGTGACCGTCATGGGCCTGGACTTTCCGAATCCGGTGGGCCTGGCCGCCGGTCTCGACAAGAATGGCGCGGCCATCGACGGTTTTGCCCAGCTGGGTTTCGGCTTTGTCGAAATCGGCACCATCACCCCGCGTCCGCAACCCGGCAACCCGAAGCCACGGATTTTCCGTCTGCCGGAAGCCGAGGCGATCATCAACCGCATGGGTTTCAACAACCTCGGCGTCGATCACCTGTTGGCCCGCGTGGCCGCGGCCAAGTACAAGGGCGTGCTGGGGATCAATATCGGCAAGAATTTCGATACGCCGGTCGAGCGTGCGGTCGACGACTACCTGATCTGCCTGGACAAGGTCTACGCCCACGCCAGCTACGTGACGGTCAACGTCAGCTCGCCGAACACCCCGGGCTTGCGCAGCCTGCAGTTCGGCGACTCGCTCAAGCAGTTGCTGGCCGACCTGGCCACGCGTCGGGCGGAACTGGCTCTGCGTCACGGTAAACATGTGCCGCTGGCGATCAAGATCGCCCCGGACATGACCGACGAAGAAACCGTTCAGGTCGCTCAAGCGTTGATCGAAACCGGGATGGATGCGGTCATCGCCACCAACACCACCCTGAGCCGTGTCGGCGTCGAAGGCATGGAGTACGGGGACGAGGCGGGCGGCCTGTCCGGCGCACCGGTTCGCGAGAAGAGCACCCACACGGTGAAAGTGCTGGCGGCGGAACTGGCCGGTCGCTTGCCGATCATTGCCGTGGGCGGTATCACCGAAGGCAAGCACGCGGCCGAGAAAATCGCGGCGGGGGCGAGCCTGGTGCAGCTGTATTCCGGCTTCATCTATAAAGGCCCGGCGTTGATTCGCGAGTCCGTGGACGCCATAGCAGCCCTGCGCTGATCCCTGTAGGAGCGAGGCTTGCCCGCGAACCAGGCGCCGCGGTGTATCTGTTGTACCGCGTTAGCGTTCTTCGCCGGCAAGCCTGGTACCTACAGGGGAAGGTGTCCGACAGGCGATGGCATAAAAAAGGGCTCCTCGAGGGAGCCCTTGGGCCGGAGCCCGCCGCCCGGATGGGGCGTGCGTGGTAAGTTTTTACGTAATCAGATTGTCGTGTCGGAGTGTTGTGCCCTGTCTTAGCCGACGGCGTGAAGTTCGTTGAGTCTGTGGATTCCCGCAGTGCCGGTCATACCGTCCCAGTTGTCGCCGCGTCCTTCTCGCCAGCCGTTAATCCAGGCTTGGCGTACCGACGGTAGAGTAAATGGGCAAAGCTCACGGGATTTGCCACCAACGCCATATTGATATCCGCGCAAAAATGCTCTTTCCAACGGATCACGCTTAAGTCTTCTCATAGGGTGTTGCCCTCACTTGTTGACTGTATGTATCGCGTCGACCTCAATTGAGGTCTGGCAGAAAAACTCCTGCCGTTGGGGCTCGCTGCCGGCGTCGCGAGCCAAGGTGTTGACGCCGTTGCGACGTCAACCTGTGTTGAGTTCTAACCAATGCGTCACATCGAGGGAATGATCGTTTTGTCATAAGGACGTAACGATAAAGATGGTAAGGCAATAAGTAACACGATGTTTGTCCGCCTGTGATTGGTCAAACCCCGGTATGATCGGGCCCTGCGCTAGATGATGGGGTTAATCCTTTGCTGAGAATGGCTCGCATTACGCGGGGCATTATTCGACGAAGGGTCGATTTATGACATTTTGTTGCTTCAACTTTTTTATCTACCTGTGCATCTAAGCTCCTTTGACCGGAGCAGCACCGGTGGGACGGCACACCTTCGTGCCACGCGGGCGTTCTTTTAGAAAAGCGCCTGATTGAAAACCGGGCCGGCAATGCGTTGCCGGTCCACTCAGCTAAAGGTTCTGGAATTCCCATGTCCGATCGTTTCGAACTCTTCCTCACTTGCCCCAAAGGCCTTGAAGGCCTGCTTATCGAGGAAGCCGTCGGGCTTGGCCTTGAAGAAGCGCGTGAGCACACCTCTGCCGTGCGCGGCATGGCAACCATGGAAACCGCCTATCGCCTGTGCCTGTGGTCGCGTCTGGCGAACCGGGTGCTGCTGGTGCTCAAGCGTTTCCCGATGAAGGATGCCGAAGACCTCTACCACGGTGTGCTCGATATCGAGTGGCAAGACCACATGCTCAATGACGGCACCCTGGCCGTCGAGTTCAGCGGTCACGGCTCGGGGATCGACAACACCCACTTCGGCGCCCTGAAGGTCAAGGACGCCATCGTCGACAAACTGCGTACCCCGCAGGGCGACCGTCCCTCCATCGACAAGCTCAACCCGGACCTGCGCATTCACCTGCGCCTGGATCGCGGCGAAGCGATTCTCTCCCTCGACCTCTCCGGCCACAGCCTGCACCAGCGCGGCTATCGCTTGCAGCAGGGGGCGGCGCCGTTGAAGGAAAACCTCGCGGCGGCGATCCTGATCCGTTCCGGCTGGCCACGGATTGCTGCCGACGGCGGCGCCCTGGCTGACCCGATGTGCGGTGTCGGTACCTTCCTGGTGGAAGCGGCGATGATCGCTGCCGACATGGCGCCGAACCTGCGTCGCGAACAGTGGGGCTTTACCGCCTGGCTCGGTCACGTGCCAGCGCTGTGGAAAAAACTTCACGAGGAAGCCACCGAGCGTTGCGCAGCCGGCCTGGCCAAGCCACCCCTGTGGATTCGCGGTTACGAAGCCGACCCGCGCCTGATTCAACCGGGCCGCAACAACGTCGAGCGCGCCGGCCTGAGCGAGTGGATCAAGATCTACCAGGGCGAAGTCGGTACTTTCGAACCGCGTCCGGACCAGAACCAGAAAGGCCTGGTGATCTGCAACCCGCCGTACGGCGAACGTCTGGGTGACGAGGCGAGCTTGCTCTACCTGTACCAGAACCTCGGCGAACGTCTGCGTCAGGCCTGCCTGAACTGGGAAGCCGCCGTGTTCACCGGCGCCCCGGACCTGGGCAAGCGCATGGGGATTCGCAGCCACAAACAATATTCATTCTGGAACGGCGCCTTGCCGTGCAAATTGCTGCTGATCAAGGTCACGCCAGACCAGTTCGTCACCGGCGAGCGACGCACCCCGGAACAGCGTCAGGTTGAGCGTGAGCAAGCCGAAGTCGAGGTTGCCGACAACGATGTGGCACCCGGCAAGTATGAGAAGTACAACAAGAACGGCAACCCGATCAAACCGGCGCCGGTGGTGGTCGAGCAACCGCGCCTGAGCGAAGGCGGGCAGATGTTTGCCAACCGCCTGCAAAAGAACCTCAAGGCCCTGGGCAAGTGGGTCAAGCGTGAAGGCATCGACTGCTATCGCGTGTATGACGCCGACATGCCGGAATACTCCATGGCCATCGACCTGTATCAGGATTGGGTCCACGTCCAGGAATACGCCGCGCCGAAATCCATCGACCCGGAAAAAGCCTCGGCACGCATGTTCGATGCCCTCGCCGCCATTCCGCAGGCGTTGAACATCGACAAGAGCCGCGTGGTGGTCAAGCGTCGCGAGCGTCAGAGCGGCACCAAGCAGTACGAGCGCCAGGCGGCCCAGGGCAAGTTCGTCGAGGTCAACGAAGGTGGCGTGAAGCTGCTGGTCAACCTCACTGACTACCTCGACACCGGGCTGTTCCTTGACCACCGGCCGATGCGCATGCGAATCCAGAAAGAGGCGGCCGGCAAGCGCTTCCTCAACCTGTATTGCTACACCGCGACCGCCAGCGTCCATGCGGCAAAAGGCGGTGCGCGCAGCACCACCAGCGTCGACTTGTCGAAAACCTACCTGGACTGGGCGCGTCGCAACCTGTCGCTCAATGGCTTCTCCGACAAGAACCGGCTGGAGCAGGGCGACGTGATGGTCTGGCTCGACGCCTGCCGTGACGAGTACGACCTGATCTTCATCGACCCGCCGACCTTCTCCAACTCCAAGCGCATGGAAGGCATCTTCGACGTGCAACGGGACCAGGTGCAACTGATCGACCTGGCCATGGCGCGGCTGGCACCGGGTGGGGTGTTGTACTTCTCCAACAACTTCCGCAAGTTCACCCTGGAGGAGAACCTTGCCGAGCGTTACGCGGTCGAGGAAATCACCGCCCAGACCATTGATCCGGATTTCGCCCGTAACGGCAAGATCCACCGCGCCTGGAAAATCATGGCGCGCTGACGCTTGAATCGATTGGAACACCTGTAGGAGCCAGGCTTGCCGGCGAAGAACGATGACGCGGTGTTACAGCGACACCGCGGCGCCTGGTTCGCGGGCAAGCCTCGCTCCTACAAGGACTGGTGAAGTTAGTGGCTAATAGCTATAACTCAAGGTAGCCAATGGGCTTTTCCGCACCTGGCGTCTCGAGTTGCGTCTATGTCGTTGAACGCCGTGCGCCCAAAGATCCTGGGGTTTATCAGTGAAGACGTCTCGGCCTGGCTGGTCGCGCTGCTGGTGTTGCTCGTCGGCGGGATTCTCACGGGATTGCTGGCCTGGTCGACGCTGAATCTGTTTCATCAACAATTGCGGCAACGCTTCCAGCTGCTGGCCAGCGAGCGTTACAGCCGTATCGAAGAACGCTTCGAAGACCAGGTGCAGCGCCTCGATGGCCTGCGCCGGTTCTTCGCCAATTCCGACTCGGTGTCCCGTGAGGAATTCGACGGTTACACCCAACCTTTGCTTCACCGAACCCAGGCGTACTCGTTCGCTCGGCGGGTGACCCGCACCGAACGGCCGGCATTCGAGCGTCAGGTGCGCGACGAAGGGCTGCCTGATTTCACCATCCGCGAACTCGTTGCCGACGGTCAGCTGCAACTGGCGGCCGAGCGCGATGAGTACGTGCCGGTACTCTTCAGCCAGACCCGGAGCAGGCTCGGCTCGCCACTGGGTTATGACTTGCTGGCCCAGCCTTTGCGTCGCGCCACACTTGAGCGCGCGGATGCGTTGGGCGGCATGGCGGTGTCGCAGCCGCTGCACCTGATCAGTATCGAACCGGCTTATGCGCGCGGTGTGCTGCTGTTGGCGCCAGTGATGTCACGCAACAGCGCGGGTTCGGCGGCAGGCAAACCCTACGGCTATGTGATGGCGGTCATCAGCATGCGCCAGCTGCTGGCGGACGGGTTGCCCGAGGCGGATCATGATTTTCTCTCGGTGCGCATCCTCGACTTATCCACAGTCGATCAGCACGAAGCGCTGTTCGAATCGGTCAATACGCCGGCGACCAGCGAATTGTCGGCGACCCGGTTGCTGCGAATGGCCGACCGCGACTATCAGGTCGACATACTGCCCAGCGAGGCTTTTCTGGAGGCCAACCATTCTTCGGTGACCAGCCTGGTGGTGCTGGGCGGTTTGCTCAGTGTGTTGCTCAGTGCCTTGCTTTACGTGCTGGTCAGTCAGCGTCAGCGGGCGTTGACAATGGTCGAACAGCGCACCCACGAACTGCGCGCCCGTGAACAGGAGCTGCGCGGCACCCATGGCCAGCTGCGGGGCGTGCTGGATGCCGCGACGCAGGTCGCGATCATCGCCACCGACCTGCGGGGCATCATCAGCACGTTCAACGCCGGTGCGGAGCAAATGCTCGGCTACACCAGCGCGCAGGCGGTGGGCCATATGACCCTGGAAAACCTGCACCTGCCCCGTGAACTCATGGCGCGCTCGGCGGAGTTGAGCGCGCGTTATGGCAAGCCGATTCCGACCTGCCAGGCGATGTTGGTCGAGGGCGGTGAAGAGGGCGGTCACGAAGCGCGGGAGTGGACGCTGCTGCGTAGCGACGGCAGCCATCTGACGGTGAACATGCTGGCTACGCCCGTGCTCGATGAGCAAGGCCTGTGGGTCGGTCACCTGGCAATCTGCATCGACATCACCGAGCGCAAGCGGGTCCACGAAGCCTTGGCGGCTCGGGATTTGTTACTGAAGAAACTCAGCGCCCACGTGCCCGGCGGCATCTACCAATTCAAGATGGAGTTCGACGGGCGCTTCAGTGTGATTTACGCCAGCGATGGGATCCGTGAGATCTATGAGCTGGAACCCGACGTGTTGTTGCTCAATGCCGAAACGATTTTCACCCGGATTCATCCCCAGGACACAACCCGGGTCCGCGCCTCGATCCGGGCGTCGGCAGACACCCTCAGCCCGTGGCGCGAAGAGTATCGCGTGCTATTGCCCGTGCGCGGCCTGCGCTGGGTCCGTGGCGAGGCGACCCCGGAGGAACTGCCCGGCGGCGGTGTACTCTGGCATGGCTACATTTCGGACATTTCCGACCTGAAACGGGTCGAGGAAGAACTGCGGGCGCTGTCGGTCACGGACTCCCTGACCGGGATCCACAACCGCCGCTATTTCCAGGAACGCCTGACGATCGAAATGGCCCGGGTCGAGCGTGGTGGCGGTAAGTTATCGGTGATCATGCTCGATATCGACCACTTCAAGCGCATCAATGACCAGCATGGCCACGCCGTGGGCGATCGGGTGTTGCAGGCAGTCTGCGACCGCATCGGCCATCGGCTGCGCCGCTCTGACGTGTTCTGTCGCCTGGGTGGCGAGGAGTTCATGGTGCTCTGCCCCGGTATCGACGGCAAACAGGCCCATGTGTTGGCGCTGGAGTTGTGGCAAGGGTTGCGCAACACACCGATCGACGACGTCGGGATCGTCACCGCGAGTTTCGGCATTGCCAGCTGGCAGGTCGGGGAGGGGGCGGATGAGCTGCTGCTGCGGGCGGATTCCGGGGTTTATGCGGCGAAACAGGCGGGGCGGGACCGGGTTGAAAGCGAGATGGACTAAAGGCTGTACACATCCCCCTACGCATATCCCCTGTAGGAGCTGGCTTGCCAGCGAAGGCGGTGTGTCATTCAACATTAATGTCGACTGACACACCGCCTTCGCGAGCAAGCTTGCTCCTACACCGGGAATCCGTGGTGTCTGTTACAACACCGAAGCCGTTTCCGGCAGTTTCGGCTGGCGATACAAGTCCAGCAGCACCTGGTCCAGCACCGAGGAAGCGCCAAACGGTGCCTTGTCGTTGAGGATCGCCACCACCGCCCAGGTGTTGCCATTGATGTCGCGGCTGTAGCCGGAGATCGCCCGTACCGTGTTCAGTGTGCCGGTCTTGACGTGGGCCTCACCGCGCATTGCGGTGGTCTTCAGGCGTTTGCGCATCGTGCCGTCGGTGCCGGCAATCGGCATCGAGCTGATGAACTCGGCGGAATACGGGCTGCGCCATGCGGCTTGCAACATGGCCGCCATTTCCCGCGCGCTCACACGTTCTGCACGGGACAGGCCGGAGCCGTTCTCCATCACCAGGTGCGGCGCGGTGATGCCTTTCTTCGCCAGCCACTGCCGTACCACACGCTGGGCGGCCTTGGCGTCGTCACCGTCGGCGTCGGTGCGGTATTTCTGGCCCAGGCTCAGGAACAGCTGCTGGGCCATGGTGTTGTTACTGTATTTGTTGATGTCGCGGATGATTTCCGCCAGGTCCGGCGAGAAGGCGCGGGCCAGGACCTTGGCGGTTTTCGGGGTTGGCGCCAGCACATCCTTGCCTTGAATGCTGCCACCCAACTCCTTCCAGATCGCCCGTACCGCACCCGCGGTATAGGTCGCGTGGTCGAGCAGCGACAGGTAGGTCTGGGAGCTGCAGCCATCGCCCAGCTGGCCGCCGACAGTCACGGTCACGCTGCCGTCGGCCTGGGTGACCGGGTTGTACCTAACGCCCCCGGTGCATTGCTTGGAATTGATCGCCTTGACCTGGTTTTCGATGCGAATGCTGGCGATCGGCGGCTCCACCGACACCAACACCCGGCCATTGTCGTTGCGCGCGACAAATCGCAGGGCCTTGAGGTTGACCAGCAGCGAGTCGGGCTTGACCAGGAACGGCTTGTTGTCGTCATTGCCGTCGTCGTTGAACTCGGGCAGTTGCGGTTGCATGAAGAAGTTGCGGTCCAGCACCAGGTCGCCGGTGACTTGCGTCACGCCGTTGGCGCGCAGGTCGCGCATCAGCAGCCAGAGTTTTTCCATGTTCAGCTTGGGGTCGCCGCCGCCCTTGAGGTAGAGATTACCGTTGAGGATGCCGCCGCTGAGGGTGCCGTCGGTGTAGAACTCGGTTTTCCACTGATGGTTCGGGCCGAGCATTTCCAGGGCCGCGTAAGTGGTGACCAGCTTCATGGTCGAGGCCGGATTGACCGAGACGTCAGCGTTGTAAATGGTCGGGATGCCAGGGCCGTTGAGCGGGATCATCACCAGCGACAGGGCGCTGTTCGGCATTTTGCTGGCCTTGATGGCCTTTTCGACGTTGGGCGACAGCCCGGTGTTGATTGACGCGGCGGAAACGGGGAAGGCCAGGGGAAGCAGTAAACCGGCCAGCAACAATGGGCGCAAAGACTTGATCATGTGCAATAAAACCCTACAGGCGAGGGGAAAAAGACGAGGGCATGAAAATGAATTCCCTCAGTGGTCATGAAAGTGTCGGCATTATGCCCCAAGCTGTAGCGGCTTGTGCCGTGCCAGGCCTTCAATTGCGCTATTTTTTACCGACGGTAGGCGTGGCGCCGCCGAGAGACGGGCAATCGGCGGTTTAAACTGCTAAAGTGCCGCCCGTTATTACTTATGAGGATTGTTCCAATGGCGACTAACCGTTCCCAGCGTCTGCGCAAAAAACTGTGCGTCGATGAATTTCAAGAGCTGGGTTTCGAGCTGAACCTGGATTTCAAAGAAGATTTGGCTGATGAAGCCATTGATGCTTTCCTCGACGCATTCCTCAAAGAAGCCATGGAAGCCAACGGCCTGGGCTATGTTGGCGGCGACGACTTCGGTCTGGTTTGCCTGCAGAAGCGTGGCTCGGTGTCCGAAGAGCAGCGTGCCGCTGTTGAAGCCTGGCTCAAGGGCCGCAGCGAACTGACCGAAGCGACTGTCAGCCCGCTGATCGACGTCTGGTACCCGGAAAAGCCGATCAATCCGGTAGCTTGATGTCATGAAAAACGGCGACCCAAGGGTCGCCGTTTTTTTTATGTGTTTTTTGTAGGAGCGAGCTTGCTCGCGATGGACGTTAACGATAACGCGTGCTGTCTGGATGAACGCGTCGTCCTCGGGTTCTTCGCGAGCAAGCTCGCTCCTACAAGGATCAGGCTTTACGCCAATTCAGAATCACCAGCGTCAACACCCCCGCCACAATCCCCCAGAATGCCGACCCGATGGAAAACAGCGTCAATCCCGATGCCGTGACCATGAAGGTAATCAGCGCCGCTTCACGTTCCTTCACTTCACTCATGGCAATGCTCAAGCCATTGATGATCGACCCGAACAGCGCCAGCGCGGCGATCGACAGCACCAGCTCTTTAGGCAATGCGGCAAACAGTGCCGCCAGCGTGGCGCCAAATACCCCGGCGATCCCGTAGAAAATCCCGCACCAGACGGCTGCCGTGTAGCGCTTTTGGCGATCCTCATGGGCGTGGGGCCCGGTGCAGATCGCTGCGCTGATGGCCGCCAGGTTGATCCCGTGGGAGCCGAAGGGGGCCAGCAGCAACGAGGCGATGCCGGTGGTGGTGATCAGTGGCGAGGCTGGCACGGTGTAACCATCGGCGCGCAATACGGCGATGCCCGGCATGTTCTGCGACGTCATCGCCACCACGAACAGCGGGATGCCGATGCTGATGGTCGCGGCCAGGGAGAAGTGCGGCGTGGTCCAGACCGGCGTCGCCAGTTCCAGATGGAAACCGCTGAAATCCAGCAACCCCATCAAACCCGACAGCGCCGTGCCGATCAGCAATGCCGCCAGCACCGCATATCGCGGGGACAGGCGCTTGACCAGCAGGTAAGTGAAGAACATCCCCAGCACCAGCGCGGTGCGGTGTTGCGCGGCGACAAAGATTTCGCTGCCGATCTTGAACAGAATCCCGGCCAGCAAGGCCGCGGCCAATGAGGCCGGAATCTTTTTCACCAGGCGCTCGAAGCTGCCGGTCAAACCGCAGACCGTCACCAGTACCGCGCAGGTGATGTAGGCGCCGATGGCTTCGCCGTAGCTCACGCCGCCCAGGCTGGTAATCAGCAAGGCCGCGCCGGGGGTCGACCAGGCGATGGTGATCGGCGTGCGATAACGCAACGACAGGCCGATAGAGCACACCGCCATGCCGATCGAGATCGCCCAGATCCACGATGAAATCTGCCCGCTGGTCAGGCCCGCCGCTTGCCCGGCCTGGAACATCAGCACCAGGGAGCTGGTGTAGCCGGTCATCATCGCGATGAAGCCGGCGACGATGGCCGAAGGCGAGGTGTCGGCCAAAGGGCGAAGTTGCGTGTGCGTGGCGTCGGTCATGACAGCGGTGTTCCTTATTCGTACGAAAATATCCAGGGCAACGCGATCAACTGTAGGAGCTGGCTTGCCAGCGAAGGCGTCTTCATGGGCGCTGCAAGGCTCAAGGCCGCCTTCGCTGGCAAGCCAGCTCCTTCAGGGGATCGCGAAAACCACGGATTCTGCGATCAAGCCTAAACTCAAACGTAACGGACCGTTGCAATACAGCCAAGGCGGCAAACAGCCGTACAGTCGTGTTGCCACCGGTCATTGTGTACAATCGCCGTGTTTTTTACGCGATACTTGCCAGTGACCCACTGTGCCGTATTACAGTCACGGTCAATTCGCCGCCGTTCTACCGACTCGAGTGCCCATGAACGAACAGTTGCAGCCCCTAAAGAAACAACCGCGCGCAGGCAAAGCCGGGCGCAGCGGTACCCAGGACGATATTGTCTACGCGCATATCTTCGAGGCCATCCTCGAACAGCGTCTGGCGCCCGGCACCAAGTTGAGCGAAGAAGCGCTGGGGGAAATTTTCGGGGTCAGTCGCACCATCATCCGCCGTGCGCTGTCGCGCCTGGCCCATGAAGGCGTCGTGCTGCTGCGTCCGAACCGCGGCGCAGTCGTCGCCAGCCCGAGTGTGGAAGAAGCCCGCCAGGTGTTCCTGGCCCGGCGCCTGGTAGAGCGCGCGATCACTGAACTGGCCGTGCAGCACGCCACTGCCGAAGAGATCGCCGAATTGCGCCAGATGGTCGACGACGAGCGCGACAGCTTCTCCCGTGGCGATCGGGGTGCCGGTATCCGTCTGTCGGGCGAGTTCCATCTGAAGTTGGCCGAAGCGGCGAAGAATGCCCCCTTGATCAGCTTCCAGCGCAGCCTGGTGTCGCAGACTTCGCTGATCATCGCCCAGTACGAAAGCGGCAACCGTTCCCACTGCTCCTACGACGAACACACCCAGCTGATCAACGCCATCGAAGCACGCAACGCCGAGCTGGCGGTGGATTTGATGATGCATCACATGAATCACATCGACAGCAAGCTCAACCTTGACGAGGAAAGTGCGTCGGATGACCTGCATGCGGTGTTCTCGCATTTGTTGCAGACGAAGAAACCGGGGCGGCCTGTGGCCAAACTGTAGGAGCGAGCTTGCTCGCGATGGGCTTGAGGACGCCACGGGGTGTCAGGCTTCACGCGTAATCGTTAACGACCATCGCGAGCAAGCTTGCTCCTACAGCACAAAAAATCCCCCGCAACCAACGATTGCGGGGGATTTTTTATGCTCGAATTAACTTAACGCTGATGCACCAGATTCCCCGCCGCATAGGTCTGCAACACCGTCCGGTCATCCCCCAGCGTCATCAACACGAACAAGGTCTCGGCAATGTTGGTGGCCTGCTTCAAGCGATAGCTCAGCAACGGCGTGGCGTTGTAGTCCAGCACCAGGAAGTCTGCATCGGTACCCGGCAGCAACGTACCGATCCTGTCTTCCAGGCGCAGCGCACGCGCCCCGCCGAGGGTGGCCAGGTAGAGCGATTTGAACGGGCTCAAACGCGCCCCCTGCATCTGCATGACCTTGTACGCTTCGTTCAACGTTTGCAGCAGCGAGAAACTGGTGCCGCCGCCGACGTCCGTCCCCAGGCCGACATTCAGCTTGTGCTTCTCGGCCATGGGCAGGTTGAACAGGCCGCTGCCGAGGAAGAAGTTCGAGGTCGGGCAGAAGGCGATGGCCGAGCCGGTTTCTGCCAGCCGGGCGCACTCGTCGTCGCACAGGTGCACGCCGTGGGCGAACACCGAGCGCTCACCCAGCAGCTGGTAGTGATCGTAAACGTCCAGGTAGCCCTTGCGCTCCGGGAACAGTTCCTTGACCCATTCGACTTCCTTGAGGTTTTCGCTGATGTGGGTCTGCATGTACAGGTCCGGGTATTCACCCAGTAACTGCCCGGCCAGGGTCAGTTGCTCCGGGGTGCTGGTCGGTGCAAAACGCGGGGTGACCGCGTAGTGCAGACGGCCCTTGCCGTGCCAGCGCTCGATCAGCGCCTTGCTTTCGACATAACTGGATTCGGCGGTGTCGGTCAGGTAGTCCGGCGCGTTGCGATCCATCATCACCTTGCCGGCGATCATCCGCAGGTCCAGCTGTTCGGCGGCCTCGAAGAACGAGTTCACCGATTGCGGGTGCACGCTGCCGAACACCAGCGCGGTGGTGGTGCCGTTGCGCAGCAGTTCCTTGATGAAAATGTCCGCGACTTCATCGGCGTGGGCCTTGTCGGCGAACTGGCTTTCGCAGGGGAAGGTGTAGGTGTTGAGCCAGTCCAGCAGTTGCTCGCCGTAGGCGCCGACCATGCCGGTTTGCGGCAGGTGGATGTGGGTGTCGATAAAGCCTGGGGTAATCAGCGCATCCTGGTAATGGGTGATCTCGATGTCGGCCGGCAGGGTCGGCAGCAGTTCGCTGGCGTGACCCAGGGCGCTGATCTTGCCGTTATCAATCACCAGCAGACCGTCTTCAAAATACTCGTAGGAGGCTTCGATCCCCACTTCGGCGGGATCGGCGATGCTGTGCAGAATGGCGGCGCGGTAGGCTTTGCGAGTCAGAGGCATGGTCATTCTCTAGTTATGAGGCTTATCAGTTTGACGCTTTCAGGTTCGTGGCCTGACTGCGGCGTGATGCAGGCAGCAGCTTGGCAATCGAGGATCCGGCGCTGGCCGTCTGCTGGCCGAAATCGGCGTTATAGGTGGCGATGATTTCACCGGCGATGGAGATGGCGATTTCCACAGGCAGCTTGCCTTTGACTTCGCCGATACCCATGGGGCAGCGCATGCGTTGCAGCACGGCGTTGTCGAAGCCTCGTTCACGCAGGCGGTGTTCGAATTTCACCCGTTTGGTCTTCGAACCGATCAGGCCGAAGTAGGCGAAGTCGTTGCGCTTGAGGATCGCGGCGGTGAGTTCCAGGTCGAGCTGGTGGTTGTGGGTCATGACGATGCAGTAGCTGCCGGCGGGCAGGTCGTCGATTTCATCGACCGGTTCTTCGCTGACGATCTGGCGTACGCCATGGGGGATCCGTTGCGGAAATTCCGCTTCCCGCGAGTCGATCCAGCGCACCCGGCAGGGCAGGCTGGCGAGCAGCGGCACCAGCGCGCGACCGACATGGCCGGCGCCGAACACGGCGATCTGTGCCTGGACCTGGCCCATCGGTTCGAACAGCAGTACGGTTACGCCGCCACAGCACTGGCCGAGGCTGGCGCCGAGGCTGAAGCGCTCCAGATGAGTGTCCTGCTTGCCGCTGGCGAGCATCTCGCGGCCGAGCTGCATGGCCTTGTATTCCAGATGCCCGCCACCGATGGTGTCGAAGGCCTGGGTGGCGCTGATGACCATCTTCGAGCCGGCATTGCGCGGCGTCGAGCCGAGCTCTTCGATGATGGTCACCAGCACGCAGGGTTCACCCTTTGATTGCAGGTCGGCGAGGGCGTCGATCCAGTTGTACATGTTTCACCTCGACATCAGTGTTGTCTGTTCGGGCCTCTTCGCTGGCAAGCCAGCTCCTACAGGGGTCGCGTCGTTCACATGACCGCGATTCACCACCGATCTGTAGGAGCCGGCTTGCTGGCGATCCAGGCGCCTCGGTCTTAGAGCGAAGCCAACTCCGGCTCAGCCTCGACAGCCTTCGCCACCGTCAACTGCCGCATCTGCTCACACCCCCACAACACCCGCTCCGGCGTCGCCGGCGCGTCGATTTTCGGTTGATGCCGGTAGTCGCCCAGGCTCGCCACGGCGTCCTTGATCGCACACCACGACGCAATCCCCAGCATGAACGGCGGTTCACCCACGGCCTTGGAATGAAACACCGTGTCTTCCGGGTTCTTGCGGTTTTCCACCAGCTTCACCCGCAAATCCAGCGGCATGTCCGCCACCGCCGGGATCTTGTAGCTCGCCGGACCGTTGGTCATCAGCTTGCCCTTGGCATTCCAGACAAGCTCTTCCATGGTCAGCCAGCCCATGCCCTGGATGAAACCACCCTCGACCTGGCCGATGTCGATGGCCGGGTTCAACGAGTCGCCGACGTCGTGGAGGATGTCGGTGCGCAGCATCTTGTACTCGCCGGTCAGGGTGTCGACGATCACCTCGCAACAGGCCGCGCCAAAGGCGTAGTAGTAGAATGGCCGACCACGGGCCTGGCTGCGGTCGTAGTAGATTTTCGGGGTCTTGTAGAACCCGGTGCTCGACAGCGACACCTGGGCGAAATACGCCTGCTGGATCAGCGCTTCGAAGGTCAGGATGTGATCGCGAACCCGCACGTGACCGTTGTGGAACTCCACGTCTTCTTCGCTGACCTTGTAGTGCCGCGCGGCAAATTCAACCAGGCGTTGCTTGATGATTTCAGCGGCGTTCTGCGCGGCTTTACCGTTGAGGTCGGCACCACTGGACGCGGCGGTCGGCGAGGTGTTCGGCACCTTGTCGGTGTTGGTCGCGGTGATCTGCACGCGGTCCATTTCCACCTGGAACACTTCGGCCACCACCTGCGCAACCTTGGTGTTGAGACCCTGGCCCATTTCCGTGCCGCCATGGTTC
Source organism: Pseudomonas sp. MPC6 (assembly GCF_006094435.1). Classification (NCBI taxonomy): domain Bacteria; kingdom Pseudomonadati; phylum Pseudomonadota; class Gammaproteobacteria; order Pseudomonadales; family Pseudomonadaceae; genus Pseudomonas; species Pseudomonas sp. MPC6. Next base: position 4,893,726 of record NZ_CP034783.1, on the reverse strand, counting down.
AGGTGGATGCTGCCGTCGGTGTAGACGTGGATCAAGGCGCCGGCCTGGTTAAGGAAGCTGGCGGTGAAGGAAATCCCGAATTTCACCGGGGTCAGCGCCAGGCCTTTTTTCAGGATCGGGCTGTTGGCGTTGTAGCGACGGATCGCTTCACGGCGCTCGGCGTACTGGCTGCTTTGTTCCAGTTCGGCGGTCATTTCCTCGAGCATGTTGTGCTCGACGGTCTGGTAGTAGTGGGTGACGTTGCGCTCGGTCTTGCCGTAGTAGTTGGCCTTGCGCACCGCCAGCGGATCCAGGGCCAGGTGGCGGGCAATCGCGTCCATCACTTCTTCGATCGCGACCATCCCTTGCGGGCCGCCGAAGCCACGGTAAGCGGTGTTCGACGCAGTGTTGGTCTTGCAGCGGTGACCGTTGATGGTCGCATCGCCCAGGTAATACGAGTTGTCGGCGTGGAACATCGCACGGTCGACAATCGACGCCGACAAATCGGGCGAGCAACCGCAGTTGCCGGCCAGTTCCAGGGCGATGCCGTGCAGGCGACCGGTGCTGTCGAAGCCGACGTCGTATTCGACGTAGAACGGGTGACGCTTGCCGGTCATCAGCATGTCTTCGACGCGCGGCAGGCGCATTTTGGTCGGCTGGCCGGTGAGGTGCGCGATCACCGCGCACAGGCACGCCGGGCTGGCCGCCTGGGTTTCCTTGCCGCCGAACCCGCCGCCCATGCGGCGCATGTCGACGACGATCTTGTTCATCGACACGTCGAGTACTTCGGCGACGAGTTTTTGCACTTCGGTGGGGTTCTGGGTCGAGCAGTACACGATCATGCCGCCGTCTTCGGTCGGCATCACCGAAGAGATCTGCGTTTCGAGGTAGAAGTGTTCCTGGCCGCCGATGTGCAGCGTGCCTTGAATGCGATGCTCGGCGCTGGCCAGCGCCGATGCCGAATCGCCTCGCTGATGGGTGTGGCTGTCGAGCACGAAGTGGCGTTTGCGCAGGGCTTCGACCACATCCAGAACCGGTTCGAGATCTTCGTATTCGATGATCGCGGCCATCGCGGCTTTGCGTGCGGTTTCCAGGTCTTTCGCCGCGACGGCGAGCACCGGTTGGCCGACGAACTGCACGTCATCGATGGCCAGCAGCGGATCGCCCGGCAGCAACGGGCCGATGTCTTTCAGGCCCGGCACGTCTTTATGGGTGATGGCGATGCGCACGCCTTCGAAGGCGTAGCAGGGCTGGGTGTCGATGCTGATGATTTTCGCGTGGGCGCGGTCCGACAACCGTGCGTAAACGTGCAGCTGATTGGGGAATTCCAGCCGATCGTCGATGTACTGCGCTTCGCCGGACACATGCTTGGCGGCGCTGTCGTGCTTGACGCTGCGGCCGACACCGGTGGTCAGGTCCTTGGCGAACAGTTCAGCCAGTTCGGCCTGGGTCTTCTCTACGGCGTGATGATTAGACATAAGCGGTCACCCGAGTCTCGATGTGCGGTGTTTGCAGTTCGATAAAGTATTTGCGCAGCAGGTTCTGCGCGCTGAGCAGGCGGTATTCCTTGCTGGCGCGGAAGTCCGAGAGCGGCGTGAAGTCTTCGGCCAGTGCGGCGCAGGCGCGTTCGACGGTGGCGTGGTTGAACGGTGAGCCGAGCAACACGGCTTCGCAGTGACTGGCGCGTTTCGGGATGGCCGCCATGCCACCAAAAGCCAGGCGAGCGTCGGCAATCACGCCGTTGTCGATGCGCAGGTTGAACGCGGCGCAGACCGCGGAAATGTCATCGTCCAGACGCTTGGACACTTTATAAGCACGGAACAGTTGTTCGACGCTGGCGCGGGGCACGATGATCTTCTCGATGAACTCGCTTTCCTGGCGCGCCGTCACGCGGTAATCGATAAAGTAATCTTCCAGCGCCAGGGTGCGGCGGGTCTCGCCCTTGCACAAAACGATCTGCGCACCCAGGGCAATCAGCAGCGGTGGCGAGTCACCAATCGGCGAAGCGTTGCCGATGTTGCCGCCGAGGGTGCCCTGGTTGCGGATCTGCAACGAGGCGAAACGCTGCAGCAGTTCGCCGAAGTCCGGGTACTCGGTCTTCAAGGCGTCATAGCAATCGGAGAGGGCGGTGGCGGCGCCGATTTCCAGGCGATCGTCGAACACTTCGATGCGCTTCATCTCGGCGACGTTGCCGACGTAGATCATCACCGGCAGGGCACGATGGAACTGCGTGACTTCCAGCGCCAGGTCGGTACCGCCGGCCAGCAGACGCGCTTGTGGATAAGCGTCGTAGAGGTCGGCCAGGTCGGCCACGGTCAGCGGCACCAGGCAACGCTTGTCGCCACTGTTGAGCTCGCCGATGTCGGTAGGCGCGATGGCTTTCAAGCGGGCGATGGTGTCGGCTTCACGGGCATCGAACTGGTCAGTCTGCTGGCCGCAGCAGGACTGTTCGGCGGCTTGCAGAATCGGCCGGTAACCGGTGCAGCGGCACAGGTTGCCCGCCAACGCTTCGTGAGCCTTGTGGGCGTCGGGCGCGTCGCTGTTCTTTTGCAGGGCGAACAGCGACATGACGAAGCCCGGGGTGCAGAAGCCGCACTGCGAGCCGTGGCACTCGACCATGGCTTTCTGCACGCTGTGCAGTTCGCCCTGGTGCTTGAGGTCTTCAACGCTGATCAGTTGTTTGCCATGCAGCGACGAAACAAAGGTCAGGCATGAATTGAGGCTGCGGTAGCGAATGTGCTCGCGGCCGTCGTCATCGGTCTGCAGTTCGCCAACCACCACGGTGCAGGCGCCACAGTCACCGCTGGCGCAGCCTTCTTTGGTGCCGGGTTTGCCCACATGGTCGCGCAGATAATTGAGCACGGTCAGGTTCGGGTCCAGGGCGTGCTCGCTACGGAGTTCCTGGTTAAGTAAAAACTGGATCACGGAAGGCCTCGCAGACTCATTATTGTTGTTAACCGACATGAACCGAATTTAGCAGGTCTGACTTTTCGGTCAATGATTTTCTGACTTAAAGGTCAGAAAATTATCAAATGTCGATCAACGACCGGTTATCTTCATTATTGACCCTCGTTCGCCAGCCTGCTTTTTGCTTGAATCGTGCCAAAAACCACCGGACGGGCACTCCGCCCTGACGGATCAATTGCGCTACACTGCGCCGCTTGTGCAAATCGAAGAGTTTGAAGGACAACCATGACGTTCAAGGCGCCGGACAGCCTCGCCGAGCAAATCGCTCACCACCTCGCCGAACGCATCATTCGCGGCGAAATGAAGCCCGGAGAGCGCATCCAGGAACAGAAGGTCACGCTGGCCCTCAATGTCAGCCGCGGTTCGGTTCGCGAAGCCTTGCTGATCCTCGAGCGGCGCCACCTGGTCGCGATCCTGCCGCGACGGGGCGCCCACGTCACCGAACTCACCGTGCACAAGGTGCAGAGCCTGTGCACGCTGATGAGCGAGTTGTACATCCTGCTCGGCAACGCCGTAGCCAGCGGCTGGCAAGTCCAGGCCGACATGGCGCCGTTCGTGCAAATCCAGCAGCGCCTGACCGCCAGCTACGAACGCCAGGACATCCGCACCTTCGTCGATGACAGCTTCAACGTGATGCGCGCCGCGTACCCGTTTGCCAATAACCCGTACTTGCAGGAAACCGTCGAGAACCTGCAGCCGGCCATGAGCCGTGCGTATTTTCTCGCCCTGGACCAGCGCAAGGCGTCGATGAGCGAGTTCCTCGAACTGTTCGAGCGCCTGCTCGCCGCCGTGCTGGCCCGTGACTTTCCGCAGATCCGCGAGGTGCTGACGGCCTACGCCCAGCGCAGCTGCGATCTGGTGGTTTCCGCCCTGACGGACGCTTAAGCGTGCGGCTCAAGTGCATCAAGCTGGCGGGGTTCAAATCCTTCGTCGACCCGACCACGGTGAACTTCCCCAGTAACATGGCGGCGGTGGTCGGGCCCAACGGGTGCGGCAAGTCGAACATCATCGACGCCGTCCGTTGGGTGATGGGCGAGAGCTCGGCCAAGAACTTGCGCGGCGAGTCGATGACCGACGTCATCTTCAACGGCTCCACCAGCCGCAAACCGGTGAGCCAGGCGAGCATCGAGCTGGTGTTCGACAACTCCGATGGCACCTTGATCGGCGAATACGCGGCCTACGCCGAAATTTCGATTCGCCGCAAAGTCACCCGGGACAGCCAGAACAGCTACTTCCTCAACGGCAGCAAGTGCCGCCGTCGTGACATTACCGACATCTTTCTCGGTACCGGCCTCGGCCCGCGCAGCTATTCGATCATCGAGCAGGGGATGATCTCCAAGCTTATCGAAGCCAAGCCCGAAGACCTGCGCAATTTCATCGAAGAAGCGGCCGGCATCTCCAAGTACAAGGAGCGCCGACGCGAGACCGAAAACCGCATCCGCCGCACCCACGAAAACCTCGCCCGCCTGACCGACCTGCGCGAAGAGCTCGAACGTCAGCTCGAACGGCTGCACCGCCAGGCCGAGGCGGCGAAGAAGTATCAGGAATACAAAGGCGAGGAGCGGCAGCTCAAGGCCCAGTTGTCGGCCCTGCGCTGGCAGGCATTGAACGAACAGGTCGGCCAGCGTGAAGCGATCATCGGCACCCAGGAAATCACTTTCGAAGCCCTGGTGGCCGAGCAGCGCAATGCCGATGCGGCGATCGAGCGCCTGCGTGACGGGCACCACGACCTGTCCGAACGCTTCAATCTGGTGCAGGGGCGCTTCTATTCGGTCGGCGGCGACATCGCCCGGGTCGAGCAGAGTATCCAGCACGGACAACAGCGCTTGCGTCAGTTGCAGGATGACTTGAAGGAAGCCGAGCGCGCGCGCCTCGAAACCGAATCTCATCTGGGCCACGACCGCACGTTGCTGCTGACCCTGGGCGAAGAGCTGGACATGCTCACCCCGGAACAGGAAGTCACCAGCGCCGCCGCCGAAGAGGCTGCCGCCGCGCTGGAAGAGTCCGAAACCACCATGCACGGCTGGCAGGAGCAGTGGGACACCTTCAACCTCACGGCGGCCGAACCCCGGCGGCAGGCGGAAGTCCAGCAGTCGCGGATCCAGCAGCTGGAAACCAGCATGGAGCGCCTGGCCGATCGACAGAAGCGCCTTGGCGAAGAGCGCGCCTTGCTCTCGGCGGATCCGGAAGACGCGGCGATTCTCGAGCTCGGCGAGCAGTTGGCCGCGAGTGAAGCGACCCTGGAAGACTTGCAGGCCAGCGAAGAAGCCCAGGTCGAACGCCTGGAGCAACTGCGTCAGGAACTGCAGCAAGCGCTGTCGGCGCAGCAGCAGGCCCAGGGTGATTTGCAGCGCCTCAACGGGCGCCTCGCTTCCCTGGAAGCCTTGCAGCAAGCCGCGCTCGATCCCGGCACCGGCACCGCCGAATGGCTGCGCGAACAGCACCTGGCGGATCGCCCGCGCCTGGCCGAAGGCCTGAAGGTGCAAGCCGGTTGGGAGCTGGCGGTGGAGACCGCGCTCGGCGCCGATCTGCAAGCGGTGCTGGTGGACGATTTTGCCGCTTTCGACCTGGCCGGGTTTGCCCAGGGCGATCTGCGCTTGCTCAGCCCCGCCAGCGATGGCGTGCGCATCGCCGGCAGCCTGCTCGACAAGGTCGAGGCGCAGATCGATCTGTCGCCCTGGTTGGGGCAAGTCAAACCGATTGAAACTCTCGAACAAGCCCTGGCCCTGCGCAGTCAATTGACCGCCGGCCAAAGCCTGATCAGCCGCGACGGCTACTGGGTCGGCCCGCACTTCTTGCGCGTGCGTAGGGCCAGCGAAGCGGAAAGTGGGGTGCTGGCCCGTGGCCAGGAAATCCAGCGCCTGGGCCTTGAGCGCGAAGTACGCGAAGCCACGGTGGAAACCCTGGAAACCCGCCTGCAGAACCTGCGGGCCCAGCAACGCCAGCAGGAAAACGGTCGCGAGCATCTGCGCCGTCTGCTGCAGGACGAAGCCCGCCAGCAGGGCGAATTGAAAGCCCAGTTGTCGGCCGGTAAAGCCAAGGTCGAGCAGCTGACATTGCGTCGTACCCGTCTGGACGAAGAGCTGGTCGAGCTCGGCGAGCAACGCGCGCTGGAGCACGAAAATATCGGCGAAGCACGCCTGCAATTGCAGGACGCCCTCGACAGCATGGCGCTCGATACCGAGCAGCGTGAGTTGCTGCTGGCCCAGCGCGACAGCCTGCGCGAGCGCCTCGATCGGGTGCGCCAGGAAGCCCGGCAGCACAAGGATCACGCGCATCAACTGGCGGTGCGCCTGGGTTCGCTCAAGGCCCAGCACGATTCCACGCGCCAGGCGCTGGAACGGCTGGAAATGCAGGCCGAGCGCCTGACCGAAAAACGCGAACAGCTGAGCCTCAATCTGGAGGAGGGTGAGGCACCGCTGGAAGAGTTGCGCCTCAAGCTCGAAGAATTGCTCGACAAGCGCGTGACCGTCGACGAAGAACTCAAGACTGCGCAGATCGCCCTGGAAGATGCCGATCGCCAATTGCGCGAAGCGGAAAAACGACGTAACCAGGCCGAGCAGCAATCGCAATTGATCCGCGGCCAGCTCGAGCAACAGCGCATGGAATGGCAAGCCCTGACCGTGCGCCGCAAGGCCCTCGAAGATCAGTTGCACGAGGACGGCTACGACCTGCACGGCGTGCTTGCCACCCTGGTGGCCGGGGCCAACGAGAAAGACGCCGAGGAGGAACTCGAGCGCATCGCGGCGCGGATCCAGCGCCTGGGCGCGATCAACCTGGCGGCCATCGACGAATACCAGCAACAATCCGAGCGCAAACGGTATCTGGATGCGCAGAACGACGATCTGGTGGAAGCGCTGGACACCCTCGAGAATGTGATTCGCAAGATCGACAAGGAAACCCGAAACCGCTTCAAGGATACCTTTGATCAGATCAATGCCGGTATTCAGGCCCTTTTCCCAAAAGTTTTCGGTGGCGGCAGCGCGTATTTGGAACTGACGGGCGAAGATCTACTCGATACAGGGGTAACGATCATGGCGCGGCCGCCAGGAAAGAAGAACAGCACCATCCATTTGCTCTCCGGTGGCGAAAAAGCCCTGACCGCATTGGCCCTGGTATTTGCCATCTTCAAGTTGAATCCGGCGCCGTTCTGCATGCTCGACGAGGTTGACGCGCCACTGGATGACGCTAACGTTGGACGCTACGCACGGCTGGTAAAGGAGATGTCGCAGACGGTGCAATTCATCTACATCACCCACAACAAGATCGCCATGGAAATGGCCGATCAACTGATGGGGGTGACGATGCACGAGCCGGGTTGTTCGCGGCTGGTGGCGGTGGATGTCGAGGAGGCGATGGCGATGGTCGAGGCCTGAGTCGCGGGCTTGCAGGACAACGCAGCCCAGGTATTCGTCAGAAGCGGGACGAATTACCGGACGCTGGTTGCTGGCCAGTCGACATATTCGCGCAAGCCACGAGACAGACGGTGTAAAGTTGCCTTTGGTCGTGCTAGTTTAATGTCAATTTATCGTATGCGTGGGCAAAACGCCTGTCAGAACATAGAGTTGGCGCCACGTTTTAAAGCGGTTTACCAGCTGTAAACCCCTTATTTTTCAGCATTTTTTATAGAGGCACGGGATTACATGGAAATCGGTCTGCGCGAGTGGCTGATCCTCATCGGCATTATTGTCATTGCCGGGATTCTTTTCGACGGCTGGCGGCGCATGCGCGGCGGCAAGGGGAAACTGAAATTCCGTCTTGACCGGAATTTGTCCAATTTGCCTGACGAGGACACCAGTGCCGAGCTGTTGGGCCCGCCCCGGGTGTTGGATACCCATAAGGAACCGCACCTGGACGAGCACGATCTGCCGTCGGTGAGCATGCCGGCCCGTGAACAGCGCGAATCAGGCGCCAAGCGCGGCAAGCGCGGCGAGCCATCCCAGGGTGACCTCAACCTGGACCTGGAAGGCGGTCCGAGCTTCAGCAGCCGTGACGACGATTACCCTGACGACACCAAGGCCTCGGCCTCGACCAGCGACAGGGAGCAGCCGCAAGCCGAAGAAGTGCTGGTGATCAGTGTGATCTGCCGCGACGCTGCCGGCTTCAAGGGCCCGGCGCTGTTGCAGAATATTCTGGAAAGCGGCCTGCGCTTCGGCGAAATGGATATTTTCCACCGCCACGAAAGCATGGCCGGCAACGGCGAAGTCCTGTTCTCGATGGCCAACGCGGTCAAGCCCGGCGTTTTCGACCTGGACGACATCGATCACTTCAGCACGCCGGCGGTGAGCTTCTTCCTCGGCCTGCCGGGCCCGCGTCATCCCAAGCAAGCCTTCGACGTGATGGTGGCGGCGGCGCGCAAGCTGTCCCAGGAACTGAACGGCGAACTGAAAGACGACCAGCGCAGCGTGTTGACTGCCCAGACGATCGAGCATTACCGTCAGCGCATCGTCGAATTCGAACGCCGCGCCTTGACCCAGAAGCGCTGATCTGTAGGAGCCGGCTTGCCGGCGAAGGCGATCTCACGTACGCCTTCGCCGGCAAGCCTGGCTCCTACAATGAATCTCCGCCGCTTCAACAGATTGAGCAGCCTCGGCTGCTCTTTTGCTTTATGAGAGAACACCCATGACCGCCGCCAACAAACGCATTCTAGAGCTGCGCGCTGAGCTGGATCAGCACAACTATCGCTACCACGTGCTGGACGAGCCGAGCATTCCGGACGCCGAATACGATCGGTTGTTCCACGAGCTCAAGGCCCTCGAAGCGGCCAACCCCGAATTGATCACCAGCGATTCGCCGACCCAGCGCGTCGGCAGCGCGGCGCTGTCGGCGTTCACCCAGGTGCGCCACGAAGTGCCGATGCTCAGCCTCGGCAACGCCTTCGAAGAAACCGACATGCGCGAGTTCGATCGCCGGGTCACCGAAGGCCTGGATCTGCCGAGCGGCGACTTGTTCGGCAGCGCCGCCGCGGTGGAATACAGTTGTGAACCCAAGCTCGACGGCCTGGCGGTCAGTCTGTTGTATCAGGATGGCGTGCTGGTGCGCGGCGCGACCCGCGGCGATGGCACCACCGGTGAAGACATCAGCGTCAATGTGCGCACGGTACGCAACATCCCGCTCAAACTGCACGGCAGCGGCTGGCCGGCGACCCTGGAGGTGCGCGGTGAAGTTTTCATGTCCAAGGCCGGTTTCGAGCGGCTCAACGCCACGCAGCTGGAAGTCGGCGGCAAGACCTTTGCCAATCCGCGCAACGCGGCGGCGGGCAGCTTGCGCCAGCTGGATTCGAAGATCACTGCCAACCGTCCTCTGGAATTCTGCTGCTACGGCATCGGCCAGATCTCAGCGGATATTGCCGACACGCACATTGGCAATCTCAAGCAGCTCCAGGCCTGGGGCCTGCCGATCAGCCATGAACTGAAACTGGCGTACGGCATCGATGAATGCCTGGATTACTACCGCGACATCGGTGAGCGCCGTAATGCGCTGACTTATGAAATCGACGGCGTGGTGTTCAAGGTCAACAGCATTGCCTCCCAGCGTGAACTGGGTTTTCGCGCGCGCGAACCGCGCTGGGCCATCGCGCACAAATTCCCGGCCATGGAAGAACTCACCGAGTTGCTCGATGTGGAGTTCCAGGTGGGCCGCACTGGCGCGGTGACGCCGGTGGCGCGCTTGAAACCGGTCAAGGTGGCCGGCGTCACCGTCGCCAATGCGACCTTGCACAACATGGACGAGGTCGCGCGCCTGGGCTTGATGATCGGCGACACGGTGATCATCCGGCGTGCCGGCGACGTGATTCCGCAGGTGGTGCAAGTGATCACCGAGCGCCGCCCGGATAACGCGCGGCCGGTGCAGATTCCCGAGCAGTGCCCGGTGTGCGGCTCCCATGTCGAGCGCACGCAACTGGTCAAGCGCAGCAAGGGGCGCGAGACCATCAGCGAAGGCGCGGTGTACCGCTGCGTCGGTCGGCTGGCCTGCGGCGCGCAACTCAAGCAGGCGATCATTCACTTCGTCTCCCGTCGCGCCATGGACATCGAAGGCCTGGGCGACAAGAGCGTCGAGCAACTGGTGGACGAAGGCCTGGTGAGTTCGCCGGCCGATCTGTATGCCTTGAAGTTCGACGATATTGTCGACCTGGAAGGGTTTGCCGAACTGTCGAGCAAAAAACTGCTCAGTGCGATCGAAGACAGCAAGCAACCAAGCCTGGCGCGCTTCATCTACGCCTTGGGGATTCCCGACGTCGGCGAAGAGACCGCCAAGGTGCTGGCACGCTCCCTCGGCTCGCTGGAGCGGGTCCAGCAGGCCTTGCCGCAAGTGCTCACCTACTTGCCGGATGTCGGCCTGGAAGTGGCGCACGAGATCCACAGCTTCTTCGAAGATGCGCACAACCAGCAGGTGATCAAGGAACTGCTCAAGCACGGCCTGCAGATCCAGGACCAGGGCGAGCTGGGCGCCGAATTTTCCGCCAGCACCACCCTCGGCGGCTTCCTCGACAAGCTGCACATTCCCTCGGTAGGCCCGGGCGGGGCGCAGAAGCTGGCTGACAAGTTCGGTTCGCTGGAGGCGGTGATGAACGCCGACTGGCTGGACATGCGTCAGGCATTGCCGGAGAAGCAGGCGAATGCGGTTCGGGAGTTTTTCGCGCAGGCGGCTAATCGCCAGCTCGCTGAGGCCGCCGAAAAGCAGCTGAGCGATTTCGGCATGCACTGGCAGAGCGAGAAAAAAGTCGTCGAAGGCTTGCCGCTGGCCGGGCAGACCTGGGTGTTGACCGGTTCGCTGGAGCTGATGAGCCGCGAGGTGGCCAAGGACAAACTCGAAAGCCTGGGTGCCAAGGTGGCGGGCTCGGTGTCGGCCAAGACCCACTGCGTGGTCGCCGGGCCGGGTGCCGGTTCCAAGTTGACCAAGGCCAATGAGCTGGGGTTGAAGGTGCTGGATGAAGAAGCGTTTGTCGTGTTCCTGGGCAAGCATGGTATTTCCGTGTGATGCCATTCGCTGGCAAGCCAGCTCCTACAGGGATCACCGGTGTACAGATGAATTGTGGTCAACGCCAACCCCCTGTAGGAGCTGGCTTGCCAGCGAAAGCAATATCAGCCCTCTCACAAAAATCGGGAACGATCGATACCCATTCATGATCTAGTCTTGGCCAGTCCCAGGGAGAGATCGCCATGTACCGCTTCTTCGAACAGCTCAGCTCACGCATCGCCGCGCCGTTCATGGCCGAGAGCTCGCGCAACAGCAAAGTCTGGCAGTGCCGGTGCGGGCAGTCGCTGTTCTTCCGCAACAGCCAGTGCCTGGCCTGTTCGGCGGCCCTGGGTTATCAACCCGAGCAGGGCCGCCTGTCCTCGCTGCAGCCCGGCGTGCACGCAGACACCTGGCTGCTCGACGCCGATCCCGAGGCGGGTATCTTCCGCCGCTGCGCCAATCTCGACTCCCCGGCTGCCTGCAACTGGCTGCTCCCCGCCAACGACCATGACGCGCTGTGCATCGCCTGCAGCCTGAACCACACCATTCCCGACCTGTCGATTGCCGAAAACCCCGAACGCTGGCGCAAGGTCGAAACCGCCAAGCGGCGCCTGGTCGCGCAGTTGGTCAGCCTTGGCTTGCAGGTGATTGCAAAAAACCAGGATGAAGCGCGCGGCCTGGCCTTTGACTTCATCGGCGTCGACCTCGAAGGCCAACCCCCGACCACCGGCCACGCCAACGGCCTGATCACCCTCGACATCAAGGAAGCCGACGACGCCCATCGCGAACAGGTCCGGGTGCAGATGCACGAACCGTATCGCACGCTGCTCGGGCACTTTCGTCACGAGGTCGGGCATTACTACTGGGACCGGCTGATCGCCAACAGTCATTGGCTGGAACCGTTCCGCGGCCTGTTCGGCGACGAACGCGCCAGCTACGCCGAGGCCCTCGAACAACACTATCAACAAGGCGCGCCGCTCGCCTGGCAACAACAGTACGTCAGCGCCTACGCGAGCATGCACCCGTGGGAAGACTGGGCCGAAACCTGGGCGCACTATCTGCACATGATGGACGCCGTGGACACCGCATTGGGGTTCGGCATGAGCGCCCGGGAACTGGACTTCGACTACCAGCCCTTTCCCTCCAGCACCCTCTACGACCCGCAGCATCCCGGAGGCGCGGCGTTCCTGTCCTTCGTCAACGCCTGGATCGAACTGGCCGGCATGCTCAACGAACTGTCGCGCAGCATGGGTCAGCCGGATTTCTATCCGTTCGTCCTGCCACCGGCGGTGATCGCCAAGCTGCACTTCATCCACCTGGTGATCCAGCAGGAGGGGGGCAGGGCGGATGAGGTGTTGGCGCAATAGATCAGGCGATCGCAACCTTCGGATGCATACCGCTCCCTGTAGGAGCCGCCCCGCGAAGCGAGGCTGCGATCTTTTTAAAGCTCACTGCATGTCCTTGAGCCGACTCATTTTTTTTAATCTGGCCGAACGGTTGTAACTTCGTCTCAGATAGGTACAATGGCGCGGCTCGCCAACTGGTGAGTGTCGTTATGGTGACCCCATCGGTCCCCCCGCAACGATTACCCGTGAACCTGGTCAGATCCGGAAGGAAGCAGCCACAGCGGGAACATTGTGTGCCGGGGTGTGGCTGGTGGGGTTACCACCTTAACGGGCCGCGAATCCCTCTCGCGTTATCTGCTTAAAACTACTTTCCTGTTGCTCTGCCATGGATATCGTCCAGGCGGATCTTTTGTCGTTTCCGGTTGTTGAAGTCATACCTGAAAAAGGAGGCCGACCTGTCGAACCAACAAGTCGGCCTCCTTTTTCCATTCCTGGCACTAAGGCTTGGACAAGGCCTGATCGACCGCCGCAATCAGCTTTCCCAGTTCCTTTGGGCTGGCTTTATGAATGACGCCAAACAGGTACGCCCGCTGTTCATCTTCATCGCCCGGATCGGCAAAAAAGGCTTTCAGCTTCACTCCCAGCACCTCGGAAAGCAGGAACAGGGCGTCCACGCTGGGGGTATAGGTGCCGGTTTCGAAGCGACTGATGGTTTTGGGGTCAAAACCGGTTTTTTCGCCGAGTTCAGCCTGAGTAAGCCCCGCGACCTTGCGGTAACGCCGGATGGCTGGACCCAAACTTGAAATGTGCATCGCTTAATTCCCATTTGGAATCAAGAACTTAACGATAGATTTGGTTCATGACAACCGCATGATCCATCACCTTATCTTGCAAAATGTGATGCATTTCGTAGAATTGCCGATCCGAAAAGACTTTCGATGACCTGTTGTTGAACGCGGGCGCGATGCTAAAAAGCCAGCATGCGTTCTCATTCAGGGCAAGCAGGCAGACCCAAAGCCGCGCTTGAACCTTGTAGAAATGCTAGCTGAATTGGTCTTTTTTGTCCTTTCGCACGGCCTTTCAGATTAGGTGATCTTCGGCTGTCCGGGGCCATCAAACGCTGTTCATGGAGTGACCACGTGTTTCTGCGCAATCCATCACAAAACATCTCTTCCGGGCATCCTGCACTGGTCGAGCGGTGCCACCGCTAGCCACAACGAGCCTGACTCATGGATGAGAAATACCGCAGGGCGGTGGATGCAGCCGCTATTTTTTCCGAGACGGACCTGAGCGGCCGGATCACCTACGTCAACGATCAGTTCTGTGCGGTGTCCGGTTATAGCCGCGAGGAACTGCTGGGGCAGAACCATCGTTTGCTCAACTCGGGCCTGCACTCGGCTGAATTCTTCGCTGGCCTGTGGCGTACCATCGCGCTGGGCAGCGTCTGGAAAGGCGAGATTTGCAATCGGGCAAAGGACGGCAGCCTGTATTGGGTCGAAAGCACCATGGTGCCGGTACTCGATGACGCTACTGGAAAGGTTGATCGTTACCTGTCGATTCGTTTCGACATCAGCGAAAAACGTCAACTGCTGCATTCCTTGCAATGGCGGGTGGGTCACGATGTGCTGACCGGACTGCCCAATCGCGCGTTTCTCTCGGATTTGCTGGATCAGGCCCTCGAGTTCTCGCGCCAGGAAAACATCCCGCTGGCGGTGTGCATGGTCGATCTCGACGGCTTCAAGGCGGTCAACGATGGCTACGGGCATGCCAGTGGCGACCTGTTGCTGGTGGAAGTGGCCAAGCGACTGCGCAGCATCGTGCGCGGCGAAGACGTGGTGGCCAGGCTGGCGGGTGACGAGTTTGTGCTGGTGCTGCGTTACGTGCGTGATCTGCCGGAGATGCGCGCGGCACTGAACCGGGTGTTGGGCGCGATTTCGGCGCCGTATACGCTGCTTGGCAAAGAGCTCAATGTGTTTGCCAGCATTGGCGTCACGCTGTTCCCCCACGACAACGAAGATGCCGAAACCCTGCTGCGTCATGCCGATCAGGCGATGTACCTGGCCAAGCAGGGTGGGCGCAATCGTTTTCATCTATACGACGTGTACCGGGATCGGGAAGTCAAGGTCACGCACCAGACCATCGAGCGAGTGCGTCAGGGGCTGCTGGCGGGAGAATTGCGTTTGCACTTCCAGCCTCGGGTGAGCATGCGTCGCGGCGAGGTCGTCGGTTTCCAGGCCGTGTTGCGCTGGGAACACCCTCAGGATGGCATGGTGCCCTCTCGGAATTTTCTGCCGTTGGTCGAGGAGACGGACCTGATCATCGATATTGGTGAATGGGTCATGGATCAAGTGCTTTCACAGCTGCACCGCTGGCAGCAGGCGGGGCAGGGCTGGCCGGTGAGCATCAATATCGCGGCGCGTCATTTTCAGCGGGCGGATTTCGTCGACCGGCTCGGTGAGATGCTCGCCCGGCATGCCCAGGTTGCACCGCAGATGCTCGACCTGGAAATTGTCGAATCGGTGGCGGTCGAGAATATTCAACATGTCAGTGCCTGTCTGCAGGCTTGCCAGGCGTTGGGCGTGCGGTTTTCACTGGGGGATTTCGGTACCGGATATTCGTCGCTGAGTTACCTCAAGCGATTGCGGACCCAGACCATCAATATCGATAAGTCCTTTGTCCGCGACATTCTTCATGATCGAGATGACCTGGCATTGACCACCGCAGTCATCGGCCTGGCCCGGGCGTTCGGGCGGCAAGTGGTCGCCGAGGGGCTGGACAGTAT
This sequence comes from Pseudomonas sp. MPC6, assembly GCF_006094435.1. Taxonomy (NCBI): domain Bacteria; kingdom Pseudomonadati; phylum Pseudomonadota; class Gammaproteobacteria; order Pseudomonadales; family Pseudomonadaceae; genus Pseudomonas; species Pseudomonas sp. MPC6. The sequence continues at coordinate 4,878,693 of NZ_CP034783.1, read as the reverse complement.
CGAGCAGGGTGAATTGCTGATGCGGCTGGGCTGCGACGTTGCCCAGGGCCATTGCATCGCACGACCGATGCCGCCGGAGGAAGTGTCGGCCTGGGTACAAGGGTATGTTGCGCCGCTGCAATGGCGGGTACAGCAGCAGACAGCCTGAACCTATTTATCAGGCCTAAGAAGATCAAAATGTGGGAGCGGGCTTGCTCCCACAGCCTATCGTTTGTTCGCCTCGCCAGCGGAGGGCTCCGCACCCACATAAAGCCGGGTCGGGTAGTTATAGCTGTGGTCATGCAAAATACCCTGGGTCGGGCGGCCGCGTTCCAGTTGGACCATCGGCATTGCCCAACTGTCGGGCAACACGAAGCGCAGCGGCGCTTCGGCGCCCGCCGAACTCCAGCTCATCAACAGTAATGCCCCCAAGGCGAGCCGCATAAACGCTCCGGTCCTGAACAATCCCTGGCCGATAAAAGCCCTCGAAGTGCATCTTAGCCAGATTAGACGAGCACACCGGATGCAATTTCGGCCTTGCTCCGCTAGCATTAGCCGCTTCTGTTCCTTAGTTGCGACGGTTTTCGATGAGTTATCAGGTTCTTGCACGTAAATGGCGTCCGCGCTCGTTCGGCGAAATGGTCGGCCAGACCCATGTGCTCAAGGCTCTGATCAATGCCTTGGACAGCCAGCGGCTGCACCATGCCTATCTGTTCACCGGTACCCGCGGCGTGGGCAAGACCACCATCGCGCGGATCATCGCCAAATGCCTGAACTGTGAAACAGGTATCACGTCGACGCCTTGCGGCGAGTGCTCGGTGTGCCGTGAGATCGATGAAGGCCGTTTCGTCGACCTGATCGAGATCGACGCCGCGAGCCGGACCAAGGTCGAAGACACCCGCGAGCTGCTCGACAATGTGCAGTACGCCCCGAGTCGCGGGCGCTTCAAGGTCTACCTGATCGACGAAGTGCACATGCTGTCCAGCCATTCCTTCAATGCGCTGTTGAAAACCCTCGAAGAGCCGCCGCCCTACGTCAAGTTCATCCTGGCCACCACCGACCCGCAGAAACTTCCTGCAACGATTCTGTCGCGATGCCTGCAGTTCTCCCTGAAAAACATGACGCCGGAGCGCGTGGTCGAGCATTTGACCCACGTGTTGAGTGTCGAGAACGTGCCGTTCGAAGACGATGCGCTGTGGCTGCTGGGCCGCGCCGCCGATGGGTCGATGCGCGATGCCATGAGCCTGACCGACCAGGCGATCGCGTTTGGTGAAGGCAAGGTCATGGCCGCCGACGTGCGGGCGATGCTCGGCACGCTCGATCACGGCCAGGTCTACGACGTTTTGCATGCGCTGATCGAGGGCGACGCCAAGGCGTTGCTCGAAGCCGTGCGTCACCTGGCTGAACAAGGCCCGGACTGGAACGGCGTGCTCTCGGAAATTCTCAACGTGCTACACCGCGTCGCTATTGCCCAGGCCTTGCCTGAAGGCGTCGACAACGGTCACGGCGACCGCGATCGGGTGTTGGCACTGGCCCAGGCACTGCCTGCCGAAGACGTGCAGTTCTACTACCAGATGGGCCTGATCGGTCGCCGCGATTTGCCGCTGGCGCCGGACCCCCGGGGTGGTTTCGAAATGGTCCTGCTGCGCATGCTCGCGTTCCGGCCGGCAGACACCGCCGACGCCCCGAGGCAGCCGCTAAAGACAGTAGGGATCAGCCAGGCCACAGTTGATTCCGCCCATTCAGTGGCTGCCGCGCGAGTGGTTGCGCCGGTAGCGGCTGTGGCAGTTGCACCAGTCGTCTCTGCGCCGGTTGCGCCGGTAGTTGCTCCAGCTCCAGCTCCAGCTCCAGCTCCGGTGCAGGCAGCCGTTGCACCGATCGTTGTGCCGGAGCCGATTATTGAGGCGGTAGCGGTCGAGGCGGTCGTCGACCTGCCTTGGAACGACCCGGTAGAACCTGAAGTCGTCCAGCAGCCCGCGGTCGAACCGGTTCTGGAAACGGCTGCTGAACAACCCGAATTGCCGCCGATGCCACTACCGACGCCCGACAGCGTCGTGCCGGACGCCCCGGAGTGGGCCGCTGCGCCGATCCCGGAACCCTCCGTGAGCGAAGTCGAGGCTGCGACGCCGGGCATGGACCAGGACGACGAGCCGCCGCTGGACGAGGATTACATCGAGCCGGACATCGATTCGTCCTACAGTTACCTGGACGAGCTGGCCAGCGAGCATGCCGCCGAGCCGGCTCCGGAGCCCGAACCGGAACCGGCCGCCATGCCGGCGACCGGCCTGGCCCTGCAGTGGCTGGAGCTGTTCCCGAAATTGCCGATCTCCGGCATGACCGGTAGCATCGCCGCCAACTGCACCCTGATCGCGGTCGATGGCGACAACTGGCTGTTGCACCTGGACCCGGCCCACAGCGCCTTGTTCAACGCGACCCAGCAACGTCGTCTCAACGATGCGCTGAACCAACATCACGGGCGCACGCTGAGCCTGAGCATGGAGCTGATCAAGCCCGAGCAGGAAACGCCAGCCCAGGCCGCGTCCCGCCGTCGTGTCAATCGTCAGCGCGAGGCCGAGGAATCGATCCATGGTGATCCGTTCATCCAGCAAATGATGCAGCAGTTCGGTGCGGTGGTCCGTAACGATACTATTGAACCTGTCGACGCCCTGGTCAGTCAGGGCTAATAACTGAAGGCGTTTGGCCCCAACGGCTGGACACTGTTTTTATCCAAGTACTTTGAGGTGATTACCATGATGAAGGGTGGCATGGCCGGCCTGATGAAGCAGGCGCAGCAGATGCAGGAAAAAATGGCCAAGATGCAGGAAGAACTGGCCAACGCCGAAGTGATCGGTAAAGCCGGCGGCGACATGGTCACCGTGGTCATGACCGGTCGTCACGACGTCAAGCGCGTGACCATCGACCCAAGCCTGGTCGAAGGCTTGAGCGAAGACGACAAGGAAATGCTGGAAGCGGTATTCGCCGCCGCCGTCAACGATGCCGTGCGCAAGATCGAAGCCAACAGCCAGGACAAGATGGGCAACATGACCGCGGGCATGCAACTGCCACCGGGGATGAAACTGCCGTTCTGACGCGTTATTCCTGAACAAACTCGCCCCCCCTGTAGGAGCGAGCTTGCTCGCGAAGGACGTCAACGATAACGCGTTCATCCTGAATAAACGCGTCGCCATTGAGACCATCGCGAGCAAGCTCGCTCCTACAGAGGGCCGCGTTCGCTCAGGTCGAACGCGTTATCGTTGCCATTCCCTCGGATAGCGGGTCACAGCTTGATCAACACCGACTTCAACTCGGTGTAATGCTCGATCGCCGCATACCCCATCTCTCGCCCGACCCCCGACATCTTGTACCCGCCGAACGGCAGCGCCGGGTCCAGGGCACTGTGACAGTTGACCCACACCGAACCCGACTTGATCCGCGGAATCATCCGGTGGACCGCCGCCAGGTCATTGGACCAGACGCTCGCGCCCAACCCGTAGGGGCTGTCATTGGCCATGCGCAACGCATCGGCTTCGTCGTCGAACGGAATCGCCACCAGCACCGGGCCGAAGATTTCTTCCTGCACCAGCGAGTGCTTCTGATCGACATCGACAATCACCGTCGGCTTGACGAAGAACCCCGGCCCGAACTGCTCGCCGCCGCAGGCGATGGTCGCGCCACTTTCCCGGCCCATTTCGATGTAACGGTAAACCCGCTCCTGCTGGCGCGCCGAGATCAACGGCCCCATCTCGACGCTCGGGTCCAGGCCGTTGCCGAGCTTCATGGCGTTGGCGATGTCGGCGATGTCCGCCACGACATTGTCGAAGTGCTTGCGCTGCACATACAGCCTGGACCCGGCACAGCACACCTGGCCCTGATTGAAGAAAATCGCGCTGGCGGCGCCCGCGGCGGCGGTCTTGAGGTCGGCATCGGCCATGACGATGGTAGGGGATTTGCCGCCCAGTTCCAGGGTAACCCGGGTCATGGAGTCCATCGCGATCTTGCCGATCTGCTTGCCCACGGCGGTGGAACCGGTGAAGGTCAGCTTGTCCACCAGCGGGTTGTGGGTCAGCGCCGAACCTGCAGTGATGCCCGTGCCGGTCACCACGTTGAATACGCCTTCGGGATAACCGGCTTCCAGCACCAGTTCGGCCAGCTTGAGCGCGGTCAACGGGGTTTCGTCGGCGGGCTTGAGCACCACGGTGCAGCCGGTGGCCAGGGCCGGGCCGAGTTTCCAGCAGGCCAGCAGCAGCGGGAAGTTCCAGGCGACGATCGCGCCGACCACGCCCACGGCTTCGCGACGGATGAAACTGTGGAACTGATCGTTGGGCATCAACGGCATCGACACTTCGACGCTGGAACCTTCGATCTTGGTCGCCCAGCCGGCCATGTAGCGCAGGAAGTCGATGGACAGCTGCACGTCCATGACCTGGGCCACCGCGGCACTTTTGCCGTTGTTCAGGCATTCCAGTTGCGCCAGCAGTTCGGCGTCGCGCTCCATCAGGTCGGCGAGTTTCCACAGCAGGTTCTGCCGCTCCCGCGGCCGGGTGCGGGTCCAGGCCGAATCGTCGAACGCCTGGCGGGCGGCAAGTACGGCGCGGTCGACATCTTCAGGTGTGGCCCGTGGCACCACGCACAGCACTTCGCCGGTGGCCGGGTTGTGCAGGGGCATGGTCTGACCGTCGGCGGCTTCGACCCAGTCACCGCCGATAAGCATGCGCGGGGCGCGCTGGATGAATGCCGAGGTGGCGGGAAGCAGATAGGGGAGGGACATGGCGAGGCCTCTTGTTGTTCGTGAGAACAGCGCTTTCGCAATGGCTGTGCCAAGTGCCCGCAAAGTGCCAGGCCGCCCTTTGTCGGCGGGGTTCAGGGGCACTCAAAGGGATCGAGGGGCGGCGGGACTGTTGCAAATTGCGACAATATGAGACGACGAGCAACCGGGTTGCGACCTTGAGGGTCTCATTATTGAGGAATAGAATTTTCTGGCTCGGTGGATGAAATGACGAACCGTTCATCCGGCAACCTATCTGGCGCGAGGGAGGTAGTAATGTTCCTTTCAACCCTGGAAATTCAAAACATCATCGAACACCAAATGCTGCCCGCCGTGTGCACGTGCGTCATGGAGGCAGACCAGTCCCTGACTATTCGGGTCTGCGACTGCATGACTGGCCAAGTGGACCTGGTGGCGACCCATGTGCCCCTGTGGACACTGGACAGTCCCCATGCCATCGCCTCGCTGGTGGCGGAACTGCGACAGGAAATCGAGGCGCACAAAAGCATTCACCCCACCTATAGCATCTGAATGGGCGTCAGGCCGCACCGTCGGGATCCGGTGCGGCCTGCGCTGATCGATCAGCTGGAAAACTGCCGGTAAATCTCATCATAGGTGCTGCCATTCACGGCAGCGAGCAGCTTCCTGTCATCCTTGAGTGTCGCCAGAAAAGTCACTTCGGTTTCCTTGCCGGCCAACATGAAACCGGCAATGGCCCCGATGGGACCGAGCAGCATGGCGCCGGCGACGCCGAAGCCGATGGCATCCTTGATGTTGTTGATCGAGCCCTCGTTGGCCACTTCTACGCTCTTGAATGAAGAGAGCGCCAGGGTAATGCCGGGCCACGGGTGAAGCGCCGTCCTGAGGGTGAAAACGCCGTCCCTGTACTCTCCATCACCCTGCAGAAAGTCCCCCGCCAGGACAGTGATGCTTGCCATTTTGTATCCCCTGTCGGCAATCGGTGAATACCCATTTCGCACCTGCGCCGGGTTGTCGTCAATCGTCGGTCGATGAACTGTTCCGGCGGCGGCAACTATGCTGTCTCAGAGTGCTACACCTGTCGCGATATTAGACGCCGTCGATCTCGTCCAGCCGCGACTCGCAGGCCTTGTCCTCACGTAACTGCTTGATAGAAAAGGTTATCGGTAAGCTGGCACGCTCCGTGTATTGCTCATCTCAGACGTTTCTCTTGCCTCCGTCAGCGGTCCGCCGCCGACGGCAGAAACCATAAAAACGAGAAGCCACAAAAATAAGAAAGCACCGTGCGAGGTTCGACGTTGATGAAGAGAAAACTCCGATCAGGCCTGAGCGCCAGCTTGCTGGCATTGGCGGCCTGTGTGGCGCTGCATTCGCCCTACAGCCTGGCAGCTCGCGACGCCCAGACCATCCTCAAGGAAACCTGTCAGGGCTGTCATACCCCCGAAGCCGACAATGCCCTGAGCCGTATCAGTCACCAGCGCAAGACCCCGGAAGGCTGGCTGATGAGCATCGCCCGGATGCAAACCATGCACGGTTTGCAGATCAGCGATGACGACCGCCGCACCCTGGTCAAATACCTGGCCGACACCCAAGGCCTGGCGCCAAGCGAGACCGACGGCGTACGTTATGCGCTGGAGCGGCGGCTCAATACCGTCGAGAAATTCGACGACCAGACCAGCCAGATGTGCGGCCGCTGCCACTCCGGTGCGCGGGTTGCCCTGCAACGGCGTCCGGCCCAGGAATGGGAGCGTCTGGTGAATTTCCATCTCGGCCAATGGCCGTCCCTGGAATACCAGGCCCTGTCCCGTGACCGCGACTGGTTCGACCTGGCCCGCAAGGAAATGGTGCCGCTGTTGGCCAAGCGTTATCCGCTGGACAACCCGGCCTGGAAAAAATGGCAGGCCGGCGCGCCGAAAGCCGAGACGTTGGTGGGCGACTGGAGCTTCAGTGGCCACTTGCCAGGCAAAGGCGAGCTGGCGGGGGTGATGAGCGTCACCGCCGATGCGGGAGACACGTTCAAGGTCAGCGTCAAAGGCCAATACGCCGACGGCAGCCCGTTCAACGGCGACGGCAGCGCGATTCTCTACACCGGCTACGAATGGCGTGGCAACGTGACCATCGACGGCGTGACCATGCGCCAGGTGTTCGCCGCCCAAGGCAACGCGATGCAGGGCCGGATGTTCGAGGCCGAGCACGATGAGCGCGGTCTCGACTTTGTCGCCGCCAAGCAGGGCAGCAGTCGTTTGCTGGCGGTGCAGCCGGGTTACCTGAAGGCTGGCGCCGAGACTGAAGTCACCCTGATCGGCAGCGGTCTCACCGGCAAGCCAGACTTTGGCAAAGGTGTGACAGTGGTCGAAGTCGTCGAGCAGACCCCGGAACGGATAAAAGTCAGGCTCAAGGCCGCTGCCAATGCCCAGCCAGGCCTGCGCAACGTCACCGTCGGCACGCTGAAAGGCGCGACCCTGTCGGTCTACAGCAAGATTGCCCAAGTCAAGGTCGTGCCCGCATTCTCGGTGGCGCGAGTCGGGGACGGCGGTGGCTCGACGCCGAAAGTCCAGGGCAGGTTCGATGCCGAAGCCTGGGGCAAGGGCACCGATGGCAAGCCGTTCCGTATCGGCGTGTTCCCGGCGCAGTGGTCGGTCGAAGCCTTCGA